>DATBTT010000039.1:0-38206 GCA_036559125.1 Vulcanimicrobiaceae bacterium
GCCGCCAGTTCGCCTGCGGTAATGCGGGCGCACTGGCATGCATCGGCGTCGTGGAGCGCGCTCGTCTCGCCGTAACGGTATGTCGCGACGAAGAGTTAGGCTGAGACGAGCTCGCCGCGCTCGGCGCGCGTCTGCGTCGCAGACGGCGATCCCGGCAGTAGCTCGACTTTCAACCAGCCGTCTTCGTGATCGGCGAACGAATGGTACGCCGCGACGGCGCCTTCGAAACCGGTCTTCTGCGAAAGTATGCGCGAGGGTCGCACCGTTCCGTTCGCGACGGCGCGCAGGGCTTGCGGCAGATAGCGCCGATGCGGACAATCGCCCATTCGCAGCGTAAGATTCTTGCCCATCGCTTTGCCGATCGGGAACTGCGTCATAGTCGGCGGATAGACGCCGATGATCGAAACGTGCGCGGCTTTAGCTGCCATGTCGACGGCAAACGCAAGCGCCTGTGCGGGAGCCGCACCCGGCTCGAAACCGGCGCCGCTCCTCGGCTTCTCCTTTTGCGCGTCGATTCCGACCGCATCGATGACGCAGTCGGCGCCGATTCCGTTGGTAAGCGCAAGCACCGTCTGCACAGCGTCTTCGGTTCCAAAATCCACCGGTTCGGCGCCCTGCCGGCGCGCCGATTCCAAGCGCGACGGCTCGCAATCGACCGCGATAATGCGTCCCGCATCGAATAATTTCGCGGACGCGATGGCGAGTTGGCCGACCGGCCCACAACCGAGCACGACGACGGTATGGCCCGGCTTGATCGACGCCATCTCCGCACCGAAATACGCGGTGGTAAAAATATCGGAGAGCAAAATCGCATCGTCGTCGCCAACACCGTCGGGTATTTTCACCGGACCGACGTTTCCAAACGGGACGCGCGCGTATTCAGCCTGCAAACCGGCGAAGCCGCCGCTGCCCTTCGGTCCGCCGAAAAACGCAGTTGCCTTGGGGTTCTGGCGGTTCGCGACATCGCACTTCGAATAGTAAGACGCGCGGCAGTAGGAGCACGTGCCGCATGCAATCGTTGACGGAACGACCACACGGTCACCCTTGCGGAGATTGCGAACGCCTTTGCCGGTTTCTTCCACGACACCGACGCCTTCGTGCCCCAATATCGTACCGGGTTCCATGTCGGCAAACGAACCGCGTACGAAATGCAAATCGGTTCCGCAAATCGCGCTACTAGTCAATTTGACGACGATATCGCCGTCGTCTTGAATCGTCGGATCCGCAACGGTCTCCAAACCGATTTGCCCGATCCCCTTGAACACCACAGCCTTCATACGATGCGACGCCCCTTTCCGATCAACAAAGTCCTCCACCCGCTTACAATCCCCGTCATCCTGAGCTTACAATCCCGTCATCCTGAGCGTACAATCCCGTCACCCTAAGCGTAAAATCCCGTCACCCTAAGCTTACAATCCCCGTCATCCTGAGCTTGTCGAAGGACCCTCCTTAGAAGTGCCTTTTCCAAACGCCGTGTCCGGTAAACGCACGTTTTGAAAGTTTCTCCGGGTCACCGGCAGACTACACGAACGCATACATAGCGAGGAGCAACCTCATGGTGCAGGGGCGCCCTCGAGTTGGGCTGCAATGTCCGCGTTGGCCGCATCGAAGTCCGCGGCAATAGTTATGAGCGCTCGGTCGACGCCAAGCAGTCTTGGCCTGATGCATGTTTACCGTTTACGCGCGCCGAGTCTACTATACTCATTTACTTAGACAAGCTATACAGGCTAACTACGAGCGCGGCCATACCAGAAATACGAAAACCCGGAATCGCTGGATTCTACGGGTTTTTTGTACTGGAGCCGACGAGCGGACTCGAACCGCTGACCTGCTATTTACGAAACAGCTGCTCTACCAACTGAGCTACGTCGGCGTGGGGGCCGACGAGCCTGGTTCTGCACCCCGACCGCTGGCCCTGCCCGTTACGCGGCCCAAGCTCGAGCAAGCAGCACGTGCTGATCGGGAGTGAGGCGCGGGTCGTACTGCGGAAATATCGAGGCGGGGTCCGGCTGCTGCGCGTGCGTCGATAACCACGCGCTGGCTCGCGCGGAGTCGCCCACTTGAGAGAGGGTGGCGGCAATGGTCTCGGGGCCCGCATCGCTGGAGCGGCTGCGCAGTACCGATTCGATCAGTTTTCGCGCGCCACGGCGATCGCCGTGCTTGGCGAGCGAGAACGCCTGGACGGCGTCCACCTCCGCCACGTTGTACCCGGCCACGATTCGCAGGCGTTTCAAGGCGCTCCCCGCTTCGGTGTATTTGCCTTGGCCGTCCAGCGAGAGCGCCAGATACAATTCCACTTGCGGGTCCTTATATCCGGACTGCAGCGATTGACGGAACGCATCGGCAGCCGCACCGTAATGCCGGCCGTAATAGTAGGCGACGCCCAGCCAGAATGAGTCTTGCGGCGAGAGCGGCTGAATGGCGTTGGACCAGCTCAATTCCTCGGCGGCCTTCGCGAATTGCCCCCGCTCCTCCTCAAACTGCGCGTACCAGCGATGCGCGAGCGCGTTGCGCGGATCGAGCGAAATGGCAAGCTGAAACTGCGCTTCGACGGCAGCCGGATCTCTCTTGAAACGCAAGGCCTGCGCGTACGACGCATGCGCTTCACTACTGCGCGGCCCCAACTCCACGGCCTTGTTCGCGTAGTAGGTGGCGGCCGCCATGTCTTTGGTCATCGACGGCTCGCTTTCGCCCGAAGCGTGAAAAGCATAATACGCATCCGACAAGCCCGCGTAGCCGAGCGGATTGGTTGGAGACGTTCGCACGACTTGCTCGTAGAGCGCTAAGCTGCGTCGCGCTCCGTCCGGCGTCACGAAGTTCCAATTGAGCCGCGCGAGTTCGTACGCTTTCAACGCCTGAGGCGGAAGCGTCGAGTACGCCGATTGCCTCCCCCGATTGTCGTACGAAACGACGGCGCCGGCGAGGCCGACAATCGCAAGGGCGGCGATCGCGGATACTCTGATCCACATCGGCACTCTTGCGCTATCGTTCGACAAATGCTGCAACGGTTCCACGAATGCGTAGCCGACGTTGGGGACCGTGCGTATCATCGGTCCGTCAGTTCGGCCCGTTGCAAGTGCCCGGCGCAGCACGTAAATGGTTTGCGTAAGATTAGCGTCCAGCACGATCTTCTCGCCCCAGAGCGCTCCGTACAGATCTTCTTTTGCAATAGTGCGACCGGCGCGCGCAATCAACATCGAGAGCGCTTCGGTCGCTTTCGCCGGCAGCGCAACGATCGCGCCGTCGCGGCGCAGCACGCGTCGCCGCGTATCGAACGTAAACGGTCCGAAACTATAGACGACCGAAGCCGCCCCATCGCGAGAAACTGCCCGCTGATGCGCCATCTTGCAAATCCTCAGACGCAGAACGTCTGAAGACCCGCTTCTGTATCGCAAGCCGGCACCACCTTGCAAGCGTAGAAAATATCCAGCACGCTCGGGCTCTGCCCTTGCCAAGCGGCCGTACTGTTCGAAGGCCGCCGGTACCAGCGGCGGCCTTCGCGAGATGCCTACAACAAGGGGTTTCTAGAACTTTATGTTCGCCGTGAAGTAGAGGTTGAAAGGCAGGGCGCTTTGCGCCGGCTGGGTTTGCAGCGACGTCGCGAGCACCGGACCGTAGGGATTGGCTACGTAGGTCTGGATGCGATCTCCGGGGTTGTAGAAATTGCCGACGTACGGCGCGGCTTGGTTATACGCGCAACCAAGACTTCCGATTACCCACGCTTCTCTCGACCCGCCGAAGCAACGATCGTAAATATTCGCTCCGATCACTTGCAACGTAATCTTCGGAGAGACGTCGTAGGTAACTTGCAGATTGGTAGCGAGCACCGTCGGTTGCGTGAATTCGCCGATTCCGTCGAAATGACGGGTCAGCGGATCCGGAATTGGAACGACGGCGCTGCATGACGACGCATCGTACGGCGATCCGCCGCCGGGGCTGCCGTTGACGTAGCGCGGATCGTTGCCCAACGCGTTACCAAGCGTCGCGCCGCAGGTGTCGGGAGCGATACCCTGCGCGACGAGTGGGCTTCCATATTTCGAGCCCGCTTCGATTTGGAACGACGGGGTAATCGCGAGACGATTGTGCCGGTAGTTGAGAATTAACGATGCCACGTGGGGCGCCACGTAACTCGCTGCGGCACCGGTGCTTCCTACGCCAAGATTCGTATCGAATACCGCATACGCCGCACTTGGATCGAGGAGGCCGGCCGGCGCTGCATTCCAGTACGGATTGGCAACACTGCCCGGCGCACAGGCGGGATCGGCCGCACCGGCGGTCGTGTAGCACGGTGCGGCCGTACCGCTTGTCGTGGATCCCGCGCAGCGAGCGTCTTTTGCATTGGCGGCGTTGGCGCAGAAGCTCGTATATGCGTTATAGGTTTGAATCCCCTGATTTGAGGCCGATACGAACGAGGCTCCGGTCGGAAATATTTTGTAATGCCCGATCGCATGCGTGTACGTATATGCCAGTTGCGCGGAGAGGCCGTTGCGATTGAAGTCGCCCTTGCGGACGCTGAATTCGACGCCGCTCGAGGTGAGGTTCAGGCCGTTGACGTTCGCGACGAAGTTCGTTTTTGGATTGACCAGAATGCTGATGAACTCGTCGTTGGTCTTCCGATAGAACGGCGTCAACTTGAAGCTCACGTCGCTATCGCGTATTTGGTGCTCCCACGAAAAGTCCGCGTTGTACGAGACCTCGGGCACGACTTGCCGCGAGAAGCTGTTGAAGCCGAAGCCGGAATAGAATGCCGTGCTCGGAACTCCGGCCTGGACGTTCGTCGCCTCGACCGCCGAGGTTTGCGCCGGCTGGGTGAACCGCCCATACGAGAAGCGGAACACGTTGTTGGAGTCGGTCGTATACGTGAACCCAACACGCGGCGAGAGTTCCCGGAAGTCAAGATTGGGCGAAGCGGTGGAAAGATTGGTCGGCACGAAACCCGCCGCGCAGTCCGTTCCGTATCCGCGTCTGGCAATCGTCGAACCGGAGATGCAGTGCGACGCATTGTAATCGTTGACGAAGAGTTGATTCCCCAGATTACCGGTCGGCTGCATGACGTACTTGAAGTCCTCATACCGTAACGCCAAGTTAACCGTCAGGCGTTCGCTGGGCTTGAACAGATCTTGCAACGCGAGGTTGGTGAATTGCGGTTTCACCGTATTGCGGGCGCCGGTCTGCCCGTTATTTATGGTTACGTATTCGCAGGGTCCGCCGCCGCACGTATAGGCACTCTCGGTTCCAACGGTCGGATCGACTCCGGGATTTCCAGGAACCAGAGACGATCCACCGAGCGGCGGCAGAACGTATGTCGACGCCGTGCCACAGGAGACTTGCTTCGCGGCAAACGTGCCGGTCTGGGCCGCAAAGCAACCGCCGTTTGGAGAGCCTGCATTGACGAGATAGGCAATCGGCGATTCGCCGACTCCGCCCGCAACGTCGTTGCGGTCGCGAACCGAACTAGACGTGGTATAGGCGGCATCGAACGTAAGCAGATTCTTCTGATTGATCTGATCGGCCAGCGTCGCGGCGACGCCGCTCGTATGCGACGTGATGACGTAATCGGGTTGGAATGCCCCGACGTAGTTTTGATGCGACCCGACTACACCGTTGTCGATGCGATCGGAGTATAGGGTGTATCCATAGATTCGCGCGTAGGCGTTGCTTCCCATATTGTGTTGATATTGAAGCTTCGTCACGGCGAAACCGGTCGTCTCGGAATCGCGTTGATTCGGCGAAACCGGTCCATCCAGCGGCCTATTAGAAGTAGATCCCGCAAAGTACACGTTCTTGACCAAGTTGAGATCGCCCGGCGTCAATCGGCCGTAGCGCGCACCCGTGTAGACGTTCGCGTCATTGAACGTGTTTACGACCGCGGGGTTGATCGCGCAATTGTCGGTCAAGCCGGCTCTGGCGCAATTCGGCAAGCCGTTCGGGCCACCGATCGTGCCATTCAGGACGTCGCCGAATGCGACACCCCACGAATCAAACGCGCTATTGTTGGCGTTGTACGTCTGACTCACGTCGTAAAGCAATTGCACGTCGTCGCGTCCGCCGTCTTTCTTGTGCGGAATGCCGAAATGGAAGTTCGCGACGGAATCGCGCGCGGTGACGGTAGGTTCGAAGCCCCAGAAAACCGGCGCGGCCGCGTATCCGTTGGGTCCGAGCGGTGCACCGCCAGTGACGTTCGCGCTTCCCGCGTTTGTATAGCATCCGGCGGAGGGGTTCGCTCCGCCACACCCGATGCTGGCAATGTTGTAGAGCGTGCCTTGCCCGTTGCCGTAAATCGGCGCGAACGACACGCCGTCGAAATGGTCGAGAAGTTGTAAGTCCTGCGTATAGCCGCTAACGCCGGCATAATACGAGAACATGCGGTTAGGTGATGCGCCGCCGGCTTCGACGCTTGCCTTATGGTAATAGCCCGGAGAACCGATGCCGAGATTGGCCACGCCGAATCCCGGATACGTGCCCGTGCGTACGACTTGGTTGACGAATCCGGCAAGGCCGTTGGCTTGCGCGTCGGCGGGCGCCGCGCCCGTGTAGACTTGCACTTCCTGATTGCCCAGCGACGACAGCGCCGAGCCCGCGTACTGATCGAACGCGCGATTGATCGGGATGCCGTCGTACTCGTTACCGGTTTCTTGGTAGTTGCCGCCTCGAATGTTGATCGTTTGACCCCACCCGAGATTCCCGATCGGCACGAAGACGCCCGGTACCGATGCAATGGCCGAGTACGCGCTGTTGAGATTGGTTCCCGAGCTTAGCGCGGCCGAAGCACGCTGAAGACCCGGTGAAACCGAGTACACGTCCGCCGTTACACCGCTCTTGACTAGGTCGTTGTTGGAGCGGGACGTTACACTTGCAATCGTGCGCAATGCCGAATGCGCTTGAATGGTTATTGATTGGGTCTGGTCCGAAAAAACCGAGATGCCCGCGCGCGAAGCGGGAGCAAAGCCGGTTTTCGTAACGGACACGATATACGTGTCCGGCGCTAAGGACAAGAACCGGAAATGTCCGGAACCGTCCGTCATCGCGTTGGCATTTTGGGACGGCGACGATATCGTTACCGATGCGTTTGCAACGGGCGCGTTATGTTCGTCGACGATCGTACCGTCAACGCCGCCCGTCGTGCCGGCCAGTGCCCATGTTCCCTGGACCAGTAGCGTAACGAGCAACAAGACGATACAGCGCACGAGACGGAGGGAAAGTCGTAGACTCATGTTATCCCTCACTTCAGTAGTAGAGACGATGCATCGGCCGACCTAAACGTGGCCGATGCGCATCCGTTCGCGAGGGAAGCGCGCAAAAGCATGCAGTTCCGCCGCTCTCGCGCGACGTTGGTCACTGCCCGAGATTCGCGCGTGCCGGTGTCATGCCGGCGCTCGAAACTGCCGTTTACGTGACGTGATTCTAAGCAGTCTTCGGCGGCGCTCGCTTCGGCATAATTTGCGAGCGTACCGCGTCCAATCGCGGATCGTATTGCGGAAAGACGGAGGCGGGATCCCAACTGGCGGAGTGCTTCCTCAACCACGCTCGAGCGGTCGCGACGCGGCCCAAAGCGGCCCAGGCAGCGGCTACGCTGATAGCGCCCGCCTTGCCGACGTTCTTGTCGCGTGCGAGCACGAGCATGCGCCGTTGCGCTTCGTCACGCCGGCCGTCGTGCACCAGCATCAACACGCGCACGGCCTCGATCTCCGGCCGGTTGTATCCTTGGGCGAGCGCTGCGTCCAATTCGCGTTGGGCGGCTGCCGGCTGCGCATCGCGGTCGAGCGCGAGCGCCAACTGAATTTTCGCGATCGGTCCGCGCGCTCCAAGCGCGATCGCTTCCCGAATGGCCTTGACGGCGGGGTCGTACGAGCGCCCGTAATAGTACGAGATTCCCAGCCAGTACATATCTTGCGCGGAGAGCGGCTCGAGCGCGTTTGCGTAGTTTAGCTCGCTCTGGGCTTTCTTGAAATTGCCCTCGCCGAACGCATACGCCCCATACCAGCGGTGAGCGAGTGGGTTCTGCGGATCGAGCGCGATGGCGCGCTCGAACTCGCCGGGAGCACGCCGGTATTCGTCATCGGCCATCGAAAACGACAGCGCTTGCGCGTATGAGGCGTGAGCTTCGCTGCTGTTCGGTCCAAGCGCGACCGCTTTCTGCGCGTACGCGAAGCCCGTTCGGATGTCGCGCGCTTGGGCGGCCGGCGTGCCGTCGGTTTGGGCCAACCAGTGATAGGCGTCGGAGAGCCCGGCATATCCTAACGGACTGGACGGCGCCGCTTTCACGACCTTGTCGTAGAGCCGGATGCTACGCAACGCGCCGCTGCGGGTGGGCAGACTCCAGTTCAAACGCGCCAATTGATACGTTTTGAGAACGGGCGAGGGCAGCCACGCCTGGCTCGTCGGCGCCGGTCGTCGAGCGACGAGGATGAACCCGAGCGCCGCCGTCCCGCTTAGCAAAGCGACGATGGCGATGGTAACGGGCAGCGTTCGCAGCCGCGGGGCGCTCGCGCTTGGTACGACCGGCGCGACCGGATCGACGAAAGCATAGCCGACCTGCGGGATCGTCCGAATCATCGTGCTCGCTACGCCATTACTTCCCAGAACACGGCGCAAAATGTAGACCGTTTGGGTGAGATTGGCGTCTTCGACGATTTTGTCGGGCCAAAGCGACGCGTAGAACTGCTCTTTGGCGATCGGTTCTCCGGCGCGCTCGAGCAGAAGGGCAAGCATCTCCGCAGCTTTCGGAGGTAACGCTATTGGGGAGCCGTCGCGCCGCAGCGTGCGGCGACGCATGTCGAAGACGAACGGTCCGAACGCGTACGCGTCTGTCGGAGATTCCCGGTCGTCCGGTTCGGTTCGGGCAGCAGCGCCAAAGATATGCCACCACTTTGATGTCTGTTGATACGGCATTTGAAGATTCTTGAGCTAGCTTGCGCCTATCGTTGTGCCATGGCCGCCGCCATCCGCTGGGTCAGCCTATGGGAGATACGCGGGAGCACATGCGTCAGTTTCACTCAAACTCACCGCTTGACGGTGAAACGTCTTGGGGCGAACGCGAAGTTCGCCATTTGTTGAGCCTGCTGCGACGTCCGGACCTGGCCGCCGGCAATCCGTTGGGCAACCTTCTGTGCGATTTACTGAACGTCGACACGCCGCTTGAGGCCGTCGAGCGGCTCGTAGCCGGCACCTTCGCGAAGCAAGGTCAGGCGGGCGCGCGCCTCGCCGAACTCGTTCGGCGATGCGACCTTGAGGGCGAGCTTTCACAGTCGGGCGTGGCCAAAGAGATGGGCCTGTCGATCCGGCAATTTTTCCGATATCGCTCGCGCGCGGTGGAACTGCTCGCGGGAGAGGTGCGCCGGCTTCTTGGAGATGCCGGTCCTGCCTCGTCCCCATCAAAGTTGCTCGTCGACATGCTGTGCAAAGTAGACCCCGGCGGCGCCATCGAGATATCGAACATACATGTTGGCAGCCTTAGCGATCGTCAGCGGATCGATCTCGCGTCGGCGTACGTGGAAGCGGGGCAAGCGATCCCCGATTCACTCGAATCCGAATGCGGCGAGATCGTCCGGCCCGTGATCCGCGCGCTACGCGCACAAATCGATATGCTCGACGGAAACGTGCTTGCTGCGAAGGAGTGGATCGCCTACGCCTCCCCGCCCGTCGAAGGACCACACCGGTACGAGCACGCGTGGTCTGCGATTCAGCGAGCACGGCTCGCAGTCGAAGCGACGTATGCGCGCAGCTCCGACGACCCGCAAAACCTGCTCGCAGTAAGCCGCCAACTGCGTGACCTCGCTAACAACGAGGCCGACGCTATAATCGAGTCCCTGCTGTACGAAGCCGAAGCGACCTTGCGGCTCGGGCGGCTGAGCGAGACCGAAGAAATCATCGCGCACGTTTCCCGGATGGCGCAATCTACGCGCGACGTACGCGCGGTCGCGCACCTGACGATGCTGCGCGCGATGATCGCATTGATCGACGGCGACCCGGGCAGCGCCGACGAACTAGCCGACACTGCATCCATTGCGCTACGCAAGCAGTGGCCCCGGGCCTCACCATGCTTCGTCATCTGCGCCCGAGCAAAACTGCTTTTGGGCGAACGCTGGCACGCACCCGATGCGCTCTTCGATCGTCCCCTCGGCGCGTGGGATCGCCTCAGCATAGAATCGATGCAATCGCGCTATCTATTGCGCGAAGGGCGCCATGACGAAGCGGCCGCTCTCGCAAACGACGTGGTCGCGCGCGCAGAACTCAACGGGTTCGCGGGCATCTCGGCCCATTGCGAAGCGACGCTCGCGGCGTGTGCCGCATTGCGCGGCGACGAAGCGGAGGAGCGTCGTCGCTATCTTGCGGCCTGGTCGATCGCGGTGCGCAGCCGCGACCGATTGTTGGCGAGCGACTTGTTTGCCTTGCCGTTCGCGCGACCGCGTGATCTCGGCCCAATGGCACTCGACGACGCGTTTCACCGGCATCTCACCACACACACGCTCGATTTGCTCGCGTCGCTCGATGTTGAGACCGCCGATTTGCCCGATCTCGAACTTCAATCGACCCTCGCGTTTGCGATCGCCTTCGCAAACGGTGACGGTCAAACGGTGCGGTCCAACACGCAGATAACGCTACGCCTCAGACCGATCTGGGATCATCTCGGCTGCGATCTTGCTATGTTGCTTCCACATCAGCGACGCGCGCGCTGGCTCGAGCGATGGGGCGCGGCATTAAACCATGTGTCTTCAATCGCTTTCGGATCGCGTGTCGCCTAACGTCGATGCCATGTCACTGCCATTGGGATTGCGCCGTCGTTCATCGGCGTGTACGATACGTGCATCGCTCTAGTTCCCTCTAGAGTGTGTGCAAGAAGAAACGGCGCCAACCTCCACAAAGGCGCCGTTTTTTTGCGTTGTAACAAGCTGCCCTACAACTGCCAACACACTGTTCTGCGCGCAAAAGTCGTGTATCTTTGCTATATGAACGCGCGGCGCGCTTTTCAGTTTCTGCTCTCGACGATAGCTCTGTTTTGCATTTGCGCCAACGACGCGCGTGCAGATTCGTTCGACATCGTTCACGGGCCGATAGCGCGTACGCAAGATGACGTTGACTTTCGCGCAACCGTGTACGTAACCCACGCTGCGGGAGACGGCGTGCAATACGTGGGCGCCGGTGTCATCGTCGCGACGGACGGGCGAGCGATGACCGTGCTTACCGCGTCGCACGTCATTGACGGCGCCGCCATGCAAATCTACTTTTCCGACGGACTCATGGGTAGGGTAACGAGCGTCAAAGAAGACGCCCAAAGCGACTTGGCAATCGTAGCCGTGATAGGAGATCACGCGTATGACGCCGTCGCATTGTCGAACGCCGCTCCGGTGGCCGGCGCTCCATACACGTTAATCGGCCACCCCGACGATTATCCGTACGTTCGCTCCAGAGTGGACTTTAAGTACGACGACGACGGCGCGCTCGCGGTGAAATGCATCTGTTCTTTTGGGGATTCCGGCGCCGGAATATTTTCGCCCGATCATCGGCTGATGGGTGTCGCGATAAGTCTCGCTCAGAGCAAAGCCGGCGACGTGTACCTGTTGGCGCCGGGAGTCGCGAAGATCCGGCACTTCATCCAGCGAGTCGATCCACGATTAGCGCTGCTGCTCGACGGATCTTCCACCGTTCTGCGTTCTTCATAGCGCTAAAAAGAGAGGATATCATGCATATCATCACAGACTACGCGCGCATCGCGTCGCTCTACATCGCCCCAGGATTGCTTATCGCATTGTTGGCCTTCGCGGCCTTCGGTGAGGCAATCGCCCCGGCAAACACCGTAACCGGCACGAGCAATTTAAAGATCATTGCAAGCGTCGTAGCCCGCGCCCCGCATCACCGTTACGCCGAGCTTCGCACGACACCCCACCACGCCCACCCCAACTGCGCCGGCTAATCCCCGAGCCCGGACACGGCTCGCGCCGCCCCGTCATCCTGAGCCTGTCGAAGGGCGGCGCTACGGCGTGACTTTGAATTCTTGCATGTACGAATTGCCGGTCGCTTTGTCGCCCCACACGACGAAAACGTTGCCGGTTTTCGGATCGATCGCGGTCGTGTGAACGCCCTTGGAGATCGTGGTCTGTCCGATGATTTTTAGCGATTTACCGTCGGTCTCAAGCATCGTAAGCTCGCCACCCGCGGCGCAAGCAATCATTCCCGTGGCTTCGTCGAGATCGCATTGGTCCATGCGTGTCGGGAACGGGAGGGTTTGCAGTTTCGTACCGTCGGTCTTGTAGAGCGACAACGCATTATTCTCGCCGCCCACGATCAGCTCGTCGTGCGCCGCATCGTACTGCAGCGGATGATTGTTTTTGATTTCCGGCGTCGCGATGGTGCGCGCGACCTTCAATGTTTGCGGATCGATCACCGCAATCTCGCTCATGTTCGCGATGTTCTGGTAGATTTCGTGCGTTTTGGGATTGAGCTGGAGGTATTCCGGTTTGTGTCCCGGCAGTGGGATCGAGCCTATTTGCTTAAACGTGTTCGAATCGATCACGAAGATTTGCGTGCCGTCGTCTTCGTCTCCGTAGATACGATGCAGCGTCGGATCGTAGGCAATCGCGTCGACCGGGCCGCTGACGGAAATGCGATGGATTTCCTTCAACGTAACCGGGTCGACTTCGGAGATCGCCTTGTCATCGCCGTCGCCGGTGAACACGTGCCCGTTTGCGGGATCGACAGCAACTCCGGCCATTGGGCCGACCTTCACCTGTCCGAGCACTTTTCCCGTATCCGCATCGACGACCAGAAGCGACGACGCGCCGCCGTGCGCCGCATAAAACCGGCGGTGCGCGGCGCCCACAGTAACGTAGTCGAATCCGCCTCCTCCGGGGATTTGTTGCGGTGGTGCTGCTGCAACGATCGGCATGAACGGTCCTCCAACGAACGGCAAAGCTAACAATGGCGGTCGCCTTTGAGCGGCTACAAGAAATGCCTATGTCGCAACGCGACGCAGAATCCTTTCGGCCCGCATGCGGACATCGAATCGCAAAAGCTTACGTCTGTCTTAAGGCTCGAATAACGCGCCCTTAATTCCCAACTCTTACGGTTAGCGAGGACGCCGCGGGTCGCCGTCCGCATTCTTCCCGTTGCTATCGTAGGAGATACAAGAATGTCGACTACTCGCATGGTTCGCTTGTTCGGGGCGTCACTGTGCTTGGTTTTGATGGCCGTTTTCGCCATTCCACAGGGCGCCGTTGCGCAAGGGCAGGCGTCCGTAACGACGATTGACGGAATGCTCATCGACCAGCAGAGCGGCCTTCCCGTCGCAAACGCCAAGGTGGCGCTCTACCGAGCCGATAGCCATGTCGGCGACACGACCAGCGACGCAAACGGCTCGTTTCGCTTCAAAAACATCGAGCCCGGCGTCTACCACGCTCAAATATCGGCGACCGGATACGAACCGGGCAGTTCCGAAGACATCTACGGTTTCGCCGGCCAGTCAACGGAGATGCGCGCCGAATTAATCCGCGCAACGTCAAGCACCGGCAGCGGCCTGCGTGAGATCGCCGCGGTAACCGCTTCGCGCGGGAGCCTGCAAACCAGTTCCATTATCACCCAACAAATCTCGCCAAACACGATTCAGCGCGAAGGCGTACTCCGCGCCGCGGACGCGCTTTTGAGTCTTCCGGGAATCACGGCCAACGATCTCGATTCCGCGCCCGGCGACGACTTACACCTTAACATCCGGGGCCTGCCCGGTTCCGAAACGTCGGCGCTTCTCGACGGGCATCCCATCGGACCCATCGGTGTGGGTTCCGGCCAACGCGGCGGCTACAACTACCAACTCTCGCCGTCATGGGGCCTGCGCAACATCGAAGTAGCCTATGGCACCGGCGGGCTCGCTTTATACGGCGCGGACACGTTGGGCGGGGCAATCGATTTTCAGACGCTCAATCCCTCGTCCAAACCGACGGCGACGATTCAGCAAGGCTTTGGAACGCAAGGGCGGCGGCAAACGATCGTGACCGCCGGTGGGCAGGCCGGCCGCGTGGGATACGCGTTTGAAACCAGCGTCCAAGGGACGTGGGGAAATCTCAAACCGGGAACGTTTACGCAAAACGGGTTGCTCGTGGGCGCTCCGAAAAACGCGCCGTACGTTGCGGATGCGTCTCCATCGAACATAGCAACCAATAGCTACCCGGTGTCGGGCAATTACATGCTTCGAACGAACTTATTGAAGCTGCGCTACGACATCGCGCCCGCCACGACGCTTACTGCCACGGGCTACGTCGCGACGTCTTGGGACGACAAGAGCGGCGAAGGCGACAACGATGCGTACTCGCCTGCGTATATCGGCGCGCAATTCGATCAGCTCGCGGGCTCGTCGAGCTGCGTCAACGTAAAAGTTACCGACGGCGGAGGCACGCAATGCTTCAACCGGTCGCAGTACGTCAATCAGTTTTCGGGGCCAGCCGGCGGCGGCGGAACGGCCTGGCAGGCATTGCGCAACCAGGATTACAGCCTTCGTCTCAACTCGCAAAAAGGCCACAACATGGTCGCCGCATCGGTTTTCGTCGATACGTTCAATACGTTGTACGACCGGTTTCCTATCGGAACCGCGACCGACAACGGACACGTCAACAATTATCAGACGGTCGGCGAGGAGCTCAGCGACGACATCGTGACCGACAAGAACGATTTGGGATTCGGCGTCTACGCGTACGGACAGTCGGAGATCGACCGTTCCTTCGACGCAACCGGAACGTCGACCAATCCAACGCTCAATGCCTCGTTCATGAACTATTTCGTCAAGGACTCGTTCACCCCGTCGCGCCACCTCTCTGTATTCGCCAGCGCGTGGCTGAAACAGAACTCGGTTTCGAATACGTCCAGCATCGACCCCCGCTTAACGCTGGTGTACCGGCCGACTCCTCGCGACGTGGTCCGCGTAAGTGCCGGTCACGCCGAAGGCGTGCCGCAGATCGGACTCCTCCAGGGTGCGGTCCAGTACAATACGAGTCCCACGAATATTACCAACCCGTCGTGCAATCTGCAGACCGTCGCGAACGCGCCAAGCAAAGACCTTCGCACGGAAAAAGCGACCGACGTCGAGGCGAGCATCGGACACGTCTTCCAAGGCGACGGCAACATTCAGCTCACGGCGTTCGACATGAACGAACGCGACGTGCTCTTCGGCGCCGTCGAGCCCCTTGCGTCACTCGGATTGACTCCGCCCTCGTATCTGCTTTCGCAGTACTTACAGTTACTTCAAAATAACTGCCACGCGCCGGGCTATTCACCGACGGTGGCAAATCTCGGCGCGACGACAGTGGCCAACGCAGGCACCGGTCGTTACCGCGGAATCGACATCACCGGCCGCATTCGGGCGAATCGCAATTTCTTCGTCGACTACGGCTACAACGTGCTTTCCGCGCGCTATTTCAACATACCAGCTCTCGCGTTGCAAAACAATCTCACGTTGATCGACGGCGGCCAAATCGTCAAGGTTCCGATTCAGCAAGGGTCGCTCGGCGTCGATTTTAGCGACAACCACGGCTTCGAGGTGCGCCTCGACGGATATTACGTCGGCAGCAACAACGGATTGCAACGCCCGGCTTACACGTACGCCAACGCGGCGATCACGAAATCGATCAGGCGGCTGTCGCTTAACGTCGGTATCTATAACGTGTTCAACAGTCAATACGATCAGTTCGGGCGCATCGGCGAGGGCGTCTTCATTCCCGAAAACCGGTACAGGTCCGATACGACCGCGTTGCAAGAAGCGTTTAACAACGGGATCGGCGAGCAATTCGGCCTTCCCAAACGCTCGTTCCTATTCAGCATAACCGAGCGCATCTAACCAAGCTCCGTTTGTTACGCTGAGCTTGCCGAAGCACGCGCACCCTTCGACAGGCTCAGGGTGACGGGGGAGTTTGTCATGCTGAGCCTGTCGAAGCACGCGTGCCCTTCGGCAGGCTCAGGGTGACGGGGGGCTTTGTCATGCTGAGCTTGTCGAAGCACGCGCGCCCTTCGACAGGCTCAGGGTGACGGGGGGGCTTTGTCATGCTGAGCTTGCCGAAGCACGCGCCCCCTTCGACAGGCTCAGGGTGACGGGGGTTCGGCAGGCTCAGGATGACGGGGCCATCAGGGTGACGGGGCGGTGCTACTGGTCGGCGTCGTGGAAGGTTCCGCGTTTGGCCGATGCGTCGAGTTCGAGGTCGTCGAGGTAATAGTACACGATCTTGCGATCGTCGAAGCCGACTTTGACGAGCTCGCGGCCGCCGATGGTAACCACTTCGTGCACGTGGCCGACCTGGCCGGCGTATGCATAATTGACCGCACTGTAGTTCGGGTCGCCGGTCTTGGGATGCGGCGTGGCTTTTACGCCGCGCAACGGGGTGTTATGGCGGTGCGGGGCCTTCTTCTCGCTCATGCGAATAGGCTTCGCCGGAGGTGCCTCTAGTGCTTGTGGAATACCGCGGCAAGAAGCCGCGCGTTCATCCGTCCGCGTTCATCGCCCCAACCGCCGTGCTTATCGGGGACGTCGTCGTGGGAGCCGAATCGAGCATCTGGTTCGGGACCGTGATTCGCGGCGACAACGGACCGATTCGAATCGGCGAGCGTAGCTCGATTCAGGACAACGCCGTCGTGCACGTGAGCGAGCACGGGCAAACGATCGTCGGTGACGACGTCACCGTTGGGCATTGCGCGGTCATGGAAGATTGCCGCATCGAAAACCGCGCGCTGATAGGGAGCAACGCCGTCATCCTTAATGGTGCGAGAGTCGGTGCCGGTTCGCTCGTCGCCGCCGGAAGTGTCGTCGGCGAACGCGCCGAGATTCCCGAGGGCGTACTCGCGGCCGGTTCGCCGGCCAAGGTCAAAAAGCCGATCGACGGCGAAGCCGCAACGTGGATTGGAATCAGCGCCGACGAATACGTGAAGCTCTCGCGCTCGTATCTCGCGCAGAATATCGGTTCGTCGCGCGATTAGCTACTGCGGCGTCGGGTAATGCGACTCGTCGGCGTACGGAACGAACAGCGTAAACTCGCTGCGGAAGCGTAATTTGACGCTTCCGGTCGGACCGTTGCGATGCTTCGCGATGATGAACTCGGTGACGTCGGGTTCGGCGACTTCCTTGTTGTAATAGCCCTCGCGAAACAAAAACGCCACCAAATCGGCTTCTTGCTCGAGCGAACCCGAATCGCGCAAATCCGCGAGCATCGGGCGCTTATCGGTTCGCGCCTCGACGCCGCGATTGAGTTGCGCCAGACCAAAGATCGGCACACCAAGGTCCTTCGCCGTCGTTTTGAGCGTGCGGCAGATGACCGAAAGCTCTTCGTTGCGGTTGCTGGTTTTTGTCAGCACGCCCGGCTGCAGCAGCTGCAAGTAGTCCACGAAAACCGCAGAGAGTCCGTGCGCGGACTTGAGGCGGCGGCAACGGCTACGGATGTCCGATACCGAGAGCCCGCCCGAATCGTCGAGATAAATCGGCAGCTCGTTCAGGGTGCCCATCGCGTCGGAGATGCGCTCCCAGTGATGCGGCTTGATGTTGCCCCGCCGCATATCGTGCATGCTGATTTCGGCCTCGGCGCAGATCAAGCGCTGCACGAGTTCGTCGTTCGACATTTCGAGCGAGAAAAAGGCAACCGGATCGCTCTCCTCGCGGGCCGCGGCAACGGCCATGTTCAAGGCGAACGACGTTTTGCCCATACCCGGGCGGGCCGCCACGATGACGAAGTTGCCCGCCTGGAAACCGGTCGTCATCTCGTCGATGTCGCGAAAACCCGAAGTGAGCCCGGTACGTCCACCGCGGCTATGAAAGAGCTTGTCGATATGCTCGAACGCCGGTTTGAGCAACCGGTTCACGGGCACGAATTCGCCGTGCAGCTGGCGGCGGCCGACTTCGTACACGATCTGCTCGGAGCGGTCGAGCCCCCCGTCCACGTCTTCTTCGTTTTCGAAACCGATTTGTGAGATCAGAGTCCCCGCATGGATCAAGCCGCGAAGGACGGCCTTTTCGCGAACGATTTTCGCGTAGTACGCGGCCGATGCGGCGGTTTGCACGGTATCCATGAGCGACGAAATATATGACAAGCCGCCGACGCGCTCGAGCGCATCGCGCCGCTTCAGTTCTTCGGCCAGCGTAATCTTGTCGAGCGGTTCGCCGCGGTCGTAGAGATGTTGCAGCGCGCCGTAGATCGTCTCGTGAACGTGCGCGTAGAAATCTTCGGGCTGCACGATCTCGCCAACGATGCCCATGATCTCGCGATCGACGAGCAACGAGCCGAGCAAGGCCATCTCCGCCTCGAGATTCTGCGGCGGAATGCGATCGATCATGGGAAGGTTCGAGACGGTCATGCTCGACCTGAACTGCGCCGCGCGCGAGGAGAGCGCCTTGTGGATTTCTTGTGGAGATCTAACGCGCGGAACGCCTGCTCGACCGACGTTACCGGAATGACGTCGATTCCGGCCAGGGATACGTTGATTTCGCGCACGTTTTCCTTCGGCACGACGATTGCGCGCATGCCGGCCTGCCGGGCCGCGTATAACTTTTCGATAATTCCACCCACCGGGCGCACCTTGCCCTGAATCGAGAGTTCGCCCGTGATCGCCAAATCTTGCGGAACCGGCGTGCGCGTAAGCGCCGAGTACAGACCCAAGAAAATCGCCAATCCCGCCGACGGACCGTCGATGTTGCCGCCGCCGATGATGTTGATGTGGAGATCGTAGTTGGCGGTGTCGAGCCCGGCTACCGCGCGCAGCACCGCCGCGGCGTTGAACACGCTGTCTTTGGCCATCGTGCCGGCGGCATCGTTGAATCGAACGCTGCCTTTTCCGGGTTGTGCCGCCGGAAATGCGACGGCTTCTATTTCGATAATGCTTCCCAAATAGTGCAAGACGCCCAGACCGAACGTCTTGCCGATCTCTCGCGTTGCGCGTCCTTTAACGATGGTGTGCTGAACCAACCGGCTGGCTTGCACGACTGCGCGTACGTCGTCTTCGGCGATCGTGACCGGGCGTTGGTCGCCGGCCCTATAAAGCGCTTGTCCGTACGCGTCGGCGACGATCTGCACGGCCTTGCGGCCCTCGATCGTGTACGATGCGATCGATTGCGGAACGCCGCGCACCGCTTTGGCGCCGAGGCGTTTGATCGCGCCGGTGACGATCGAAACGATCTGCGATTGCGTGAGCGGCTCGAAATAGACAGCCGCGCAGCGCGACCGGATCGCCGGATCGATGTCTTCGGGCTCGCGCGTGGTCGCGCCGATCAAAATAAAATCGGCCGGTGCGCCTTCGGCAAAGAGCTTTTTTATATATGCCGGAACGTTAGGCGCCGATTCGTCATAGTACGACGACTCGAACGTCACGCGTTTATCTTCCAGCACTTTCAACAAACGCGTTTGCAGTAAGACGTCCATTTCGCCGATCTCGTCGATAAAGAGCACGCCGCCGTGCGCCCTCGTAACCAGACCGAGTTTGGGCTCGGGGATCCCCGAATCGGCGAATTCGCGCCGGCTGCCCTGATAGATCGGATCGTGCACGCTGCCCAAAAGTGGATTGGTCGTTTCACGCGGGTCCCACCGTAGCGTCGTCCCACTCGCCTCGACGAACGGCGAGTCTTTGGCGAACGGCGTGTAGGCGCGGGCCTTTGCAACTTCCAGCGCGAGGCGGGCGACCGTCGTCTTGCCGACGCCGGGCGGGCCGTATAGAATTACGTGCTGCGGATAGGGCGAGGAAATTTTAGCGAGCAGCGAGCGAATCGCTGCCTCTTGTCCGACGATTTCCTTGAGCGACTGAGGGCGCAGTAATTGGAGGGCCGAGGCCGCAAGCCCCCGCGCTTCGAGCGCTTCCAGTTGCTCGAGTTTGCGTTGAGTCGCCGGCGTCTCGGGGCCGGTATCTTCGCGCAACGCTTCGAGCTTGAGATCCTTGAGATAGTCTTGATGGCGCTCGATCATCTTCGTGTTGATCTTGCGTTCGATCGAGTCTTCAACGTTGCGTTGTGCGATCGAATCTGCTAGTTGCTCCTCGATCTCGCCGATGACGCGGCGGAACTGCGCCCGGCCGGTGACGCGCTCGAGCGTCGGGTCCTCGAAAACCAAGCGTTGCAACGCGCAAATGCGGTCGGGCAAAGCCTGCGACCGCATCATTTTCAACGCATTCATTTTTCCGGCGCGCAGCACGAGCTTATCCGCACCGATCGTGCTGGCGAGCACGTCGTACAGGGCTGCGACGTAACGACTTATTTCATCTTCGCTGCTGAACTTGCGGCGAAAACGCGTTACGTACGGATTCTCCCCAGTGCTCGCCAAGGCGCTCGCTTAAGCGGAGACGACGGTGACTGAGGTCTTCGCGACGATGTTTTTTCCCACTCGAATTTCGACGGGATAGGTCCCGAGCGCTTTGATCGACGCTTTGATTTCGATCTTGTGTTTGTCCAGCGAGATCGAAAGGCTTTGCGCGATCGCGTCGGCGATGTCGGCGTTGGTCACCGCGCCGAACAATTTACCGTTGCCGCCCGCTTTTGCGCGGACGGAGACCGGCTTGCTTTCCAACAGCGTCGCAAGTTCTTTGGTTTCGGCGAGCGCCTGCGCGTCGCGCTTGTCCTGCGCTTTCTTCTGCTCGTCGAGAACGGCGAGAGCGCCCTTGCTCGCCTCGGTCGCGAGACTACGCGGCAATAAGAAATTGCGCGCGTACCCCTCCGCGACGTCGACGACGGCGCCTCTCTTCCCAAGCGCCTTGATATCGCCTAGCAAAATTACCTTCACGCGTTATTCCTACTCCGTGACGAACGGCAGGAATGCAATCACGCGCGCGCGTTTGACGGCAACGGTCAGCAATCGCTGATGCCGGGCGCAGTTACCGGAGATGCGCCGGGGCAGAATCTTGCCGCGCTCGGAGACGTACTTCTTGAGGCGCATGACGTCTTTATAGTTGATGTCCAGGGATTTCTCGACGCAAAACGTGCATGGTTTGCGCTTGGTGCGGCGCTCTTTGGGCGCGCGCTTGGTCTTGGTCTTTGTAGCCACTGTAGTCCTTTCACTAGGTGGTTGATGGTCGTGTCGCTTCTTGGCGCACAACCCTAGCGAAGTGCGATCGCTGACCGAAAGCACTACCGGACCCGAAGTCCGGACTTTTGTTCCTCGCAGAAAGAAAGCCGCCCAGCCTGTAGGCGACTCGCTGTGAGAGGATCGTCCTCCTGGACCCATCAGGGCCCCGAGGGACAGCGCCTATGATAGCACGAGTCGCCCGGAGCTTCTACCCCCTGCGCGGCAGGCCGCGGTCGGCGTCGGGCGGCCTACGGAGCAAGCGAGCTTTAGGTAGACCCTAGAACAGGTTCCAGAGATATTGATTGTAGACTTCGTGGTGGTACTGCACCTCCTGCGCCTTCACGAAGGTGCCCAGGAGCCGTGGGCAGCGATCGGCACTCGCCTGTTTGAGATCGGCGTAGCGCGATTTTACGTCATCGCCAAGGAGCGTGGTCGTCCATGTTGCGTTACGAAAATGGTCGATCGCGTCGTAAATATTGCCGGGCAAATACCGGTCGGCTTGGCGCAGATTTTTGACGTCGCTGATGGTGCCTTCGAGGCCGGTCTGAAATACCGCGAGCATCACCATGTACGGGTTGGCGTCCGGTGAAACGGAGCGAACCTCGACGCGCGAACTGCGTTCGTTGCCGATCGGGATGCGAATCATGGAGCCGCGATCCACCGCCGACGCTTTTAGCTGATTGGGCGCCTCGAAGTGCGGGTCGAGCCGGCGATACGCGTTGACGCTCGCATTGAGCATCAAGCAAATGTCGTCGCCGTGCGTCAAAATACGATCGACGAACTTCCACGCGAACGCGCTGAGTTGTTCGTCCCCTTTGGGATCCCAGAAGATATTTTTACCGTTCTTGCTCACCGAGACGTTTGTGTGCATGCCGCTGCCGTTCACGCCGATTACGGGTTTCGGCAGGAAGCTCACGGTCATGCCCAACCGCGTGGCGACTTGTCGACAGATGAGCTTGTAGAGTTGGATCTGGTCGGCGGCCGCCACGACTTCGCCGTAGCTATAATTGATCTCGAATTGCGAAGGCGCGACCTCGGGATGGTCCTTCTCGTTTTGGAAGCCCATCGCGCGCTGCACCTCGGCGACCGTGTCGATGAAGGTTCGCAGCGGATCGCCCGGTAGCGAGTGGTAATAGCCGCCGGTATTGACGTATTCAAACTTTCCGGTTTCGTGGTACCGGCGCTCGGCGTCTAATCCTTGGAACAGAAACCCTTCGATTTCGTTAGCAGCGTTGAGCGTATAGCCGTCTTTTGCATAATGGTCCGCCGATAATTTCTTGAGTTTTCCGCGAATGTCGCCCGCAAACGGCGAGCCGTCGCGATCGATGACGTCGCCGAAGACCAGGACCTTCCCCGGTCCAAAAACGTCGGCCGGCGCCCAATAGAACGAGCTCCAATCGAGAAACAAACGCAAATCGCTCTCGCGTTGCGGGGTGAAACCTCGAATCGACGAGCCGTCGAACGTAAGATTGTCGCTAGCGCCGAGCAGAAACTTTTTGTCGTAGTCCAGCATGTGCAGCCGGCCCTCGAGATCGCTGAACAATACCGTGACCGCTTTGATGCGATTCTCCTCGGACAGATACTTTAGCCGCTGTTCTTGTATCTTGTGCCCGGGCACGCGGTCTTTGCGCTGCTGCTTGGCGGCCAAATTCAACTCTTCGAGTTCGCCGTACGAGAGCGTGAGGAAATCGCGCAGTTCAGTGGGCATAGGTCGTTTTTTGCTCTCCGTAGTTTGGCCGGAATATACGTCAGGGGCTGCAGGATGGTTTGCACTTTGAGGGCCAACTCCTCGGCCGCCGGCCCGCCATTCATCCCGAGCCCGTCGAGGGACACCACGCGATGAGCCCTTTCGACACGCTTCGGCTGGACGAAGGGGCGCGGGTTATTCTTCGCCGTCGAAGTAGTCGAGCGGCTCGGAACGTATTAGCCTACGTTCGGGTGAACGGACAGTCCATTTTTTACTGTCGGGGTAATAGTTCGATTCGCCGATCGGATTATCGGCGACCACGTATAATATGAGATTCTCCGAACCGGCGTTTGAAATCTGGTGCGCTTCACCCGGCTTAAAAATAAACGCATCGCCGGATTCGATCGGGGTCGTTCCATCCTCGTGGCGAACGATGCCGCTGCCCGAAATCACGTGATAGAATTCCCATTGCACGCTGTGGGAATGATAGGGGTACGGTGTTGCGCCGGGCGAGATGCGGCAAATTTCGACGTCGAACGGATGGCGCTCGTTCAAATCCATCGACTGCGGCTTGCGTCCCAGCGCTTCGGATACTTGCTTGCCTGCACCGGAAAACTTCCCGCGCGGCGACGACCACGTCAATTCTTCAATATCGTTCGTATTGATCTTACGCACAATTGTCGCTCCTTAGCTGAGTTCGAAAGAAAAGCCGTCAAGTAGGGCGGGGCTTGCCGGAACCTGCGATACGTCCACGTCACACAATGGATGGAACGAACGGAACGCCACCTGCGTTAACGCAAGCGTATATGAAGATGCTCAATAAGGTTCCGGAGATAACGATATTTTTCTGGATCATCAAAGTTTTGGCGACCACCGTCGGCGAGACTGCAGCAGATTTTCTCTCAACGACGCTGCACCTCGGGCTAGTCACCACGTCGTACGTTATGAGCGCGGTGTTTTTGATAGCCCTCTTCATCCAGCTTAGATCCAAAAAGTATATTCCGTCAATTTATTGGACCGTTGTCGTTTTCATCAGCGTCGTCGGTACGCTCATCTCGGATAATTTGGTCGATAACTTAGGCATCAGCCTGACGACGACCACCATACTCTTTGGCTCGATCTTAGCGGTGGTGTTTGCGACGTGGTGGCTGAGCGAAAAAACGCTATCGGTTCATACCATCTCGACGACCAAGCGAGAACTCTTCTATTGGGCGGCCATCTTGTTTACGTTCGCGCTGGGCACGTCGGCCGGAGATCTCGTGTCGGAAGCTTCCGGTTTAGGCTACGCGCTGTCGGCATTCATGTTTGCCGGATTGATCGGACTAACGGCCTTCGCCTACTATGCCTTTAAAATCAATGGCGTGCTGGCGTTTTGGATCGCATACATCTTGACGCGCCCGCTCGGTGCATCCATGGGCGACTTGCTTTCGCAGCCGGTTACCGCAGGCGGCCTAGGTTTAGGAACGTCGATAACAAGCTTCGTCTTTCTCGTCACGATCGTCGGTTTGGTCGTGTACCTAACGATAAGCGGAAGAGACCGGACAGCAGTCGCGGGCCACTTGGAAAAACCTACAGCCCGCAGACGCGACGAAGAGGCTCTGGAACCAATCTAAGCACCCCGTCAGGGTGAGCCTCTCGAAGGGTCGTCCTTCGACAGGCTCAGGATGACAGGGTGAGATGGTCGCGATGACAGGGTGATGGTCGCGATGACAGGGTGAGATGGTCGCGATGACAGGGTGAGATGGTCGCGATGACAGGGGGAGATGGTCGCGATGACAGGGTGATGGTCGCGATGACAGGGGGAGATGGTCGCGATGACAGGGGGAGATGGTCGCGATGACAGGGTGAGATGGTCGCGATGACAGGGTGAGATGGTCGCGATGACAGGGTGATGGTCGCGATGACAGGGTGATGGTCGCGATGACAGGGTGATGGTCGCGATGACAGGGTGAGATGGTCGCGATGACAGGTTATCGGCGGTGGAAGAAGCCGTCGAAGACGGTCTTCCACGTGCGGCCGCGATCGATGGAAACACGCCATAATTCTTCCACGACGTTGCCGTGGCGCGTCCACAGGACGTCATTGAGACGCGCGCTCGTCGTGGGATAGTCCGTACCTCGCAGATGCATACCGCCGTTCTCCAGAGCGCCGTCGAGCGTCAACACCAGGCCGGTATCATCCATGAACGTTTGATGCCACGTGTGACGACCGGCTTGAAAACCGGTAATCCCAAAGCCGCTGCCGGGCCCGGTGGCGTCTCTCCACCGCTCGAAGATAACGCAGTCATTCATTTTCTTCGTGACGGCGTCCGAGCCGACGGTCTTGCCCGCTTTGTTCGTAACCGTCCAGTTCCCGACGAAGAAATCAAACTGATGGTACGCGGGCCCCGCGCACGGCGCGGCCGCAGCCGGCGCGCAGCAGAATACCGCAATGGTGATACACGCCAAAAAATATTTCATGCTCGCGCCATACCGGTCGCCGGCGCCAAAGCATTTGAACAAAATTGCCTTCTTTTGCGACTACGGACGTCCGTGCGAGACTAGCAAGATCCGGGTGGCGTCCGCGGGCTGGTTGCCATAAAGTCGTATTATGAACACTACAGCGCCTGTCGTTACCTTGCGTTTCATTCCAATACCATACGAAATCGCCGAGGACGCGCGTCGTACGATGCGCGATCGCTTCGGACATCAGCTGCACGTGACGACTACGCAAGCCCCCTGTCGACTGTGCCTGCGCATCTCCCCGAACCCCGAGCAGCTTATTCTTCTGTCGTACCAGCCGTCGCGCGACAGCGGGCCGTACGCGGAAATCGGTCCGATCTTCGTTCACGCTCGCGCGTGCGAGCGTTACGACGCATCCGAAACCTTTCCCGAAGACTTCCGATCGCGCAGCTTAGTCGTTCGCGCGTACAACGACGCCGGAGAGATCGCAGACGCCGTCGTAGCCGGCCCCGGCGAAGCCGAAGAGCGCGCCCGTGAGTTTTTGCAGAATCCAGCCATCGCGGAACTCCACGTGCGGCACGTTTCGTATACATGTTTCGATTTCAAGATCATTCGCGGCTGACTAGTTCGCGACGTACCGATACTGCCCCGGCTGCCAGCGGCAGACGCTTTTGTCGCGCATGACGAACGATTCGCAACCGTCTACGTCTGCGTTGAAGTCTGCGTTTAGGGCTTTGGTCGCCTCCCAGTCCACCGCCGGTTCTTGCCGCGCTGCGGCACGAGCCTTGGTGTACGCGAACTGCGAACTCTTGGTCAGCACGTTGAGCGTCTGGGCGAGGCGTTGCGCATCGGTCATGCCTTCGAGTATGGCGCCGAGAGCGTCGATCCCCTTCTACGGCGCCGCTGCCCGCGGGGGCCGCTCCGGCCGGGCGGAATGATCGTCTTTGTCGTGAAGAAATCCGGTCTGCAAACAGCGGCGTGAGGCTCGGAGGGCGGGAAGAATGGCTGGAGTTCGGGTTTTGGTTGGAACGCGCAAGGGTGCGTTCGTGCTCGAATCGGACGAGAAGCGCGAACGGTGGGACGTCCACGGTCCGCACTTTGCGGGCTGGGAGATCTATCATCTCAAGGGCTCGCCCGCCGAACCCAATCGGCTGTACGCATCGCAGACCAGCGGTTGGTTCGGGCAAGTGATCCAGCGCTCGGACGACGGCGGCAAGTCGTGGGAACCGGTGGGTAACCGGTTTGCATACGACGGCGTCCCGGGGACGCATCAATGGTACGACGGCACACCGCACCCTTGGGAGTTCGCGCGCGTCTGGCACCTCGAGCCGTCGCTAACCGATCCCGACACCGTGTATGCCGGGGTCGAAGATGCCGCTTTATTTCGAACGACCGACGGCGGCCAGACGTGGCTGGAACTGTCCGGGCTGCGCGGCCACGGATCCGGGAGTTCGTGGCAACCGGGCGCCGGGGGAATGTGTTTGCACACGATTCTTCTGCATCCGAGCAATCCCGAGCGGATGTTCGTGGCAATCTCCGCTGCGGGCGCGTTCCGCACCGACGATGGCGGTACGACATGGCGGCCGATCAATCGCGGGCTGAAATCCGAAGGCATCCCAGACGCCGATGCCGAGGTCGGGCACTGCGTCCATCGCATCGCGATGCATCCTTCGCGTCCCGACGTGCTCTTTATGCAAAAGCATTGGGATGTGATGCGCAGCGACGACGCGGGCGACAGCTGGCACGACGTCGGCGGGAACTTGCCGACCGATTTCGGGTTTCCGATCGACGTGCACGCGCACGAGCCGGACACCGTATACGTCGTTCCGATCAAGAGCGACTCCGAGCACTTTCCGCTCGATGGACAACTGCGCGTATATCGCAGCCGCACCGGCGGAAACCAGTGGGAAGCACTCACCAACGGTTTGCCGCAGCGCGACTGTTACGTCAACGTATTGCGCGACGCGATGGCGGTCGACTCGCTCGATTCGTGCGGAATTTACTTCGGCACAACCGGCGGCCAAGTCTATGCGTCGTCGGATTCCGGCGACAACTGGGCGCCCATCGTGCGAGACCTTCCTGCCGTCCTATCCGTGGAGGTGCAGACGCTGCCATGATCCGCGTCGTGCTTCCCGCACATTTGCGTACGCTCGTGCGCATCGCCGGCGAAATGGAGATCGACGTCGACGGCAAGCCCACGCAGCGTTCCGTGCTCGACGCACTCGAAGCGCGCTATCCCGTGCTGTGCGGGACGATCCGCGACCATGTCACGCAACGGCGGCGGCCGTTCGTGCGATTCTTCGCGTGCGCGCGGGACTTGTCGCACGAAGCGCCGGACGCGCCACTCCCCGACCCCGTCGCGAGAGGCGAAGAACCGTTTCTGATCGTCGGAGCTATGGCCGGCGGTTAGGCTTTGACAAGATACAGCGCATGGTTTACAACTGTATTCTCACACGACGACGATAGCGAGGCGTTGATATGGCAAACCCGGTCGTGCATTTCGAAATAATCGGCAAGGACCAGCAAAAACTCCTAAAGTTCTATCGCTCAGCCTTCGAATGGCAGATTGACGATCCAATACCGGAGCTGGGCAACTACGCGATGGTGCACACGCAAACCGAAGGCGGAATCGCCGGCGGAATTGGCGGCGGGATCGAAGGCTACGACGGCCACGTGACGTTTTACGTCGAGGTTGCGGACGTGAACGCGGCCTTAGCCAAAATTGAAGGTCTCGGCGGCAAAAAGATGATGGGCCCCGACGAGGTTCCCAACGGTCCGATCATCGCTCAATTCACGGACCCCGAAGGCCATGTCGTCGGCCTGGTTCAGCAGCGATCGTAGACGAGACACATTTACGGCATGCGATGCGTACTTGCAATTCTTTTCATACTTGCGTTTTCGCTGCCGGCCTCGGCCCAGCAAGACGCAACGCTCGAAACGCAACTCCAAGCACTGATCGCGGCGCACGCGGGTAAAGTCGCGATCTACGCGACGGACTTGCGCAGCGGAAAAACCGTCGCGATTGAGGCCGACACACCCGTCCCAACGGCCTCGGTCATCAAGCTGACGGTCCTTTTCGAAGCCCTCAAACAGATACAATCGGGCAATGTCCATTTTAGCGACGCGCTGACGTTAAGGAAGAGCGACCAAGTCGAGGGTTCGGGCGTGTTGAGTCTGTTCGATACGCCGCTACGCCTAACGCTCAAAGACGCGCTGACCATGATGGTCGTCGTTAGCGACAACACCGGAACGAATCTGGCGATCGATCATCTCGGCCTACAGAACATCGACAGCCGCATCACGTGGATGGGGCTACACGACACATGGCTCTACAAAAAGGTCTTTCTGCCGCCGACCGGTCAGGTGCCCGCCGACCAAAAAAAGTTCGGTTTGGGTAAAACCACCGCGCGGGAGATGGCCGAGGTAATGCAGCGCATTGCAACGTGCGACTTGAACGCCCCGGGTTCGACGGCGAAACCGTCGCAGCAAGATCGCAAGCTGTGCGACGTAGCATTGAATATGTTAAAGAATCAGTCCGATCGCGACAGCATCCCGCGCTATTTGGACCTACCCGTTGCGAACAAGACGGGCGCGCTCGACGAGGTCCGCAACGACGTCGGCATCGTCTACGCACGAAACGGACCGGTGATCGTCTCGGAGTTCACCTATGACAATAAGGACCAGAGCTGGACGCCCGACAATGCAGCCCAAGTGCTGATGGCAAAGCTAGCCAAGACAATCATCGACCGCTGGCAGTAGCCGCCCACATCCCCGTCATCCTGAGCCAGTCGAAGGACGGCCCTTCGACAAGCTCAGGGTGACGGGGAATAATATCCGCTTCGAGTGACGGACAAAATCGCTTCCGCGACAGGCGCACCTCCGTCATCCTGAGCCTGTCGAAGGACGGCCCCCTCCCGTCACACGTTCGGGCGCCGGAACCACGGCATGAGACATTGAACCTCACCGAAGTGGCTATCGGCTTTATAACTACTTTGGAACTTGGCGACATTACACCCGACGATGCATTGATCGTTGCGGCGCTGGCTGATGCGGGCGTAGAAGTGCGCGCCGTGCCATGGGATGCGGGCGAACCACCGGAAAATCTCGACGCGCTTGTGCTGCGCTCGCCGTGGAATTATCATCTGACCCCGGATGCGTTTCTCTCTTGGGTCGACCGTGCGAACGGCTACGCTACGGTGTTCAACGATCCGAAGATCGTTCGCTGGAACGCGCACAAGGGCTACCTATTCGAATTGGAACGCCTGGGTATCCCAATCGCTCACACCGTCCTGTGCAAGAAGCACGAGACATGGGATTTAGGCGCGATCATGTCGGAGCATGGTTGGAATGAGGTCATAGTAAAGCCGGCAATTTCGGCAAGCTCGTTTATGACGAGCATTGTTGGTTATTCGGCACACGTAACCCACCGCAACGGCGATCTGCAGGATCGCGTTTTTGAAAAAGGCCAGCATCTGCTCGAAAGCATCCTCGAAACACGCGATGCCCTCGTGCAGCCCTTTATGCCCGAAATTCTCGAACGGGGAGAGCGCTGCCTCATCTTCATCGACGGGCAGTTCTCGCATTCGGCGCAGAAGGCAGCGTTCACGGATGTGGGCGGCGGCGGTCAGCCGGTCATCGCCGAATCTGAAGAAATCGCGCTCGGAGAACGCGCACTAGCCGCTTTGCCCGAAACGCCGCTTTACGCTCGGGTCGACATTCTACGCGACGCCGACGGCATCGATAGGCTGATGGAGCTCGAACTCATCGATCCGGAGCTCTACATGCGCCTCGATTCAAATTCGCCGCGCCGATTCGCGTCGGCGCTCATGCGGCGACTGCGGCGACGCTCCGCCGCCTTCTTCC
The DNA here is from genome assembly GCA_036559125.1 of Vulcanimicrobiaceae bacterium. Classification (GTDB taxonomy): domain Bacteria; phylum Vulcanimicrobiota; class Vulcanimicrobiia; order Vulcanimicrobiales; family Vulcanimicrobiaceae; genus JALYTZ01. The sequence continues at coordinate 30,000 of DATBTT010000039.1, forward strand.
CAACACTTTAGCCGTTCGGCCCGTCTATTAGGAATGACCCTACTCACGGAAAGCCGCGAACGTGCCACTAGCTCTCGATAGCAGATTGATTGAAAGCGCCAAATCCGGCGGCGCGGGGCTCGAGCGTCTTATTACGGACGTTTGGCCCGAAGCGTATCGAATTGCCTTTAGCATCCTTCGCGATGCCGGCCTTGCCGAGGATGCTGCGCAGGAGGCGTGTGCCGCGATGGCGCGATCGTTGCCGGCGCTTAAAAATACCTTCGGTTTTCCGGCGTGGATTTATAAAATCATCGTCAACAACGCGATCGCGGTAGCGCGCCGCCGCCCACGCACCCAAACACTGGACACGGTCAGCGATCGGGGAATCCATTTCGATCAAAGCGATGCCATGGATATCCACAATGCACTTGCGACGCTTCCATTTATGCAGCGCGGCGCGATCGTCTTGCATTATTACGCAGGTTTGAACAGCCGCGAGATCGCCGCAGCAATCGGGTTACCGCCTTCAACGGTTCGTTTTCACTTGATGCTTGCGCGCAGGGCGTTACGTGAAGCCCTCTCAAAGGCAGACGCGCATACGCTACAACCTTCCGAGGAGGTACTTTCGGATGTTCGATGAGGCACGAATCGGCGCGGCCTTAGAAACGATGATTCATGGAATCGACGTGCCGCCCGTTCCCATGTTCGGAATCCATCAACGGATATCGCAAGGGCGACCCGCACCGCGACATGCATGGCCTTATTCTCGGCCTCTAGTTGCAATCGCGGCCGCAATTGCGATTGCATTCATAGCACTGCCCTCAATGTCTTCGGCGGTAGTCCAAACGATCGAGGCGCGTTACCGAGCCGCCTTGCAAACACTGGGGGGAATCGCTCCCCCGCCTGCGCCCGCATCGCTGCTTTCGGCATTGTCGCCTCACAGCGCGAGCATCTCAACCGCGCAGTCGCGCGTACGCTTCACGATAGTTCCGCCTGCCGGTTTACCGAAGGACATCGTCTCGGCAAAAATCACGACAACTCCGACAGGAGTCTACTCGAAAGTAACTCATTCGTGGCATGTCGGACCGCCGATGGTCAGCTTTTCATATCGCCGTGCAGACGGTCGCGGGTTCCTCTTGATCGCCGACCGGTACGACCCGCAAGGTGAGCGGCCGTCGAAGTATATGTTTGAAGCGATGGCTCCAGCCCCCGACGGGCGCCCGGTGCTCGTGAAGCACGAGCGATTTGCCTGGCGCAACGGCAATCAGATCATGACGGCTGTTGAAGGTCACGACATCAGTGCGCGAGAGATCGATGCGATTCGTGTCGCGATGCATGGGACCGCCGTTCCGCGACGCAACCTGCACGCTCCCGAATCTGGAACCTCACTCAAACTTCGTCTCATCACCAAACCCTGATCGAGTGCGCGCGAAAAAGCTCACTCATTATTCGCCAGCCTACGCACTAGAGCGTCTTGCACAAGCGCCCACAAGGAGTCGTATCGGCTCTACGCGCATCACAGTTCACATTTCATTGCGCTGGCACTTTGGGAGAATATGTAATGGCAAACTCCATTCCGGAAGGTTGGCATAGCATTACTCCTCGACTCGTGGTCCACGATCCGGCGATGTTTGTTCGGTTCCTCACGCAGGCCTTTGACGCGAGCGGAGAGTACCGAGCGGATGCACCGTCATTGCTGAGAATCGGCGATTCGATCGTAATGGTGAGCGGCGTCGGTCCACGCAAGCCCATGGCCGCCTTTCTCTATCTGTACGTCGATGACGCCGACGCGACGTACCGGCGCGCCTTGGACGCCGGCGCCGTCTCGCTCGAGACGCCGAGAGAAACGCCGTATGGAGATCTGCGCGCAATGGTCGTCGACCCGTGCGGCAATGAGTGGCAAATCGCTACATACCGCCCGACCCCACCTTAGCACCTTCAGATGAGCCCCCAAACGTCCCGCTATGCGCGTGGAATCTCTTGCGGGGTCCCCGCCGCTTGATTGATTGCGTTGCGCAACAGTGCGCGAACGGACATAGTAACCTGAATACCGAGGATGACGAGTGCGGCGACCAGCGCGTAAAGTGCGCCCGCATTGAGCGCTCCGTCAGCGGGCTGTACCCAGGGGCCGGCTTGTAACGTGAACGCGATCCCGACGATGACTACTGCGCCGGCTAATGCGCGAGCAGTTTCACGCAGCGCCGTGAGGTGCGGCTGCACGAAGACCGCGATTGCGGAGATAGCCACGAGCGCGGTGCCCGCCACCGTTCCGATGTACGCCGCATGCCATGCGGGCGTAAGCGTCGCGTGCATATCGGCCAACGCGTTTGCCAGGAGGATGTCGAGCGGTATGTGATGCGGCCCAGCGGCGTCGAGCAAAACGAGCAACGCGATGAAATTAGCGATGAACTCCGCGAGCGTGGAACTACGCGGGGCCGGCGGGCATGCACCCGGCGCGGGGAGGCGGCGCGGATCCCACCGCGACGGCGTGCCGAAGTGGTGGCCATCGCGCTGCGGCACCCGTTCGCTGAGCGCAAAGACGACCGTGACGATTCCGAAGATCCAGATTAGCGAATTCCACGCGGCGGCAAGCGCGCCGAAGAAGAGCGCGCCGTTATGTGAAACGAGCGATGAGACCGCGCCGCCGATCAGTTCGATCGCAACTACGATCGTTGCGACCAGCCGCAGCGTCGACCAGTAGAACGGCAACAGTTCGGGTCCGATGAGATGCTGCACGCTACTATAGCGGGCAGCGACGACGCGCGGATGACCGTACGCCTTGATAAGCGCGGCTCGTTCGTCGTCGGTGAGCGCCCTGCCGAGCGCAACCTCGCGTTCTTCCATTTGCGATTGCAGATCGTCGCCTATCTCTGCCACAATGTCGCCGGCGGCTTGATCTTTCGAAAGACTACTTTGCACGGCGTAGAGATACCGGTCGAGCATCGTCATAATGTTATGCCTCCGCTATGATGCGGTCGAGCGACGCATTGATGCGGCGCAGCTCGTCCGACAGCTGTTCGAATATCTGCTCGCCCGCGGGCAGCAGCCGGTAAAAACGCTTCCGGCGTTTGTTCTCTTCGCGCCACTCGCTGCGCAGGAGCCCTTGGGTCTCGAGGCGGCGCAGCAGCGGGTAGAGCGTTCCCTCGTCGATGTCGAGCCCGGCCTCCTGGAGTGCTTTGCGCAGCGTGTAACCATATCGCTCGCTACGCAGCTGCGAGAGCACCGCCATGGTAAGGCATCCTCGTCGCAACTCCAGCCGCAGATTCTCGAAAAGGCTAGGATTTGAGCCCTTTGTACCGTTTCCCATATACTATGCATAATACAGTATATGACACACACGATCTAGTCAAGTCTTTTCCTGGTGCTACATTAAGGGAGCGATCGGCTCGCAGAGCCCGCCCCAGGGCTAGGCGATCGGTGCCTCCGATTAAGAAAGGACTGAAATATCATGCTTATGCAGGCAGATAGCTTGAGTTCCGCTGAGGCGACTACCAAAGGCATCATTAGAAAGCTCTTGACGCTGTTTGCCGCGATTGCGTTTCTCGCGTCCGGCATAACGTTTGCAGTCGCGCAACCGTCGGATGCCACTCGCGTCGTCAGCTCATTTTACACGTGGTACTTCGCACACCAGAAGAATTGGACGAACCTTTCCAAGGCGCGGCAATATTTGACGCCGTCACTCTACGCATCGCTCGAAAAGGTGCTCGAGGAAGAACAAAAAACGCACGCGTCGGCATTCGATTACAGTCCGTTTGACTATGCTCAGGAGTACGCGCAATCCTACTCGACCGGCACACCGTCAGGAAATGCAACGACGATCTCGATACCCGTGAGGTTGCGGTTTTCATACTCGAAAGTACCAAGCACGATTCACGTGATTTTAGTGCGAGGGTCCGGCGGTTGGAAGATCGATAACTTCGTTTACCCAGACAACGTTGACTTGCGCCATACGTTGCAATCCATCAGGTGAAATCGGAGCGCGCGAATCACCGCTACTAGCGCCTGAATTAGCGCTTGCACCACTTTGGTCACACGGCGACGAATCTGAGCGTTTTTCATACATTCCTAACTGGAGAAGCGCTATGATCCGCCGCCTCGTATTTATCTTTGCCGTCGCGACATTTGTTAATCCCGGAGTTGCACTCGCCGAACCGCAGGAACGAACCAGCTCCGTAGGGCAGCGCGAGTTCGTAAATCTGACCGTCTACAATGCCGGTACCGCGCTCGTTCACGATCGCAGGCGCGTGCACTTGGATGCCGGTCTCAATCGCATTGCCTGGCGCGACGTAAGTGCCCAAATCGAGCCTACGACCGCGCTCGTCGACGCGATCGGCGGTTCAAATAAAGTCGACGTCATCGAACAGAACTTCGATTTCGATCTGTTCAATCCATCGGCGCTACTGCAGCGCTATGTGGGCAAAGACGTGATCGTCGTGCACGATCCGAGCGTCGCCGGAGAGCACGAAACGCGTGAAACGGCACGCCTTCTTAGCGCGGACAACGGGATCGTACTACAATATCGCGATCGCATCGAAACGGGACTACGCGGCCACATCGCGTTCCCCGTTTCTTCGAGCGCGTTTCGCGACCGGCCAACCCTCGTGCTGGAGATGGCCAGCCGTCTGAGTGGGTCGCAGACCTTGGATCTCAGCTATCTGACCGGCGGTCTGAGCTGGAGCGCGGACTACGTCGGCGTTCTTAGTTCCGACGAACGCCATCTCGCGCTCACCGGGCTCGTGACCCTGGCGAACACGAGCGGCGAGAGTTATCTCGACGCACGACTGCAATTGGTCGCCGGAAACGTCAATATCATCCAGCCTGAGTCGCTAAGGACCATAGCGAACGTTTCGGCAGAATCCACGTCGGACACGTATTCGGTCGGTAAATTCGGTCAAGAAAACTACTTCGAATACCACCTCTACACCCTTGGCCGGCAAACGACGATTCTGGACAAACAAACAAAACAGATATCGCTACTCAGCGCGCATGACGTTCCAATAAAAAAGACACTCGAGCTGCGCGGGTCGCAACAGTACTATCGCTCCGAGGAGCCAGATCTGGGCGATCGCCTGCCGGTCAGCGCGTACGTCACCTTCCAGAATCAAAACGGCGACCTCGGCATTCCCTTACCTGCCGGCGTCGTTCGCCTCTACAAGAAAGATTCACGCGGGCTCTCGCAGTTCTTGGGATCCGATCAAATCGAGCACACACCAAAAGGCGAAACGGTTCGCCTGAACCTGGGGAACTCGTTCGACGTGACCGCGCGCAAACGCCAAACGTCATTCGACGAACATCGCTGTTCGGCGAATTCGTCCTACGAAATTGTGGTTTCCAACGCAAAAACGATGCCGCAAGACGTTCTCGTGGTCGAATCCATTCCGGGAAGCTGGAAGATTCGCGCGGAGAGTTCGCCGCACGTCAAGTCGTCGGCATCCACTGCCGATTGGACTCTGCACGTTCCGGCCGAGGGCCGTTCGACGCTGACGTACAGCGCCCGAACTTCTTGGTGCTGATCCATGCTTCAGCTACGCGTTTGGTGCAAATCCCACGACGCGGGACAGTCCAGGTAGGATCGATCGAGCTCTGCGACGTCGGGGCAACCGAGAAGGCGTAGCGTGCGCACGACATCGGCGCGAAGAATCTCTATCGCCTTTGCGACGCCCGTTCCGCCGGCCGCGCCTAGCCCGTAGGCGTAAGCTCGACCAACTAAGACTGCGCGCGCGCCCAGGCATAGCGCTTTGACGATATCGCTGCCGCGGCGAATGCCACCATCGAGCAGCACTTCGACGCGCCCGTCGACGGCAGAAACGATTTCCGGCAGGACGCGCAGCGTCGGCGCTACGGTGTCGAGTTGACGGCCACCATGATTGGAGACCACGATTGCATTCGCTCCCGCGTCGACTGCGTGACGGGCATCTTCCGCACCGAGCACGCCTTTGATGACGATCGGCCCACCCCAAGCCTCTCTAATCCAAGGCAGATCGCTCCAAGAAACGGTTGACCGTTCGAGAGCGGCCGCAATATCCGCGTACGGCATCGGGCCCTGACCGGGCAAGACAACGTTCGGGAACTTCATCATGCCGCCGTCCCGCAAGAAATCGACGAGCCAGCGTGGGCGCGAAAGAAAGTGATGACCGTACGGTAACATGCTGAAAAATCTGCGGCTCACGAGTTCCTTTGCCCCGTTGCGAGCGTCGCGCTCGCGCAAACCGGCAACAGGCGTATCGATCGTGACGACAAGCGCAGTGAATCCAGCTTTTCGCGCTCGTTCGATCGCAGCCAAAGCGACGTCGCGGCCACCGATTAGATAGAGCTGGTACCAGGCCGGTCCGCTCGTTGCGGCTCTAACGTCCTCGAGCCGGCTTCCCGAGAGCGTTGACAAAATGTATCCGGTCCCTGCGACACCGGCCTCGCGGGCGGCAACGCTCTCTCCGCGCGGAAAAAACAATCGCGAGCTGCCGACCGGAGCGAGAAGAAAAGGGAGATCGAGCGGCGCGCCGAGGACCGTAACGCGCAAATCGATGCTTGGACAAGCAACGGCATTGCGCGGGCGAAACTCCACCGAATCGAAGATTCTGCAGTTTTCGCGCAGAGTTACTTCGTTATCGGAGCCCCCGTCGATATAGTCGAAAACGGCGCGAGGCAGTCGACGCCGGGCCAGCACTCGCAGGTCCGCAATGTTCACTACACGCGAAATTCCCATGGCGCGTGATTCTACGCCGAAGCGGCCAATTCCAGGTTAACGCAAAGGCCGATCGAGGCGCGCATCAAATTGCCGCCTTGGCGCGGTGTCTTCTTTACGGTTTCACAAAGTGTTGTAGGGCGCCCGCGACCTCGCTTTCGGAATAGCCGCGGTGCGCGAGGGTCGTCAAGAATTGAGCGATCGCATCGCGCAAGGCCGTCGTACGAGCGCGCTTGTCCGTTGCCGGCGTCCGCGGTGCGACGCGTGTTCCGCGACGGCCTTCGCTTGCGAGCCAGCCGTCGCGTTGCAGTTCCGAATAGGCGCGCGCGACCGTGTTGGGTGCAACGCCGAGATCGCCCGCGAGTTGCCGAACCGTGGGTAGCGAATCGCCCGAACGAAGCTCGCCGCGTTCGATGAAGCCACGAAGCTGTTCGAATATCTGTTGGAACGGTGCCGCCTCAAGATCTGGGTCGACCGAGAGAAAGAGGTCGCTCACGACGCGGCGGTGCACGCCGCACGGGAAAGTCGGCGCACGTACCAGGTCTGCCAAATCCAGAGCCCGCCCCAAACCATCAGCATGTCAACATCCGTCACGCGCCCGAGCCCTCCGGCTGTCGGCGGCGTCGCGTTGACGAACCCCACGAAGAGGGCGACGCTCCCGATCGCCACCACACACGTTAGTCCGGCGTGCCGGGCGCGATCTGCACGATCGCGCAAGTGCTCGGTCCGAGGATCCTCGCTAGTGAGCTGCATCGGAGCGCTTGCGACACGCCACGCAATGGCCGCCATCGCGATCACACACCCACTCGCGATCAATGCCGAAGCAACGTCAATCCCTCCGAGCACGTACGGCGCAAGCGGCAGCGCTGAGAGTAGGGTGATGGCGATCCACACCGTCGGCACGCGGTCCGCCGCGGGCCGAGGAGCAAGCAATGCGATTCGCCGCCTGCGAGCACGTTCGTCCCGAAGCAGGTCCATAAGAAACACCGCGACCAAAGAAACACAGGTTAGGCTGTAGGCGACAACCGGCTCGAGAACGCGCACCGTCACGAGCACCGCGACCACGAACGCAAAAGCGGCGACGCCGTACCGCGCCGGCGCCGAGGCCTCGCCGCAGCGGCTGACGCGTATTGCCGCTATGAGATAGACGAGGCCTGCGAATGCTGCCACGGCGGAGACGACGATCCGCTGGTCAAGTAGCATGTTATACATTGTATTAGCACCCTAACACAACCGTGGTTTTCGTGTCAACTGGTCAATACAATCACGTGCGCTCATTCATGCTGCCGGTCGGGGCTTGGGAAGATGTGGCTGCGCCGTCGAAACGTCGCGCGAGAATGAACGACAAAGCCGCAATCGATCTCTTAACCAAGTGCTTCTACTCGCTGTTCACCAATCGTGACGGCCACGCACCGAACGTCGCGGGAATCCACGAGATATTCATCGCTAAAGGCGTGATCGTGAAGACCTGTGGTGAATTTCCGGTCGTCTACGACTTGAAGGGGTTTATCGAGCCGCGCGAACGCCTGTTACGCGATGGCGAACT
>DATBTT010000040.1:0-14779 GCA_036559125.1 Vulcanimicrobiaceae bacterium
CGCGATCTGCGCCCGGGTTTTCTTTCCCGCGAGGACAGCTCGGACCGCCTCGCGCTTGAACTCTGCACCAAATTGGCGCTTCTTGACTCCCATTCTGGTCCTTTCGTTTTCACCGGCCCTTCGGGCCTAGAAAACTCTACACAATGGGGTCCACCCTAGGGTGACGGGGCGATATGTCGCACCGCACAAAACCTCTGTCATGCTGACGGGTGATATGTCCACCCGAGCAAAAAACATCTGTCATGCTGAGCTGTCGAAGCATGCGCGCCCTTCGACAGGCTCAGGGTGACGGGGTTGTGTGTCATGCCGAGCTTGTCGAAGCACATCTGTCATGCCGAGCTTGTCGAAGCATGCGTGCCGTTGCGAAAAGCTCGCTTCCGACAGACCCGCTGCGACGGGCTCAAGGTGACGGGGGAGTTAGGCTTTTGCGCTGTAGGCGGTGCACCAGCCTTTGGGGCTGATCGAGCCGGCCACGACTTTGCATTGGCCCATCGCGGTTTTGTTCTTACCTGGAATGAAGAGAGAGCATCCGCTGCACTGCTGTTTGCCCTTCGGGTGATCTTGGTACTTAAATTGCGACTTCGGCGACTTCGCTTCGGCCGTGGCGGGCATCTCGATGATGGCTGCGGCGAGCGCGGGCAGCACGATGAGCGATTTGAGGACGTCGGAGCGAGTAAATTTGCGATCCATTGCGGGGCCTCCAAAGAGAATGATTGCGGTAGTTCGTTTACCCATCTACCGCGTTAATCACGAAGGTTCCCTCAAACGTGCGGCTTTTCGAATACCGGCGTTTCAACCGGTTCCACCGGCGCCGGTGCGCGCGAAAGGCGGTGCGAAAACCATGCCCAGCCCACCAGCACGTACGCGATGAACGCGTATGGAAACAGATTGCTCGGCGGCGCGGGCACGGGATAAAACAGCGTCACCGCCGGCACGAGCAAGAAGACGACGGCCAGCACGGACACGACGACATCCGGCACGCGCAGCACATCGACCCGGCGGACGTACAGCGGTGCGGCGATTGCGATCAGTGCGTAGATAACGATGAAGCCAAACGAACTCAGCGTACCGGCATAGTTGAAGATATCCTCGGGACCGACATGACGCGCGAGCAGCACGACTGCCGTCAACAGCATCGCGCCGATGCTCGCGGCGATTCCGACATACGGCGTTTTGTGGCGCGGCTGAATGATCGCGGCCGCTTGCGGGAACAGATTCTTGCGCGCCATCGCAAGCACGATGCGTCCCGCGGTCGAGACGCACGCGAGGCACACGGAAAACGCGCTGAAGAGCGCCCCGATCGTAATCGGCACCTTCAAATAGCCGACTTGCAGCAACTGCGCGAGCGACCCGAGCGGCGAGCTCAGTTTGTCGAGCGACGTTGCCGAGCCGCGAAGGCCGACGATCTCCGCGTATGTCGCCGTGATGAAAAAGGCGCTTGCCAGCAACACGCTCCAAATAACCGCTCGCGGAATCGTCACCTTCGGTCGCTGCGCTTCCTCGCCGAACGCGGTGGCGCTCTCGAAGCCGACTAAACTAAAGATCGCCGTCGCGATGCCGAGGCCGATGTTCGCGGGGCGCACGCCCGTCAGATGCAGCTGCGCCGTGTCGATCGTCAAACCATGTTTGAAGAATACGATACCGACCAGCACGCAAATGATGCCGACCGAGACGCTTTCGAGCGCGAGCATCACGATCGCCGAGAGTTGCACGTCGCGATACGCGAGTTGCCAGACAATGACCGCCATGACGACGAGTACGAGCACCTCGGGAGCGTGCCAACCGATCGAACTCAGCAGTTGCTCGACGAACAGCGTCATCGCGCCGAGCACGGCCATGCCGACGAGCACGTACGCCCAGATGAGCGACCAGCCCGCGAGCGCCCCGAGCGTAGGCCCGAGATTCTCCGCCGCGTAGCCGTACATCGAACCCGCCGAACTCGAGCGTTTGGCGAATTGATTGAGATTCAGCGCCACGAAGAGCAGCATGATGCCGCCGAAGACGTAGGCGAGCCACGTGCCGTTGCCGGCGTTGGCGTACATGTACGGCGCGATCAGCACCGGCGTCATGCTCGGGCCGATCAGCGCGACCGACGTCGCCAGCACTTCGATAAAGCTCAGCGAGCCGGTGCGCAGCGATACGGGTTCTCGTGCGGTCATCGCTCGTTGCTGAACCAGCCGCTCGGCTCGACGGCGAGGTTCACGTTGATCTGTTTGACTTCGGTGTACGACTCGTATCCGTACGTGCCGAGTTCGCGACCGGTTCCCGACTGCTTGTAGCCGCCCCAGGGCGCTTCGTTGTACGTGGGATGATAGGTGTTGACCCACGTGATCCCGGCGCGCAATTTACGAATCACGCGTTGCGCTTTGGCGCCGTCTTGCGTGAAGACCGCGGCCGCGAGTCCGTACACCGTGTCGTTGGCAAGCGCCACCGCCCCGGCTTCATCTTTGAAGGTTTGAACGACGAGCACCGGCCCGAATATCTCTTCCTGAACGATGCGCATGCGCGGCGTGGTCTGCGTGAACACCGTGGGCTGGACGAAATTTCCGCGATCGCCGATGCGCTTGCCGCCGCACGCCAGATGCGCGCCTTCGTCGATACCGATCTTGATGTAGCCTTCGACTTTCTCCATGTGCGCGCGCGATATCAACGGACCCATCTCGGTGCGCGGATCGAAGCCGTCGCCGACGCGAATCTGTTTTGCGCGCTCCAGCAGCCGCTCGACAAAACGGTCGTGCAGCGAGGATTCGAGCAGCAAACGCGAACCGGCCGAACAGACTTGTCCGCTGTTTGCGTAAATGCCGAAGAGCGCGTAATCGACGGCCGTGTCGAAGTCCGCGTCGGCAAACACGACGTTCGGCGACTTACCGCCGAGTTCGAGCGTCGTTTTCTTCAAGTTGCCCGTCGCCGCGCGCGCGATCGACCGGCCGGTGGCGGTGCCGCCGGTAAACGCGATTTTATCGACATGGTGGCTCTCGGCCAGCGCCGCGCCCACCGTCGGGCCGGCTCCAAGCACGATCTGCACGACTCCCGGCGGAAACTCCAGTTCTTCGAAAATCATCGCCAGTCGCAGCGCCGTGAGCGGCGTCAATTCGGACGGCTTGAGGATGCACGTGTTGCCGGCGGCCAGCGCCGGAGCGAGCTTCCACGCCGCCATCAACAGCGGATAATTCCATGGAATGATTTGCGCGCACACGCCGACGGGCTCGCGCACGACGAACGTCTGCGACGGAGCCGGAACGTCGAAGGTCTGGCCGTGCGGTTTGGTTGCCAGTCCCGCGTAGTAGCGGAAGCAATTCGCGGCGTCGGTGACGTCGTATTCGGTTTCGCGCAACGGTTTGCCGTTGTTGAGCGTCTCGATGCGCGAGAACTCGGTTGCGTGTTCTTCAATCGCGTCGGCGACGCGAAAGAGCAGTCGCGCGCGATCGAGTGCGGAGACGTCGCGCCACGGGCCGGTATCGAATGCGGCGCGGGCGCTCGTGACCGCACGCGCCGCATCGTCGGCGGTGCCTTCGGCCACGACGGCCACCACTTCTGCGTTTGCGGGATTGAGCAGCGTGCGCGTTCGGCCGTCGGACGCGTCGCACCAGCGGCCGTCCAGATACATGAGCAACGCGTCACCCGAGCGCGGAAGATTGCGTAGCAGTTGCTCCGGGTCGACGCGCGGTCCCGCGGAAATCGTGTTCATGCCTACCCTGCTTTCACGAAACGCGCCATCGAGCGCAGTGACTCGCGCAGCGCCTCGCAGACGTAATCGGCTTGTTCTTCGGTAATGGTGAGCGGCGGTTCGACGCGAACGACGCGCGCGTTTACGAGCGTGCCCGCGACCAGGACTCCCCGGTCCAGCAAGTGTTTGCCGAGTTCGAACCCGGTCCTATGATCCACGAACTCGATCGCCATCAGCAGCCCTTTGCCGCGCACGTTGACGACGAGATCTTCGTGCCCCGCGACGGCGTCCTTTAGGCCTTTCAAAAACCGCTCGCCCATCCAGGCGGCTCGCTCGGGAAGCCGTTCCTCGATCAACACGTTGATCGTCGCGATCGCCGCCGCGCACGCCAACGGGTTGCCACCGAACGTCGTCGTGTGCAGGAACGGATTGTTGAACAAGCGCGAGAACACGTCGCGCGTTCCGATGCACGCACCTGCCGGCACGACGCCGCCGCCGAAGGCTTTGGCCAGGCACAACAAGTCGGGCGTAACGCCGTAATGCTCGCAGCAGAACATCTTGCCGGTGCGACCCATGCCGGTTTGCACTTCGTCGAAGATCAAGAGCGCGCCGTACTCGTCGCAGAGCGCGCGCACCCCGGGCAAGTAATCGTCCGACGGAATGTTGACGCCGCCTTCACCTTGGATCGGCTCGAGCAATACCGCGCCGACGTCTTCGCCGACGGATTTACAGGTATTGAACATGCGCGCCAGCGCAACCAGACTATTGAACGGCACGTGCTCGATATTGGGCAGCATCGCGCCGAACGGCTTGCGGAACTCGGCCTTGGCGCTGGCCGAGAGCGAACCGTAGCTCTTGCCGTGAAATCCCTTGGTGGCGGCGACGATGGTTTGCTTTGCCGGATCGTACGCGCGCGCGAGTTTCAGGGCCGCTTCGACGGTCTCCGTTCCGCTATTGCAGAAAAACGAAAACTCGAGGCCGGGCGGCGTTATCATCGCGAGGGTTTTTGCGAGCATCGCGCGCAGCGGATCGAGCAGGTCTTGGCTGTGCAACGGCTGGCGGCGCAATTGATCGGTGACCGCCTTGACGACTTTCGGATGCCGGTGGCCGACGTTGAAAATGCCGAAGCCGCCCAGACAGTCGATGTATTCTTTGCCGGTTACGTCGCGATACGTGTTTGGTCCGGAGTCGGACCATTCGACCGCCGCCGATGCATGTTCGACCGACGTGGCTTTGCGATATTCGAGAAAGCCGGGGTTGACGTGGTCGCGGAACGATGCGACCGTTTCCTGCGTAATCCACGCGGCATCGTCGGACGTGATGCTCGGTTTGGCGATCAGGGCTAAAACGGCGTTTGTATAGTCGTAGACTTCCTGCGTCGAGCGTTCAAGAATTTTGTTTCACCTCTGCGGATAGAATCGCGTCGCAACTCGCGGCTAGGCGCGCGAGCGCCGCGTCGAGGTCGCGATCGTCGATGACCAGTGGTACCAGAATGCGAATGACGTCGCCGCGACCGGCGAGCATGAGCAGCAGCCCCCGCTCGCGTGCCGCGTCGACGATGGCCTGGCCGTAACTGCTGCCGTCGGCGGCCGGGAGCAATTCCATGCCGACCATCGCGCCCAATCCGCGCACGTCGCCGATCTGCGGATAGCGCGCCTTCAGCGCGTGCAACGCCGCGAACAATCGCTCGCCGATGGTTCTCGCGCGCGCGAGAAATGCGTCGTCCATGATGTCGAACGACGCGAGCGCCGCCGCGCACGCGAGCGGATTGCCTGCGTACGTTCCGCCCAAGCCACCGGCTTCAGGCGCGTCCATTATTTCGGACTTGCCGATGACGGCCGAGAGCGGCAAACCGCCCGCGATCGATTTGGCGACCGTAATCAGATCGGGCTCGACGCCGGCATGCTCGATTGCAAACATGCGGCCGGTGCGACCGAAGCCGGTTTGGATCTCGTCGCAAACCAGCAGAATCCCGTGCGCGTCGGCAATGCGGCGTAACGCTTGTAAGAACGCAGGCGGCGCCGGAACGAAGCCGCCCTCGCCGAGAACCGGCTCGATGATGATCGCCGCCACGCGATCGGGCGAGACGTGCGCGCTGAAGAGTTCGTGCAGTGACGCCAGCGCGCGTTCGGTCGACCAGCCGTGATACTCGTTGGGAAACGGCGCGTGATAAATCTCGCTGCAGAACGGACCGAAGTGCTGCTTGTACGGAGCGTTTTTCCCGGTCATGGACAGCGCGAGCAGCGTGCGCCCGTGATACCCGTATTGAAACGAAATCACGGCGGGACGCCGCGTGTATTCGCGCGCGATCTTGATCGCGTTTTCGGTCGCTTCCGAACCGGTCGTGAGTAACAGCGTTTTCTTGGGCGAGGGTCCGGGCGCCAGACGATTCAACGCTTCGGCGACCGCCACGTACGGTTCGTACATCGCCACTTGAAAGCACGTGTGCGTGTAGCGCTCGGCCTGGCGGGTAATCGCCTCCACGATTTTCGGATGCGTGTGGCCCAGGTTGAGCACGCCGATGCCGCCGACGAAGTCGAAATATTCGCGACCATCGACGTCGACGACGCGCGACCCGTGCGCGCGCTCGACGAAGATGGGATGCGTGTTGCCGACGCCGCGCGGCACGCTCGCACTGCGGCGTTGCGCCAGCGATTCGCCGGCTGGACTGGCTAGCTGCACGTGTGGAAACTCCCTCTCCAGGAATGGGCTGCTTCCTAGTGTAACGGGTTGCGCGAGCGCAAGACCACGTGCCCACGACACAATTTCTCCGTCCTTTTTGGGATTTTAGGACAAAAGGAGAGAGAGCTGAAGCTCCGCGAGATTCTGGGATCGAGTTCCCTCGCGCAGGCGCGCATCGTAGCCGGGCAAACCGGCCTCGATCGGGAGGTCTTGTGGTCGCACATCGCCGACGTGCCCGACCCGGTGCCGTGGGTGCGGCCCGGCTATTTGCTGCTAACCTCCGGCTACAGCTGGCCGACCGACGACGCCGAGCAGTGCCGTCAAATCGCCGCGCTCGCGCAGGCGGGCGTGGCCGCGATCGGGATGGCCGTGCCTACGTTCGTCGAGCAGTTTTCGCCGGAGGCGCGCGCGCAGGGCGACCGCGTCGGATTGCCGCTGCTGGAAATTCCGTGGGAGATTCCGTTCGCGCAGATCACCGAAGAGTTGCATCGCACGATTATGGCGCAGCCGTACAAAATCATCGAGCGCTCCGAGCAGATTCACCGCGCGCTCACCCGCGCCGCAACCCGCGACGCCGGACTCGACGACCTGGCGAAGAGCCTCGCCGGGCTCATCGATCGCTCGGTCACGTTCGAGGATCCGAGCGGCAAACTTCTGGCGAGTTGCTCGAACGAACGCGCCGAACACGACGCGGTGCGGCGCGAGACGCTCGAGCGGGCGCAGAGTCCCGAGTTGCTGCTCGGCGTGCTCGAACGCACCGGTCTCGCGCGGCGCATTCGCGCGATGGACCGGCCGCTACGCATCCCGGCGATGCCCGAAATCGGCCTGTCGGCGCGCGTCGTCTGCCCGATTCGAATCGGTTCGGATTTCGTCGGCATGGTCTGGATCATCGAAGGCGACTCGCCGCTCTCCGAACTCGACCACCGGGCGGCCGAACACGCCGCGCTAGTCGCCGCAATTCACATCGCGCATCAGCGCGAACTTTCGTCGGTCGAGACGCGCCTGGGCTACGCGTCCTTTCTCTCGCTGCTCGAGGCGGAGCCGGGACAGACGCCGATGGCCGAGGAGCGCGTGCGTTTGCTCGGGTTCGATCTGCAGGGCCGCTACCGCGTCGGGATCGTGCTCGTTCCCGAAGAGTTGCCGCTCGGGCGCGAGGGATTGCTCAAACGCGATCGCGTCGCTTCGCGGTTGCGCGACGCGCTGAAAACGCTCGGCGTCGAGCAACTCGTCACCGTCACGCTCAACCACGTGCCGTTTTTGTTACCCGAATCGAAACCACCGGAGCTGATCTATGCCGCGCTCGGCGATGCGTCGTTATCGATCGTGCTCGGGCGCGTTCATGCCGGCGCCGAGGGCGTGCGCAGCAGCTACCGCGAGGCGCTGTCGCTCACCAATTACCGCTACCGCGGTTCGGTCGCCACGTTTGAAGATTTGCTGGTGCCGCGCGTCATCATGGGCGACGTGAAGGCGCGCGAGACGTTCCTCGACGATCTGTTCGCGCCGCTTCGGTCGCGCAAAAACGGCCGGCTTCTCGCCGGCGCGCTGCTCGCCTTTGCCCGCAGCGGCTTCCAGCTCGGCGAGACGGCGAACGCGCTCGGGATCCATCAGAACACGCTGCGGTACCGGCTCGACCGGGCCGCCGCGGCGATGGCCGTGAGCCTCGACGACGTCGACGTGCGCTTCTGGCTGCAGCTGGCGACGCGGCTGTTGGACATCGCCGGGCGCGAATGGTAGTTGTGGCCGCGTAACATAAAATCGGCCCGATTTTGGTGAAACCGTACATGGAATTGCTTGCTTTGCGGCGCTAGACTGAAGACAACGTTGGCGACGTCGCAGCATGAGGTGCTTATTTTGCTCAGGAGAACGCTAGCAGTTGTTCTGCTTGCCGCATTCGGTTGTCTCGGTGCTCCCACGGCGCAGGCGTCGACGACCGGGTCGTTGCGCGGACGCGTGGTCGATTCGGGCTCGCGGGCGCCGGTCGCGGGCGCCGTCATCACGGCCACGTCGCCGTCGCAACAGGCCCGCAGCACCTCCGACGCGAGCGGCAACTTCTCGTTTATTTCGCTCATGCCGGACACGTATACGGTCAGCGTACAGAAGGACGGCTACGCGCCGCAATCCGACCCCGGCGTCGCCGTCTTCGCGGACCAATCGTCGAACGTGTCGTTCGCACTGGTGTCGCAACTCAAAACGATCGCTTCGACGCGCTCAAAATCGAGTTCGAGTTTGGTGCATTCCGGGACGACCAGCGACGTGTATTCCGTCAACGCGGCGGGACAGCGCGCATCCACCGCGCTCGGTGGTTCCGGAGCGCTGAACCAAGCGTATAGCGCGATCGCGGCCGCACCGGGCGTCGCGATGCCGACCGGCCAGCAGGGCTGGTATCAAAGCGTGTACATTCGCGGTGGCGACTACGATCAAGTCGCCTACGAATTCGACGGCGTACCGGTCATTCGCGAATCCGACGGCGCGCCGATCGTAACGCTCTCGTCGCTCGGACAGCAAGAAGTGCAAGTGTACACCGGCGGCACGCCGGCGACGTCGGACTCGCCGGGCCTCGCGGGGTACATCAATCAAGTCATCAAAGCCGGAACCAATCCGGGCTACGTCGATCTCGACGGCGCGCTCGGCGCTCCCACGTTCTATCACAAAGCGTCGTTCGAAGCCGGCGGCGCGACGCCGAATCGCTTGTTCTCATATTACGTCGGCACCTCGGGGGCGAACCAGGCCTATCGCTACGCCAATCAATTCAACGGCACCGGCGACCCGCTGTATTTCTTCCCGCTGTACGTCCCGACGGGAAATTCCGTCTATCACATTCTGGACGGAAACGGCGGCCCGGCCTCTACCAACTACGGCGCGTACTTCGATCCGGGTTACGTCAACGCGCAAGCGCTCAATCAGGATCGCGAAACGGTCGTGAACCTGCACTTCGGGATTCCCCACCATCACGACGGCGGCCGCGACGACATTCAAGCGCTCAGCGTGCTCGGCAACATCTTTACGTCGTTCTACAGCTCGGCCAACGACATCGGCGCGGCCAACGTCGCCGGGTGTATCTCCGATGCGTGCAACGCGTCGTCGGCGCTGAACTTCTGGCCCGGCTATCCGCTTCCGTATCTCGATTCGACGTACTACACCGGCCCGTTGCTGCAGATGCCCGACCCGTCGCTGCTGGTCAACGGGCCGTTTCCCAGCAGCCCGACGCAGCGTCCGCTGAACAATCCGACCACCAGCGGCTACGGATCGACGGTGGCGTTCGTCAACCCGAACCAGCCCGACACGTCGAGCAACGCGTTCGCGATCGAAAAGCTGCAGTATCAGCGCAACATCAACGACCGTTCGTACCTGCGTTTCGACACGTACGGCGAGTACACGAATTGGTTCATTTTCGGCGCCAACGCGGCGCAGTTGACGTTCGGCGCCGCGCTGCCCGACTACGAAGTGATCGGGCACGTCTACGGCGGCAACCTGTCGTATTCGAACCAGCTCTCGGCGCAGCACCAGATCACCGCGAAGCTTTCGTACATGACGCAAAAGCTGCAAACCTACAACGCGCAATTCGGAGCGACGGGCTTGGGAACGATCGTTTCGAGCTATGCGGACAAGGCCGGGAATTGCTATAACTACACGACCGGCGTGGTCGACAGCTGCTACGACACGACGGGCAGCCAGGGCGGATTGCAGTCCAGCGGCGCGATCGATTTGATGCCGGGGACGGCGCCGGCCGGAACGCCCGCCGCGCTCAACGGCGCGCAATGGACCATGACCGAAAACGGCTATGCCGCGCAGGTCGACAACGTGCAACCGTTCTTTTCGTCGGCGTCGTTTACCGACGTCTACCATCCCAACGAGAAGCTCACCGTGAATCTCGGGCTGCGCGTCGATCGCTACGCGTACCGGCTCGACGATCTCAAGAGCGGGTATCCCGCGCGGCAATTTTGGTTCGATGCGTTCAACCGTGAGTATTGCGGGGCGACCGGTTTCGCGCCGGTACAGCGTTCGTACGATCCGGGCACCGGCGTAGAGTCGGGCTGTCCCACGGGCTTCACGCCGTTGTCGAACGGCACGGGGCCGACGCCGGGCGTCGGGCTCACCAACGTGGGCGGCGGCACGACCAGCACGAACGTCGTTCAACCGCGTCTGGCCTTTACGTGGTCGCTCAATCCGGACACCGTCATCCGCGCTTCCGCCGGAAAATACGCGCGGCCCGCGGCCACGTCGTACCAACAATACAATACCCGGCAGCAAGATCTCGCCTCGTTCATCTCGCAATTCTACGCGTTCGGGTACACGACGCCCAATCACGACGTGCGGCCGGATACGTCGCAAAACTACGATTTTTCATTTGAGCGGCACATCAAAGGCACGCCGCTTTCGTTCAAGATCACGCCGTTCTACCGCAGCACGAAAAACCAACTGCAATATCTGGCGATCAACGCGTTGCAAGGAACGCTCGCCGGCGTCAACGTGGGCAGCCAGGTGAGCAAAGGTGTGGAGTTCTCGTTGCAGGGCGGTGATTTCGCTAGCGACGGTCTTTCCTATCAGCTCTCGTACACGCACACCGATAGCAAGGTCAAGTACGCGCCGGTTGCCAACGGTGCGAGCGTCATCGATACGCTCAACAATTACATCGAGCAATACAATTCGTATACGTCCGCGTGCGCGAACGCGTCGGCGACGTCGCCGAATTGGCAGCAGTGCGGCTCCGGGCTGTTCGCGGGCAACGCCGCGGCCACGCTCGCCGACGCAAACGGCGATACGATCGGCAACCCGTACTACAATCGCGCGGCGCAGCCCCTGCTGGATCGCAATGGATCGTACACGCCCTACGACGTTATCCCGAGCCCGTTCAACGCGGCCAACGGCTTCGAGACGCCCGACGTGGCATCGCTCATTCTCAACTACAAACGCGGACGTTTCTCGATTACGCCGACGATGACGTACAACAACGGGTCGCTTTACGGCTCGCCGTTGGTGTACCCCGGCTACGTGCCGCAGTCGTGCACGGCCGATCCGGCGACGACGCCCGATACGCCCGGCATCTCGTGCAACGGCGGTTCGACGGGCGCGATCTTCTTGCCCGATCCGTACACGGGCAATCGGTTCGACTCGCTCGGGTCGCTACGGGAACCTTCGCAATTCACGCTCAATCTGCAGATGCACTACGACCTCAATCCGCGGATGTCGCTGACGCTGATCGCCAATAACGTATACAACAAGTGCTTCCAGCGCGGCTACGCGTGGGACGATCCGAACACGTGCATCTATTCGAATCTGCCGTCGAACATTTTGGCGCCGTCGGGCAATTTCTTGGCCAACCCGCCGCTGCAAGTCAAGTACCCGTACGCCACCTGGTTCAACAACACGCAGGTAGGCTACACCTCCGAACGGCAACCGTTCCAACTCGCGATCGACCTCAACATCAGACTGTAGTACAGGAGTAAGAATGGCCCGTTCATCCGCCTTCGCAGCGCTGGCGCGGCTTGCGCGCGAGCACCTCGTCGCGGACGAGGATCGCGTGACGCCCGAGCGCGTGCGCGACGAACGCGCCGAGTTGCTGACGCGAGGCGCGTTCGCAAAACGCGCGTTGATCGCCTCGGGCGGCGCGTTGCTGCTGCCGGGGCTGCAGGCATGTTCGCACGCGGTTCCGAGTCGCGAGCGCGTTGCGATCGTGGGCGCGGGAATCGCGGGGCTCACTGCCGCGCTGACGCTGCAGGACGCAAACGTCGCGGCGACCGTATATGAATCGTCCAATCGCATCGGCGGGCGCATGCATTCGGAGATGCAGTACTGGAACGACGGGCAGCATACGGAGTGGTGCGGCGCCATGATCGACACGACGCATGCGACCATCCACGCGCTCGCGCGGCGATTCAAACTTCCGCTGCTCGACACGTACGCGGCCATGCAGCCGGGTGCGCGCGACACCACCTACCTGACCGGCAAATATTATCCGATGACGCAGGCCGATCGCGATTTCGCGCCGGTCTACAAAATATTGCGCAAGCAACTCGAGCAGACAGGCCGTCAGCCGACGTACGACAAGGCGTCGCCCGCAGCTCGCATGTTCGACCGCATGAGCATGCGCCAGTGGATTGCGAGCTACGTCCCGGGCGGAGCCGGCTCGATGATGGGACGGCTGATCGACGAGGCGTATCGCAACGAGTTCGGGTTGGAAACCGCGCAGTTGAGTGCCGTCAATCTTATCGTCATGCTCGGCGCGCAAAACCATTACGAGCGCGACGGCAAAATGAACGTGCTCGGGTATTCCGATCAGCGCTACGTGATGGCCAACGGCAGCCAGAGCATTCCGCTCGCTATAGCCAAGACGCTGCCGGCGGGCAGCATCAAGATGCGCCACCGGCTCACGACGATCCGCACGCGGCCCGACGGCGCAATCGAGTTGACGTTCGACACGCCGCAGGGCCCGCTCAAGCAGGTTGCGGATCGAGCCATCATCGCGATTCCGTTCATCGTGTTGCGGGGTCTCGATTACAGCGGCGCCGGTTTCGACGCGCGCAAAGTACGCGCGATCGAACAATTAGGGTATGGCGTGCATACGAAAATTCACGTGCAGTTCGATCGCCGCGCGTGGCTCGGTCGCGGCAAATGGCCGGGCTTGACCGACGGCCAGGTGTGGACCGACTTGCCGTTCCAGAGTTCCATCGACTTCTCGCTCGGCCAAAACGGCAAGTCCGGGCTGATCGAGCGTTTCACCGGCGCCGGCCCCGCCATGCGCGGAACGCCGGAGACGCCGTACGCATATTCCAACCGCTCGGCAATCGTGCGCGAGCAAACGCACGAACTGCTCGGCATGCTCGATGAGATATTTCCCGGCGTGTCGCGCGCGTACAATGGAAAAGCGACGTTCGGGAACGCGCAAGCCGATCCGAATATTCTCGCGAGCTATTCGGCGTGGAAAGTGGGGCAATGCACGACCATTGCCGGGTACGAACGCGTGCGCCAGGGGCGCATTCATTTTGCCGGCGAGCATTGCTCGGTCGAAAATCAAGGCTTCATGGAAGGCGGCGCCGAGTCCGGCGTGGCGGCCGCCAAAGAGATCTTGGCCGACTACGCCGTGCGACGCAACGCCGCCGGGTGATGGTTGGAGCTGCGCCGGCGCGCGACGAGGTGCGCAACCCCTACACCAACGAACGCGTGGGCACGATCGCCATCGCAAGCGCTTCGGATATGAACGATGCGATCGAGGGCGCCGCACGAGGTTTCGCCGCGTTCGCGCGTTGGCCGCGCTTCAAACGCAAAGAGTTGCTGCTCGGCATCGCGCAGCTGCTACGCGAACGGCGCGGCGACTTCGTCGAGTTAATGATCGCAGAATCGGGAAAACCGCGCACGTACGCGGAATTGGAAGTCGACCGCGCAATCGCGACTTTCACGCTCGGAGCCGAAGAAGCCACGCGTACCGGCGGCGAGGTGCTGCCGCTCGACCTGAGCCCGGCCACCGAGGGCTATACGTCGATCGTGACGCGCCGCCCGATCGGCGTCGTCGGTGCGATCGCTCCATTCAACTTTCCGCTTAATTTGATCGCGCACAAACTCGCGCCCGCGTTCGCCGTCGGCAACACCGTCGTTCTGAAGCCGCCACCGCAAGCGCCGCTTACCGCGCTCGAACTCGCGCGTGCGATCTACGATGCCGGATTGCCGCGCGAAGCACTTTCGGTCGTGCACTGCCCGGTCGAGGTCGCCCAAAGCCTCGCGACCGACGATCGCATCGCGATGCTCTCGTTTACCGGATCGGCCGCAGTCGGCTGGCGCCTGAAAAATATTGCGGGCCGCAAACGCGTCGCGCTCGAACTGGGCGGCAACGCCGCGGCGATCGTGTGCGCGGATGCCGACATCGCATGGGCGGCCAAACGGTGCGCGCTCGGCTCGTTCGCGCAAGCGGGCCAAGTGTGCATCAAGGTGCAACGCGTGCTCGTCGACGCGACCATTTGGGAACCTTTCTGCGAAGCGTACGTGCGCGAGACGGCCGCACTGCACGTCGGCGACCCAACCGATCCGCAAACGATCGTGGGACCCGTAATTGACGAATCGAGCGCGGAGCGCATCGTGTCATGGATCGACGAAGCCGTCGCACAAGGTGCGCGCCTGCTGCACGGCGGCAAATGCAGCGGCACCGTCATCGAACCGACGATCCTAACCGACACGCGTGCAATGATGAAAGTCGAGTGTGAAGAAGTGTTCGGCCCGGTTTCGACGATCGCACCGTTTCGCACCATCGACGAAGCGTTCGACCGCGCCAATGCATCCCGCTACGGTCTGCAAGCTGGCCTATTCACCTACGACATCCGCACGATCTCGCGCGCATTTCACGAGCTCGAAGTCGGCGCGGTCATCGTCAACGACGCTCCAACATTCCGCGCTGACAACTACCCCTACGGCGGCACCAAAGACAGCGGCTTCGGCCGC
>DATBTT010000041.1:0-52069 GCA_036559125.1 Vulcanimicrobiaceae bacterium
CAAAGCCTCACCCTTGAGCCGTCCGACGAACGCTTCGCGGGCGCTCGGATCGTTGGTGAGCATCTCCATGATGTCGAGACCTTCGAAGGCGTCCTTCGCGTAGAACAGCCCCGGTTCGAAAAACCGTTTGCCTTCGTCCAAGAGCGAGATACGCCGGCCGAAATCGCGATTGATGGCAGCCCCTCCGACGAGTACCGGAAATTGCAAGCCACGTTGATCTTGTTCTTGCACGCAAATGGGCATCTGTTTGCTGGTCGATACGAGCAGCGCGGAAAGCCCGATCGCGTCGGCTTCGACCTCGACGGCCTTCTCCAATATCGTTTGCATCGGCACTTGCTTGCCGAGATCGTACACGGTATATCCGTTGTTGCTCAGAATCGTGTTGACGAGGTTTTTGCCGATGTCGTGGACGTCGCCGAAGACGGTCGCGAGCACGACTTTGCCTTTGCTCGTACCATCTTTTTTCTCAAGGAACTGTTCGAGATGCGCGACGGCCTTTTTCATCACCTCGGCCGATTGCAGTACGAACGGCAGAATCAGTTCGCCCGAACCGAACTTATCGCCGACTTCCTTCATGGCGGGCAACAAGACGTTATTGAGAACGTCGACCGGACCGCGTTTCCGTAACGCCTCGTCAATTTTGGCTTCGATACCGTCCTTACGCCGGCGCAGGATCGCGTTATGAATGCGCGCCTCGACCGGCGCGTCGGCGTCGTCCTCCACGACCTGCGCCGACCCCGACCCTACCTGTTTGTTCTCGAAATGCTCGATGACGCGTTGGAGCCCGTCCGGGCGCCGGTTGAGCACCAAATCGTCGCAGAGTTCCCGCTCGACCGAATCCAATTCCGCGTACGGCGTGATCTCTTTTGGATTGACCAGCGCCATGTCCAAACCGGCTTCAACGCAATGATGCAAGAAGACGGAGTTGATCGCCGCGCGCGCGTGCGATTTGAGGCCGAAGCTCACGTTGCTCACGCCCAATGACGTGAGGACGCCGGGCATCTGCGCTTTGATGCGGCGAATTCCCTCGATGGTCTCGACTGCCGAGTTTACGTATTCGTCGTCGCCCGTCGCGAGCGTGAACGTGAGATCGTCGAATATCAGTGCGCCGGCGGGAATGCCGTATTCGTCGACCACGATGTCGTAAATGTTCTGCGCGACCTCGACTTTGCGATCGGCGGTCTTCGCCATGCCTTGCGGATCGATCGTCAGCGCGACGAGCGCGGCACCGTGCTCCTTGGCCATCGGCAGGATCTGATCGACCTTGACGCGTCCGTTCTCGAGGTGAACCGAGTTGACGATCGCGCGCCCGGGATTGGCTTTGAGCGCCGCTTCGATCACTTTGGGTTCGGTCGAGTCGATCATGAGCGGCGCCTCGACGGATTGCGCCAATTTGCGCACGATGACGCGCATTTGCTCGTCTTCGTCGGTGCGCTCGGTAACCGCGCAGCACACGTCGAGCACGTGCGCCCCACCTTCCACTTGTTCGCGCGCCACCAGCATGATGTCGTCGTACTGCTCGGCCAAAAGCAAACGTTTGAGCTTTCGCGATCCTTGCGCGTTGATGCGTTCGCCGATCAACAGCGGGCGCGGCTGCTGCTCGAGAGAAACCGCCGTCATGGCCGAGGCCGCGAATTGTTGTGGCTTGGGTTGCGGCGAACGGCCGCGGGCGCCTTCGACGGCCGCGCAAATAGCCGATACGTGCGCGGGCGTCGTACCGCAACATCCTCCCACGACGTTGACCCCGAACTCACGCACGAAATCGCCCAACTCGCGCGCCAGTTCGTCGGGCGTCTCCGGATAAATCGTCTCGCCTTTAGGGCCCATGAGCGGCAGGCCCGCATTGGGAATGACGCTGATGTATTTATCCGACATCTCGGTCAAATAGCGCATCGAATCACGCATCTGGGCGGGTCCCGTGGAGCAATTGAGTCCGATGACGTCGACCTGCAGCGCGTCGAGCGTGGCACAAATCGCGCGAATGTCCGTGCCGAGCAGCATGCGCCCTTCGGTAATGAGCGTCGGCTGCGCTTGAATCGGCACGCGGCGCGCGCCGCGCTCGAATTCGCGCACGATGCCGGCGATTGCCGCCTTGAGTTCGAGCAAATCTTGCATGGTTTCGAGCAGCAGCAAATCGGCGCCGCCCTCGAGCAAATAGCGCGCTTGTTCGCCGTAAAGGTCCATCAGTTCGTCGAACGTGATCTTGGAAAGCGAAGGATCCGACGACGAAATGAGCATACCCGTGGGACCCATCGCACCGGCAACGAATCGCGGCTTGCCAGGCGTGGCGTATTTGTCGCAGGCAGCGCGCGCCAAACGCGCGGCATCGCGATTGACGTCCGCCACGCGATCGCCCAAACCGTATTCGTCGAGTTTGAGCCGCGACGCGGTAAATGTGTCGGTTTCGACCACGTCGGCGCCGGCTTGCAAATAGCTCTCGTGTATCGATTGCACGATGGCCGGACGCGTCAACACGAGCGCTTCGTTACAACCGTGATAGCGAGCGCCGCCAAAATCGTCGTCGGAGAGCTCGAGGGCCATGAGTTGGGTCCCCATGGCTCCGTCAAAAACGAGCACGCGCTCGTCCAGGAGACGCAAATAATCAAACAAGATGTTCGTGAGTACCCGCTTTTTCGACAGCGAAGTGGGTGCCCGCGGCGCGGATCTCTCCGACCGCGTTCCCAGCCCGATTATACACGACCGGGCGTGCAAAATCTGCGAGGTAGGTCATTTGAGCGTCGTCGAGCACGCCCAGCCGATGCAGGATGGCAAGAGTGGCCGGCGCCCGCCCGCGGGAAGTCCCATCGGCGACTTTGAGCGCCAATCCGAGCCGCGCCTCAATCGCGGCGTCTCCGTGCACGCCTTCCGCGCCGCCCTTGCAGCACAGCGCGCCACCGGCAGCCGTCATCAATTGGGTATCGAATTCGCCGGTTCCGGCGACGTATTCGGGGTGCGCCGTCATTGCCGAGCGTACGATCTCGAGCGCCGCGGCGTCTGCGTCGCACGTACCTTCGAGGGTTGCCAAACGCGCGAAAGAAAGCGCCGCGTTGCGCAATGGCGTCGCGTACACGGGGATGCCGCACCCGTCGATTCCGAGCGGAAAATCTTCCACGCGTTCGTCCGAGAGCCGAGCGCACAGTGCGAGAATCCGCTGTTGCGCGGGATTACGCACGTCGAGGTAGGTCGCTACGTCTGCGCCGATGAGGGTACACAGCGCCAGTATCCCGGCGTGCTTGCCGGAGCAATTATTGTGCACGGCGCCGTAGCGGATTCCCGCGAGTTCGAGAGCGCGCGCCGCCTGCGCATTGTAGGGCGGGTGAGCGCCGCATTGCAGCGCGCGTTCGTCGAGGCCGATTTTTTGCAGAATCGCGCGTACGGCCTCGACATGGAACGGCTCGCCGGAATGCGAGGCGGCCATCACGGCTATTTCCCGCGCTTCCAAACCGAGTCGTTCGCGCGCGCCGGCAGCGATTGCGGCGGCCGCGATGAACGGCTTGGCGCTCGAGCGCAGGAACACCGGGACGTCGATCTCGCCGATTGCCGTTACGACCCGGCCGCGAGCATCGACCGCGCACGCCGCGACGCAATGCACCGATTCCACCGTGTCACCGCGCGTCACCTCGACGAACGGTTCGCCTCGCACTATTCGATCCTGCACGCTTTTTTAACAAGACTTTCTACACGGTGGCGCCGCGCGTCAGACAAGCGCCGATGCGACGACGTTGGCCTCTTGTTCGGCGAAGACCGGATTGGAGAGATAGCGCTCGCCCGTATCGCAAGCGACCGTGACGATGGTCTTGCCTTTCGATTCGGGACGCGCGGCTACTTGCAGCGCTGCCCAAATATTCGCGCCCGCGGAAATCCCAACGAGCATGCCTTCTTCACGCGCGGCGCGGCGCGCGGTGGCGATGGCATCGGCATCGGTTACGCGGACGATCTCGGAGTAGATCTTCGTGTCGAGCACCGCAGGAACGAACCCGGTTCCCGCGCCTTGAATTTTATGCGGTCCGGCTTGTCCGCCGGAGAGTACCGGCGATGCATCGGGCTCACCGGCGACGATCGTGATTGCGGGTTTGCGTTCTTTGAGCAGTTCGCCGACGCCGGTGATCGTGCCGCCGGTGCCGATCATCGAAACGAACACGTCGACGGCGCCGTCGGTATCGCGCCAGATCTCTTCGCCGGTGGTACGACGGTGAACGGCGGGATTGTTCGGGTTTTCGAACTGTTGCGGCATGAAGTATTTTGCGGGGTCCGCATCGCGGATTTCGCGCGCTTTTGCGATCGAGCCCTTGATCCCGTCCACGCCGGGAGTGAGCACGACCTGCGCGCCGTACGCCTTGAGTAAGCTACGGCGCTCGATCGTCATCGTGTCCGGCATGACCAGCAGGCATGCATATCCTTTGGCCGCGGCGACGAATGCCAGCGCGATGCCGGTATTGCCGCTGGTCGGTTCGATGATAATGGAATCGGGGCGCAGACGGCCCTCGCGCTCGGCGGCTTCGATCATCGAGACGCCGATGCGGTCTTTGACGGATCCGCCGGGATTGAACGATTCCATTTTTACGAGCACGGTGCCGGGCAAGCCCTTATTCAGCCGCGGGATTTTCACCAGCGGCGTGTTGCCGAACGTGTCGGCGAGGTTTTCATAAATACGTGCCATGGTGGCATTCCTCGGTCCTACGGTTGCGTGGTGGTGTGTGGAGCTTTTAACCTCAGGGCGTGCTCCGTTGGCTTCACAGGCCCCGATTCGGTCTAAACCGAACTGACGTTCGACCGTGTTCTCCCTGTCCCAAAAGTCGCTTTATGTCGAAGCACTCGATCTCTGGATCGACTCTATGCGCGCGCGCGATCGCTGTTACGTCTCGCACGGCCATAGCGACCATGCGCGCGAACACGAGGTGGTGGTCGCCACTCCCAATACCGCCAAGATTTGTCGCGCGCGCTTTGCGCGCGCGTCGCAGCGGCCTCGTCAAACGTCGCTCATCGCAAAAATCGAGAAACGGCGTCCGGCGTGCCATTTCGAAGAACACGCATATAACGACCCGTGGAACGACGGCGATCATCGCCTCACGCTGTTTTCGGCCGGCCACGTGCTGGGCAGCTCGCAGTTACTCATCGAGGGCCCGCGCGGCCGCTTCGTTTACACGGGCGATTTCAAGCTCGAACCGTCGTATACGGCGGAGATGCCGGAAGTCAAGCGCTGCGACGTCCTGCTGATGGAATGCACGTACGGTCGTCCGCAGTACGCGTTTCCGCCGCGCGCCGAAGTAGCCGGTGAGATGATCGCATTCGCCACCGCGGCGTTGGAAGAAGGCGCCGTGCCGGTCTTCTTCGCGTATTCTCTTGGAAAGGCACAAGAAGCCGTATCGATTCTCGGCGGAGCCGGCCTCCCGCTCACGGTGCACGGGGCGGTCGGAACGATCTGCGACGTCTACCGCGAAAGCGGCGTGGCTTTGCCTCCCTACGAACGGTACGCCGCGGCAACGTTCCGCGGCGATCGCGTCGTCATATGGCCGCCCTCCGGTACGCTACCCAAAGCGTTGCACGGCAAACCTGCGCGAACCGCCGTGCTAACGGGATGGTCGCTGGATCGCGGCGCATTGTTCCGCTACGGTGCCGACCGTGGATTTCCGCTGTCGGATCACGCCGACTACCCGTCGCTGCTTCGCTACGTCGAATTGGCGGCGCCGGATAAGGTCTTACTCAATCACGGATGGCGCGATTTCGTTCACCGTCTGCGTGGGGCGGGAATCGACGCGGAGTATTTGGAGGAACATGCCCAGCTCACCCTGTTCTAAAGCTGCCGCTTTTGCGTGCGCGGTCGCACTACTCATCCCGCTATCGCCACAGCGCGCGCGCGCCGCCGGTCCGAGTTTGGACGACGCGCTCGCGCGGATCGGGCAATACGCGCAACAGGCGTTGGCCGAGCAAGGCGCTCCGGGCATGTCGCTGGCGCTAACCGACAAAACGCACACGCTCAAGATCTACGCCGTCGGGTACGCGAACCTGGCCGCGCAGGCGCCGGTCACCGAAACGACCCGGTTCGGGATCGGTTCGCTGACCAAATCGATGACCGCGACCGCATTGATGGAACTTCGCGATGCCGGCCGCTTCGATCCGCACAAGCCGGTCACGGCCTATTTGCCGTGGTTCGCAATTCATAGTTCGTATCGCCCGATCACCTCGCACGATTTGCTGACGCACACGAGCGGGTTGCCCGACGGCAGTCTTTCGACGGGCATCTCGTCGGTCTATGCGATGCGCGATTGGTACGCGGGATACGCGCCCGGAACGCACTGGTCGTATTCGAACGTCGGATACGATACGCTCGGCGCGATTCTCGAAGCGATCGACGGAGCCGATTACGAGTCGATCGTACAGCGCCGCATATTCGACCCGCTCGATATGACGGATACAACCGCAACCTGGTCGCCGGAGTCGCTTGCGAGCGCCGCTACCGGCTATCTCTATCGCGAGGACGACATACCGGCGCCGCAACATCCGTCGCTGGTCGTCGCGCCGTCGCCCCACTACGTCGATCCGGCGGGTTCGGTCCTTTCGACGCCGAGCGACATGGCCAAATACATGCGTTACATTCTCAACGGCGGCGAAGGACCGCGCGGACGCATCATTTCCAACGAAAGTTGGAAATTGATGACTACGCCCGGAATCACCGACGGGCACGTTCTGGGCGACGCCGCTGCGGGCTTCTATCACCGATATGGTGACGGTCTGGCGATTTCAACCGTGGATGGTGATGCACTAGCCGGCCACACCGGCGGCGTACTGGACTTTACGGCGTGCATGCAGATGGATCTGACTCGCGGAGTGGGCGCGATAGCGATGACGAATATCGGCTACGTCGGACCGCGCCCGTGCCCGGTCGTGTCGTACGCGCTCAAGGTGCTGCGCGCGCAGGCCGACGGAAAGGCGCTGCCGGCTTTACCGCAACCGCCCGACCCACTAAGCGTTTCCAATGCCGGCGAGTTTGCGGGAACGTACCGCGCAACCGATGGTACCGCACTCGTCGTGCAAGCTGCGGGAGATCGGCTCACGCTCCAACATAACGGCGCTTCGGTCGCGCTCTACCCGCGGGGAACCGACGCCTTCTGGGCCGACAGCGCGGACTTCTCGCGCTACTTGCTGCAATTCGGGCGCCAGAACAAGCGCGTCGTTGAGGCATTCTACGGCCCGCAATGGTTTACGAACGATGCGTACGCCGGAGCCAAAACCTTCGCATATCCCAACGCGTGGAAGGCCTATGCGGGACATTACGAATCGGTGGATGCCAACGGCTATTACGGCTCCATCCGAATCTTCGTGCGCAAAGGCAAGCTCGTCAGCGACGACGGTACGCAGCTCGTGCCGCTCTCCAACGCGCTCTTTCGCGTGGGCACCGACGCGTGGACGCCCGAGCGCATGCTCTTCGACGAGATCGTCGACGGACGGACGCAACGCGTCCGCTTACCGGGCGGGGATCTCTATCGAACCGAGACGCCCTAGCGGACCGCTAGACGCCGATGTCCCAGAGCATGCCGAGATCTTTTTTCGCGAACGAGCGAAACGATATGAGCGTCTCGGTGTCGACGATGCCCTCCAGGGCCGCGACGTGTTCGGTGACTAGGTCATTGAGTTGCTCGTGCTCTTTGACGCGAACGATCGCCACCAGATCGAACGGCCCCGCGACACTGTAGACTTCGGCGATGCCCTCGATGGCCAGGAGGTCGTCCGCGATCGTCTTGAGCCGGGGGCGCTCGACATTCAAGAGGATGAAAGCCGTAACCATGACCGTGTGCGTTCGCCTCGCTTTTCGGGTATTCTTTTCGCGGTCAGTCGAATGAGACGACGAGAATCGCGGCATCATCCAGAAGAACACAGACCGCCAGCCCACAATGCCCTACGCTTGACAGTCCTATGGCAAGCGTGCGGGTCCTCGCACTTCACGGCGAGATCGATATCTCGCGAAAGCAGTGGATCGAATGAGAACTCGGTAAGATCGGACGGGGCGCCCCGGACGTGGTCACCATCGTCGATCTGAACGAAGTGCGGTATTTGGACACCACGTTTCTGAACGCGCTGACACAGACCTATCGGCGACTTGCGACCGGGCACAACGGCAGCTTGTGTGTCGTTGCGTCCGCCGGCACGATCGTCTCACGTTTATTTGCAATTACGAAGATCGATCAACGAATCAGCGTCTTCGAGGATATCGCGTCGGCGCGTCGATACGCCAAGACCCTGCCTCGTTGAGGATTACCGTTCAACGCCTTCACGACGAAGCATCTCTTTGTATATCTCGTCAACTCTGCCGATGGTATCGATCTCGCTTGCCGGTTTATCGTCTCTGATCCGCACGATGCGGGGGAAGCGCAACGCGAAGCCGCTCTGGTGAAGATCGCTTGGCTGAACGATATCGAAGGCGACCTCCAATACGATCGTAGGCTCAACCAAGATTCCGTGGCCCTTACGGCCGATTCGATGATCGAGAAACCGGCGAGTTAACTCGGTAATCTCGGCATCGGTCAGCCCGGAGTAGGCCTTGCCGATGGTCAACAATTCGCCGGCCATGCCCCGAACGGCGAACGTGTAGTCGGAAAGGACCTTCGCACGTTTCCCGTGCCCCCATTCAACGGCGACAACGACGACGTCGAGCGTCGACAGCTCCCGTTTTAGCTTGAACCACCATTTGCCGCGGCGCCCCGGGTGATACGGGGAGTCGGCCCTTTTTAGCAGCAACCCTTCGTGTCCTCGCGAGCGGGCTTCGTAAAATAGACGGCCTAATGTTTCGTCCAGTTCGACGGGCATCAATTCACGCGATTGCGACACGGTAACGTGCGGCGTGGCGTGAACGACCCCTGCAAGCATCGCACGTCTGTGGGACAGCGGTTCATCAAGCAAAAAGTCGTCCCCACAGGCCAATATATCAAAGCAAACGTACAGGACCGGGACCTCGTCCAGCAGGTCTGCAGTGACGATCTTGCGCTGCATGCGCGCCTGGAGATACCTGAAAGGCAGAGCGCCGCCGTTCCGATGCGCGATGATTTCACCGTCCACGACGAACCGGCCGGGCATGTTTTTTAGTGCATCTACAATCTCAGGATACGAGCGGGAGATATCGTTCAACGTCCGGGAAAACAGTCGCACTCCGTCTTCGTTCTTATGGGCCTGCGCTCGAATTCCGTCAAATTTGTCTTCAACGAGCCAGCCGCCACGCGCTAGCTCTCGATAAGATCCGCCAAATGTGAGAGGCGACGCGAGCATGAATCCGATTGGGCTGCCGTATACCATACAGATACCGTCCAACGCGTCGATTTTCGCTGCGATGGCAACGCTGCCTATGTCGCCCGAGAGCATTGAGGCCTTGCGAACATCCCGCGCCGACTGCGCGAACGCCTCGGCGACGGCCTCAACGACAAATCCCTCACGCAGGCCAATCCGCAAATCGCCGGTCATGATCTTGATAACGTATTTCGCCTCGATTGCCTGCGTGCACGCGGAAAGAATCCGCTGGCATAGGTGCAGCCGCCGTGCACCGGCGTTCTTGCCCGATACATTCGCAATATCTTCGAAAAGAACGCGTAGCGATGCGGGGCTCAACGTCTGCGAAAATAGACCCAGATCCAGAGGCGGTCGAATAAACGCGCATAGCGCCGAACCGAGGTCACCTGCTTCACGATACGCCGCGGAAATATCCGAGTCGCCGATTCCCCATACGTTCTTTGCAGCCGCTACGATGGTGT
This sequence comes from Vulcanimicrobiaceae bacterium, assembly GCA_036559125.1. Lineage (GTDB taxonomy): Bacteria > Vulcanimicrobiota > Vulcanimicrobiia > Vulcanimicrobiales > Vulcanimicrobiaceae > JALYTZ01. The sequence goes on from DATBTT010000041.1 coordinate 9,741, forward strand.
TTCCACCCAGCGTTAGATTTTTCTGGTCGCGCTGGGCAAACGGGCTGCCCGTAAAGAAGCGCGCAGACGCTTCTAGGTCGGCGTCATCGATGGCACGGAAGTATTCCGCAAGCCGGGAAATTTTTTCGGTCTTGCTCGGTGTCTCGCCGATCGATTCGCAGGTTCGCGCAAATTGAATCACGATGCGCCGGATTAGCGATCGAACTTGCGATCGCGTTGTTCTTGGATGCGTAGGGCGCGCTCGTACGCGCTCGGAAGCGGTTTGGCGCTCTTGCGGGCGACGGCTGCGGCCCGCAGGCGCGAGAACCCGACGAGGCCGAGAAGAACGATCGCGCCCAGCGCGAGAAGCGGCCGTGGATGGCCGCCGACCTTGACGACGGAGAGGCTCGCCAACACGACGGCTAGCAGCGCGGCGAGCGTCTCCCATTTGCGCATTACAATGGCTTACCGTCATCGGCGCTGCCCAGAATCAGCGGGCGCACCAAAGGTACCGGCGGATCGCCGTGCGCGAGCAAGGCATCGTGGAATTTTTCGAGCGTGTACGCGCTGCCCATCTTCTTCTTGTAGTCGTCGCGCAGTTTGAGGATCATCAATTTTCCGAGCGTATAATAGCCGTACATCGGATCCTGCGTGCCGCGCATGGTCTCCTCGAGGGCGACCGCGGGCGTTTGAAAGCACTGACCGGTGAACAAGGCCTCGGACTTTTTGAGCGACCATCCGGCCGTGTGCAGCTTTACGCCGGCAATATAGCGGCATTCGCGCAGAAGCGCCTCGTCCAGTTGCGCGAGACGAACGCGCGGGTCGCCGTTACCCCAGCCTTCGTCGACCATCATCTGCTCGCTATAGTGGGCCCAGCCCTCCGCGAACTCCGAACTCGCCGAAAGTTTCCTCGTCAGGCTCAGATCGAGGTGCCGGTCGATCGCGAAATTCACGAAATGCCCGGGGTAGACTTCGTGCGCCGAAATGATGGGAAACTCGAAATCGTTGAACTGCGCGAGATAGCCTGCTTGCCGCGCTTTCGGCCACGACGGGTCGGCCGGCGTCACGTTGTAGTAGGCTTGCGTGGCGACGGTCTCGAGCGGACCCGGCGGGTCTTCTTGCGCCGTCACGAACGCGCGCTCGAAGGGCGGCGTTTGTACGACTTTGATGTTGGCGTCCGCCGGAAGGGTGACGATGTGATGCGTGACGATGAAAGCGCGCAAGGCGAGGAGATCGCTCGTCGCCTTGGCGAGCAAATGATCGGGCGCGGGGTGGACCTTTTGCAACGCGCCGAACACCTGTTGCGGGGTTTCGCGTGGATCGATTTTTTTGGCCGTCGCCACGAACTCTGCGTGCGTGTGCGCCAAGGCGCGTTCGCCGACGGCCAAATATTGAGCGATCGGCATCGTAAGCGCATCTTCGTATTCGAGGCGTTTCTGATAGGCGTCCGCGCCGATCGCATAGGTGCCCTGCGGTTTAATCGCCTTTATAAATTTCGCGTACGACGTCAACGACTTTACTGCGGTCGCGGTGCTATCGCGTAACGCAGCCTGCGCGGCCGCATCTTTGACGCCGGCAAGCGCCTGCGGCACGTCGTGCGCGAAGAACCCGATCGATCCGGAAGCGTCTTCGTAAGCGATCTCTTTGGTCGCCGAATCGACCGTGGTCAGGTTCGCGCGCGCTTGGGCGAACAGACGTGGTAATTGACGCTCGCGCGCGACCGCGTCCCTCAGGCGCATGGCCGGCGGCGCAAAATTGCGCTCGATCAGGCTGTACACCGACCCGCTCGCAATACCCGTGTACGTATCGGGATTGTGCCTCCATTGCGCGAGGGTGCCCGTCAACAGCAGGTCGTCGTGAATCGAATTCATCAGCAGCGTGCGATCGAGCGCGGTGTCGGCCGAAAGCGTTTTGGGATCCATCGCCTGCAGCCGCGCAAGCGTGGCGCGTTCTCGCGCCAGGTGCGCATCGATTGCCGCGGCGGACAAATCGTCGAGACGCGCGTCGTAGGTGTGAACGCCAACCGCGGTGGCTCCGCTGGGCGACTCTTTGAAGCCGGCGTAATAAAACGTTTTTGCCAGGGCCGCGTACTGCGCGTCGCCGCTACCGCCGGCGGCCGCCGGCGGCGCGCCGGCCGCCAGCAGTGACAATATTCCGGCAGTTGCAGCGATGCGGGCGATCGGACTGGTCATCTAGCCTCCTACAGAAAGCACGAAGGCCCGTGCGTTATGCGATACGCACGGGCCTTCGTGGCAAACCTGCGAGGCCCTATTTGTTTTTGAAGTGTGCCATTCGCTTTTCATTGTACGCGGCGATGCCTTCTTTGGCGTCTTCGCTTTTGAAGAGCAGCGACTGCAGTTCTCGCTCGAGAGCCAGCGCGTCGTTGAGCGGCAGTTCTAGGCCCGTTTGCACTGCGCGTTTGATATGGCCGACGGCCATCGGCGCCTTGTTGGGGGTGGTAAATTGTTTTGCATAGGTCATGACTTGCTGCCGAAAGCTCGAACCGTCCCCTTCGTAGATGTCGGTGACGATGCCCCATTCCAGCGCCTGCTCGAAGCTGAACGTACGACCGGTGGCCATCAGCTCGATTGCGCGCGCTTTGCCGACTAAACGCGCGAGCCTCTGCGTTCCGCCGGTACCCGGGAGGACCCCAAGCGCGACCTCCGGCAGACCTATTTTGCCCGCATCCTGCCGCGCGATGCGAATGTCGCATGCCATCGCTATTTCGAGACCGCCGCCGACGGTGTGGCCGTTGAGCGCGGCGATCACCAACTTCGGCGACTGTTCGAGACGCGAGAGCGTTTCGTTCGCGTGCAGGCAGAACATGTACTTGAATTCTGGCGTGACCGCGTTCAACATCGCGATATTGGCGCCCGCGGAGAAGAACTTCTCGCCTTTACCCGTGAGCACGATCACTTCGACGTCCTGATCGAAACGCGCGTCGAGAATGGCTTCGTCGATCTGGCGCATCATCTCGTGCGTGTAGGTATTGGCCGGCGGATCGTTCATCTCGATAACGGCTACGTGCGCGTCTTTCGTGTAATCGATCACGCGCTTGCCGTCGAACGGGCGAGCGTCACGCCCGAATGGCGTCTGCTGAAGTTTCGCGCCGTCTGCAATTGTCGTCATGTTATGCTGCCGTCTTTCCTTTGGGGGCGATCCAGGCGGGATCTTGGAAGTAGCCTTTGAGCAGTGCGTCGTCTTCCGGCGAAGGAAGCACCGTCGTCGCGTACGCGTTCCATTGTTCGTCGCTCAGTTCGCGACCGTCAACTGCATAGTGCTTGCCGGCGTACTCGCCGATGTGCCGGTTGAATCGAATATCGGGCATCTCGATCCGAACCTCCGACGCGTTGACGTCGTTGACGCGCTCGACCGTCTTCGAGCACTCGTCGTAGAACTGATCGCGGGCGCGCTCGTTGAGATGCTCGCGGTCGGCCCGTTCGTCGAGCACTTTATCTTCGTCGACGCGACCTTTAATTCCCCACGCGTAGGCCCATTGCGCCGAACTCGAATGGTCGGTGCCGAACAGATCCAGCGACCCCGATATCCACTTGTTGTAGTATTTTTGCTGTACGGAAACCGGGATGACACCGGCTTGCGCGATGCGGCGCAGGCCAGAGATACCGGTACCCATGTGGTACGACTCTTCGCGCAGCATCGCGAGCGTCGATTGCGCGAGCGGCGCGAATCCCGAGTGCGAGAGCATCGACAGCTGAAACTTGCCGTCGCGATCCATGAAATTGGTATACGCAAAGAAATCGAGCCAGTGCGTGACGTCTTCGTTGAAGGCGTTGAGCAGGCGATTCTTCTTACCAAACGCGCGCCGCTCGAGCATCTTCTGCGCCTCGATTTTGCCGTCGCTGCCGAAGTGGTGTATCAGCAGATGGCACATCTGGTATCCGTGACGGGTCTCCTCGACCATGATGCGCACGAGCGATGCGAGATCGTACTCGGTCGGCGCATTGTTTACTAGAAAGCGCTGCTGCTCGTTGGAAGCGAACTCGGTATCTCCCTGATAAATAATCATGTTGAGCAATGCATCGCGCATGCGCTGGTCGGGAATGTCGAGAACTTTTTCCCAGCGGCGGTCGCCCTTGAACTCGCCAAAATAGATCTCGTCGCTCTTGAGCGGCTCGAATTTGGCCTCGAACTCGTACCCGGGCATGAACCGGTCGATCAGGCTTTGGTCCAAGCCGATGTCGCTCTGCCACTGCTTGAGCAGATCCATCCAATCGTCAAAACTAGAAATGCGCGCCATGCGGATCCTTTCGGTTACACCCTTCGACAAGCTCAGGGTGACGGGGTCTGAACGGTCACAACTGCCCGGGGCCGGCAACGCCAGAGTCGGGACGTCGCTGCCCGTGGTCGCAACGCCAGAGTCGGGACGTCGCGCCCGTGGTCGCAACGCCAGAGTCGGGACGTCGCTGCCCGGGTGGCAACGCCAGAGTCGGGCCGTCGCGCCCGTGGTCGCAACGCCAGAGTCGGGACGTCGCCTCCGGCTCGGGCCAACAGTGCCCCCGTGTCACCCTGAGCCTGTCGAAGGGCGAAGGGCCGGGACGGCTTGTCATGTGACGGAAAATAGATTGTCCGTGGGAATACTGTTATACTACGACGGTATGGCGCAGGTGTCAAGAAAATGGCGATAGTGGACGGCCGCCCGGTAACCCGCCCAAATTCGTTCATTTACACCTTGTTCGGAGACTTCGTCCATCGGCACGAAGCCACCAAGAATGAATTGTGGGTCGGCAGTTTGATCCGGCTCATGGGCGAGTTCGGACTCTCGGAAGCGGCCGTACGCCAAGCCGTCTCGAGAATGTCCCGGCAAGGCTGGCTGGTCGCTCGAAAGCGCGCAAACCGGTCATTTTACGCTCTGACCGAGCGCGGAAAGCGGCGCATCGAGACGATTAGCCCGCGCATCTACGGGCCGGTCGTCGAATGGGACGGGCGCTGGCGAATGCTGACATATTCGGTCGCGGAGACAAATCGGGACGCGCGCGATCGCCTGCGCAAGGACCTCGCCGTTTTAGGTTGGGCGCCGCTCTCCGCGTCGACGTGGATCAGCCCGGCAGACGCCATCGACGACGCGCGCGTGGCCGCTGAAACCAACAACGTGCTCGATAACGTCGACTTGTTCGTCGGCGAGTATCGCGGGCCACTCTCGGATCGCTTGCTACTTGAAAAATGCTGGGACCTCGCGGCGATCGGAGTGCAGTATCGAGAGTTCATCGCGCGGTACGAGCCGCGCTTAGCCGCCGAGCGCAACCGAAACGGTCTCTCCGGCGAACTCGCGTTCGTGGAACGGATGTGGCTCGTGCACGACTATCGCAAATTCACCTACGTCGACCCGGGCCTGCCGAGTACGTTACTCTCCGCGCATTGGCCCGGCACCGTGGCAGCGCAATTGTTTCGCGACTATTACGCGGCGATTTCTGCAAAAGCGGAAACATTTTTCGAAGCCGCCATACAGGCGCGATAATTCAGCTCTTAAAGCGTTCGTCGCCATGCCACTCTAAATACGTTGCGTCGGGACGAAACGCCGGATCACTCGGCAGACGGATCTCGCGCCCGTGGAGCGCGTAATAATCTCGACCATTTTCGAATTCTTCTCGAATAGACTTACTTACTTTGAATCGTAGGTCGGAACCCACGGTAACATAGCCCTGATCGAAAAGCTTATGTAGGTCCGAGCGCAGTAAAAGGCCATTTCGAACGTCGTGCGTCCCTACTATGGAAAACGGTTTTATGTGAGCGGCTTCCAGAACCGGAAACGTTCGCTCGCCGGTGATCGCGCAACGACGCGCGTATGCATCGGAGACGATCGCCCTAAATCCGCCTTGGCCGAGGCGCGGCGTGTACCATGTCGGCTTCCCTTTTCCGCCTGGAAGCAACGGACTAAGCGTCGCGAACGGACGCGTGGCAATGCGCTCGGTCACGGCCGACCATAAGCGCGCGCCTATTCCCGCGGAAAGATCGTAGTATTTCCCTTTGACGATGTTGGGTTTCCAATCATCCGGAACGCCAATCCAATTTTGCGGTTCGAGAAAAAATGGTTCCGATAGAATCACGCAGCCAATATCTCCCACTTCGGCCGTACGCGTCTTGCCATACCTGGCAAGGAGATTCACTAATTCCATCATCGAATTCGCGCCATTTTTTGTCCCGAAGGCGTCCCAAGCGCTTCCCACGGGCATGCGCGTATAGTGAGTGAAGAAACCGCCACCCACAATTGCATCGTATGGACTGCGCAGCTTGAACAACCACGGAGTGCCGACCGGCGCTGCCACACCACTTGGGTTCGGCTGCCAAAAATTCACCTCGTCGACGCCGCTCTGTGCCTTCAATTTCGAAAACCAATCGAAATCGGTCACGGCGACGAAGCCGCGAAAAGGCGGGAGAGGCATCGTCAACCGGCGACTCGGGTCATGCGAGCATGGCTTCGCGAAAAAAATGGGTGCGTCCCGCAGCGACGCGCCCTTCGACAGGCTCAGGGTGACGGGGCGATATGTCGCACCGCACAAAACCTCTGTCATGCTGACGGGTGATATGTCCACCCGAGCAAAAAACATCCGTCATGCTGAGCTGTCGAAGCATGCGCGCCCTTCGACAGGCTCAGGGTGACGGGGGCGGCCGAGCAAAAAACATCTGTCATGCTGAGCCTGTCGAAGCACGCGCGCCCCTCGACAGGCTCATGCTGACGGGGGCGGCCGAGCAAAAAACATCTGTTGTCCTGGCGGGTTGTTACTCTTCGCCTTCGTGGAGGTGGAGGTGGCAGCCGTCTTCGGCGTCGTTGAGGACTTCGCGCGCTTCTGCTAGTACGGCTTGCGATAGCGGTTCAACCGACGCTATCGTACCTTCGTCGGCGAGAAAATCGGCTTCGCTCCAATCCTCCCACGTTTCCAGTGGTTCCCCGTCGACCTGCGTGGGGAATCGCACGCAATAGCCTTCGTCGAGATGCAGTCCCACGACGGTCACGCGAGTGCCGCGCGGGAAATAGGTTCCGTCCTTCCAAAGCGTCCCGTAGGTCGTGTCGTACGTGGCGCCTATGCGTAACTGTTCGATACGGTTTTACACTCCAAATGCGTTGATCGGCTTCTCTCCGATGTACGTCAGCACGCTCTTGGTCTCGCTATAGAGCGCGAGCGTTTCGAAACCGAGTTCGCGGCCGTAACCCGATTGTTTCACACCGCCGAACGGCACGCCCGGAAAGACCGCGTACGGCGTGTTGATCGCAACCGTTCCGCTGCGTAGCGATCGAGCCACGCGATTGACGCGCCCGACGTTTTGCGACCACACGCTCGCCGAGAGACCGTACGGCGAATCGTTTGCCATCGCGACGGCCTCGGCTTCATCCTTGAAGCGCGTCAACGTCGCCACCGGTCCGAATATTTCTTCACGCGAAATGCGATGCGCCGGCAACGCTTCGAACGCCGTGGCGCTCCAGAACATACCGCGTTCGAAACCGTCTCCAGCCGCTACGGCCGTCCCGCCAAGTATCGGTTTCGCGCCTTCGGCGATACCGATATCGCAATACGAGCGAATCTTTTCGAGTTGTTCGGGCATGGTGATCGCGCCGATTTGCGTGGCGGGATCTTCGGGGTTGCCGACGCGTAATTTTTTGGCTTTCTCCGCGAAACGCTGCACGAACTCGTCGTAGACGCCTTCGTGCACGAGCACGCGCGAGCGGGCTTCGCAGGTCTGTCCGGCGTTGTAAAAAATGCCGTAAAGCGCGCCGTCAACGGCCTGCGTCAGGTCGGCGTCGTCGAAGACGATCGACGGCGACTTGCCGCCCAACTCCAAGGTCACGCGCTTGAGTGTCGATGCGGCCGTCGCCGCGACGCGTTTGCCGGTCGCCGTGCTGCCGGTAAAGGCGATCTTATCGATGCCCGGATGTTCCACGATCGCTTGACCCAATTCGGTTCCGGGGCCGGTGACGATGTTGAGTACGCCTTCGGGCAGTCCGGCTTCAAGCGCGATGCGGCCCAACTCGATTGCGGTCAGCGGCGTCGACGGCGCTGGTTTGAGTACGATCGTGCAACCCGCAGCAAGCGCCGGCGCGACCTTCCAGGACGCCAGCAGCAACGGAAAATTCCAGGGGATAATAGCGCCGACGACGCCGGCCGGTTCGCGCAGCGTGTATGCGACGTAGTTGGGCATCGGCGCGGGCAGCGTGTCGCCGTAGTTCTTCGTCGCCGCACCCGCGTAGAATTCGAAACAATCGACGATGGCACCCAACTCGCCCTTTGCGGTCGAAATCGCCTTGCCGTTGTCGCGGACCTCGAGCAGTGCCAACTCGGCGGCGCGCTCTGCGATCAACTGCGCCATCTTGTAGATGATTTTCGCGCGGCGCGACGCCGCCATCGTCGCCCACTTTCCGGTCTCGAACGCGGCTCGCGCCGCTTTCACCGCGCGATCGACGTCGGCGGCATTCGCACTCGCGACTTCGGCAAGAACGCCGCCGGTGGCGGGATTTGAGTTGGTGTAGGCTGCGCCGCCGGTAGCATCGGTCCACTCTTTGCCGATGAGCAATTGCGTCTTGGTCGCGGGAACCGCTGCGGTCATCGTGTGGCTAGATCCTTTCGAAGATGGTCGTAATGCCTTGGCCGACGCCGACGCACATCGTCGCGACGCCGAAACGTGCCTTGCGCCGCGCGAGTTCGTGCAGGAGCGTCGTAGCGATTCGAGCGCCGCTGGCCCCGAGCGGATGCCCGAGCGCGATCGCCCCGCCGTTGACGTTCGCTCTAGTTGGATCGATCTCCAGGTCGCGCAGACATGCTAGCGACTGCGCGGCGAACGCTTCGTTGAGTTCGACGAGATCGACATCGTCCATGCGCAGGCCCGCGCGTTCGAGCGCCTTTCGCGTCGCGGGTATCGGTCCCAGGCCCATGACGTCGGGAGCCACGCCTGCGACGGCCGAGGCGACGACGCGCGCAATCGGTTTGAGGCCCAACCGATCGGCCGCCGCAGCTTCACACAGCAAAAGCGCCGCCGCTCCGTCGTTGATCCCCGAGGAGTTGCCCGCCGTGACCGTGCCGCCGTCTATGAAGGCCGGCTTGAGTTTCGCCAAACTCTCGAGGGTAGTTTCGGGGCGAGGATGCTCGTCGCTGCGCACGCCGGCTACCGGCACGACTTCGCTCGCGAACGCGTCGCGCCCAACGGCGGCCTTGCAGCGTAGTTGCGACTCGTAGGCAAAGCGGTCTTGTTGTTCGCGCGAGATATCGTACTGCCGGGCTACGCGTTCGGCCGTCGCACCCAGCGAGATCGTCCACTCGTCGGGCATCTGCGGATTGATCATCCGCCAGCCGATGGTCGTGTCGAAGAGTTCCGGAGCGCGGGCGAACGGCTTGGCCGCTTTCATCTGCACGAACGGCGCGCGCGTCATCGACTCGACGCCGCCCGCGATCATCACGTCTCCGTCGCCCCACGCAATGGCGTGCGCCGCGGAATTGATCGCTTGCAGGCTACTGCCGCACAAACGATTGACCGTCGTACCCGGCACTTCAACGGGAAGTCCCGCAAGCAACGCGGCCATGCGCGCCAGGTTGCGATTATCTTCGCCGCTTTGGTTGGCGGCGCCGAAAAAGACGTCGTCTATGCGGCTCTTCTCGATGCCGCTTCGTTCGACGAGCGCGCGCACGACGTGCGCGGCAAGATCGTCGGGACGCACGTGCGCGAGCGCACCGCCGTAGCGTCCGATCGGCGTTCGCAGCGCATCGACAACGACGACCTCACGCATCGAGAGCCGCCTCCGACTCGGATGCCTCCTGGTCGGCGTCGAGCACCCACAGCGCGCGGTGCGGTGCGAACGCAGCCCCTTCGGCTTGCGCCAGACGATGCAGAATGCGCGAAAGGCGATTGCCGCCAATCTCACGGCCCCACGCAATCGGCCCGATCGGGTAGTTCGTGCCCAAGCGCATCGCAACGTCAACGTCGTCGGCGCTCGCAACCCCGTCCTGTACCGCGTGCACTGCCTCGTTGATGACCGAACCGATGGTGCGGCCCAAGAACAATCCCGGCGCGTCTTCGACCAACACGGCTGCCTTGCCGATCGATGCGAAGAGTTCTTGCGCGAGTTCGAGCGCATCGTCGCTGGTTGCCGGCGCATCGACGATTTCCACGGCGCTCTGCGCCGCGAGCGCGCCGAGCACGCCGTAGCCCACGACGCGCTCGGGATGCTTCAAGCGCTCGCTCAGCGCACCGAGATCGGTTGCGTATGCATCGACGAAGATCACCGTCTCGGGCGGTAGCAGCGTATCGAGTTCGCGCACGATCTCCTCGCGGTCGCTAACGCCGTCGCCCGTGTCCACCACGATGGTCGTATCCATCGGAATCTCGTCGAGAAATTCTTCGTTTTCGACGGCGCCGACGGCCGCGTAGTGTTGTGCGAGCAATTCGTGGAACTCGAGCGCCGTGCTGCCGAAACCGAGCACCACGATGCGTTCGTCTTCGTTCGGCTCCGTCGCCGGCGCGACGGAGTCTTCCCCTCGCGACGGGCCTCCCGCAGCGTAATCGTAAAATCCGCGTCCCGTTTTGCGGCCGAGAGCGCCTGCGGCGACCATCTCGCGCTGCGCGGCTATGGGTTCTAACCGATGGGCTCCCGTCCGTTGGTATATCGATTGCGACGTGGCGAGGTTTACGTCCAAACCGATGAAATCCATCAACTCGAAGGGGCCCATGCGAAAGCCCGCGCCACGCGCGAGGCGATCCAAATCCTCAATCGGCGCTACGCCCGAAGCATACGCGCGCATTGCCTGCAAATAAAACGGGCGCGCGACCCGATTGACGATGAATCCCGGCGTATCCGCGGTCAGGACTGCGGTTCGCTCGAAGCGCTCGACGAAACCGCGCGCGCGGTCGAGAGCCTCTTCGCTCGATCGTGCGCCGCGCACGATCTCAACGAGCTTCATTGCGGCGGGAGGATTGAAAAAGTGTAACCCGACGACGCGTTCGGGATGCGCGAGTTCGGACGCGATGGCATCGACGGAGAGTGACGACGTGTTCGTTGCGAGTAGTGCGTGCGGGTCCAGCGCGTTTTCAAGTGCGCGAAAAATCTCGACCTTGGCGTCGAGCCGCTCCGGAACGGCCTCGATGGCGAGCACGGCGTCGCCCGATGCGGGCAAGCGTTCGTGCAAGGTAACGGCCGCCGCAACGTCCGTCCGTTTCGCGCGCTCGGCCTCCTTAGCAATCCGCTCTACCGCCCGCTGTCGGGTTGCCGCGTCGGGATCGACCAGATCCACGGCAAACCCCGCACGGGCGGCGACGAATGCGATGCCTGCGCCCATGGTCCCGGCGCCTACGATGATGATTCTATCCACGCGCCCCTCATTCTCGCGGGGGCCCGAAAACACCACTCGTTGAAGGCTGGGCGCGCATGAAGACTCCGGATTGGCGGGTCACCGCGTCCTCGTACGTCATCGATACGCCGTACCTTCGGCTTCGCAAAGATACGATCGTTCTTCCCGATGGAACCGTGATCGACGATTATTTCGTACGCGAGAGCCGCGGCTACGTCATCATTTTCGCAATCGACGGCGCCGGACGCGTCGTGCTCGTGCGCCAATACAAGCATGGCATCGGCAAAGTCTTGGTCGAGCTGCCTGCGGGCGCGATCGATGACGGCGAGACGCCGCTGCAAACGGCCGAGCGCGAACTCGCTGAAGAGACGGGATACGTCGCAGATACGCTGGAGGCCGTCGGTAGTTTCGTTACGGAGCCGACGAACGCGACGTCGATGGCGCACCTATTTCTGGCGCGCGGCGCACGAAGAACGCGCGAGCAACAACTCGACGTCACCGAAGCAATCGACGTAGAACTGGTTCCGGTTGGTGACGTACATGCCCTTATTGCGAACGGCACCATCGATTGCTTGCCGCACATCGCGTCCATCTACATGATACTCGACCGTTTTGGCCTTTCGTAATACCGCCCTTCAACAAGCTCGGGTGAACGTAGACTGACTAGGTGAGTCTTAACCCGGTCGCAGACGGTGCCGGTGATGGCTGAGAGTGGGCTGGTCGTTCGGGCGTGCGATCGCTTTTTGCAATTCGGACAGCGTGCCGAATGGGAACAGGCGATCGGTGCTCGCGGCAACGACGTGCACGTCGCGCCGCGTCGTGGCAAACGGCGCGAGCGCACGTAGGGCATCTCGCGAACAGACGTCCAGACCCGGCGAGTAGGGCGTGAGGGCGGGCACGACGATGACGCGCTCGCCCGCGAGAAAAGCCGGTATGCTCGCGCCACCGCCCACGCGCAGGCTCGGATGCAAATGGCCGATGACGCAGCGCACCCCCGCGCGCGGCACGCGATCGCCGTGAATCAAGAGCCAACCTTCGCGCTCGACGTGCTCGACGGTTTCGCCGAGGATGGCGACGCCGCGCGTACGGCCTTCGTGATTTCCCGCGACGAGCGTCAAGACGCACTCGGCCCGCAACGCATCGAGCGCGTTGCCGACCGCTCGCGCCGCGCCCGCGCTCATCGAACTCCCGTGGATGATATCACCTAAGAAGACGATCTCACGCGCCTGCAAGCGGCGCGCCGCAACGAGCAGCAGCGCGGCAATGTCCGTCGTACTCCAGGTCGGCAACACGCCGCCGATGACGTCCTCGTATCCAAAATGCGTGTCGGCTGCGACGAGCGTTCGCGAAGCGGCAAACCACAGTAATCCGGGCGCCACCGCATACGCGCCGGAGACGAGTTCGACGATGCTGTCGGCGGCTTGCGGCTTCTTCACGATTGATGTTGCAATGCAAATTCACCCAGCAACTCCAGCGCGCGTTCGTGAAGCGCCTCCACCATAGCGGCACGGTCGTCGAGCACGACGGAGTCGCCGAAACTCGAGGTCACGATGCCGAACGTAAACGGCGACGCCGCTGCGGGATGCAGCACGCGCGGCTCGCCTTCGAGCGCTTCGACATACGCGAGCGCCCCGGGCGCGTCCAGCAGATCACGCGTGACGGTTCGCAACGTTTCCCGTAGCAGCGGAAACGTACGATCGGCGATAACCATCCGGTCGAATATTTTTTGACTGTTCCAGCCTAGCGAACTTCCTCGCAGCCGATGGCCGCCCGCGCGCCGCAAGACCAGCAGCCCCGTGTTCGCGACATACCGGAAATAGTTGCGCAACATATGCGAGCTGCGCAGTCCCGCGAGTAGGTCGCGCTCGAGATTCTCCGCACGCAGCATCGCCCCCCAGACCGCATCCGGTAACGTCTTTCCGCACGGGAGCGAAACCAAAAACCCGCCGTCGTCGGTGGTGAGTTGGGTGTTGGCGTGCAGATATCTGAAGACGCGGGCCCCGACCACGCGTGCTAGAGTCTCGTTGACGCGGCGGCCGGCGCAGGTGTGGAAGACCGCCGTCTGCCGGCGATCCATGCGGTAGATCTCGACGATGGGACGGCGTTGATCGGGAACGGCCGAAATCGCCGATTGTTGCGCGACATAGCGCACGACGTGCGCCGCTTCCGCACCCTCGAGGCCGTAACGCCCGCGTAGCCATACCAGCGCGTCGTTTGGACCGGCGTCGCGTAGACGTTGCGCTACGCCGACTCGCAGTGCGTTGATTTCCCGCGCTAGCGGCGGCGACACGCCTTTCATGTGCGAACTCCATCGGGGTACGGTCGGACGTCCCGCAAATGGTTCGACGCTTACGCCACCCGCGCCGATCTCCTTGACGCGCAGCGTTCGCCCGCCGAGCACGAAGACATCTCCCTCGCGCAACTCGTTGACAAAGCTCTCCTCGACCCGGCCGATCCCGGCTCCGCCGTGAAACCGCACGACGGCCTGCCGTTGCTCGGGGATCGTGCCGACGTTCTCGAAATACGCGGCGCAGACGTCGCGACCCAGTCCGTAAATGGCCTCGCCGTCGAAGCCCAAGCGGCACGCGTGCGCTTCGTCGGAACCGACGCCCGCGCCCGACAAATACCGCGCGCATGCGACGAGATCATCGCGCTTCAATTCGGCGTAGGCAAGCGCACGTCGCGCGATTGCAAGCGCGTCGTCGATCGGGAGCCGCTTGTCGTAACAGACCATGCCCACGAGCCACTGCGCGAGAACGTCGAGCGGGGCGCTCGGAATGCTCGCTTCTTCCACTATCCCGTCGGCGATGCAACGCTTCGTCGCCGCCGCCTCGACGATGTCGTCCCGGTCCTGCGCGATGATGGTACCGCGCGCCACCGCACCGGGACGATGCCCGGAACGTCCGACGCGTTGAAGCGTCGGCGTCATGCCGCGCGCGCCGCCGATGACGATCACACGGTCGACGTATCCGATATCCACGCCGAGTTCAAGGCTCGAACTGCAGACGACCGTACGAAGCGAGCCCGCTCGCAACGCCGCCTCGACACGGTGACGCACGCTGCGTTCCAGCGCGCTGTGGTGCACGCCGATGCGGCGATCGTATTGGCGCGCGCTTTGCGATTCCTCGGCAATTTCCAAGTCTTCGGGCCGTTCGAAGATCTGCGCCATCTCGTGCGCGACGCGTTCTGCTTGGCTGCGCACGTTCGTGAAGATCAACGACGTGCGAACCTCTTCGCCAAGCTTGACCGCTTCTTGCGCCACCCGCGATAGCGGCGCCATAGCGCCGGTAAACGGCGCGACGACGTCAATTACGATCGAGCGCAAACCTCGGGCGTCAACCACCTCGCACTCGCGACCGGTGCCGGCCAAAAATGCCGCAACTCGGCCGAGCGGCGCGATCGTGGCCGACAGGCCGATTCGTTGCACGGGTTTGCCGGCGAGTTCGTCGAGCGATTCAAGCCAGAGCGCCAGTTGCGACCCGCGTTTGTTCCCGACAAGCGCGTGAACCTCGTCGACGATTGCGACTTCGACGTCGCGCAGCGTCTTGCGATACGAGTCCATCGCGAGCATCACGGCCAGCGATTCGGGCGTCGTTATTAGAATGTGTGGCGGGCGGGCGAGCATCAAGCGACGCTCCTCGACCGGGGTATCGCCGCTGCGTACGCCCGTGCGAACGTGCGTCTCGCGTATGCGACCGCGTCGTACGCGAGAGCGTTCGGTATTAGGCCGCTCCAGCAAGCCCATCTCGCGCAGCGGCCGGCGGACGTTGTGCTCCACATCGTAACCTAGCGCGCGCAGTGGCGATACGTAGAGCACGTAGGTGCGCGCACAGAGTTCGTCGTCGTCGCGGCGTTGTGCCAGGCGCGAGAATGACGGTAAAAACGCTGACAGCGTCTTGCCGGTTCCCGTGGGCGAGCTTACAAGGACGTTTTTGCGCGCAAGCCCGAGCGGAATCGCCTCCCGCTGCGGCTGGGTTGGCTCCCGAAGGTTCGCCGCGCACCACGCTGCCACGTCAGCGTGCAGTCCCAGGAAGCTCGCGTCCATACGAACGTATGTTCGTAGGCGGTGACAGGCTCTCCGCTACTAGCTAGGGCTTGGCGACCTGCATCGAATCGGTGAGGAGATTCATGCTCACGTGGGTGTCCACGCGATTGTCTTGTCCCATGCCCTGGCTCTGCCGCATGACGGTATCTTCTTTAATAGCGGTCGGAACCGAGAGGGGCATGTTGTAGGAAATGAAGCCGTCGGTCGTGGCGTTGTAGCCCTGCGCACCATCCATCTTGTCGACGCGCTGAAGCGAAATCGTGACGACCTTCGTGGGGTCGCCGGCAGTCATCGTGTAGTCGGTCGCGGTAGTAAATCCGTTCTGGCCGCCGGCCACCCGCCAGTGCTTCTTCGCGTCGAACTGCGTCGGATCGACGAAATTACGCCCGGCCGCTTGAAGCAACGCCTGCTCTTCTTCGGTGATCTTGCCGTTCGGATCGCAAATCATGCGGCCGTCGCCGTACACCACGCACAGTGTCGATTTGGCCGAGCGCGAGTTGAGCGCGTTTTCGGCGACTTGAACGGTCAGACCGCCGTCGGCGGCGGCCTGCATGACGTCGAGCGTGATGGTGCCTTTATCCGACTGTCCGCCGGAATAGTTGGCCAAGCCCGAGCCGCCGGTACCGTCACCGATACCCGAACTATGGGACGTCAGCGTCGAGATTACCGACACGTCGAAATGGTAGGCGAGATGCCGGATCGGCTTGGGGCCGTCGGCAACGGCAATACCCGCGGTCAAAACGAGCGCGGTCAGCGGAATAACGGCAAAAAAATGCGGCTTCATAGCCTGCACACCCTTTCCTGAAGGAGCGACAACTCTCTGCCGCTTCATTTTAATACGCAAAGGGCCCGCAGGCAAGCGCCGCACGGCCAGGCCTCAGGCGTATTTGTCGATTTTCGTGCCGAGGCCGAGCGAGCCGAAGAGGTCGGCCACGAGGGTCTTATCGAGGTTTTGCACCGCACTAAGAACCCCGGTATCCACCTGTCCGGCGACATTGGTCATCGAGAGTCCGGTACTGAGCGCCGCTACATCCATGCTTGAGACGTCCTTTCCGTGAAACCTGTACCGTATTCTATCGGTAGATTGGGCTGAAGACTTCAGTATAAGGAAGCATACATGCTGTTCACGTTCGCCCGCCTCACCATCGTCATCACCCTGGCCATCATCGCCCTGGTCGTCCTCGCCTTCGTGCTGAAGGTCATCGTACTGGGTGCGATTGCGGCGGCTCTAGTCGTCGGCGTGCTCTTCGTGGTGAACTTTTTCCGGCGTCGCGCTCGCGCCGGGCTTCCCTCGCCGCGCTAAACTCGGGAAAACTCGAGTAGGACGCGGCCGAACCGCTCGGGCTCCTCGAGCATCGGTAGATGGGCGCTACGCTCCATGATCTCGACGCGCGCATTGGGGAAGGCCCGCGCCATTTCGCGAGCCTCGGCCACGGGTGCGATCGTGTCGAGCGCGCCGGTTACGATCCAGACGGGCATCAATAGATCTCCGGCTATGTCGTGCGAGGATGCGCGCTGGGCCATGCCGCGTAGCATCGCTGCGGCACCGCGCGGGTCGTTGACGCGCGCGATTTCGCGCGCGCGATCGAGCAATGCGGGCTGCGCCGAAAGCGTTGCGGGAGCGAAGAGTCGCGGAAGGTAGGCGTCGATCGCCGGATCGACGCTTCCATCTTTTTCGATGCGGTCGGCGAGTCTTTCGCGCGATGACGCAATCTCTTGCGAATCGGCGGCGAGCCGGCTGCACACCAGCGCGAGACGCGCCACGCGTTCGCTGTACATCCGACAAAATGCGAGCGCGACGTACCCACCCAGCGAATGGCCGACGAAGGCCGCGCGCTCGACATGCAATTGATCGAGTACGTTCGCGATGTCGCCGGCGAGCGACTCCATCAAGTACGGTCCGTCGCTAACGCTCGACGCCCCCATGCCGCGCAGATCGGGCCAAATCACGCGTGCGTTCGATGCTAACGGCGCGACGTGCTGCGCCCAAATTTCGCGCGTCAATGGGAAGCCGTGCAGCAACACAATGGCGTCGCCGCGTCCATCGCTACCGACTTCGAGCGTTGCATCGTCGACCGTTACGCGCATCCGTTACTCCCGTCAATATCACCAAAACTTGCCACGCAGCCCGTATTACTGTATAACATAGGCAACAACCCTGGCTGCATTGCGCGCCAGAGAAAGGATGACTCCGTAAATTATGGCAGTCAAACGAACGAGAAAAGCCGCGCCGAAACGCGCCGGCGCAAAGAAAGCGGCGCCGCGAAAGAAGGCGACGCGCAAAGCGACATCGCGCAAAAAGACCGGCGCACGTAAGTCGACGGCACGTAAGTCGACGCGCAAAAAGGCCGCGGGCCGCAAGAAGGCTACGAGCCGCAAAAAGGCTACGGGCCGCAAAAAGGCAACGAGCCGCAAGAAGGCGGGAGGCCGTAAGAAAGCCGCTCGCAAGACCACGCGCAAGAAGACCGGCGCTCGCAAAACCGCCCGCAAGGCGACTGCGCGAAAGACGACCCGTCGCAAGACCACCGCACGTCGGAAGAAGGCAGCAGCCTAACTCCGGCGTTTTTTACGTAAGCCGAGCGAGTCGCGATTTTCGCGGCTCGCTTTTTTTTGTTGCCGTCCTCGCGTGGCTCATACCGTGCGAACGATGGGACGGGAAAGCCACAGCCATAGCAGCAGCACCGCGCAGATGCCGCCCGCCAGTCCGAACGCACGGTGCAGCCCGGTGAGCGATGCCACCGCGCCGACGATGAACGCGCCGCCGGGCACCACGCCGATCGCGACCATCGTGTAGACGGAAATCGCGCGGCCACGCATCTCGTCGGGCGAGAGCGTCTGGATCAGCGTGTTGGACGCGCCGAGAAACGAGAGCGTCGCGGTTCCGATGAAAAAGAGAATCGGAAGCGCCACGTACAGATTGGGGGCGAAGCCGAGCAACAACACGCCGAGCGCCATCGCGAGTCCCGAACCCAGCCACAGCACGCCGCGCCGCTCGCGCGATCCAAGATACGCGGTGAGCAACGCGCCGGCGAAACCACCGATGCCCGTTGCCGCGATCGCGATGCCGAGGCCCTTTGCATTTGCATGAAACACGTTGACGGCGTAGGCCGGCAGCAGCGTGCTGTATGGACGCACCAATACCGCCGTCACGATGAAAACGCCGATGATGTAACGCAGAATCCGGTGCGTGAATAAAAACCGCAGGCCCTGGACGATCGAGGGCAAGAGCGGTTCGCGGACCGTATTGGTGGCCGGAACCGGTTTCATTAACGCGAGCGCTACCACGACCGCGAGCGTCGCGACGGCGTTGACGTAAAACGACCCCGCGATCCCGAGTCCGGCGATGAGGATGCCCGCGAGAGCTGGGCCGATAACGGCCGGCGCATTGAACGCGATCGAATTGAGTCCGATGGCATTGCCGATGTACTCGCGCTCGACCAGCATCGGCACCCAGCTCTGGCGGGCCGGCGAATCGAACGACATCGCAACCGCGCTCAGCGCCGAGATGATGATGAGCCCCACGATATGCATGCGACCCAGCGTCGTGAGGACGGCGAGCACGAGTGCCAGCAGCGACATCGCCGTGTTCGTGACGAACAGCACGCGCCGGCGAGGAATCGTGTCGGCGATGACCCCGGCGATGGGCGAGCACAGGATGACCGGAACCGCGCGCGCCAATCCTTGAATGCCCAGATAGAGCGCCGCCGCCGATGCCGAACCGGTCAACTTTGCGATGAAATATCCGGTGGCGGTCAGTTGCATCCACGAACCGAGATTGGAGATCAGCAACCCGATCCACAAGAGCCGGAAATCGCGGAATCGCAAGGAGGCGAAGATGGAAGTGTTGCGTTGCGGCTGCGGCCGTTCGACCGTCGTTTGCGATTCCGGTTTCACCCGCGCAATTCCACGGCGTGCACGATGAGTGCGGCTGCGCCCTCGGCTCCGAAGCTGGACGTGTCGATCGACAGGTCGTAGTTTTCGGTGTTGCCCCATTCCATGTCGTGGTAGAGCCGCATGTACTGATGGCGCGCGCGATCGACCCGGTCGACCTCCTCGGTAGCGATTTTCTCTTCGACACCGTGGCCATCCATCAAATGATGAATTCGCCAGTCGCGTGGAGCGTGCAAAAAGACGCGCACGACGTCGTGACGCCGCCCGAGCACGGCGCTGCCGCCGCGACCCATGATGACGCAATCGCCGCGCGCCGCGTAGTCGCGCACCGCTCGCTGCACTTCGCGGACGCACTCTTCGTCGAACCCCGCGCCCTTCTGCGCCGAGCCCATTTCCGGCGTGCCGAGTTCCAGCACGCGAAGAATGCGCTCGCCGACCGACGTGCTCGCGCTTTCGGCCGCATTGACCGCTTCGCGCGAGGTGCGCAACCGTTTGGCGACCACTACGGGCAACTGCTGATCGACGAATTTGTACGCAAGCCGCTCCGCGGCAATTCGAGCCGCACCCAGCCCGCCCGAGCCATGTTCGTTCGAAATAGTGACGATCACGCGACATCTATTCCCTCCGAAGCCCGCAAAGAGCTTCCGCAGCCTGCCAGAGAAGCATGGGGTGTGAGTGTGCCCATCATCAAAGCGCGCGAGTTGCGCAAGGTCTTCCGCTCGGTCAAGCGCTCGACGGGCCCCGCCGGCGCGTTGCGCACGCTCTTCTCGCGCGACTACGAAGACAAGGTGGCCGTCTGCGATGTGGACATCGACCTCGAGGCCGGCGAGCTGGTCGGGTACATCGGGCCGAACGGTGCGGGCAAATCAACGACCATCAAAATGCTGACCGGCATTTTAGTCCCGACGTCGGGATCGATCGAGGTCGCCGGAGTAGTGCCCTACGAGCGCCGCCGCGAGAACGCGCGCAATATCGGCGTCGTTTTCGGCCAACGCAGCCAGCTCTACTGGGACCTGCCGCTCGTGGAATCTTTCGAGCTGTTGCGCGCCATCTATTCGATCCCGCGGGACCGGTATGCTCGCAACGTCGCGCATTTTATCGAGATTCTCGAAATGGAGCCGTTCCTGCGCACGCCGGTGCGCCAACTGTCGCTCGGGCAGCGGATGCGCGGCGATTTTGCCGCCGCCATGCTGCACGATCCGAAAATCGTCTATCTGGACGAGCCGACCATCGGGCTCGACGTCGTCGCGAAAGAGGCGATCCGCGAATTCGTACGGCGAATCAACCAGGAGCGGGGGACCACGATCATCCTTACGACGCACGACCTCGCCGACGTCGAACGGCTGTGCCGGCGGATCGTGCTCATCGACAACGGGCGCGTCATCTACGACGGCGGCGTCGAGCGCATCAAAGCGCAGTACGGTACGCATCGCACGCTGGTTCTGCATTTTGCCGAGCCGCAAG
Organism: Vulcanimicrobiaceae bacterium; assembly: GCA_036559125.1. Taxonomy (GTDB): domain Bacteria; phylum Vulcanimicrobiota; class Vulcanimicrobiia; order Vulcanimicrobiales; family Vulcanimicrobiaceae; genus JALYTZ01. The sequence goes on from DATBTT010000041.1 coordinate 30,411, forward strand.
CGGACCCGCGCCTGACCGGCGCCGAAGTCATCGAGCACGATCCCACGGTCGCGCGATTTCGCTTCGATCGCAATGGGGTTCGCGCCGATCAGTTAATCCGCGAAGCGACCGAGCGTTACGAGATTCGAGACGTCTCGATCGAAGAACCGGATCTCGAGTCGATCATCAGACGCATCTACAAAGAAGGCTACGACGGAGAACAACGCCACTCATGATACTCTCCAGCGGAACGAAAAAACCGAACGTGCATGCATCGGCCTACGTCGCACCGACCGCCACGATTAGCGGCGACGTGACGATCGAAGAAGGGTGCGCGATCCTGCACGGCGCCGTGATAACCAGCGAAGGCGCGCCCGTCACGATCGGCGCGAACAGCGTCGTCATGGAGAACGCGGTTCTCAAGGCCAGCGGCGGCGGCGCCATGCAATTTCCGCTGAGCATCGGCGAGAGTTGCATCGTCGGCCCAACCGCATACGTGGTCGGCGCCACGATCGAGCCGGGTTGTTTCATTGCAACCGGCGCGAAGATTTTCAATGGCGCGGTCATCGAAGAAGGTTCGAGCGTTGCGCTCGGCGGCATCGTGCACGTCAAGACGCGCCTGCCAGCCGCAACGCACGTGCCGATGGGACACATCGCCTACGGCGATCCCGCGACGATTTATAGGCCCGATCGTGCCGGCGAGGTGCACGAGCGGATGCAATTTTTCGAAACCGTCTTCAATCTGCCGCAGACGGATGACGTACGCGCAAAGACGGCGGAGACGTATAGCAAATTCCTGCGCAAGACGCACGCGCAAGATGGCGTCGTGGCCGAGGCGCCCAAGAAATCCGCCGGTCCCAAGTCGCCGGGCAAGTCCCGGGAAGAGCCGCCGCCCACTCAATCGGTGGAGGTTGAAAAAGTCGTCGACGTGATGTTCGTCGAGCTTGAAGAAGCGCGCCTGCGTCGCGAAGCATCGATGGCGCGCGACAAGAAGGGCACCAAGTGATGCGATTCCGCATTCTCGCCGGTTGCTGCGCCCTCGTAGCGCTGCTGCCCGGCTGCGGTGGCAGCCACGCGCAAGCGCGCGCCGCGACACACGACGATTTGCAGGCCATAATTGCCGTGCCGACCAGCGGCGTTCGTAACGGCGCGAGCGGCGCGCCGCTGACGGGTATCGTCGTCTCGGGAGAAATCACCAACAACGATACGCAGACGATTCGCTGCGGGAACGCGAGCTTCGTCCTGATGCACGGAACGAATGCGATTCTGCCCTCGAAGACGTGGTGCGCCGCGCCGGCGTTGGATGCCGGGCAGACCGCCGCATTCTCGCTGACGTTTGCCGCGCCGGGCGGGGGCGATCTGACCTTGCAACTCACGCACCCCGACGGCTCCTACGAGCGGCACGATCTCGCCATCCCACGATAAGTGACGATCGAACCTTACGTCGAGTTCGCGAAGAAAGCATTCGCGCGCGAGGCGACGTACCGGCTGGAAGTCCTCACCGAGATCGGGTCGCTCGTGCTGCGAGTATATCTCGTTCGCTCGCTCTGGACGGCGCTCTACGCGCAAAACGCGGCGCCGATGCATTTGCCGCTACACTCGATGATCACGTACGCGACGGTCGCGCTCCTGATGTCGTTGATCCTCGAAGTCGACGGCACGCGGCTCATCCGCGACAAGTTACGCGAAGGAACGATCGCGACCGACCTCATGAAGCCGATCAGCGTGCCCGCGTATTTCTTCAGCGACGGGTTCGGCCAAACGGTCCTGCACGCGCTACTGATCGTCCCGTCCGTCTTCTTCGCGCTGTTGCTCGTGCACATCGACCTGCCCGGTCCGCAGGTCGTGGCGGCGTTCGTGGTTTCGTTCGCGCTCGGGTATTTGGTGAACTTCTTCCTGAACTTCATCATGAACTCGGTCGCGTTCTGGACGCTCGAAACGTTCGCAATTCAGCTCATCGTGCGCTGGATTTCGGATCTGTTGAGCGGCCAGATCATTCCGCTGGTCTTCTTTCCCGGCGTACTCGGACGCATCGTTTTCGCGCTGCCGTTCGCGGCGATTTATTCGACGCCGCTTTTGATTTACGTCGGCGTCATACCGCCGTCGCAATACGCGCGCTCGCTAACGATCCAACTCATCTGGCTCGTCCTCTTCAGCGCCGTCTCGTCGATAATCTGGCGCGCCGCCTCCCGCCGCGTCGTAATCCAAGGCGGCTAAACGCGCACGCGAGCGCGTGCTTAGCAGGCTGACGCTGTCAGACCAACGCACGCCACCACTGTCACTGCCAGGCGAGTTCGTCGATGAAGCACCATTTCCAAAATTCGCCGGGCTCGAAAGAGCGGATGATGGGGTGCGCGGTAGCGTGAAAGTGTTTGGTGGCGTGGTGATTCTTGGAGTCGTCGCAGCAGCCGATGTGACCGCACTCCAAACACTCGCGCAAGTGCAGCCACTCGTCGCCGGTCTTCAGGCACTCCTCACATCCCTCGGGCGTGCGGGGCGCGACCTTGTGGATGTGGTCGAGATGCGTGCAAGATGACGCAGCCATTACGCAGTCGCTTCCGAATCGTCGACGCCGGGGACGTCCCACAGAACCAGTTCCCCGGTCCCGGCGATCTCGAGGCGATCGACACCATATGTGCGCACGGCATCGCCCGCGCTTAACGACTCGCCGTTTACCCTAACGTCACCCTCGGCGACGAACAAGAAGCCATACCGTTGGGGCGCGAACGCATGCGCGAGCGCATGGTTTTCAAGGCGCGCGACCTGCAGCGACGCTCGTTGCGTCAACGCGATCGGCGCTTGCACCCCGGCAATTCCCGACGCGACGGGCAGCCAACGATTGCGCCGATCTTCGGCCGTGAAATCTAGCTGACCGTACGACGGCGCCGCGCCGAGCGTTCCCGGAAGCACCCACATTTGAACCAAGTGCAAGTCGCCGCCGTCTTTGGTGGCGTACTCGGAGTGGCGCACGCCGGTTCCCGCGCTCATGAATTGCACGCCCCCCGATCCGACGACGCCGCTATTGCCCATCGAATCCTGATGTTCGAGCTGGCCCGAAAATACGTAGGTGACGATTTCCATGTCGCGATGCGGGTGCGTCGGGAAGCCGGTTCCGGCGGCGATGTAGTCGTCGTTGAAGACGCGCAGGGCGCCCCAGTTCAGATTTTGCGGATCGAAATAATCGGCGAAACTGAACGAGTGATAGCTCTTGAGCCAGCCATGATCGGCGTGATAGCGCTCGCTCGCGCGCTGGATGGTGAAGGTTTTCTCGGGGGTGGCGACGGTGTTCATGCTCCTAAGGAATCGCCGGGACTGCCTCCAAGGTTGCGCAAGCGGCCAAGCAGCAGGTGGAAGTAGAGCATGCCGCGGGTCGGACCCAGCGCCTCGAGCACCGCATCGACGTTCACCCGCGCGTCGCCCGTGATGAGGCGGACCGACCGCGCCACGCCGGAATCGCCCATTGGAAAGACGTCGAGACGGCCGAAGCCGCGCAAGAGCACGACCGCCGCGCTCCAGCGGCCGATTCCCCGAACCTCGCAAAGCGCGTCGATTGCGGCCTCGGTCGCAAGCGCCTCGATCGAGACGTCGCTAACCGTGCCTGCGAGGACAGCGTCCGCGGCGGTCCGCAGGTGGGCCACCTTGTTGGCTGAGAGCCCGGCACCGCGCAGGGTAGCGTCGCTTGCCTGCAACACCGCTCGAGGGCGGGGAAATGGATAGAGTTCGGTGCCGAACGGGCTCGCGACCGGCTCGCACAGCGCGCCGATTGTGCGTCGCATGATCGCTGCCGCCGCATGAATGCTGATCTGCTGGAATACGATCGCGTGACAGAGCGCTTCCCACATGTCCGGGTAGCGCGGCGGCTTTAAGCCGCGCAACTCTCGTGCGAGCGCGTGCAGCCACGGTACGGCGCGCGCGCGCCGGTAAAACGCGGAAAGCACGACATCGGTCCCGAGCATGCGTTCCACGGTCGGAAGCCAGCGGCGTGCGTCGCGCCCGGCGATGCGCACTTCGACCGCATCGGGAACGCGTTGGCGGACCGCAATTGCGTTGACGCCGCGATCGTCGGCGAGGACCCGCTGGTAGAGGCCCGCGCCGTCGACGACGTCCACGATGTTGGCGGCCAAGCGCCGCAACGCGTCCGTGGTTAGATCCAGGCGATACGGCGTGCGAACGGGGAGCGTGGCGGTAACGGTGAACTTCATGCGCGATGCTCGCGACCTACCGGCAATACTGGCGCATCAACCTGCTCACGATGCTCGAATATCGCGCCAATTTCCTCATGTGGTTCGCGTTCACGCTGGTCTATCACGGTACGGCGATCGCCGCGCTCTGGGTTACGCTGCATCAATTCCCGTCCATGAACGGCTGGGATTTCAAGCAGATGGCGTTTCTGTATGCGCTTTGGATGCTGGGCCACGAATTTCACAACACGTTCTTCTTCACGATCGTGAGCGTTCCCGAGTACGTGCGCGAAGGGCGGTTCGACCGGTTTCTGGTCCGCCCGCAAGACGCGCTCTTCCAGGCGCTGACGGTGCCTTCGCAAATTTTTCCGGACGGGCTGATGCTGGCGATCGCCTACTTCGCGATCGCCACGCGCTTCAGCGGCGTTCGCGTCGACATGACCTTCATCGCCTTCGTACCGCTCGTCGTGATCGGCGGCGCGCTCATCGATCTGGGCATATCCTTGACGGTGGCTACAATTTCGTTTTGGTTCGTGCGCGTGGACACGCTGCGATGGGTAGTGATGTCCCTCGAACAAGATTTTACGCGCTATCCCATCAGTATCTACACGCGAGGTGTGCGGCTCGTTCTTACATTCGTCCTGCCGTTTGCTTTCATGAATTATTTCCCGGCGACGTTCTTGTTGCACAAGACGGAAACCGGACTCGCGCTGGCGCCGCAGGTCGGCCTGCTTACCCCCATCGTAGGATTGGCATGGCTCGCCGTTTCATACGCTTTCTGGCGCATCGGCTTACAACATTATCAAGGGACGGGTTCATGAAACGTTCGCTCTTTTTATCCGGCACGCTAGCAGCTGCCGCCGCCCCATGCGCGGCCCTGTCCGCTACCGCCAACGCCAGGATGCACGCGATTATCGCGGCCATCCCCGGAGTCACCGGCGTTTACGCGCGCACGATGGCTAACGGTGCGCCGCTGTTCGCGCACAACCAGAACGCATCGTTCCCCAGCGCCTCTACGATCAAGCTCGTGATCATGCTCGCCGCCTTCGAACGCGCAGGACGCCACCCCACGGCCATGCACGAGAAGATCGCGTTCCATCGCTCGCAATTGATCGGAGGCTCGGACTTTCTCGCGACGCAACCCGACGGCGCCCGCTTCACCGTGCACGAGTTGATCGTGCCCATGATCCAACTGAGCGACAATACCGCGAGCAACCTCCTGATCACGCATTTCGGTTTCGCGGAGCTCAACGCAAGCGCCAGGCGCGCTGGAATGCATCACACGCAGTTGCTGCGCCACTTTCTGGATTACAGCGCCGTCGTGCATCACATGGACAATCGCACGACGCCCGCCGATATGGCGCATTTGCTCTACGAGCTGGAGCGCGGAGCGCGCGAAGGCGTCGTCACCGTCGCGCCGCCGCAGCAATGCCGCGACATGCTACGGCTCATGCTCGGACAGACGGACCGCAATAAAATTCCGGCCGGGCTGCCGCACGGAGTCGCGTGCGCGAATAAAACCGGTGAAGTCGACGGCGTCCGCGCCGACGTCGCAGTCGTCGAACCGTTCGGCGACTCCCCATACGTGCTCGCGGTGTTCACCAAACATCTCACCGATTACAACGAGGCCTACGCCGGCATACGCCGCATTTCACGCGCCGTCTACAACCGCGTAGCCGGCACCGACCTCTAACCGCCCTTCGACAAGCTCAGGGTGACAAAAGAGAGCCACCCTCTGTCATCCTGAGCTTGTCGAAGGACGTCTCGTCGAGCTTACCCTCTGTCATCCTGAGCTTGTCGAAGGACGTGCTTCGACCGTTACCTTCGTCATGGCGTCGCCCACGCGAATCGTGTCGAGGGTTTCGAAGCCGTCGACGAGCTGCCCGAACACCGTGTATTGCTTGTCGAGAAACCGCGCGTCGTCCAAGCAAATGTAGAATTGCGAGCCCGCGGAATGCGGGTCCGACGAGCGGGCCATTGCAACGCTGCCGCGCACGTGCGGCCGGTCGTTGAATTCGGCCTTCAGCCGGTAGCCCGGTCCCCCCGTGCCGTTACCCGACGGATCGCCGCCTTGTATGACGAAGCCGGGCTCGACCCGATGAAAGCTCAAGCCGTCGTAAAACCCAGCCTCTGCCAGCTTGATGAAAGCGGCGCTGTGTTGCGGCGCGTCGTCCGCGTAAAACGTAAATACCATATCGCCTTTGGGCGTCGCGATTCGGATTTGCGAGGTCCGCGCGCGCTCGACGAGGTCGCGAAGTTCTTCCCCTGCGGGGGCGGTCTGTGATGCCATTGCCGTCCCTTCGGAATTGCGCCGCGAAGTCCCTGAGGGGCTAACTTTCCGATATACTTGGCCGGGATTGGGTAGAATACGCACCGGTATGGGGGAAACGAGCCGCTGGGAACATGACATGGACAACCGAGAGAGCGCCGGCCGTGGGCAGGCGCTCAAAGTTTGTATTCCCCCCAGCGCTCGCTTCGGATGCTCGGTACGGCAAGACGTCATCACGTTTGCAAACCAGCACTCCATCGCGCGTGAAGACCTCGAAGAATTCGTCTTCGCAATCGGCGAAGCGCTCGCCAATGCCATCGAGCATTCCCGCTCGAACGACGTCATCGAAGTCCGCTGCCAGATCGAGGACGACAAGATTTTGGCGACGATCATCGACTCCGGTGCGGGCTTCGAAACCGATCCTTCGCCGCACGTGGCCCTTCCCGACGCCCTCACCGAGCGCGGGCGCGGATTGCCGATCATGCAGCGCTGCACCGATATTTTCGCCGTGCATAGCGTCCCCGGCAAAGGGACCGCGGTGGTCCTCGGACGGTATCTTCGGCAAAGCGCCCGGCCCCCTGAGGAAAATCCGGTAGCATCGTGAAAGCGGCGAGAATGAACTCTCGCCGCTTTTGTTTTACGCTCGCGCTGTTCGCTATGACGAGCGCGTCGATTCCCGTGCGGGCCGCCGATGCGCCCCCGATCGCGCGAGCTGCGACAGACCCGCGCATCGCCGCGTTGGCCGGCGCGGTATCCGCCGCCGACCTGCGCGCGCTCGATACAAAACTCGTGAGCTTCGGTTCGCGCAACCTCTTTTCGGATAAAACCAGCACCGGCACCCGCGGAGTGTACGCCGCGCGCGCCTGGATCAGGTCGCAGTTCGAAGCGGCCGCCGAAAAAGCCGGGGGGCGCATGAAGGTCTCGTACGACACGTACGTGCAGCCGAAAACTCCCCGCACGCCGCGCGCAGTGGAAGTTTCGAGCGTTATCGCCGTGCTCAAAGGCGACGACCCCGGCGGCCGAACGTACGTCATGTCGAGCCATTACGATTCGCGCAACTCCGACGGGAACGACGCCGTGCTCGACTCGCCCGGAGCCGACGACAACGGCTCGGGAACCGTCGCCGTCATCGAGGCGGCAAAAGTCATGGCCGCGACGCAGTTTCACGGCACGATCGTCTTCGCGTGCTTCGACGGCGAAGAACAGGGCCTCTTCGGCAGCGACCATTACGCCAAAACGTTAAAGAAAGCCGGAGTCGACGTCGAAGGCAACATCAATAACGATATCATCGGCGCGTCGGTCGGACACAACGGCGAGCGCGCGCCCGACACGGCGCGTCTGTTTAGCGAATCGCTGCCGGTCGACGCGAAGGTGCGCGTCGTCAACGCCTTGGGCTCCGAGAACGATTCGCCCTCGCGGGAACTGGCGCGTTTCGTAAAGACCACGAGCGAGCAGTACGTCCCGCCGATGCGGGCCGAACTGATCTACCGCGCCGATCGTTTTCTACGCGGCGGCGACCAAGAATCGTTTCAAGCCCAAGGATTTCCCGCCGTGCGGTTCGTTGAAAAGCACGAGAACTTTGACCATCAACATCAGAACGTGCGCGTCGAGAACGGAATCCAATACGGCGACTTGCTGCGCTACGTGGACTTCGACTATGTCGCGCGCGTGACCAAAATGAACGTCGCCTCGCTCGCCTCGCTGGCTTTGGGACCGAAAGCTCCGCAAACCGCGCAAATGCTCACGAAGACGCTCGGATACGACACGACGCTGCGATGGAAAGCCGTCCCGCACGCGACTTCGTACGAGCTGGTCTGGCGCGAAACGACCTCGCCCGTCTGGCAATTCTCGCACGATGCCGGCAACGTTACGCAAGCGACCGCGAACGTATCGAAGGACGATTACATCATCGGCGTTCGCGCCGTCGACGCCGAAGGGCATCGCAGTCCGGCCGCATATCCGACTCCGGTTCGCGAGTAGATCCGCTATCGTGCGGTCGCCTTCCACACGTCGCTGATCGGTGCCGCGGCCGCCGACGCGCCCATCGGCGTCAAGCCGTACATGCCCGCGAGCGTCCGCAGCACGGTATAATGCGAAACGATCTCAGGATAACGACCGGGCCGGACCATGGGACCGATAAACAGCGTTGGAATGTGGTTGGTCAAGGCGTTACTGCTTTCGTCCCACGTCACGACGACGAGCGCGTCGTTGCGCGCGCCCCAGTCGAGCAGCGGCTGAAGATTGCGTCGCAGCCATGCATCGCCACGCGCGATGCTCGCGCTATGCATGTCGTCCAGCTCGTTCGGAATGAGAAACGCGAGCGTAGGCAGCGCGGCGTATTTTGGAAAGGCGGAAAACGGCCGGCTGTCCGTGCCTGGAATATCGGAAAAATGCGTCCAGGGCGCGTGTTTTCGAGCGTAGTGCCCGCTCGTACAACCGGTAAAGCCGACGCCGGGCAGACCCTCCGCGTAGCCGGCGAAACTCTTGCCGGCGGCGATCAGTTCGCCGCCGAGGTTGGCTGCACTCGCGGGAATGCCGGCCACCGCGCAGGCGTCGCCGTTTACGTTCAGGCGGCCGGCGAATAGCGCGAAGTAGTTCGGCTGGCTCGGATGCGCGACGCCGTACGATCGCGTGAAGAGTGCTGCCCGAACCAGCAGCCCGTTGAGATACGGCGCGTCCGCGTTGCCGATGATGTTCTCGTAGGATTTGTTTTCCTCGACGATGACGACGACATGAGCCGGTCTCGGCAATCGCGCCGCGCGTTTGCTCTGCAACGCGGGTGCTGGAATCGGCACCGTCGTCGGACGCGTTTTACCCGATCTAAAATACCAGAAGCCACACGCAACGACGAGCGCGACGACAACCGCACCAACAATCCAACCCCGCTTCACGCGATCACCCGGCCCCTACGAGGGGGGCTTGGCCCGCAAGCTTTGGGTTTTGCTTTAGGCCGCGTAGGATTTTGCCTTCGGTGTTGAGGTAGTAGCCGGCGCCGTTGAAACGCGGTGAGTCTGCGAACATCAGGTACAAATATTTGAAGTTCTCCGAGAACGCGTACGCCGGGAAAAGATCGCCTTGGATCATCGGAGCGGTACGCACGTCCTTGAGAATGGTATATCCGTTGGCTACGCGGCAGTTCTTTTGCATCTGCAAAAAGTGCGCGTACGCGGTCTCGCGATACTTTTGGTCGCGCGTCAAGAACCAGAGGTCGAAAGCGGCGTTGGCATATTCGGGGCGCAATTGATATCCGGGATCGGCGGGATCCGCGGTAAGCGTCGTGTAGTCGAAACTTTCGGGAATCAAGCCATATTTGTTCGCGACCGCGGTGTACGAATCGTAGTACGCCGCGCCGACGGTTCGATTTCCGCCCTTGGCCACGAGTTCGGCATAAAACGCCGCGAGTTCCGACTGCGTGTGGTCGCCGGTCGGCATTCCGGTGAGGTAGTCGACGGGTTGGAACCAGAGCAATCCGTTGACGCGCACGGCCTTGTACTTCAGGATCGGCGGCGTCAGCCGGGCATACCACTCGCGGCAGTCGGCATCGCCCAGCATTTGCCGGCCGCCCCACAGGTATTCGTAAAACGAATCGACCGGCTCGTCGGGCGCGACGTCCACGGTTTCGGTGAAAACGCCCTTCTCAACGTCAAAATAGGTCCCGAGCAAACCGATCGTCGACGTGTGCGCCATCACCGCGCGATACGCTTTCTTCGAAGCGGCCAGATATTTCGGATCGCCCGTCAAGCGCGAGAGCTCGCCGAACTCCAAGATATTCGTCCCAATCTCCGCCAGGTTGCTGAGCGGGTCGCGGACGGCGCCGGTGCGCAGATTTGCGTACCGGTACGGTGCGCCGGTCGGCGATTTGGTGAAGCAAGGCAACAACCGGTCGGCCAGATCGCGAGCCCCGTCGAGTAAAAAGCGTTCGCCCGTCGCATGGTATCCCGTCGTCAATCCGGCAACCATGCGAATGACGGCCTCGAACATCTGCACGTCGCCGTCGACGTCGAAATTCATATTCGCGCGAAGCCATGCCACGCAGCCTTGCAACTCGTCGTCGAGGCCCATGACGTAGAGCGTGTCCATCGCTTCGATGATCGAGAGTCCGAGCGAATGCCCCTCGATGAAGAAGTCGTGCGTGGTCCCGGTGACCGGACGCACTTCGTCGTGCCCCCACGCGAAACGCTTGTATCCGTTCCACGCGTGCAGAAATTCCGCGCGCACGAGATCCGCAATGCGTGCCGGGGAGGGCATCGTACCGGTGGCCCCAACGGCGTACAACGGAGTGACGGCCGTCGCGGCGAGCGCGCTTAAAAACTTTGCGCGCGGCAACCTCACACTCAGATCGAATCCAGCGACTGGCCGATCGCCACGATCGTCGCATCGATATCGGCGTCGCTATGCGCGGTTGAAACGAACATCACTTCGTTCTGCGACGGTGCGAGGAGTATGTTGCGCTCGCGCATCGCATGATAATAGGCGGCATAGCGCGCCTTGTCGGCGGCGCGCGCATCGTCGTAGTTGCGATTGGGCGGCCCGGGCCGGAATTTGAAATCGACGATCGATTCGTGCGCGACCACGGCATACGGCAATCCGCGCTCCGCGAAGATCGCGCGTATGCCGCCGGCAAGCCGGCTTCCCAGCACATCCATGTGCGCGTAATACTCCGGGTGCGATTCGAGTAGATCGAGCACGCGATGCGCCATCCCGACCGAAAACGGGTTGCCGGCGTGCGTCCCGCCGGTAAACGTGGATCCGAGCGGCGCGAGCACGTGCATGACCTCTTCACGGCCGCCGAAGGCCGCGATCGGAAACCCGCCGCCCATGATTTTCCCGATCGCGGTCATGTCGGGTTTGACGCCGATGCGTCCCTGCGCGCCGCGCAGGCCGAACCGTAGCCACGTGATTACTTCGTCGAAAATCAGCAACGCGCCGTGGCGATCGGCGCGCTCGCGAAGACCGGCGAGAAACCCCTCCACGGGCGTGACGTATCCCATGTTGCCGACGATCGGCTCGACGATGACGGCCGCCAATTCGCGTTCGCGACCGCGCAACAGCGCGTCGACGTTTTCCAAATCGTTGTAGCGCGCAACCGCGACGTCGGCCATCACGCCGGCCGGAATGCCGCTTCGGCCCGCATCCGACGTATGTGCCGAGGCTCCCGCGTCGAGCAGTGCGAGGTCGAAATGCCCGTGATAATTACCGGCGAACTTGAGGATGAGACTGCGTCCGGTAAACGCGCGCGCGACGCGAATCGCGCTCATCATTGCTTCGGTCCCACTCGAAACGAATCGCATGCGCTGCATCGACGGCAGCAATTCGGCGATCCGTTCGGCCAGACGCACTTCTTCGGGATGCGTCGAGCCGTAGACGAGTCCGCGCGCGGCCAACTCGTCGAGTCCGCTCGTGAGAGCGGGATGATTGTGTCCGAAAAGCAGCGGCCCGTACGCCATGACATAGTCGACGTACCGCTCGCCGTGCTCGTCGTAGGCGTACGGACCGTCGCCGCGCGATTGGATGAAGGGCGCGCCGCCGACGCTCCAACCGGAGCGCACGGGCGAATCGCATCCGCCCGCAAGCACGGCGCGGGCGCGTTCGGCAACGAGAGTGGATTCAGCGAGCATGCAGTATGGCGATGGCTTTCTTAATGTCATGCGGCAACGCGATCGCGCCGTCTGCGAGAACTCGCTGGTTCCCGCCGTACTCGGCGCTGCCCTCCGCGCCGCGCGGCGGACGGAGCGCGTATCGCGGCCGGCCAAGATCCTTTGCGACGCGTAGCGTCTGCATCGCGCCGCCGTCGACGGCGCTGCAAACAAGAATCACCGCGCTCGCGTGAGCGGCCTGCAAACGGTCCCGGTGCACGAGCGATAATTTCGTTACCGCTTCGTCCACGAGACGCTCGCTTGCAATCGCGCCGCCGCCGGCAACGATGCGTTCCTCCAAGTCGCGATGCTCGGGCGGGTACGTCGCGCCGATGCCGGTTCCGACGTATGCAAGCGTCGCCGTTTTTGTCGCGAGCGCGCCGTCGTGCGCAGCCTCGTCGACACCGATTGCGAGTCCGCTCACCACGGCTTCGCCGCACCCTTCGGCAAGCGCGTGCGCGAAGGCTCGCGCGGGTTCGGGCGGCTTGCGGCTCCCGACGATCGCGATGCCCGCCAACGGCAGCACGCCACGCACGCACAGAAAGGCGGGCGGGTCAGGCAAGTCGAGCAAGCCCGCCGGATAGGCAGGATCGGTAATCGTGATCAGGTGCGCGCCCAGCTGCGCCAGCCGATTTACGGCTTCGCGGGCCTGATGGCGCGCGTGCGCCAACGGCCGAGCCGATTCACCGGCCACCCACTCGCGCAGGGCCGCGTCGGCTCCCTGCGCCAGCGCCCGCAGGCGCCGGCTGGGCACGTGCAGGTACGCGGCAGCGAGCAGCACCAGCTCGTCCTGCGAGATTGGTCGCATAAGAGAGCTGCCTTCGCAGCGCGAAGCATCCACCCATGCCCCATGTAGATTTCCCGATTACGCCGCAGACCAACATCCGCGAATTGGTCGCGCACCTTCCCATCGCCGAAGCGGTGCTGACGCGCTTTGGTCTGCATTGCGCGGGCTGCGGCGTCAACAAATACGAGACGATCGAACAAGGGGCAAACGCGCATGGGCTGCGCCTCGATCCGATTCTCGCCGCGCTCGCGCAAGCGCGTCTGTCGGGTTTCGTTCCGAACATCAGCAACGAAGACCGCATGCCGCTCCGACGAGCTCCCGGCGAGTTCAAACGCCGTTCGCGAATCAAACACGTCGTCCCGATCATGTCGGGCAAAGGCGGGGTGGGGAAATCGCTCGTTACCGCTTTGCTCGCGATCGGGTTGCGCCGGCGCCACCTGCGCGTCGGCATTCTGGACGGCGATATCACCGGACCGTCGATTCCGAAGCTTTTCGGGTTGCGCGAGCCGCTCTCGATCGAAGCCGATCCGAGCGCGCCGAAATCGCCGCAGGGCCAGCCGCAGCCGCTGATGGTGCCTGCCGTGTCGCGCAGCGCGATCGAAGTCGTGAGCTCGAACTTGCTCACCGACAAGGAAGACACCGCGATGATTTGGCGCGGGCCGATTCTTTCCGGCGTTATCCGTCAATTCTACGAACAAGTGCTATGGAGCGATCTCGACGTGTTGCTGATCGACTTGCCGCCGGGCACGTCGGACGCGCCGCTCACCGTTTTGCAATCGCTCACCGTCGACGGCGTCGTGCTCGTAACGATGCCGCAAGCGCTCGCGACCATGATCGTGCGCAAAGCCGCGAACCTCGTGCATCAACTCAAAAAACCGATTCTCGGCGTCGTCGAGAACATGTCCTATTTCGTCGCCCCGGACACCGGCACGAAGTACGAGATATTCGGGCCATCCTATGCCGACCGCGTCGCCGAACTCGCGCAAGCTCCGGTATTTGCGCGCTTACCGATCGATCCGAACAAAGCCCGCCTGGCCGACGAAGGCCGAATCGAGGAAATCGACGACCCCGTCTGCGACCAACTAGCCGGCGCCCTCCTGGACGCGCTAACCGCCCACCCAAGACCCCAAGAAACCATCTCGATTATCTAATCCGACCCTTCGACAAGCTCAGGGTGACGGGGGTGACGGGCCTCGCCAGCGTCACCGTTTACGGACCCCGTTCACCCCGAGCCCGTCGAACCCCCCGTCACCCCGAGCCCGTCGAACCCCCCGTCACCCTGAGCCTGTCGAAGGGCCGTTACATTTTCATGCCGGGCATGGCCATTCCGGCGGTCATTGCGAAGACGACGAGTGCGGCAAACGCGCCCAGGATGACGGCGGCGGCGAGCGTGGTCGTGCCGCGTTTTCGCGGCGCCAACAACGACGCGACGACGGCAAGCAGCGCGAGTTCGATCGGCGGAAAAACGAACCACAGCCACGGAACTTTGGGCGCGAACGCCGAGCACAGCGCGGCAAACACCACGGCCGCCCACACGAGCGATCGGCGGCGTGGCAACGCTACGCCTTCGTAATACAGCATCGTCAGCGAAACGATCGCTCCCAGCACGAGCACGTCGAACAGTTGCGCGAGCAATCCGGCGATGCCGTGCGTCGCGCCCATCATCCGAACACCGTCTCGCCGTCGCGCCACGTCTGCAATACGGTACAATCGCGAAACGCTTTCCCGTCGAGCGGATCGCCGTCGAGAACGACGAGATCGGCGGCGTATCCGGGCGCAAGTCTGCCGGTACGCTCTTCGGCATGTCCGAATCGCGCGGCGTTGTAACTATACATCGTGAGCGCCTGTTCGGGCGTGAGCCGCTCGTCGGGCTCGTGATGATCGATGCAAGCCTGCATGCCGGAAAGCGGCGCCAGATCGCAGACCGGGCTGTCGTCGCCACCGCACAGGATCGCACCGGCGCGCTCGATCCGCCCGAGCGCGTTCATCGAGCGCATGCGTTCGGTTCCCAAACGCGCGTCGTACATGCGTCCTGCGCCGCCCCATAGCTCGTCGAACTGCGGTTGCATCGACAAGTATATCCCCAAGCGCGCGCACGCGTCGATGTGTTCGCGGCGTGCAATTTCAAAGTGCTCGATGAAGTGGCGCGTGCCGCGCGGACTGGGTTTCCCGCCGAGCACGCGCTCCCACGTGGCAATGCATTGCTCGATGGCGCGATCCCCGATGGCGTGAACGCCGGCCGATATACCCAGCGATTCAGCAGTTTCAAAATATGAATGCACTTCTTCATCGGTGTATTTCAACTCGCCGGTGCCGGGTCGTCCGCCTTGCATCGCGATCAGAAACGGCTCGCTCACGGCCGCGGTACAACTGCCGATCGAGCCGTCCAGAAAGACGTCGCCGCCTACGAATCGCAATCCGAGCTCTTGCGCGAGTTGTGGATCGGGCTCGCAGATCTTGGGGTACCATTTCGCGCGCGGCAGATCGCGCAACGCGGAAATCTCGCCGGCATACGCATCCCGTTCGAAACCGACTAATTGCACGTGCAGGTGAAGCGCTCCGTGCGCGAGCGCAAGATCGGCCGCGCGGCGCTCCGCTTCGCGTTTTGACTCCAAGGGAATCGCGGCAAAAAATCGCGCTTGCGCGGCCCAGTTGGCTTCCAGAAAAAGTTTGCCGGTGGGCGCGCCGTCGGCCGCGCGTTCTATGCCCTGCGTGTGCGGCGCGAGATCGAGCAACCTCAGCGTTTTCCTGTTGACGATGCACGAATGACCGTCGATGCGAACGAGCAGCGCGTGGGAATCGGGAAACGCTCGATCGAGCGGCGCCGCGTCGGCGAGTTTACCGTCGAGCCAGGAGCTTTCGTCGTATTGACCGCCCAGCACGAACCGCCCGTTTGGGAGACGCGAAACCCGGGCGGCGAATTCGTCATACGATCGCGCGCCCGCAAGATTCCGCTCCCCCAAGAAATAGCCCGTGTCCGTAAGATGCACGTGGCAGTCGGCGAAGGCGGCGAGTATCGTCGCGCCTTCGAGGTCGACGCGCTCGACGCCGGCTCCAGCTTCGGCCGGATCGAGGCTCGCAATCGTGGTCCCGTCGAGGATCAGGCCGTTACTGCGGGTATAGGTGCGGGAGCGCGGATCGTACGCATGGACGCGCGCATTGCTCAAAACTTTCATCGTTCTCCTGGAGTACCATGAACACGCGCAAGTTTCTTGTCGGTCTCGCAACGGGCATCTCATGTGGCTACCTCGTGCTGCGCGCGTACGAGGCCGCGCGCGAAGTTCGGCGGCCGTCGCCCGCTCTACCGGCCGACGCAGCTGCCTACGGGCGCCGTCGAAGGGCGCTCGCGCTTTCCGGGATCCTGCGTTCGACCGCATCGATGGCCGCCTTCGCGTTCGGCGGCGGAGCGCAACGACTCGACTCCGTAACGCGCTCGCCGTGGAGATGGCTGCGCCCGGTGACTTTTACCGCCGCCGCTCAAACGATCGACGCACTTCTCGAATTACCCGTGGAATTCGTCGAAGGCTACACGATCGAGCGGCGTTATGGGATGACCGAACAGGCTTCCGAGGCGTGGCTCTCGGAGCGCGTCAAAGAGGCGCTCTTAGGAATCGCGATATCGAGCGCGTTGGCCGGCATCTTCGGGGCGATCGTCCGTCGCTACCGGGCGGCGTGGCCATACCTCGCGAGCGCGGGCGCGTTTCCGCTCTTCGTACTGGCGAACGTGGCCGTGCCGCTGTGGATCATGCCGCTCTTCAATCGATTCGAACCCCTAACCGGACCGCTCGAAAAGCGTTTGCGCGAGCTTGCCGCCGAGTACGGCTGCGGCGATGCGGACATCTTGCGCGTGGACATGAGCCGCCAAACGAAAAAGGCCAACGCATACGTCACCGGAATCGGTAGCACGCACCGCATCGTCGTCGGCGACACGCTGCTCGAGCATTTTACCGATGATGAAATCGCCTTCGTGGTCGCGCACGAACTGGGTCATTACGTGAGCAAGGATAGTTGGCGTCTCATCGGGGTCAGCCAGGCGGCAACGACGATTCTGCTCGTCGCGGCTTCGACCGCCGTTCGCGACGACGTCCGCGACCACGCCGATAACCCGCGCACGCTGCTGCGCATTTTCTTCTGGATTTCGGTCTTCTCGCAGATCGCGCGTCCCGCGATTTGCTCGTTCTCGCGTTCGCGCGAATGGGCGGCCGATCGTTTCGCCGTCGCCGCCACCGGCGCCCCTCACGTCGGAGCCCAGGCGTTTACCCGGTTGCGCGAACAGAATCTTGCCGAGGACGAGCAGCCCGCTTGGTACGAGTTTTTCTTCTCGACGCATCCCTCGCTCAAGGCGCGCATCGCGCTTCTGGAAGCCGATAGACGCTAGCGGCGCTCGCGGTTCTTGTCGATGATGGCGATCAAAATGATCGCAAAGGCGATGAAGCGCAACAGGTAGATGAGCGGTTGCCCTTGCTCGGGGAAATCCAACACCGAAAGAATGATGCGCTCGATGGCGATCAGTCCGAACGCGATCGCAAAAAGCAACAACAGCCGCTCAGACGTCAGCCTCCAGAAATGCGCGAAGTATGCGGCTGCAACTGCTGCGCCCATGGCCACGACGCCGTTAAAGAACAGATACATCTACGGTGTCGCCTCTCGAACTAACCCATAGCAAAGTACCGCGAGCCCCAGTGCGGCCGGCACAACGCGCACCACGGAGAAATCTCCCTGCGGCAGTACGATCAAATCCACAAAGACCAAGGCGTTGTTTAGGAAGAGCCCGAGAAAACACAGGCCGCTCCAGAACAGCAGCGAGACGCCCGTCCTTCGGTACGAACGCAGCAGGAGCACCGTGCACAGCAAACTCGTTGCCATGCAGAGCAGATACACGATTTCAGCTATCATCCTGGTCCTCACCCAGCCGGAATGCGTCTGCAAAAGATCGCATTGCGTCCGCGGAATGCGCGTAGATCGCTTCTATCACCCGCACGCGGCGAGTTTCGTATTCGTTCTGTAATTCGCCGACGACGTCGTCCTGTTTGTGCCCGAGATCGTAGCGGTACCGGCCGTCCGCCTCCCGCACGAGCAGTCCGCGCTGCCGCAGGCGCGACAATCGTTGCGCGATTGAATTGTGCGAACTGCGCAATTCGCGGCTGATTTCGTCGGCCGTCCACGCACGTCCGGACTGATTTCGTAACAACAGCAGTACCTCGATCTGCTCGACCGAAGTAATCGAGTGTACGATGAAACGCCGAAGGCGCTTCGACAGCGAACCGTTAGACATTGGCACGCACTCGTTTGACGAATGCGACGCCGATGGCCTGCCGGAGGCGTGGTTATGCCACTATGGGGGAGGGTCGCGTGCCGAGCCACGATGCGAGATCCGTCTTGCGCGTCACGTAGCTTCCGGTCTCCAATTCCGAGCGAAACTCCCCGAATGTGCCGCTCGCTTCAGCGAACGCGTCGTGCTTGTGGATCGATTCGTAATTAACCTGGGTCGCCGCAACGAACGAGTCGTCGGCCAGGTCGCCGTACATGTCGAGCGTCCGCGCCAAGATCCCCCGCACGACGTCTTCGACAAACTTCGGATTGTGATGGGCTTTGTTGACGATGAAAAACTCGTCGGGGCGTTTGAGCAAATCGTAGGTCTCGCTCGACATCGAGTTTTCGACGACCTCGACCAAATCTTCGGCGCGCACGACCTCTGCGTGGCGCTCGTCGGTGCCGACGAGCACCGATCCGCGTCCACGTTGGTTGTGCGTTGCCACCGGCAACGCGTCGAGCGCGCGTTTTGCGTCGCTTTCCGAAAAACCGGCTTCTATTAGTTCGTGCATGCTGTGCTCGCGAACCATGAGTTGCGCGCAGGGACATGCCGTCATGCCCTCGGCTTCGATGCCCACGACGCGGCGCGAACCATGCGCGTCGGCGTGCGTGATGCCGACGAGCGTGTAGGTTTCCTCGCCGCGCTTCCCGCTCACCGGCGTCCAGCGCTCGAGGCCGAAATCGGCGCGCAAGCGCACGTCGGCGCGAATCGCGCGCTGACTGCGCACGATCTCGCGCGCGATCGCTTCGGTCAATTGCTCGATGCGCGCGGGCGCGTCGGTTCGCGCCAGGACGTCGAGCGCGGCTTCTTCTAGAATCTCCGAAAAACGCGACATGTGCACGCCGGCTTTATCGGGCGCGAGATCGGCGACCATCGAAAACTCGCCGTTGAACGCGCGTTCCTTTCCGTCCACGTTGAGATGCACGATGCGCCGGACGCCCGAAACGCCGACGCGATTGAGCGAGAGCCGCACCTCGGGCTCTTCGTCCTGCCGATTGGCATCGAAGTGCAGCGCGCGCGTTTTGCGAACGATGCCGTTCTGCCCCGCGGCAAGCGCCGCGAATTGCGGCGCGATCTCTGCGAGTGGAATCGCATTATAGGGTCGCGACGCGAGGTGCGGATGCGCGTAATCCTGGCCGAAAACCAGCAAGTCGATGTCGATCGGGCGGGCGGCGAGTTTGTGAGCGCTCGCGCGCCCCACGGCCGTTTCGACGTCGCACGCAAAGGTCTCGAACGCACCCCGATCGAGCTCGGTCTCAATCGATGCGGCGACATTGAGAAATGCCGGGCCCTCGGCGCCGTCGGCGGCAGCGCTTTCATAAAATGAAGAAACCTTGAGGACGCGCGCGCGGGGGCGTAGCCGCTGCAGAGCGGCCAGGATGTTGCCTTGGCGGTCGCCGAGGTTCGAACCGATTCCGATAAAGACTAGAGTCATGGTGTAGCCGCAGTTCGTCGCGGCCGCGTCGATTTACCGCGCGGGCCGCCCGTGCGATAATACGGTAATGCAGGGGACGCGCAACGTCGCTGCCGCCGAACGCTGGGCTTCGATAGCCCTGGGCGCAGCACTCACCGCATTTGCCGTTCGAAAGCGCGGGCGCGCGGGTTTCGCAGCGGTCTCGGTCGGCGCCGAACTGCTTTACCGAGGGTTCACCGGATACTGTCCGCTCTACGGTGCCCTTGGCCTCACCACGTACGTCCGGCCCGAGGAATACGCGAGCGCGGCCGTCGGGCATCGCCCCTGCCTTCGCCTCGAGCAAACGGTCTTCGTGGCGCGAACGGCGCCCGAACTCTACCGGTTCTGGCGAAAGCTCGAAACGCTTCCGGCATTCATGACCCACCTCGAAGAGGTCACCGTGCTTACCGAGCGGCGCTCGCGCTGGCGCGTCCGGGCGCCGGTAGGCAGCCGCGTCACGTGGGAAGCCGAAATCGTCAGCGACGTTCCCGGGGAATCGATCTCCTGGCGCTCGCTGCCCGGCTCGGCGATTCACCACGCCGGTTCGGTGCATTTCGACCAGCGAGACGGTCTCACGCAAGTCCGCGTGGTTCTCGAATTCGGCGTTCTGGCGCGGTCGGCGCCCGCAGAAATGGCGCGCATTCTCGGCCAGGAACCCGAACGGCAAGTAGCCGGTGATCTCCAACGCTTCAAAGCCATCGCCGAGCGCGACAGAAACAAGGAAATCAACGTTGGGTAGCCGATAGGCGCGTAGGTGAACCGCTCCGTTTCCGACGCCCGACTCTATCCGTACGCGCTCGATCCGAAACTCACCAACGCGATCTGGGGCGGCGACGCGCTCGTCACCGAGTACGGCAAGAACGGCGACGCGAACGCGACGCTCGGCGAATCGTGGGAATGCTGGGATGAAAACCGGGTTCGCAACGGCCCGCTCGCCGGACAGAGCATCGCGCAGCTACGCGCCACGCTCGGCGCCGAATTGCTCGGCGACCTCGACGCGTCGCGAATATTTCCGATCCTCACGAAAATCATCGATGCGCGCGACTCACTTTCGGTGCAAGTGCATCCCGACGATGCTTATGCGCGGCGCGTCGAAGGGCAGCCTAACGGGAAGACCGAGTGTTGGTACGTCCTGCACGCGCAACCCGACGCGCAACTCGTTCTAGGATGGAACGCAAACACGGATCGCGCGGAGTACGAACGCCGGGTTGCCGACGGGTCGCTCGCAGACATTTTGCGGCGCGTACCGGTGAAAGCCGGCGATGCGTTCTACCTTCCGGCTGGAATGTTGCACGCGATCGGCGCGGGTATCGTTTTGTTCGAAACGCAACAGGCGAGCGATCTCACTTATCGCATCTTCGATTGGAATCGTGCCGGCGCCGACGGCAAACCGCGCGAGTTACACGTCGCCAAGGCCGCTGACGTGCTGGACTACCGGCAATGTCGCGCCGGTGCGATCGAAGAATTGACGTACGCGTTCGAGGGTTTTCAGCGCACCGCGCTCATCGCCGACGCGCACTTCATCGTCGAACGCATCATCGCGACCGAGACTGCCGCGACGCTGGCAACGCGCGGCCGTCCACTCATCGTCATGGCGCTCGACGACGCGCTCGAATTGCAGTGCGACGGCGGAGACGCGCGGTTGGAACCATATCAAACCGCGCTGATTCCGGCTGCCGCGCAGCGCGTTGCCATACGCAGCCACGACGGCGTCGCGCCGTTCATGTTCGTGACCCCGCCCGCATCGGGCGAAACGATGCCCTCGCGCCTGCGCGAAGCCGGCGTCGCAGCCCCCGCCATCGACCGCTTCCTGGCCCAATTCACGCCGTCGTAATCACCACGCGCCCTTCGACAAGCTCAGGGTGACAAAGCTATACGATGCACTACTCCGATGATGCTATACGAAGCGCTGCTCCGACAAAGCTATACGAACCACTACTCCGACAAAGTTATACGAACCACTTCTCCGACAAAGTTATACGAACCACTACTCCGACAAAGTTATACGAACCACTACTCCGACAAAGTTATACGAACCAC
>DATBTT010000042.1:0-31878 GCA_036559125.1 Vulcanimicrobiaceae bacterium
ACGCGTATGGCCGTTAAACTCGTGTGGAGCACCCCCGATGCCGAGCGCCTGATGGGCTATTGCGCTCGCGTCAGCAATCCTGAAAATCAAGAGAATCCGAACGTTGCGGGTTTGTTGCGCTACTGCATCAAGCACGGTCATTGGTCCGTTTTCGAAATGGCCGACATGTGCGTCGAAGTCACGACCACGCGAAGCATCAGCGCGCAAATCATTCGGCATCGCAGTATGCATTTTCAAGAGTTTAGCCAACGGTATGCTAGCGTGCAGACCATCGAACGGGTGCGTCCGCGGCGGCAGGATCCGAAGAACCGGCAGTCGTCGCACGACGATTTGCCGGTGGAGACGCTGGAGTGGTTCGATCGGGCGCAGGACGAACACTTTGTCGAGGCGCGCCGCTTGTACGACGAAGCGCTCGCGCGCGGCATCGCAAAAGAATCGGCCCGTTTTCTGCTCCCCATGGCGTCGGGAACGACGATTTACATGAAGGGTACGGTGCGCGATTGGATTCACTACATCAACCTGCGCACCGATCCGGGAACGCAGCGCGAACACCGTGAAATAGCGGAAGCCTGCAAGGCGCTTTTCGTGGACCAATTCCCAATAGTCGCCGAAGCGCTCGGGTGGCGCGAAGTTCCGGCGGCCGGCTCGAATCTTACGATCGCGAAATAGGTTGTGATCGCTCGCGTTCTTTTAGCGCTGCTGCTGGCGCTATGCGCGGGCGGCAGCGCGCTCGCCGGAACGGCGCGTCCCAACGCGCTGGATCGCAGCGTGAACGCTATTCCCATGGCGACCCTCTTGTCGCAACCGGCAACGAAGCTGCTCGACGCGGACCGCGAGGCGGCCGCTCAACGCCTTGAAGACTATCGGTCTCCGGTGTGGATCGTGATGGTTCTGCTCGAGATCGTGTTGCTCGCGTGGTTTTGGCGTTCGGGCTGGGCGGCCATGCTGCGCGGCCGTCTTCGCCGCTCGATTCGAAACGAATTCTTCGTGCGATTTTGCTTTGGCGCCGCGCTTGCGGCGATCGCGCGACTGGCGGCGCTATTGCCGCAGTTCGTCGAGTATCGCATGTGGCGAACTATGGGCATTTCCACCGAGGCTTTCGGCCAATGGGCCGGAGCGTGGCTGGTCAGTGCGTTCGTTGCGATGCTGTTGGCTGGGTGCGTTGCCGCGATCGTTTTGTGGTTGGCGGATCGCACGCATCAATGGTACCTCTACACGATTGCCGGCGTTTTCGCGCTCACTCTGGCCGTTACGTTCGTCACGCCTTTCGCGGCCGGGCCATTTTTTGCGCGTCAGATCTCCGCGCCGGCGTCGGTCGTTGCGAGCGTTCGGCAACTTGCAATGCGGGCGCATTCGCGCGTTGTTCCGGTGCGGGAAGTTCTGCTCGAGACGCGATCGCGCGCAGGCCGTACGTATCTCACCGGCGTCGGACCATCGGAAGAGTTACGGCTGTCGGACACGCTCGTCGCCGGTTCGACGGCCGGCGAGTTGCAGTTCGCGCTCGCGCGCGAAGTCGGACACATTGCAGGCCGCGATCCACTTCATAAGGCGCTGATGTTGGCGCTGGTCATTATTCTCGGCACGGCGATCGCGGTGTTCGTGGCCGATCGGGTCGGCTTCCGGCGCGACGACGATCCCGTGTCGCGGCTCGCGCTAGTGGGAGCGTTGCTCGGCTGCGTCTATTTGGTCGCACTTCCGGTCTATAGTGCGTACGAACGCCGCCTGGAATTGCGAGCGGACCGGTTCGCCGTCGCGCTGACGCACGATCCGGCTTCCGGAGTGCGCTCCATCGTGCGCAGAGCCGATCAAGACCTGCTCGCCCCCTGCCCGAACCGTTTCTCACTCTGGTACTTCGGAACGCTGCCACCCACCGCCAAACGCATCGCCGCATTGCAGGGCGCGCCCGACCCCTGCCCCTAAAATAACGCACGTGGTATGAACGTAACGAAGGCGCTGGCGGGCATGTGTTTCGCGCTGGTACTTGTGGCGGGGTGTTCGCCGACGGATCACCGCGTCATCATGCGCGCGTTGACGGCGCAGTTGGCAAACGAATACCACGCGTGCGTTCCGTTGGGATGGAACCCAGTATCGGTTGCGGGCACGTATTACCCCGGGCGCAGCGTCGAATACCAAGACGCGTCGTGGCTTCCGCCACTCTGGATTGGAAGCGTCGGGAAAGACGAAGTGACGGGCCCGCAAACGCGGGCGACGTATGCCGTTCTCAACGAACTCGTGCGCGTCGGAATGCTGATCCGACGGCGCACTCCGCTCGGATTCCGGTATCATTTAACGCCGCGCGCGGTACCGTACTATTTCGCGTCGAACGATTATGGAAACAATCCCGACGACGTTCCGTATCTTTGCTATTCGACGATGGTTCCGCTACGGGTGACCTGGAATCAGCCGGTACACATCGAACGCGGCGCCGATGGATCGCCCGTACGGGTGTTTCGCGCGGGCTTCGAATGGCGAGCGAGCCCGGACGCATCCTGGGCCGACGCCATGTTGCGTTCGCACGGCGTACTTCTCGCTCCGACGCAATCGCCGGTGGTAGCGAAATTCGTTGACTGGAAGGGCGCGTGGTATATCGAAAACATCGAGTCGCCGCTCGCGGGCCGCTCGACGGTGGTCGACGGCGCGGCGTGGCCTTCGGTTACGCCGCGCCCATAAAGACGCCGCCGGTGACTTGCGTGCCGAGATGGCGTTTGGTCAATACTTCGAGAATCGTCGCGTGCGCGATACGTCCGTCCATGATCTGCGCGGCGGGAATCCCCGCGCGTACGCCAAGCGCTGCCGCGCGAATGGCGTCGCGCAAATCTGCAGGCACGTGCGGGTCGCCGGCAATCTCGAGCGCCTCGGCGGGCGTGAGTTCGGCGATGGTCGCCTCGGTGTGCGGATCGGGTACGCCGCCGAGGGCGTGGAAGAACATTGCCCGCGCGGCGTCGGTCGCTGCCGCGATGGCGCGCGCCACCTCGTCGGGGCCGAGAGCGACGTCGTCTCCGAAGGCCGAGAATGCGGTGGGTTCGACGACGGGAATGTAACCGGCCGCGGTCAACGTGGCAAGTATGCCGGTCTGCACGCGACCCAGGCCGCCCGGAGCGCGAGGTAGCATAGCGGCGTCGGCTCCGGAGAGGCCGACGGCCACGTTTCCACTGCGGTTGATCGTGCGAACGAAATGCCGCGCCGCGGGGGCGTCAGGCGCGACGACGATCGGCCGGATGCCTTCGGAGGCAAGAAAAGCGAGGTCGGCGATCAGCGTCGAGTCGTCCGTGTTGGCTGCGGTTCGATCGATGCGCACCACGAAGGTTTTGCCGGCAAACGGTTCCATCGCCTCATCCTCCCGTATACTTCTCCTATCGGCGATTCTTCCCCAAAAACGTTCATGACGCGTTACAAATCGGCCTTCGGCGGTGCTTTTACGAATAACGAGGGAAAGGAGCCTCACGAGTTGACTGCCGTTGCCAACCTAGAAAACACGCCGTCTTTCGACTCGCTGTTCGCGGCGGAGTATCCGCGCGTGGTCGCGATCGCGAAGCGAATCGTGGGCGAGTCTTCCGAAGCCGAAGACGTCGCGCAGGAAGTATTCGCAGCGTTCGCACGTTCGCGAAGCGCCGACGCGGCCGGCGTTGCCGGATGGCTACGAAGCGCCGCGGTTCACACCGCGTTGAATTTTGCCCGGGCACGCAAGCGCCGCATCGAGCGCGAGCGGTCCGAAGAGCGTTTGCATCGTCCGCTACGCGAGACGAGCGCGCATACGCACGATCCGCAGATCGTGGTCGATCGCGAGCACCGGCGCGCGCTCGTGCGCGACGCCATGCTCCGGCTCGACCCGCGGGCGGCGGAGATTCTCGCCCTGCGTTATGGCGGATTGAGCTACGCCGAAATCGCCGATGCGTTGCGTGTTGACGCCGCACAAATCGGCACGCGATTGGCGCGCGCGGAGCGCGCGTTCAAAAAGGAGATCGAACGTGAAGCATCTTGACGCGGGCGAACTGCGCCGCATGATCGACGAACCGAACGTTTTTTCGCGCGAACGGCGCGCTCACGCGCGCACTTGCGCGCTCTGCGCACCGCTCGGCGCCGAATTGCGTGCAAATGCTGAGTTCGCCGCAAATCTGTTGACCGACGCGCCGCCACGCCGCCGGCCTGTCGCGTGGGCCGCGTTCGCGGCCGTTGCGGCGGCGGCGGTCCTGGTCGCGGGAATCGCGTTCACGCCCGTGGGGAGTTATGCGGGCGGGTTTCTAACGATCTTTCAACCCAAACAGTTTACGACTGTCGATGTAAGCAAAACCGATTTGCAAAATTTCAAATTCTTGCCGCAGGCCGACAAGCTCGGAACGCGGCGGGAAATGCTGCGGCCGCGCCGTCTCGACGTCGCATCGTTGAAAGCGGCGCAGTCGCACGTCGATTTTGCGCTGCTCCATCCGACGTCGGTTCCGGCGAGCGTGGGCCATGCTTCATCGTTCGGCGTCGAAACGCCCGGCCGGTTCAGCTTCACGTTTAGCGCCTCCAAAGCCGCCGCGTATGCGAAACGCCAGCACGCTAAGCTGCCGCCGATGCCGCGCGATCTCAACGGCACGACGGTTCGGGTTGCAACCGGGTCGATGGTAGTCGCATCGTACGGTGCGCATCCGCCGCGGCACCTACATAAGGCGATGCCGACGGGGCACCTACAGCCGTTCCTCATGTTCGTGCAGGCGCGCGCTCCGCGAGTCACCTCTACCGGCGCGACACTCCCGGTACTCGAACGCTACCTGCTTGCGATGCCCGGTATTCCGCCGCAACTCGCCACGCAGATTCGGGCGCTCGGCGACCTCGGCCAAACCTTGCCGATTCCGATTCGCCCCGACAAGCAAACCGCGCAGCGCGTGACCGTCCAGGGTGCGCAAGGTCTGGCAATCGGCGACAATACGGGTCTGGGCGCGGGCATCGTTTGGCAGAAGAACGGCATCATCTACGGCGTCGCGGGACCGTTGCGCGAAGACGACGTGCTTGCGTTTGCCAATGGTCTCCAATAACCCGGCGATCGACGTCCGACATCTTGTCAAACGATACGGCGAGGTGACGGCGTTGGAAGATCTCTCGCTGTGCGTTTCACGGGGAGAGATCTTCGGCTTCCTCGGGCCGAACGGCGCGGGGAAAACCACCGCGGTAAAAATGCTCGTGGGCCTCTCGCATTGCAACGACGGTGAAGGAAACGTCTTAGGACGTCCCTTGGGCGACCGTGCCGCGCGGCGCAGGTTCGGGTACTTGCCCGAACTTTTTCGCTATCAGGAATGGCTTAGCGCGCGCGAAGTGCTCGCGTTGCACGCCAAACTTGCGGGCCTTTCACGCGCGCCGGGCGCACGCGAAATCACACGCGTGCTCGATCTGGTCGGTTTAGCCGCTCGAGCGCACCATCGCGTCGGTACGTTTTCGAAGGGCATGCAACAACGGCTGGGTCTGGCCGTCGCGTTGCTGGGAGAACCGGAACTCGTATTTCTCGACGAGCCTACTTCCGCGCTCGACCCGATCGGGCGTCACGAGGTGCGGGAAATATTACGCAAACTTAAAGCGCGGGGCGCGACCGTGTTCTTGAATTCGCATTTGCTCAGCGAAGTCGAGCTGGTCTGCGATCGGGTGGCGATCGTGAACCGCGGTCGCGTGGTCGCGAGCGGTCCGATCTCTCAAATAGTTGGCGCCGGTCATGCAGTGCGCGTGCGCGCGAGCGCCGACGGAACACCGCTGGAGTCGTTACTCGCGCGTTTCGGACCGGTCGTCGTCGAACCGGACGGAGTTCGAGTCGACGGCGTCGCGCACGAAGATATTCCGGAGATCGTAGCGGCGCTGGTTGCGGCCAACGCGCGC
This sequence comes from Vulcanimicrobiaceae bacterium, assembly GCA_036559125.1. Lineage (GTDB taxonomy): Bacteria > Vulcanimicrobiota > Vulcanimicrobiia > Vulcanimicrobiales > Vulcanimicrobiaceae > JALYTZ01. The sequence goes on from DATBTT010000042.1 coordinate 5,848, forward strand.
ATCTACGCGATCCAGCCCTTAGGAGTCTCGCTCGAAGAGCGGTTTATCCAGATGACCGAGGGTGGAAACGCGTGATCGACGTCGTGTTGGTTACGCTGCGGGAACTAGTTCGGCGGCGCTTCGTCCTGGCTGCGATTCTCGCGACCGCCGTGCTGGTTGGACTCACGGCGTGGGGCTTCGATCACTTGGTGCACGTGCACACCCGGCGCGGGGCGCTCTCGCCGCTGGAGATCGCGACGACGAGCGCCGTGCTGACCTTGCTCATTGCATACATGTTCGCGTTCGTGCTGGCGGTTGCGGCAACGTTCTTGTCGGCACCCGCACTTGCTAACGATATCGAGTCGGGCGTACTGCTGCCGGTGCTTTCGCGTCCGATCGCTCGCACGAGCGTGCTGCTCGGCAAGGCTATCGGTGTGGCGCTTTTGCTCGGCGTCTATGCATATGCGGCGGGCGGAGTCGAGTTCGTGGTCGTGCATGCGATCACGGGTTACGCACCACCTCACCCCGCGACCGCCCTCGCTTTTATCTGGATGCTCTCCCTGGTCATGGTCGCGTTTGCGCTGCTCTTGAGCACCCGGCTCTCGGCCATCGCGAGCAGCATCGTTTCAATCGTCTTCTTCGGCATCGCTTGGATCGGTGGAATCGTCGGCTCGATCGGCCAAGCCGTCCACAACGATACGCTCGTCAACGCGGCGACCGTTTCGCAACTGGTCCTGCCGACCGATGCGATGTGGCAATCGGCAGCATACGCCTTGGAGCCGGCTGCGATGATCGCCGTGACGCATACTACCGCAGGGCACAATACCTTCAACGGGCCGTTCTTCGTCGCGGCGCCGCCGCCGACGGCGATGCTGCTGTGGACGATCGGCTGGATCGCCGTCGCGTTGGCGCTCAGCTCGTGGAGTTTTGCGCGCCGGGATTTTTAGGCTGCCACGTGTTGACGAATTGCATTGCGGCGTCGATTCCGCTATCGAGCCAGCGCTCTATGCCGTCGGCCGCCCCGCCGATGACCTCGGGCAACAGCGCGCGTTCGGAATCGACGAACGGGCTCAAGACGTGGTCGACGGAATCGTACTCCGGGCGGCCCACGCCGACGCGCAGCCGAGGGAATTGTTCGCCCATCGTCGCGATGATCGAGCGCATACCGTTGTGGCCGCCGTGTCCGCCGAACGCGCGTAAGCGCAGCTTTCCAAACGCGATGTCCATCTCGTCGTACACGACGAACACGCGCTCCGGCGCAGTGCGATACCATGAAGCGATGAGCCGCACCGGGGCGCCGCTCAAATTCATGAACGACTGCGGTTTGACCAGTACGATTCGCCGCCGCGAATCGTAGATCTGCAATGCGTTGTCTTTCTTTTTCCACCCGTCGAGGGCAAAGCGACGCGCCACCTCGTCGGCAACCGTGAATCCGACGTTGTGGCGCGTGCGTTCGTACTCTTTTCCCGGATTGCCCAATCCGACGATCAGGCGAACGTCTTGCTCGGCTATGCTCCCTGTTCGCCTTCTCGCGTGGCGCCGACGACTTCGGGCTCGGCCTGTTCGGGTGCGCCCTCAACCGCGGCTTCCTCAATCGCTTGGGCCGTCTTCGACGGTTCGATTGCGACGATCGTTTGATCCGCGGCCGTAATCATCTTGAAGCCGGCCGGCAGTTTCACTTCGCCGGCGTTAATGTGCTCGTGAATGCCCAGTTCGCTGACGTCGATTTCGATGGTGTCCGGAAGTTTGTTTGCCGGGCCTTCGATCTCGAGTTCGTGCGTCACGACGTCCATGACGCCGCCCGAATCCTTAACGCCCTTGGCGACGCCCGTCGTAACGACCGGAAGTTTCGCGTGGACGCTCTCGTTCGCGGAGGTGCGTTGGAGGTCGGCATGGAGAACTTTGCGCGTGACGGGATGAATTTGAACCTCCCGCACGAGCGCGGTGTCCGATTTGCCGTCCAGCGCGAGCGTGATGAGCGAGGTGCGGCCTCCGTGATGCAGTAGCTCGTCGAACGCGCGTGCGTCGAAAACGATGTGCTGCGGCTCGCTACCGTGCCCGTAGAGCACGCCGGGGATCTTCCCCTCTGCGCGGAGATGATGAGAGCCGGTCGAGCCGGTTCGTTCGCGACGTTGCGCGGACAGCTTCAGTTGTTGTGCCACGTTGTCTCTTTCCGTGTGTGAAGTTTACGGTACCGCTACCGGTTCGGGCTCGATGCGCGGAACGTCGGCCATTTTCTTATCGCCGTCCTCGGTGAAGAGTTCGGAGACGGACCGATTGGTCGTGATTCGGTTGATTGCATCGGCGAGCGTTTGAGCGATCGAAAGCTGGACGAATTTCGGGTGCTCTTCGACGTCCGCGAAGGGGATCGTGTCGGTCACGATCACTCGCTCGATTGGGGACTCTTCGAGAACTCGGATCGCATCACCGGCAAAAATGCCGTGGGTGGCGACGGTGTAGACTTTAGTAGCTCCGCGAGCTAAGATCGCTTCGGCCGCTTTGGCCAACGTGCCGCCGGTCGAAATCATATCGTCAACGACCACCGCAACCTTACCCGAAACGTCGCCGACGATATCGGTCACCTCCGAGACGTCCGGCTCGGGGCGACGTTTGAAGACGATCGCCAGCGTGCTCCCCAGGCGTTTGGCGAAGACCTCGGCCCGGTGCACGCCGCCGGCGTCGGGGGAGACGACCACGATCTCACTATCGCAAAGGCCCTCTTTCTTCAAATAATTACAGGCCACGGGCATGGCGGTCAGATTATCGACCGGCCCGTCGAAGAAGCCTTGGATTTGCGCGGCATGCAAATCGACGGTCACCATCCGCTTCGCGCCGGCCGTCTTTAGCAAATTGGCGATAACCTTCGCCGATATCGGCTCGCGCCCAGTTGTCTTTTTGTCTTGCTTTGCATATCCATAGTACGGGATGACGGCGGTGATCCGCGCTGCGGACGCCCGTTTTAGCGCGTCGATCATCAGCAGTAGCTCCATCAGCGAGTCGTTGACGCCGTTGCCGTTGGCCGCTTTGCAGATGGACTGGATGACGAAAACCTCGGAGCCACGCACGTTCTCCCCAATCTGGACGCGCGTCTCCTCATTTCTGAACTTGGAAACCTTCGCTTGACCGACGTGCAGCTTGAGTCGCTTGGCGATCTCGTCGGCGAGCTGCGGATTCGAGTTTCCACTAAAAATCAGGGGGTTGTGGCTCAACGGTGCATCTCCCGGGACGAGGCGAGCGGACCAAAGAGGTTCACGCGGTCTGCGGTTCGTTCCTAGCAGGCCCGCTCGCGCGCAGGCGAAACCGGCGAGGCGGGTCGACCGGTCTAGCACAGAGCATGTCGCAGAAGTTCGAACTCATCGCTCCGTACTCGTTGGCCGGCGACCAGCCGAAGGCCACGCAAGCCCTGGGCGAGGGCGTGCTCCGCGGCGACCGCGCCCAGACGCTGCTGGGCGTCACCGGATCGGGAAAGACCGTCGCGATGGCCCGAGTCATCGAAATGGTGCAGAAACCCACGCTGATCCTGTCCCACAACAAGACTCTCGCCGCCCAACTGTGCGCCGAGTTTCGGGACTTCTTCCCGAACAACGCCGTCGAGTATTTCGTGTCCTACTTCGACTACTATCAACCCGAGGCGTACATCGCACACACCGATACGTACATCGAAAAGGACAGTTCGGTCAACGACGAGATCGAACGTCTGCGCCACTCGGCGACCCAATCGCTGCTGACGCGACCGGACACGCTCATCGTCGCATCGGTCTCATGCATTTATGGCTTGGGCTCGCCGTCTGACTATATGGAGATGTCCGCGCGCATTGCCGTGGGCGACGAATTCAATCGCGACGCGTTCTTGCGCAAGCTCGTCGACATGCAATACCGGCGCAACGATTTGAATTTGGTGCGCGGCACGTTCCGCGTTCGGGGCGACACGCTGGAATTCGTGGCCGTGGACGAGGAGCTGGTCCACCGGATCGAGTTCTTCGGCGATCGGGTCGAGGCGATCAACGTCGTCAACCTGATGACTGGCGAATACGTCTCGTCCAAAGACGAGGTCCTGATCTTCCCGGCCAAGCATTTTATTACGCCGGACGAAAAACTTCGCCGCGCAGTCACGTCTATAGAGCTCGAGCTGGACGAACGGCTAAAATATTTCAAAGATCACGGAAAGCTGGTCGAAGCGCAGCGTCTGGAAGGCCGCACGCGCTACGATCTCGAGATGTTGCGAGAAGTCGGCTATTGTAACGGAATCGAGAACTATTCGCGACACCTCACGGGGCGCGAACCCGGCTCGACGCCGTGGTGTTTGCTGGACTTTTTACCCAAGGACTGGTTGCTTTTCGTCGACGAATCGCACGTCTCGTTGCCGCAGACGCACGGTATGTTCGCAGGCGACCGTTCGCGCAAGCTCTCGCTCGTGGAGCACGGTTTCCGGTTGCCGAGCGCGCTCGACAACAGGCCGCTGACCTACGACGAGTTTGACGAGCACATCAACCAAGTAGTGTACGTCTCTGCCACGCCGAGCACGTACGAAATCGGCCGCAGCGCGCAGGTGGTCGAAATGATCATCCGTCCGACCGGGTTGGTGGATCCGGAAGTCGAGGTGCGCCCGACGCGCAACCAGGTCGACGATCTCATGGAAGAGATTCGTCTGCGCGTCGTGCGCAAGGAGCGCGTGTTGGTCACGACGCTCACAAAAAAAATGGCCGAGGACCTCACCGACTTTTTGCTCGAAATGAATTTTAAGGTGCGGTACTTGCATAGCGAAGTCGATACGCTCGAGCGCATTGCGATTCTCCGCGATCTGCGACTGGGCGTCTTCGACGTGCTGGTAGGCATCAATCTTCTGCGCGAAGGCTTGGATTTGCCGGAAGTCTCGCTGGTCGGTATTTTGGACGCCGACAAAGAAGGCTATCTGCGCAGCGAGACGTCGTTGGTTCAAACGATCGGTCGCGCCGCTCGCAACGTCGAAGGCAAAGTCATCATGTACGCCGACACGATAACCGAGTCGATGGCGCGGGCTCTCGGCGAGACCAAACGCCGCCGTGAAACGCAGATCGCTTTTAACGCCGAGCATGGCATCGAACCCAAGAGCATTCGCAAAGAAGTGCGCGACATTCTCGAACTCGTGGGCGCAACGGCCGATGTCGAAGAGCAGCTCAAACGCGAAAAACTCCCGCGCGACGTTGCAATTCGGATGGCGAAAGACATCGAGCGCAAGATGCGCGAGTTTGCCGCGAATCTCGAGTTCGAAAAAGCGGCTGCGCTGCGCGACGAACTTGTCGAATTGCGCAAGCAACTTGGCGGAAACGAGTCGCTGCTGTTCCAAGGCAAGGCGCCTAAAATATTCGAGCACGCGCTTAAAGAACTGGTGGGTAGTTAGGAGCGCTAGCTAGGCCGTCCATGGAGACGGCGTACGCCTCCCTAGTGTCTGAACGCGGTCGTTCGGGTAGAGAGCAATCCTCCGTGCTTTCTTCTACATGAATGAGGACTCGATCAAATGAAGCAAAAACGCACGATCCGCGCATCGGCCGCTGCCTTGGGCTGCGCCATGCTCATGGGATTCGTCGGCTTGGTGAGCACGTCGTCAAACGCGCAACCCGCACCGACGCCGCAGGTAACCGAATCGCCCGCGCCTACCGATACTATGGCGCCCACGCCCACCGATACGATGGCTCCCGAACCCTCGGGAACGATGGCTCCTCAACCATCCGGCACGATGGCTCCCGAACCATCGGGAACGATGATGCCCTCTTCGCCGATGCCGGGCGAGACACCGGGAACGACGACGACGGCACCCACGACGACCACGGCTCCCGCGACTAACGGCCTGACCGATAACCCGAACGGCCCGAACTGGCTCGACAAATTCGCGCGCCGGCCGTCGCACATGACGATGCCGATGCATATGAAAAATCATAAGATGATGCCTATGAAGATGAAAAAACATCATCCGATGATGCCGATGCCGAAGCCGACACCGAAGGCATAACGACCCGTCGAGCGGGCGGACGCAGCCGGTGTGCGCGATCCGTCCGCGGGTGTGGCTAGGCATGCATCGCTTCGCTGGTTTTCTGGCGATCGTTTCGATCGCGAGTCTTTCGATTGCGTCCACTCGGGCGGGCGTGGTTCCGGAGCCGCTGGCGTACGGGCCCGGCATAGCCGCGGCGCTCGATGGTGCCGGCCAGCTTGGGTCGGGGCAGCACGACGGCGACGCGCCGAGCGTCTCGGTTGCGGTCGTCGAAAACGGACGCATCGTGTATGCGAAGGCGTTCGGTTTGGCCGACGTCGCGACGGGAACCGCGGCGACTACCGCGACGCGGTATCGCATCGCGTCCATCACGAAGATGTTTACCGCGGTTTGCGTTATGCAACTGGTCGAGCAAGGGCGTCTCTCGCTCGACGACACGCTCTCGAAATACGTTCCGGAATATACGCGCGCTCGCGCCGTAACCATTCGCGAGTTGCTGATGCATACGTCCGGTGTACCAAACTACCTGGATGCCGCGTTTGCCGACGGTAGCGTAAATCGTCGCACGACGCCCACCGCAATAATCGCAAGCGTCTCCGGCAAGCCACTCGATTTTGCCCCGGGAACCCGCTACGAGTACAGCAATACGGGCTATGTGCTCTTAGGGATGATCGTTGAAGGCGTAAGCGGCGCGTCGCTTACCGCCTACGAAAACAAGCACATTTTTATACCTGCGGGCATGCCGTCCACGACCGTTGGAGACGCGCCCCCCGGAACGCCCGAAGCGGTCGGCTACATGGACCACTCCGGAACACCGGCGGATCGGTACGACGCGTCGTGGCTTTTCGCCGACGGCGACATCGTTTCGACCGCGAGCGATCTAGCGCGTTTCGACATGGCCTTAATGGCAGGAAAGCTCGTGCGTCCTAAGACCTTGGCGCTCATGCAGTCGACCAACGTTTCCATGAATGACGGAAAGTACCGGTACGGTCTTGGTTTAACGCTCGCGCCGTTCGACGACAAACTCGTGGCCGGTCATCACGGCGGCGTCCCGGGTTTCGAAACCGACAACGAACTCATCGCGAGCGATGGATTTGCAACGGTAGTGCTTGGCAACGCGTTCGATTTCTTGACGCCGACCGTCGAGGACGGCATTCTCGCCGCGTTTTACCCGGCGGCTTCCGCGCGCGCCATTGCGACGGTCGCGACGCCCGCTCCGGCCGCGACCGGTGAGGACCCGGCGATCACCGCGCGTTTCAAGCGCTTTTTCGCAGGGCTGCAACAGGGAACGATCGACCCCTCCGCTCTTTCGCAGGCGATGCGAGATGCGCTGACGCCGGAGGCGCTGGCAGCCATGAAGGCGCAATTTGGTCCCCTTGGACCGATCACGTCGCTGGTCTATCGCGGCCTGACCCCTGCGGGAGCATACGAGCAGTACGGTTACCAGGCCGCGTTCGGCACGAAACGCGTGACGTTCCAGTTCGTCCTCGACAAGGACGGCAAGATAGCCGGGTTCGGACTCTAGTCCGCCAAAACTACCGCGTTGTGAAACTGCATCTAGACGAATGCGAACGCAGCGACGCGATCGCGATCCTGGCCGCCACGCTGCCACCGGTTTCCGAGACTACGCGGATTCGGTATGCGACGCGTACGGGTGCGCTTCTGCGGGTTGACGGGGTCGTGACCGGGGCGTACGACCGGGAGCACCACGAGACGATTTTGCCCCCGAGTACGGTATCGCGACGTTTAGAGCTCGAAGTTGAGTTGCGCGCGCTGCCGACCAACGGCTTGCCGTCGGGTCCCGGTCTTCAGTGGACGTTGCTCAATCTGCTAAGCCGGCAGTCTCCGCAACGGTTCGTCGAATTGCAGGCCGGAGACGAAACCGTATCCGCCCCGTCAGGCGGCACCGTGCGCGTCATCGGTCACTCTCACCTCGACGTCGCGTGGCTGTGGACGTACGAGCAGACGCATCGCAAGGCTGCCCGGACATTTGCCATTGCCGCCGATTTGCTCGAACGTGACGCGACGTTCGTGTTCGCACAATCGCAACCGCAACTCTACGCATTCGTGGAAGCCGAAGATCCGCAGCTTTTCGACCGGGTGCTCGCGCTCTGCGAGCAACGGCGGTTCGATCCCGACGTTGCCGCGATGTGGGTCGAACCCGACTGCAATCTCCCCTCCGGCGAATCGTTGCTGCGGCAACTGCTCTACGGGCACCGGTATTGCGTGCGACGCTTGGGTATCGAACCCGGCATCGCGTGGCTGCCTGACTCGTTCGGTTTCGCAAACACGTTGCCGATGCTGCTCGCGCACGCCGGCGTGCGCTTTTTCGCTACGACCAAACTGCAATGGAACGACACGACGCGGTTTCCCTATCCGCAATTCGTCTGGCGCGCGCCGGACGGAAGCGATGTCGTCGCCGCGCTCGTGCAGTCGTACGACGGCGGATTGAATGCGCAGCGCATTCGCATCGCACGCGAGCGCGGCGAGCCGGTCGTTGCCGGGTACGGCGACGGAGGCGGTGGCGTTACGAGCGAGATGCTCGCCGACGTTCGTCGCGAAGGCGCGTGGATTCAACCGCGTACGTGGTTCGAGCAACTCGATGCCGCGCGCGCGCGGTTGCCCGTTCACGCCGACGAATTGTATCTTGAATTCCACCGCGGCGTCTACACGACTCATCACGATCTCAAGGCAGGTAATGCGTTGCTCGAACGCGCCCTCGGTGAAGCTGAAGAGCTTGCCGCTTGGTGCATAGCGGTTCGCGTACCGCCGCAGTTGACGGTCGACTTGCGGGAACGGCTGGCGGCGGCATGGGAGATCGTGCTGCGCAATCAGTTTCACGACGTGCTGCCGGGCACGTCGATCGCGGCGGTGAACGACGACGCCCTGGCGGAGTATGCGCGGGCAGGTGAATTAGTAGCCGGCGCGATGACGGCCGCTCAACAAGCGCTGCCGCGTGCGCGCAGGGCCGCTACGCCCGCCCAACGCGTCGAGCCGGTGCGCGACGACGACGCGTATCTCTTCGACAACGGTCTCATGCGCGCGCGCGTGCTGCCGACCGGAGCGATCGTGGATCTTCGCACGCCGGACGCGCCAAATGTGTGCACGCAAGGGAACGTGCTCGCGCTCTACACCGACAGACCCAAGAAGTGGGAAGCGTGGAATATCGACGCCGGATACCAACGCTCGATGCGCCGGCCCAAACCCGCTGCGGGGCGGATCGAGGAGGGCGCCCTGTCCGTGCCCTTCGTACTCGGTAAGTCGGCGGCCACGATGCGCATAGCGCTCCACGCCGGCGAGCCCTTCCTTCGCGTCGAACTCGACGTGAACTGGCGCGAGCGCCGTACGTTGTTGCGCCTCGAACACTGGCTTCCGCTCGCGGCCGATACGGTGACGTATGGGACGCCGCACGGAACCATCGTTCGTAGCGCCCGGCGCGACACGGCCGAGCGGCGCGCCAAATTCGAAGTTCCCGGGCAGCGCTTCGCGCTCGTCCGCGATGAATCGGGTGCCGGGTTTGCGCAGTTCGCACTCGATACGTATGGATGGAGCGCTCGCGTTTTGGATGCGGGCGGCTTGCAACTCGGGCATTCGTTATTGCGAGGTACGCGCTGGCCGGACGAACGCGCCGATCGCGGCGTCGCGCACTTTTCGTACGCGTACGCTCCGTTCGCCGGGATCGGCACCGGCGCGATCGAGCGAGCGTGGCTGCAGTTCGCTCACGAACCCCGCGTGCGGCTTTTTACGTGCGACGACGATGCCGTAGCGATTGCGGCCTGCAAGCCCGCCGAGGATGGTGACGGCATCGTGGTTCGCGTGCGCGAATGCGACGGCGCCCCGCGTCGCGTCGCACTGCGCTGCGGCGCGCGTATGCGCGGCGCGGACGCAATCGACGCGCTCGAGCGGCCAACCGGCGCAGACGCGACGATCGAGGCGGAAGAACTGCATTTCACGCTCGAAGCTTTCGCGTTACGCAGCTTTAGGGTACGCTGCTAAGCATGGCCGATATCGACTGCGTGCTCTTCGACCTGGACGATACGCTGCACGACGACACGTTCGCATACAAAAGCGCTGCCGAAGAGGTCGCGCGGGAGGTCGCGGCCCTGCACGGCGTCGACGCGATCGCGCTCAAGGCCGCCTACGTCGCCGAAGCCGAGGGGTTTTGGACGCAACTTTCGAGCGATCAGCTCGCCACGCGACTCTCGCGCTTGCGCGCGCGCTTGTGGAATAACGCGCTGGGCGCCGTCGGTTTGGACGACGAGACTCTCGCCGAACGCAGTGCCGCAAACTACAACCTCTACCGCAAAAAACACTTGACGCTCTTCCCCGGCGCGCGCGACCTGCTGCAGCGATTGCGCGCAGGAGGTAAAAAACTCGGCTTGGTTACCAATGGATTTGCCGAAACCCATCGCGAGAAGATCGCGATACTACGGGTCGGTGACTTGTTCGATGCGATCTTTATCGCGGACGAAGTGGGCATGCTCAAGCCCGACCCGCTTCTGTTCGCGCATGCGTGCACGAAATTGGAATGTGCGCCCGCCCATAGCGCGATGATCGGCGACCGGTACGAGCGCGATATTCGAGGCGCGCACGAAGCTGGGTTATATACGATCTGGATGAACGTGCACGAAGCGCAGCTCCCGTCGAACGCACCTCCGCCGGATGCCACCGTGCGGACGCTCGACGAAGTCGCGCGCGTGCTGCTCGCGGAGCCGGCGTGACGCAGGCCCCGCTCGACGGGACCTTCCGGCGCGCGTGGCAGCTGCTCGCGCGCAATTGGGTCATCATCGTTCCCGCGCTCGTGGTCGGCGTGATTACCGGCGCCGTGCTCTACCTGCTCGACGCCTACGGCGCGATCTCGGTCGGCTCGCTCGACGAGTTGAACGGTGGCGGTCCTGCCGCATTCACCGCGTTCATCGGTTCGATCGTCGCGATTCTCGTGCGCATCGTTGGAGCGATCGTCTCCATCGCGTATACCACCGGAATGGCGGCAGCGGCCTGGAAGCGTGGGAGCGCGACCCTTGCTGACGGCACGGCCGCGTTCCGTGCCGATGCGGGTCAAATATTCATCGCGATGCTGTTGCTGTTTCTCTTGGGTCTGATCGCCGCGACCTTCATGGATTTTACGTACTACACGACGTTGTTGTTGTACGCGATCTTCGTACTCTACACGATGCCCGCGGTAATCGTCGGGCAGCGTTCGGGCGTCGACGCCCTGGTGGAGTCATTTCGCATTGCGGGCAAAAACTTCTGGACGACGCTCGGGGTGGTCGTGCTCATCGGCCTCATCGCCGCGGCGGGCGGAATCGTCGCCGAACTCGTTCACGATTTTCCGCTCCTGGGGCAGATCGTAGCGCTGGTGCTGATGGAGGCAGTGGTAGCCTACGCGACTTTAGTCGTGGTTGGCGAGTATATCGCGCTGCGACCGACGCTAGACCGGCCGGCGGAAGATGTTCCCCCGCCTCCGGCTGCATCCTAAGGCCCTGGGCTGCGGTCTTACAAAAGCATGTCTCTCGACTCGATCGTTATCAAAGGCGCGCGCGAACACAACCTCAAGAACATCGACCTCGTGCTGCCGCGCAATAGGCTCATCGTCGTCACCGGCCTTAGTGGCTCGGGCAAGTCCTCGCTTGCCTTCGACACGATCTACGCCGAAGGGCAGCGCCGCTACGTTGAGTCGCTGTCGTCGTACGCGCGCCAGTTTCTCGGCCAGATGGAAAAGCCGGACGTCGACTACATCGAGGGGCTCTCGCCCGCTATCTCCATCGATCAGAAATCGACCTCGCGCAATCCCCGGTCGACCGTGGGGACCGTAACCGAGATTTACGATTATCTCCGCCTGCTTTTCGCGCGGATCGGAATTCCGCACTGCTATAGTTGCGGTCGCGAGATCAGTTCGCAATCGAGCGAGCAAATCGTCGATTCGATCATGGAACTGCCGGACGGATCGCGCGTCCAACTGCTCGCCCCGCTGGTTCGCGGGCGTAAGGGCGAATACGCGAAATTGTTCGAGGAAGTCGGCAAAGAGGGCTTCTCGCGCGTGCGCGTCGACGGCGAGCAGAAAGAGCTTCGCGAGAAGATCGTGCTCGACAAAAAGCGCAAGCATACGATCGAAGTTATCGTCGACCGCGTCGTGATGAAGCCGGACGTGCGCAAGCGCCTGACCGATTCGGTCGAGACCACGCTCAAGCTTTCGACCGGCATCGTCACCGTGCTCGTCGAGGATCCTACGACCAAGCAGTCGCGCGAACTGACCTTCAGCGAGGCGTTCGCCTGCGTGTATTGCGGCTTGTCGTTCGAAGAACTTGCTCCGCGGTTGTTCTCGTTCAACTCGCCTTACGGCGCGTGTACGGGCTGCAGCGGACTGGGTGAAAAAATCGAAATCGATCCGTGGAAAGTCATTCCGGATCGCAGCAAGACCATCGACGGCGGGGCTATCGTGCCGTGGAGCAAATCGCTCGGAGCCGGCCGGTTCCCGTCGATGAATCCGTATTATTTGCAGCAACTCGAGCGCGTGCTTCGCAAACACCGGGTCAAAATGACGACGCCGGTCCAGGACATGCCTGAAGACGCCGTCGACGTCATCTTATACGGAACCGACCGCGAGCAGAACTTCGCCTACGAATCGCGTAGCGGGAAAGTCTGGGAATATCGCACGACTTTCGAGGGAGTGGTCAACAATTTGGAGCGCCGGTATGCGGAGACCAGCTCGGATTACGTCAAGGAAGATATCGAAAAATATATGTCCGCGTCGGTCTGTCCGCAGTGCAAGGGTGCGCGGCTCAAGCCCGAGGCGCTCGCCGTCACCGTCAACGGAAAGAACATCGACGAAGTCACGCGCATATCGATCGAGAATGCGGAACGATTTTTCATCGACTTCAAGCCGAGCGAGCGCGAGGAACAGATAGCCAATCAAGTCCTTAAAGAGATTCGCGGACGGCTGGGCTTCCTCACGAACGTGGGTTTGAATTATCTGACGCTCGGGCGCTCGGCGACGACGCTCTCGGGCGGCGAGTCGCAACGCATCCGCCTCGCGACGCAGATCGGCAGTTCGCTCGTCGGCGTGCTCTATATCTTGGACGAACCGTCCATCGGGCTGCATCAGCGCGATAACGATCGACTGCTCGCGACGTTGCGCACGCTACGTGATCTCGGCAATACGCTCATCGTAGTCGAGCACGACGAAGACACGATCCGCACTGCCGACGTCGTCGTCGATATCGGACCGGGAGCCGGCGAAGAGGGCGGCCACGTGCTCACCGTCGGCAACCTTGAAGACGTCCTCAAACATCCCGAGTCCGCCACCGGCGCCTACATGTCGGGACGCAAATTCATTCCGATCCCCAAGGGACGGCGCACCGCGCGTAAGGTTCTCAAAGTAAAAGGGGCCAAGGCCAACAACTTGCGCGGGCTCGACGTTGATTTTCCGATAGGCGTATTCGCGTGCGTGACCGGCGTGAGCGGGAGCGGCAAGTCAACGCTCGTCAATCAAGTCCTGGTCAAAGCGCTCAACCAACATCTTCACGGTCAGCCTGCGGGCGGCACGTACGGTACGGTCAAGGGCGCCGAAGAGCTGGACAAACTCGTCGTCATCGATCAATCGCCTATCGGCCGCACGCCGCGCAGCAACCCGGCGACCTATACTGGGGCCTTCGATCAAATCCGCGAGCTTTTTTCGCTCGTGCCTGAGGCGAAGCTGCGCGGCTACACGCCGGGGCGTTTTTCGTTTAACGTCAAGGGCGGTCGCTGCGAATCGTGCCAGGGCGACGGCATAATCAAGATCGAGATGCATTTTTTACCCGACGTGTACGTTCCGTGCGAAGTCTGCAAGGGCAAACGGTACAACGCGCAGACGCTCGAGGTGAAGTACAAGGGGAAGACGATCTCGGACGTGCTCGAAATGCGCGTCGACGAAGCGAGCGATTTTTTCTCGACGATCACGCGCATACACAACAAACTCAAGACGATCTGCGAAGTCGGCTTGGGGTACATAAAAATGGGCCAGCCGGCGACCACGCTCTCGGGCGGCGAGGCTCAGCGCGTTAAGCTCGCTACCGAGCTTTCGCGGCGCTCGACGGGCCGCACGTTTTACGTCTTGGACGAACCGACGACGGGCTTGCATTTCGCGGATATCCACAAACTGTTGGAAGTCTTGCAGCGTTTGGTCGAAACCGGAAATACCGTGCTCGTAATCGAGCACAATCTGGACGTTATAAAGACCGCCGATTATCTGATCGATCTCGGACCCGAAGGCGGCGACCGCGGGGGTACCATCGTCGGCGTCGGTACGCCGGAAGAGTTGGCGCGCAACGAGCAGTCGTTCACGGGCGCGTATCTGGTTCCCGTTCTCAAAGATCAGCGAGCGGTCGGGCACCACCTGCCCGACTCGCGGGCCCTCGATGCGATGGAGCGCGACAACATGCGCGCGCTCGACGATCTCGCGAAGGGTGGCCGGGTCCCCGTCGAAGCATGACGGCGTGACGAAATTCTCCGTCGCGATGCTGGTATGCGCGAATCTCGAGCGGTCGCGCAATTTCTATCGCGACGTGCTCGGCCTAAAGATTCGTACTGATTCGGTGCCGCATTGGGTAGATTTCGATTTGGGTGACGGCGCCTCGCTGGGCCTTCACGCAAAGTCCGAGCTGCTCTCGGTCCGGCCGGGTTCGCTCCAGCTCGGTTTCGCAGTCGATAACGTCGATTCGCTGGTCGCCGACTGCGCGCAGATGGGCGTGCCGGTGTTTCAAGACCCGTACGACGACTCGTTCGGTCGCGTGGCGGTGATCGGCGATCCCGACGGGTACCCGGTGCAACTTGTGAGCGCGCCGCGAAAGCGGCGTTAATGACGGGAGAACCGCGTGCCGTCGAACTTCGCGAGCAACTCGACGAAGCGAGTTATCGCTATCACGTCTTAGACGATCCCGAGATCACCGACGCAGAGTACGACGCGCTCCTGCGCGAACTGATCGAACTGGAAGAAGCCAATCCGCAATTGCGCACGCCGGATTCGCCGACCCAACGCGTGGGCGCCGTGGCTTCGGAGCGATTCCCTCCATACGAACACCACCGTCAAATGCTGAGCTTGGCCAACGCTTTCGATGCCGGCGAGTTGCGCGCGTTTGACGATCGCGTTCGCAAGCTCGCGGGAGCGCCGGTAGCCTACGTTATCGAACTGAAGATCGACGGGCTCGCGACCTCGCTCTATTACGAGCGAGGCTCGTTGGTGCGCGGTGGAACCCGCGGCGACGGCCGCATCGGCGAAGACGTCACCAACAATCTGCGAGCCGTGCGCGCGATTCCGCTGCGTCTGCGGGGCAAACAGGCACCCGCCGTCCTGGAGGCGCGCGGCGAAGTCTATCTGGCAAAGAGCGACTTCGAACGGCTCAATAGCGCGCGCGAGAAGCGTGGGGCGGCGGTTTTCGCAAATCCGCGCAACGCCGCGGCAGGCGGCGTTCGTCAACTCGACCCACGGATGACGGCAGAACGCTCGCTGTCGTTCTTTGCCTATTCGATCGGACAACTCACCGCGAGCGATGCGGACGTTGCGCCGCCGGCGACGCAGTGGGAAGCGTTGAAGCTTCTGAAGCACCTCGGTTTCCCGGTCAACCCGAATATCGAGCGTGCCGAAGATATCGACGCCGTCATCGCGTATTGCGAACGTTGGGAGAAACTGCGCGACGAACTCGATTACGAAATCGACGGTGTCGTCGTCAAGGTGGACGACTTGGTCACGCAAGAGCGGCTCGGTAGCGTTGCCAAGGACCCGCGCTGGGCGACTGCTTTCAAATTCAAAGCTCGCGAAGCGCGCACGAAACTACGCGAAATTGCGATTACGGTCGGTCGGACCGGGACGCTCAATCCGAACGCCGTGCTCGATCCGGTGCAGATCGGCGGCGTAACGGTTCGCAACGCGACCCTGCACAACGCCGAATATATTGCGAGCAACGACATTCGCGTGGGCGACACCGTCGTCGTCGTGCGCGCGGGCGACGTCATTCCGCGCGTCGTCGGCCCGGTTCTTTCGGAGCGAAAAGGGCGCTTGCCGAAGTTTTCGATGCCCGATACGTGTCCGGTGTGCGGCTCCGAAGTCGACCATCCCGAAGGCGAGGCCATGTCGCGCTGCACGAATGCGGCATGCCCCGCGCAAGTGTTCGAGCGCGTCCGCCACTTCGCTTCGCGTGGCGCGATGGACATCGAAGGGATGGGCGACGTGCTCGCGCAGCAGCTCACCGAATTGCACCTCGTCCGCGACATTTCCGACCTGTACGCGCTCGACACCGCGGCGCTTTCCACCGTCCCGCGCATGGGCGAAAAAAGCATCGCGAACGTGCTTCGCAACATCGAATCGTCGAAGACGCGTGGGTTGGCGCGCGTGCTGACAGGCTTGGGCATTCGGTTCGTCGGATCGCAGACGGCTCAAGTGCTGGCCGCCGATTTCGGCTCGATCGACGCACTCGCGAGCGCGTCCGAGGACGAACTGCGCCGCACCGAAGGAATCGGTCCGGAAGTCGCGGGCAGCGTCACGCTGTTTTTCGCGCAGGGTGCCAATCGCGCCATGATCGAGCGACTGCGAGGGGCCGGCGTCGAAATGACCGCACCCAAACGGGAACGCGCCGCGGCAGGCCCATTGTTTGGAAAGACGCTGGTACTCACGGGGACCTTGCCGGATATGACGCGCGAAGAAGCCGCGGAGCGCATCGTCGCCGCCGGCGGAAAAGTGACGAGTTCGGTGAGCAAGAAAACGGACTACGTCGTCGTCGGAGACGATCCCGGAAGCAAATACGCAAAGGCGCAACAACTGGGAGTTGCAATTCTCGACGAACCCGGCCTCCGAGCAATACTGTCACCCTGAGCCTGTCGAAGGGTGAGACGCTAAAAAATGCGGTACAGGTTTGCGGGGGGCTGAGGCGTTGGTAGAGCGGCGGCAAGTGCATCGGGCAGATCGCCGGCGATGACGCCGCGCTCGCGCAGTCCGGCGCAATATTTTCCGGTTAGTCCGTGCCAGTAGGCGCCCGCGCGAGCCGCGTCGATGGGTGAAAGGCCCTGCGAGAGCAGCGTGGCGATGATTCCGGTGAGAACGTCTCCGGTGCCGGCAGTCGCGAGCGCATTGGTGCCGGTGGTGTTGAGATGCATCGTCGTTCCGTCGTAAATCAAGGTCGTGCGTCCCTTTAGCAGGGTCGTGACGCCGGTGCGGTCGACGAATTCGCGCAATCGCTCGACGCGTTCGCTTTCTTTGACCGTGCCTTTGCCCGAAAGACGGGCGAACTCTCCGGCGTGCGGCGTCAGGACGCAGCGTTTGCCGCGCAGTATATCCATGTGCTTGGCAAAGTGAAAGAGCGCGCTTGCATCGGCCACGAAGGGCAGATCCAATCGCGCGGCGACGCCGCGCACGATGTCGCCCGTTCGCTCGTCCAGCCCAAGCCCCGGGCCCATTCCGAAACTCGTCGCGTGTTTGGCAACCTCGACGATTTCGTCGATTGCATCGCTTGCGGATTGAGCGGCGGAGATCGTTACCGCGACTTGCTCGACGAGGTGCGCGCGAATTGCGGGTGCGGCACTCTCGCCCGTGACGATCGTGACGTATCCCGCGCCGGCGCGGGCGGCCGCGCGTGCGGACAACACTGCGGCCCCGGGAAATTGCGCCGAACCCGCAAGGAGCAGGGGCGCGCCCGATCGCCGTTTGTCGGAGTTTTGCGGCCGTTGCGGCAGCATTGGAAGAAACGTCGCGTCGTCTAGCGCGGCGAACGTGTGCGTCGCACCGGTCGCGTCGCCGTCCTCGATTCCAATCGACGAATACCACAGGTCGCCGGCGTAATCGCGGGCGGGATCCAGTAACAATCCCGGTTTCAGCGCGCCGAGCGTAATTGTAACGGTGGCGCGCACGGCGGTGCCGGGGACGGCTCCCGTCAGCGCGTCGATGCCGCTCGGGATGTCCACGGCCAGAACCGGCGCGTCGCACGCGTCGAGGGCGGAAATGGCATCGGCATACTCCGCCGGCAGCGGTATGCGCGCGCCGGTTCCAAAGAGCGCGTCGATCGCAAGACCGCATCCTTCCAGTGCCGCGCGAAATAAAGCGGCGTCGCGAGGAAGTTCGTGCACGACGACGCCTGCGTCGCCCGCGCGGTTCTCCGCGTCCCGGCGCGCGGCCGAGGGGTTCTCGGCGCGACGCGCGTAGACATGGCGCTCGTAGAACGAATCGAGAACGGCCAGCGCGGCAAACGCATCGCCTCCATTATTTCCGGGGCCGGCGAAAGCCACGATGCGACGGCCGCGCGCGTAACGCACGATCGTTTGGGCGATTCGCGCTCCAGCGGCGCGCATCAGCGCGACGTCGCCGATTCGCGCGCTCGCGCTCGCATCGGCGTCGCGCATCTGTTGGGGCGTTAGGACCAACATCTATTCACGTTCCAAAATAACGACGGCCGCGGCTACGTTCGCGGTATGCGTGATCGTCAGGTGAATCGAAGATACTCCGCGCGCGGGAATCAGCTCGCTTGCTCTTCCGAAAAGACGGATGACCGGCTTGCCGCTACGTTCGTGCGACACGCCGACCTGCCGCCACGGGATCGCGTGGCCGAACGCTTTGCGCGTCGCTTCCTTCGCGGCGAAAAAACCCGCGAATCGTTCCGCGCGATTTCGTTTTCGCAACGCATAGGCGACTTCTTCCTCAGTGTATATCTTGCGCGCGAACCACGCGAACTTGCCTTCGTCGAAGTGGTAACGGCCCACCTCGGCCAGGTCGAGCCCGATGCCGATGATCATGACAAGCAGTGTTCGGTCCGGCGGCGGCGAAGACTCCTCCCGCACTCTATGGAAACACAGATCCGCATCGTCCCGATCAATGCGATCGACCCCGGGTTCCTCTCTCGTCTGGGTCTGTGTCTGGAAGAACGCTTTCTCTATTCCGCGTGCGTCGAGCGATCGCTGCCGGTTCCGCGAAGCGCGGTCAACAGCGCGCGGCAGCAGATGTTCCTCTCGACGCTCACGTCGAAAGTGTTACGCGAGTATCCCGACGACGGCGGCCTGCTCTTAGGCATCACCGATTTCGATCTCTACAAGACGTCGCACCGCTTCATTTTCGGCGATGCCGATGAAGCCCGGCGCGTCGCGATCGTTTCGCTGCACCGTCTGCGCTCGGAATTCTACGGCGAAGACGCCGACGATAATCTGCTCTTCCAACGCACCCTCAAAGAGTGCGTGCACGAACTCGGGCACGCGCTGGGACTCAAGCATTGCTACAACGCCCGTTGTGCCATGTATTATTCGAACTCGATTTTCGAGAGCGACAATAAAATGTCGCACTTCTGCGAAGCTTGCGATAAGCGCAGCCGCGCGCGAAATTAGCGGCTAAACAATTCCCCTCGTTTAGCCGTAGACTCGGATAGAGGCATTGGCCGGAGCTCATTGGGTGGGCTCCATTTGCTGCTGACCGAGCAGGCGAGGTTCGAGTGGTTTTTACGCGGGGATTCCGGTGATTCAGGCTCGTTTGAGTGCCTGGCGCGTGCGTTTGCCCGTAGCGCAACGCATCGGCGTGGCGGCCGCCGTCGCGACGCTCTGCCTGGCATTGGACATCTATGGTTCAAAGGTCCCATCGTTCGACCTTGTTTTACTCGCCGCCGTCGCCGTAACCGCGGCGGTCGTCGGCACCCCCATTGGCGGCGCGCTTGCCTTGAGCGTCGCGGTTATCGATTATAGCGTGCGCGCGATCGCGCATCGCGGTGACGCCCTATTGTCCGCCGTGCTCTTGGGCGCCGTCGGCCTGGTTTTGACGCTGATCTTTGCGGGCGACGACGCCCAGGCGGCAGAAGCCCGAACCGAGCGGCAACAGCCTGCGCTGCGCGGTGCGCTCTCGGGCGGCATCGCCGCGCTGGCCTCGGGCATTCGCGAAGTGAGCCAAGGCGATTTCACCAAGAATCTGGCCGTTTCGGACGCGACCTTATCCGAACTCGCAATCGCCCTCAACAAATTGATTTTCGGCATGCGCGAATTTCTCGGGCAGTTGCACGGTAACGCGGCGCAGCTCGGAAGCGCAGGGAGCGAACTGCACGGCACGGCATCGACCGCCCTGGCTGTCATTGAAGGAGCATCGCTCGCGCAGGGGCAGCTGGACGAAGGCATCGGCGAGCAATCGCGGATCGTCGAGCACGCAACGAGCAAGGTCGCGCAATTGACGGAAACCATCGGCGCGATCGCCGCTGCCGCCGAAGAACAGACGCGTAGTTTGGACGAAACGTCGCTGGCCGTTTCGAACATGGCCAGTTCGATCGAACGAATGAGCGCGCAAGTCGACGCGCTTTCGACCATTTCGGCCGAAACGTCGCAAACGGCGGATCGCGGAGGTGCGGCAATCCACACGATCGTCGAAGGGATGGATACGATCCGCTCCACGATCGGCGATTTGGGTCGCGATATCGAGATGCTCGGCAGCAATTCCGAGCAGATCGGCGACATTGTCAAAGTCATCGACCGCATCGCCGAACAGACGAACTTGCTCGCCCTCAATGCGGCGATCGAAGCGGCGCGCGCCGGCGAGCACGGTCGCGGGTTTGCGGTTGTGGCGACCGAGATTCGGAAGCTCGCCGACGGCAGCGTGCAAGCCACCAAAGAAATCGCTAGCCATATCATTTCAACGCAGAGCGTCGTTACGGGCGTCGTGCGCGCAATGGAGCGGCTCACCGAACGTGTGGAGGAGAGCGTCGGCAGCACCAGTTCGGCTTCGGGCGCGTTGGGCGACATCGTGCAAGCCGTAATTTCCGCCAACGCGCAGATCGGAGATATCTCGTCGGTCGCGCGCGAGATGAGCAGCAACTCGTATCAAGTGGTCCACTCGATCGAGGAGATCACCAAATCGGTGCAGCTCAACGTGCAAGCGGCCGCGCAGATGACGTCGCAATCCGGCGAGGTCAGTTCGGCATTCGCAAACATCGCTTCGATCTCTCAGACCAATGCGTCGTCGGTCGAGGTGCTTACGTACGTCAACAAGGAAGTCACCGACGCGGCCCAGCGCATTCTGGACTCGGCGGAACAGATGAACCAATTCGCGGGCAACATGGATGGCCGCCTGGCACAATTCAAAATCAACGATGGCGGCGTGGAAGGAGACACGGTATGAACACGAGCTTGCGCGTTCGCCTGCTCGGTACGATCGTCGGCGCGATCGTGCTGTTTTTTTTGATCAGCGTTGTTGCGGCACGCCTAAGCCTGCAACGCGATTTGGCGGCATTGGGCGGGACGGAAGTCGCGAACGGCTCCGGCGCCTTCGGCGGGTACTGGGATTCGCGCAAAGAGCAGGTGCGCTTGCTCATCACGCAAGATGCAGTTGCGGACGCTCTGCGCGCGGCCCTGCAGCACCATGACGCCAAAGTCTTACAGGACCAGCTCTCGAATATCGCGCGCACGTCGGATCTCTCGTTTCTTACGGTGGTGGATACGAACGGTAACGTCATCGCCCGCGCGAACGGCGGGAATCGCGGGTCACTGGGCACCGATCCGTACATCAAACGTGCGTTGACCGGCGAAACGGTGAGTAGCGCGGCGCTGCTTACGACCAACGAGTTGCAGGGCGAAGGACTAGCGCCCCAAGCAACGTCGGACATTAAAGACGCCGGCGGCACGACCACCGAGCATCTCGACCGCGGCTTGGCGATAATCGCCGCCGCACCGATGTCGGACCAGAACGAACGGACGCTCGGCGCGATTTACGGCGGCGTCTTGATGAACCATTTTTACGATTTGGTGGACCAGAGCACGCACGCGCTCGGCGGCCAAACGGCGCTGCTCGACGGCGACGCGATCGTTGCCTCGACGATCAGTCAACCCGATGGGACGCGCGTGGTGGACGTGCAGGTCCCACACGCGAAGGGCGCCGCGGACGCGACCGACCCGTACGTCGGTAGCGACACCGAGGGCGGCACGGAATACCTGGCGCGCATCGATCCGATCGTCAACGATCAGAATCAGGTAGTGGGCGCGCGCTGGTACGGAATTCCAATGGCGCAGATCGCGACGATCGCTAACCACATGACGCAGACGTTCGTGCTGTGGGGCGTGATTGCGATGCTCATTGCATTGCTGATCGCGGTTCCCGTCGTGCAACGGATTTCCGCGTCAATTGCCAAGCGTAGCGCGCAGGTGAGCGTCGCCGCCAAAGAACTCGGCGTAACCATCGTGGGCGGCGAAGTCTCCGGCGATCACATTGCGGCAACTAAATCGGTGGCCGAGCGCTCCGGAGCGATCATCGACGATATGATGCGTGCCGGCGCGTCGCCCGAAAAACTCGCCGGATTGAAAGCCCTCAACGACGAGTTGGTCGGAGACGTGACCGTCATCGACACGCTCTCGCAAGAGATGGGCGGGCGCCTGCAACAAGCGGTGAGCCGCGTAGCCGAACTCAACGACGTTGCGACTGGACTCGACACCCTGGTTCACGGCCGAGCGGTCTAAGCTGTGGCAGACGTCATTCTGTACTTCGGGAGCAATGCCGACACGATGATCGCGACCAAAGCGCTCAAGGATGCCGGAATTGCGGCCAAGATGATTCCGAAACCACCGACGCTCAACGCTACGTCGAACCTTTGCCTGAGCATCGATGCCGGCGTGGAGACGCCCGCGGCAAATGCGATCAAGGCGGCGAATATCGCGTTGGGCGGAGTCGTGAAGTAACCTTACTCCCGCACGACGCGAGCGTCCGCGAGCGCGATCTCGCGCTCGCGTCCATCGATGCGTACGACGAGCGCTCCGCCGCCGGCCAATCGCACCGCTTCGGCATCGAACGGCGCCGATTCGCCATCAACGAGCAACCGGTATCGCGTTCCCGGTATTTCTGCCGCCTCTTCCCAGCGCCGCGCGACGTCCGCAGGCTCCTGTAGCAAGTCCAGCATGGCATCAAACCGGCGAAGAATCGTTTCGAGTAACGCTTCGCGCGCGACGGTCGAATCGTCGCTGCAAAACGCGGGCGGAGGCACGATCGATGCAAGCGCTTCACGCTCTGCAGGCGCCGCGGGTCGCACGACGTTGATGCCGACTCCGCACCCGACCCACGCGCGCGCACCCGATACGCGCGAGACGCAGAGTATGCCGCCGAGCTTGCGATCTCCGCGCAAGAGGTCATTCGGCCACTGTAACCGGATCGTGATGGCGTGATCGAGCAGCGCCGCGCGCATCGCGAGCGCCACCCAAAAGGGTACGATCCAAAGATCGCGCGTCGCAATTGGTTGCGGAAGTGCGGTCGTAAAAAGCAGCGCGCTCGCCGGAGGCGCGATCCAGGCGCGGCCTTTGCGCCCGACGCCGTGCTCCTGGTAGTCCGCGACGATCGTGCATCCGCTCGCGCCGGCATCCCCGAGGATGCGCGAAATGTCGTCGTTGGTGCTTGCGGTGACGGCGACGTCGCGGATGTGCGAAAACCGCGTGCCCTCCAAGGCTTTACGGGCGGCATCGAACGAGCTAGCCATCGCGGGGCAGTTCGCCGCAGGGTTCCGCGGACCCGGCCCGTATTGGTGCGGCGTTATGGCAATCGAACGCACGTTGATCCTCGCTAAGCCCGACGCCGTCTCGCGCGGGTTGGTCGGCGACATTCTCTCTCGCTTGGAACGCCGCGGCTATATAGTCGTCGCGATGAAGTTGATGCAGCTCGACGGCGAGCGCGCGCGCAAGCACTACGGCGAGCATGAAGGCAAGCCATTTTTCCAAGGGCTCGTGGACTTCATTACGAGCGCGCCGCTAGTGGCTTTTGCGGTCGAGGGTGAGAACGCGATCGACGGGTGCCGTCAATTGATGGGCGCGACCAACCCGCTCGCGGCCGCGCCGGGAACCATTCGCGCCGACTTCGCGCAGTCGATCGGTCGCAACTTGGTGCACGGCAGCGACAGTAAGGGTAGCGCCGAACGCGAGCTTGCAATCTTCTTTAAAGACAACGACTTCGTCACGCGCAAACACGACCTCGAGCGCTGGGTTTTGGAAAAATAACCGATGTCGCTGGAATCGTTGCGTGGGGGCGGGCGTCCGCTGATCGAAGGGGTTCACGCTCGCGAAGTTCTCGATTCGCGCGGTAATCCGACCATTGCGGTAAGCGTGGCCACGAGTTTCGGATCCGTCGAAGAGGCGATCGTTCCATCGGGCGCATCGACCGGCGCGCATGAAGCGGTCGAACTGCGCGACGGCGATGCAAAACGATACAACGGTAAGGGCGTCTTGCGCGCGGTCGCCGCCGTCAACGATATTCTCGGGCCCTCGTTGGAAGGGCTCGACGTTACCGCGCAGCGCGAGATCGACGAGAGGGCCATCGAACTCGACGGTACGCCGAATAAGAGTAAGCTCGGCGCGAACGCAATTCTCGGCGTTTCGCTCGCGACGGCGCGCGCCGCGGCCGCAAGTTTTTCGTTACCGCTCTTTCGCTATTTGGGCGGTCCGTCGGCATCCACGTTGCCCGTTCCGATGATGAACGTCATCAACGGCGGCAAACATGCCGAAGGCGGGTTGCAATTTCAAGAGTGCATGATCGTACCGATCGGCGCTACGTCGATTCACGAAGCAGTGCGCTACGGTTCCGAGGTATTCCACGCGCTCGGCGCTCTATTGCACGATCGAAACCAACCAACGACCGTGGGCGACGAGGGCGGCTACGCGCCGCGTTTAGATACGCTAAACGACGCGATGGACGTGCTGGTCGAGGCGATCGGTCGCGCCGGCTACAAGGCCGGCACCGACGTTGCGATCGCGCTCGATTCGGCTGCCACCGAATTCTTTCAAGACGGAAAATATTATCCGCTCACCAAAACGCGCGCATTTTCGGTCGACGAGATGGTGCGATTGTACGCGGACCTCATCGACAAATATCCCGTCGTTTCGATCGAAGACGGGTTGGCCGAAGACGACTGGGAGGGTTGGCGCAAATTGACCGATGCGATCGGCTCGAAGTGTCAGCTAGTCGGCGACGATCTCTTCGTCACCAACACCGAACGGCTGTCGCGCGGCATTACCGGCGGCATCGCCAATTCCATCCTCATCAAGGTCAACCAGATCGGGACGCTGTCGGAGACGCTCGATGCGGTCGACATGGCGCACAAGGCCGGATACACGTGCGTGATTTCGCATCGTTCCGGCGAGACCGAAGACACGACGATCGCCGACATCGCCGTTGCAACGGGCGCCGGCCAGATCAAGACCGGTTCGCTCTCCCGCAGCGACCGGATCGCAAAATACAACCGGCTAATGGCCATCGAAGAAGAACTCGGCCAATCCGCCCGCTACCCCACCCCTTTCGCCCGATAACGGGAGGGGGCACGGCCAACTCGATTCGGAATAGTAGCACCGCGCTGGGGCCCGTAGCTCAGCGGTAGAGCGCCCGGCTCATAACTGGTTGCGCGTAGGTTCGAATCCTACCGGGCCCACCAGACCCCCATCCCTCGATAATGTTAGATTAGGCGCGTGGAGTGGAATGAACGCTCCATGCAAGGAGCCGTTTTCTTCCGTCCGTTCGCCATTCTCGCGGTGGCGATGAGTCTCGCGGCTTGTTCGAACGGCCAGCGAGCCAGCTCAGGCAACACCCCTGCGCCGCGCGAGACGACGATGGCGCAGGCAAACTCCACGAGCGCGCCCGATGCGGCGAAAAGCAAGCTCGTTAAATCCCACTTTTCGATCAATTCGGCGAAGTCGACGAGCGGCATCACGTTTAGCGTGTACGTCGACGGCCAACCCGGACCGTCGTTGAATACGCCTGGAACGAGCACCGACATCAGCAATATGCTCGCCGTCGGCAACAACACCATCGTCGTGCGTTGGAAGAAAGACCGCAATACCGGCTCGGGGACGCTCACGATCGTTGAGAACGGAAAGCCGCTGCTCAAGCAAATCGTCCGAGCCGCCGATCCGGTCACGGGGCAGAAGTCGGTCTCCGTCAGAGCCAAGTAAGGATTTGCTGCGTAGGTCGTTGACTTTCGGAGCGATCCAGGATTGAATTATCGAGGCCGAGAGGCAGCCACTCCCCGCGCTACGAATAGGGAGGGGCCTTCCGCGGCGCCATCGTCTATCGGTTAGGACAGCGCCCTTTCAAGGCGCAGAGACGGGTTCGATTCCCGTTGGCGCTACCA
>DATBTT010000043.1:0-9595 GCA_036559125.1 Vulcanimicrobiaceae bacterium
GGGGCCGACAAGGGCGCTGGGCCGCACGCCGTGCTGCTTGATGTGGGCTTGAAGTTCCTGCGATTTCACCGCCAGGCCGCTCCGCTGCTTGCGAGCCTTTTTGCAGAGCCGGTTTTGTTAAAGAAGTACCGCGCGCTCATCCTTTCGCGTAGTCCTGACACACCGCGCGCATCGCCAAACGTGGTGGCCTATCTGCGCCGGCTGCGACGCGAGAAAACGATCGCGCGCGACACCGAGCCTGCGATGGTTGCGGAGGCGTTTCTTGGGGCATGCTTCGCGCGGGCATTTCATGACAGCATGTTCGACGATCGACCGAGCGACGCGGCAGACCGCAAATTCTTGCGCGCACTCATCGATTCGTTGATTTCCTGAACCGGTTC
Source organism: Vulcanimicrobiaceae bacterium (assembly GCA_036559125.1). Lineage (GTDB taxonomy): Bacteria > Vulcanimicrobiota > Vulcanimicrobiia > Vulcanimicrobiales > Vulcanimicrobiaceae > JALYTZ01. The sequence continues at coordinate 381 of DATBTT010000043.1, forward strand.
GCGCGATTTAGCTCCACCAGCGGCTTGACTAGCGTGTAGCGGTGGCTGTACTATACCGACTAGGCGGTATGGTGCATGCGATGACGACGACTGCGAAGCCTAGCGCGAAAACGAAGGTGCTCGATGCGGCCCTTGCGGTAATCCGGACCAAGGGATACGCGGCTGCGACCGTTGACGAGATCTGTCGCGTGGCCGGCGTTAGCAAGGGAAGCTTCTTCCACTACTTCGTCGACAAGGAAGCGCTCGCGATTGCCGCCGCCGAGTATTTTTCGATGGGGGCTGCCGCGATGTTCGATGCGGCGCCGTATCGTAAAGAGCCCGATGCACGCGCGCGCGTGCTGCGCTATGTCGACCTACGGGCGGCGCTATTGCGCGGCGACTTCGCAGACTTCACGTGCCTGCTCGGCACGATGGTGCAGGAAACGTACGCGACGCATCCGGCTATCCGCGAGGCGTGCGATCAGCACATCCGTCTGCATGCCGATGACGTCGCGCAAGACCTTGAGGCCGCGAAGCGCACGTACGCACCCGATGCGCCATGGACTGCGGGGAGCATGGCGCTCTTCACGCAGGCCGTTATTCAAGGCGCTTTCATTCTAGCAAAGGCGCACGACGACCCCGCGGTGGCAGCAGAGTGCATCGCGCATCTTCGCCGGTATCTCGAAACACAATTTCCCGACCCCGCACATCATTGAAGGGAGAAACGACTCATGCAAATACGACCAAATTTACACTTTACCGGTCACGCGGCCGACGTACTCGCGCACTATCAAGCCGTGCTTGGCGGCGAACTCGAGATCGTTCGCTTCGCCGGATCACCCGCCGCAGAGTATGCACCGCCGGAATGGGGCGATAAAATTCTCTACGGGCAGCTGCGCACGCAGTTTGGCGCTATCGACGTAATGGACGCGCCGCCGGGAGGCGAAAGCCAGGTCGGCGGCAACGTCGCGATTGCCATCGACGTCGATGATGACGAGCGCGCTGCGCAAATTTTTGCGGACCTCGCGCAGGACGGCAAAGTCCTCATGCCGTTCGAGGAAACGTTCTTCGCACGCAAATTCGGGATGACCAACGATAGATTTGGCATGCGCTGGATGGTCACCGTCGCGCCCGTTGTCGCGGTGTCCACGTGAAGGTACAAACGGCGTATCCGCCCGGCGTCCCATGCTGGGTCGAGACGCTTCAACCCGATCCGCGCGCCGCGCTCGGGTTCTACAGCGCACTTTTCGGCTGGGAGGGAATCGGGCCGGGGCCGATGCCCAACGGTGGCGAGTATTTCGTCGCGCGTCTGCACGGCGATGACGTCGCGGGAATCGCGACGCTGCCCCCGGGCGGCGCTGCAAAGCCGGCATGGACGACCTACGTGTGCGTCGACGAACTCGAGGCTTCGGTGCGACGGGTGCTCGCCGCCGGCGGACGAGTCATCGTCGCACCATCCGACGCGCAGCCCGCGGGACGCTTTGCGATCGTTGAGGACCCAAATGGTGCTGCGCTCGGCTTGTGGGAGCCCGGTTCCCGCAAGGGCGCACAGCGAATCAACGAGCCCAGTGCTTGGGCAATGAGCGCCTTGCTCGCGCGTGACGTTCAGGCGGCGACGTCATTTTACGCTACGGTATTCGGGTGGAATGCCGAGCCGTTCGACGCCGGCGGTGCCCGAGGATTCTTGTTCCGGCTTCCGGGCTATGTAGGTGGGACTGCGGAGCAGCCCGTTCCCCGCGACGTCGTCGCGGCTGCGATACAGAACGACGACGGTACGGGTGCCGATCAATGGTCCGTGGACTTCTGGATCGACGACGTTGACGCGGCCGTCGCGCGCGTTGCGCGACGCGGCGGTGCGGTGATCGCGGCTCCGTTTGACGCGGCAGTATTCCGGCGTGCGGTCATTGCAGATCCTGCGGGTGCGGTCTTCAGCATCAGTCAGCTCGTACTCGAGCGCCTTCGCGCAGATACCGTCGCGCAATAGGCGCGTTATGCGACTGGAGATCACGATGGGCAAGAACGATTTTACATCCGTTGACGAGTACATTGCGTCGCAACCCGAGGCGGTGCAGGTCATACTCTGGCGCGTGCGCGGCACCATCCGCAAAGCCGTGGCCGGCGCCGAAGAAGTTATCTCATACAAAATACCCGCATTTACGCTGCGCGGCGCGGGCGTGCTCTATTTCGCCGGATGGAAGCAGCACTATTCGCTCTATCCCGCGAGTGAGGGCGTCGTTGCTGCACTCAAGGACGAGCTCGCGCCGTACGAAGTCAACAAGGGAACGATCCGCTTTCCGCTCTCGAAGCCGGTTCCGGTGGCGTTGATCGCGCGCATCGCCAAGCTGCGTGCGCAGGAAGTCGCCGCGCGAGCTGCGTCGCGAAACGTTTCCGAATAATTTCAGTTTTACGATAACGCGGCGGAAGTTATGCGGCCGACTTGCGCGAGTGTTTTTTCGCGCTGTGTATCGCCTATGCGGGTCGCGCGCGTTAGGTAGGCTGCAACGATCACGGGAGCGCGCTGCGGCCGACGGAAGATGGCAACGTCATTGCGGGTGGCGTTCTCGCCCGAACCCGTTTTATCGCCGGCAACCCAACTTGCAGGAGCACCGGCGCGCAGCGCCGTCGTTCCAGTCTTGCAGCGGCGCATCCAGCTTTCGAGCATGCGCGACGACGACGAAGTCAGCACCTCATTCGTCGTAAGCAGGATCGCAAGAGCGTTCACCATTCGCGACGGTGTGGTTGTATCGCGGCGATCGCCAGGGATCGCGGTGTTCAGGGTGGGTTCGTTTCGGTCGAGTCGCGTCGTTGGGTCGTCGAGCGGGTGCGCGCGCATAAAGGCCGTGACTCCCGCGGGACCGCCGACCGTGCGCAGCAACAGATTCGCGGCGGTGTTATCGCTTACTACAATTGCCGCCTCGCATAGCTGCGCTACCGTAAGCATTCCTTCGGCAACGTGCGCGGTGGTCACCGGCGCGTAGGCTTCGAGGTCGGCTTTACCATAGCTGATGTGTCGCGTGAGTTGCTCTTGGCGACGGTCGACGCGTTGCAATACTGCGCTCACGAGAAGTATTTTGAACGTGCTGCACATCGGAAACAGATCGTTCGCGCGGTACGCGATGGCCCGGCCGCTGCCGACATCGCGTGCGTAGACGCCCAGGCGTCCCCCGCTTTTCGCTTCGATTTCCGCAAGTGCGCGTGACGGGTCGGCGGCGCCTTCCGCACTAGCGACGATGGCACGACCGATCAGCGCGGAAGCGCCGATTGCCAGAAATGTTCTACGTTGCAACATGCGTGCGCGCCATTCTCCGCCTCGGTACTCCAGTCTTGCGCGTTTCAAGGTCGCCCTTCGACGGGCTCAGGGTGACGGGTGACGCCAGGGGTTGATGACGGTTAGATTTTCGAAGCCGTCGACTTGGAAATGCCGAACGTTGCGCGTCACGACGGCAAGGCTATGGGCGGTCGCAATCGCGGCTATCTGGGAGTCCGTAAGGGAGAGCGTTGTCCCTCGTAGGCGGGCGCCTGCCACGGCTCGTCCCCAAATCCGAGCGGCTACTACGTCGAAAGAGAGAATGCGTTCTTCGAAGTCGATCGTGAGTTGTTGCAACCACAACTCCAACGAAGTGCGTTTCTTGGACGGCTTGAGAAGCCGAATCCCAATTTCAAGTTCGCCAATAGACGGCGCGCCCACGAATGCACTTTGAGTAGAACGTGCGGACATCCAGTCTAGAAAACCCTCATTCGGGCGCAGTTTTGTGAGCTCCGACAATGCTGTCGTGTCAAGCAGATACACTACCGGGACTCTTCGTCAAAGATATTGGCTGGTGGTTCGTACTGCGCATCCGCGTTGGTTAGATCCAGCTCGGAATGCAGCAATGGCGAATGCAGCAAAAACGACAGCAGCGGCTTGCTAGGGTGCAGTGCTTCGTACTCTTGCACCGACACCACAGCGGCAGCCGGCTTTCCGCGGCGCAAAATGATCTGCGCTCGACCAGACTGCGCGAGGTCGACCAATTCAGACAGTTTTGCCTTGGCGTCCTGAAGGTTCCATTCCATTCCGTGTAACTTGCGCATGTACGACTAGTTTAGACTAAACTAGTTTATGCCGTCAACTTCTTTTAGCCGTCGATTTTGCCGGGCGCCCTTCGACAAGCTCAGGGTGACGGGGGGACGCTCGGCCCTTCTGCGGGGTCGCCCTTCTAAGGGGTCAGGGTGACGGGGGGAGTAGTTGGTTTGGAGGGGCGTATTGTTGGGGCATGGTGCATTTCGTTCGTTGCTGTTGCGCGTTTTTTGCGGCGGCGTGGGTTTTTACTGTCGCAGGCGTTTCCGCGTCTGAGGCGGCGTCGTTTTCGATGGCGCAGGTTCTCTCGTATCCGTTTCCGATTACGTTGACGGCGAGTCCCGATGGGCGAGCGATCGTTTACGCCGTCGATCGGCAGGGCTTGCGCAGCATTTGGGTCGCGCGCGCTCCGCAGTATATCGCGCGGGAAGTTGTCGCCGCGCGACAGGACGACGGCATCGACTTCAATAGCGTGATGCTCGATCGCAACGCCACGCACGTCGTGTACGTGCGCGGCGGGAGTTCGGACCCGGATGCGAGCACGCGCCGGCCGCGGCAAGATGTATGGAGCGTCGGGACGTCGGGTGGTAAGCCCACGCTGCTGGGCGAAGGGCATGCGCCGGCGATTTCGGCGGATGGAACGCGCGTCGCGTTCGAGTTGCGCGCAGAGGTGTGGAGTGCGCCGATCGACGGGAAGGCGCGCGCGCGACGACTGTTTTATGACCTAGGGCGCGATTCGGACTTGCAGTGGTCGCCGAAGGGCGATGCGCTGGCATTCGTTTCGTCGCGCGGCGATCATGCGTTCATCGGCGTGTATCGCGGGCCGGATAAGGAAATCGAGTTTCTCGCGCCGTCCGTCACGCACGACATGGAACCGCGCTGGTCGCCCGACGGCACGCGCGTCGCGTTCGCGCGAACGCCGGGTGACGGCGGTACGGTGCCGTCGCCATTAGCGCCGACGCTCGTGCCGTGGGCGATTTGGGTGGCGCGCGTTTCGGACGGCGCGGCGAAAGCGGTTTGGGAAAGTCCGCACACGGCGCGCGCGTCTTTTCCGACGCAAGGCGGCGACGTCGATTTGAATTGGGCCGCGGGCAATCGCATCGTCTTCGTGAGTGAGATGGACAACTGGCCGCATCTCTATTCGGTTAGCGCGGCGGGCGGCGCGGCGACGTTGTTGACGCGCGGCGCGTATGCAGTCGGCGGCGTCGCGCTGTCGGGCGACTTACGCTCGGTGCTGTACACCGCAAACAGCGGGACGATGCCCGCAGACATCGATCGCTCGCATCTGTATAGCGTCGATGTTGCGACGGGGAAGACATTCACGCTTTCGAGCGGTAGCGGTTCGCAGTGGTGGCCGACGCCGCTCGCTGATGGAAGCCTCGCGTACGTTAGCGCGACCGCGCAGCAGCCGCCGCTGGTTATGCTCGAGCGGCCGAGCGGACAGGCAACGCGCACCTTGGACCAAGCATTGCTTCCGCGCGATTTCCCTACGCGGCAACTGGTGACGCCCCGCGACGTGACGTTTCACGCGCCCGACGGCACGCTCGTGCACGGGCAGTTCTTCGCGCAGCCCGGCAGCGCGCGCAGGCCGGCGATCGTGTTCGTGCACGGGGGCCCGATGCGCGAGATGCTGCTGACGTGGAATCCGATGGATTACTACAGCAACTCGTACGCGGTCAATCAATACCTCGTGAGTCGCGGATTTGCCGTGCTTTCGGTGAATTATCGCTCGGGCGTTGGGTACGGGCATGATTTTCACTACGCATTGAAGACGGGGTGGACGGGCGCGAGCGAGTACCAAGACGTGCTTGCGGGTGCGCGCTGGTTGCAGGGCAATGCGCTGGTCGATCCGTCGCGCATCGGCATCTGGGGCGGGTCATGGGGCGGGTATTTGACGGCGCTTGCGCTGGCGCGCAATTCCGACGTCTTTAAGGCCGGCGTCGACTTTAGCGGCGTCCACGATCTGGTGCACGATGCTGTCGACTATTTCGGCGATTCGTCATCAGCTCGACTCATGGATTTGAAGCCGTGGTTTACCTTAGCGTGGGATTCTTCGCCCGATGCGTCGATCTCGACGTGGCGCTCGCCCGTTCTCGTGATTCAAGGCGACGATGATCCCGACGTGTCGTTTCACCAACTCGTCGATCTCGTGCCGCGCCTGCAGCAATACCACGTTCCGTACGAACAGATCGTACTCGCGGATGAAGTACACGGTTTCCTTCGATACGCATCGTGGTTGCGCACCGACGAAGCCACCGCGTCGTTCTTCGAACGACACTTTTTTCAGGCAAAGTGATCGAAGCATTTTGCTATAATCCTCCCATTACGGTGGAATCTAGACATGGCTTTAAGCATTAAGAATCCCGAGGCGGACCGTCTCGTTCGGGAGTTGACGGCCCAAACCGGTGAAGGCGTGACTGAAGCGGTCATCCACGCGCTTAGCGAGCGGCTGGAACGCGTACGGCGGCGTGGCCCCTCACCGTTAACTGACGACATCGCGCGCATAGCACGCCGCTGCGCATCCCGCCCAGTACGTGACGCGCGGAGCCCTGAAGCCATTCTGGGGTACGGACCCGACGGTTTGCCGCACTGATTGATGGTGCTTGACTCCTCGGCGCTATTGGCGATCCTGCTTGACGAGCCGGAACGCGCGGCGTTTGCAAGAGCGATCGAACAAGACCCGGTTCGCCTCGTTTCGGCAGTAAGCGTATTCGAGTGCAGCATCGTGATGGAGGCTCGAGGGGGGCCGACAGCCTTGACGATTTGGATCTCTTGCTCGCGCGAATCGGCGCCGACATTCGCAGTTTTGGCGGCGATGATCTCCACACTGCGCGAACGGCATTCCAATCGTATGGAAAGGGACGCCATCCGGCCAGCCTGAATTTCGGCGATTGCATCGCCTACGCACTTGCAAAAACCGCCGACCATCGGCTCCTCTTCAACGGCGATGATTTTTCACAAACCGATATCGAGCCGGCTTCCCAAATCTAGTCGCAATGTGTCCGAATGACACGCACAAGCCTGATTTACGAACGCTTGCGCTTATGCAGAAATATGCTGTTGCCTTCGGTGTCGCTAAACATCGCCATGAAGCAGACCGGGGTTTCGGTTTCCATCTGTATTTGTATGCCGCGCGCTTTTATGGCGGAAACGGCGGCGTCGAGATCGTCGACTGCAAATAGGATGCCGTTGCCGGGTTGGAAGGGCATCACCTTGCCGCCGCCGCCAAAGAGCCCGAACGTCGTGCCGTCGGGGAGTTCGTATTCGGCGCCCCTGTTATCGGGATACAACATCACCGGTTCGAGTCCGAGCACGTCGCGATAGAAAGCAATCGCACGAGGTGCGTCCTTGACCATGTAGCCGCTCAAATCCATTCCGGTAATTTTGTAGGGGAGCTGGTTCATCAGTCGGTCCTCGCGTAACGAACGTAGCGATGTGCTGCTGCGCCTTCGGGTCGCGCTATCGCGTCCCTTGCCGGGTAATTAGTACGGCCCTTTTCGACAGGCTCAGGGTGACGGGTGGCGGTGCTTCCTGCGAGGCGAGATGCTTCGGCTGCTCGGCGCCGAGTCACGCTGGGAAAGCGTCTGTTGTTTTGCTATGTTGAGGATATCTGCATGCGTGCAAGACGAATAGGCGCGATACTTGCCTGCCTACTAGCGAGCGCTTGCCAAGGCAGTAGCACGTCGATTGGGCCATCCACGATTGTACCGACCGCGCCTCCGTCCGTTCCCGCGAGCGCGATCGACGCGATCGTAGAGCACAACTATGCCGGCGGATGGGGCGTCGAACTTGCGATATTCAAAAACGGCGCGTTGCGATTCGCACGCGGATACGGCCTTCGCGATCGCGGACTACCCGATGCATTCAACGGCCCGAACCCCTGGGGATTACCGCAGCCCGATCAGACACTGGCTATGCCACGCGGAGCGTTTCCACCGGACTCCGGGACGGTTTTCGATCTCGCCTCGGTCAGCAAGGAATTTACCGCCGGCGCGATCTTACTGCTGCAACAAGACGGTGAACTCAGCGTCAACGATACGCTCGACAAATATTTTCCGACGCTTCCAAACGCGCGGCAAATCTCATTGCTCTACCTGCTGCAGCATCGAAGCGGGTTCGTCGAATACAATAATTTCGGCACTGCGCCGGATTTTACCGACGCATACAATGCGTTCATGGCCAGCGGACAAACCAACTACCAACCGATCGTCGATCGGCTCGCTACCTTCCCGCTGAAATTCACACCGGGAACCCAGTACGACTACAGCAACACGAACTATCTACTTCTCGCGCTCATCGTCGCTCGCGTGAGCGGCAGGCCGTTCGGAACGTTCCTGCAGCAGCGACTCTTTGCTCCGCTCGGAATGACGCACACGAACCAAGGCAATCCGTCTTCTCCCGTAACGGACCTCGCGCTCGGGTATCGATTGCGCAACGGTAACGCCGTACGCGCGTGGCAGTGGAACTTGCAATGGCTTGCGGGACCGGGCGGCATCACATCAACCGTGGGAGACATCGAACTGTGGGATCGCGCGGTCCGTCAACCAGGCATTTTCACCGCTGATTCGCGCAAGCAGATGTTCGCCCCGAGTCCGTTTCCGCAATCGTACGGCACGTACGCGGATGGATGGTTCATCGCCACGCTCGACGGGCGTCCATTCATTTGGCACGACGGGGCGCTAGGTGGATATCAAACGGTGAACGCGACATTTCCACAGGACGATCTGGACATCGTCATTCTCACAAACGACGGAACCGGACTCGACCCGTACTACATGATTCAGTCACTCTTCCCGATCGCTCGCACGATGTAGCAGGCCATAAATGCCACGAAGCGATGGAACGTGCAAACGGTGCCGAACGCCCGTATTGTCGAGACGCCATCGCGAATCGCTGATGAACAGCTCGCAGCGCGAACGCGTTCTTCTATTCTTCGAATCGCTCGATGTGGCCGCGACCCCACTGCACGACACTCTGCAGCAGCGGTAATAGCGTGCGTCCGTATTCAGTAAGCGAGTACATCACTGGGGTTGGAACTCTTCCCGTTTCTTCCCGCATCACAATGTCGTCGGCGATGAGCTCCCCTAATTGCTCCGTTAAGACTTTCTGCGATACGTCTGGCATAAATCCGCGGAGCGCGGAAAAGTGGCGCGGCGAGTCAATCAAGCAATTTATGATG
>DATBTT010000044.1:0-3747 GCA_036559125.1 Vulcanimicrobiaceae bacterium
GACGATCTGCGTTGCGATGCCTGCGACTTCGAGCCCGCGCAACACCGGCGGCAACCCCGGAAAGTCCGAGAGCGGATTGCCAAGCACGCCCAGCGCTATGTCGCCACTCGACTGCGCGGCGTGCGCGACGAATGCGGCGCACGCTTCGACGCTTCCGCGCACGAGCAACGCCGGATCGGCGACGACGTGGCGTAGTATCTCGACACCGTTGGCGCCCAAGTATTTCGTAAGTTCGGGCGGCGCGAGCAGCGCGACGGCACGGCCGGTCGCGCGCAGCGCATCCAGGCTGCCCAGCGTTAGAAGATCGGGGTCGCCGGGACCGAGTCCCACGATTCGGACGAGCATGTTCGGCTGCGCTGTTCGCCACAAACTGCGACGGCCCCGGCAGATGCCGAGGCCGTCGCAGAGTTGGGCGAGTTAGCGACTACGGACTTTTCACCGGTGCCGGCGAAGCGGCGGCCGGCGAAGCCGCGGCGGCCGACGGAGCCGGCGACGGGAACATGCCCGCGAAACGCGGATCCTTCACGTCGATGCTGGCCTTCTGCAGCAAACCTTGAATGAACGGCGATACGAGCGGCGCTTCTTGCTGCTGGCGTAACGTCATCACGATTTGATCGTGCACGCTTGCGAGCGTCGCCTTCTTGCCGCCCTTGCGCTCGATTACCTGAATGATGTGATAGCCAAACGGAGACTTGACCGGCGGGCTCGTCGCGCCGATCTTGGCCGAGTACGCGTATTTTTCGAATGCGGGAACCAGGCCGCCCTTACGCTGCCATCCGAGATCGCCGCCCTTGTCTTTGCTGCCGGGATCCTGCGAGTACTGCTTGGCTTCGGCCGCAAAGTCTTTGCCGGATTTGAGGTCGGCTTCGACCTTGTTCGCCGTCGCCAAATCGGTCACGAGGATATGGCGCGCGTGCACTTCGTCGGGCGTGTCGAACGCGGCGTGGTTCTTCTTGAAGTATGCTTGCACTTCCGAATCGGAAATTTTGATGTTTCCGCCGACGGCTTTGTCAACGATAATCTGCGGGCGAACGAGGTTGCGCAGATCTTGTTCGGTCATTCCGCGCGCCTTGAGCAGCTGGTCGAACTCGCCGTTGGGATATTGGGACTTATATTGATTGACGATTTTGTCGATGTCGGCGTCGGTGACCGTGATGTTGTTTTGCTTGGCGTACTGATCGAGCAATTCGTTGGTGACCATCGTCTGGAGCACTTGGCGGGCCGTGGGGCTATTTTCGAGTTGCTTGTCGAACGCGCTGTGGCTGATGCCGTCCCCGTTGACGGTGACGACCGAGCCGCTGCTGCCCGCGCAGGCCGCGAGCGAGATGGTCAACAGTGCGGTGACGACGCCTACGAAAAGGCGGTTGGCTTTCGACATGAACAACTCCAAAATATGGAAGACGAGGTCGCAGGAAAGTGGGCGAGGGATAAACCCCGCAACCGCCGCCGGATTCGCGGCCGACGCCCTCGCCCCTCCCCTACCCCCGCAGAGCGCGACTAGAGCGACTCGAGCAGTTTGCGCAGCAGGGGCATCCAGAGCTCTTCGGCGCGCTGGCCTTGAGGGAGCTGGGGCAGGTCGACGAGCACTTTGCCTTCGGCGAAGCGGAAGCGGTTCTTGGTGAGCGACTGCAGCTTGGAGATCGCGCTTGGTTGCAACTCGAAGCCGGAGCCGACCCCCAGCGTGAGCCGCTTCGCGTCGACGATGACGCGGGTCACATGCTTGTGCAGCGCGATGGTGCGTAACTTGGTAACTTCGATCAAGTGTTCGAGCGGCGTCGGTAGCGGCCCGAACCGGTCGCGGACGCCGGCCGCGATTTCCTCGACCGCCGCTTCGCTGCGCGACTTGGCCAGCTGCTGGTACACGGCGATTTTCTGCGATACTTGCGGAATGTAATCGTTGGGGACGTATGCGTCGATTTTGACGTCGATGACGGCCTCGCGCTGCTCTTCGAGTGCCGCGGCTTGGCCCTTGCGCTGGGCGATCGCTTCGGCGAGCAGTTGACAGTACGTGTCGAAACCGACCGACGCGATGAATCCCGACTGCGCCGAACCGAGCAAATTGCCGGCGCCCCGAATTTCAAGGTCGCGCATCGCGATTTGCAGCCCGCTGCCCAAATGCGTGAACTCGCGAATCGCCTCCAAGCGCGCCTTCGCCTCTTCGGAGAGCGCCTTGTGCCCCTGATACAGCAGGTAGGCATAGGCCTGATGATTCGAGCGCCCGACGCGCCCGCGTAGCTGGTAGAGCTGCGCGAGACCGAACTTGTCGGCATCGTTGACGATGAGCGTGTTGGCATTGGGAATGTCGATGCCGTTCTCGATGATCGTCGTCGCGACGAAGACGTCGAGGTCGCCGTCGATGAACGACTGCATGACCGGCTCGAGTTCGTGCTCGTGCATCTGCCCGTGTCCCACGCCGATGCGGGCGCGGGGAACGAGCTTTTCGAGCGCGTTCTTTACCGCATAGATGGATTCGACGCGGTTGTGCAGATAGAAGACCTGTCCGCCGCGATCCAGCTCGGCGGTAATTGCATGCTGCACGACGGCATCGGAGGCCGGCACCACGACGGTCTTGATCGACATCCGGTTTTTCGGAGCCGTCTGAATGAGCGAAAGGTCGCGTACGCCGATCAGCGACATGTGGAGCGTACGGGGAATCGGCGTTGCCGAAAGCGTGAGCACGTCGACCGAGGTTTTAAGTTCTTTGAGCCGTTCTTTGTGCATGACGCCGAAACGCTGCTCTTCGTCGACCACGATCAACCCCAGATCGGCGAACGCGACGTCCTTTTGCAGCAAGCGGTGCGTGCCGACGACGATGTCGACCTTGCCCTCGGCCGTAGCCTCCAGGATGACGCGCTGTTCTTTCTTAGTTTTGAAGCGCGACAATTCTTCGATGCGCATCGGAAAACCGGCGAAACGCGAACTGAACGTGCGATAGTGTTGCGAAGCCAGCAGCGTCGTCGGCACCAAGACCGCGACTTGCTTCTTGTCGGCGACCGCTTTGAAAGCGGCGCGCAACGCCACTTCGGTTTTTCCGTAGCCGACGTCGCCGCAGACGACGCGATCCATCGGACGCGTGCGCTCCATGTCGGCCTTTGCGTCGACGATCGCTTTAAGCTGGTCCGGCGTTTCTTCATACGGGAACGCTTCCTCGAGTTCGCCTTGCCATGGCGTGTCGGGGCCGAACGAGTGGCCTTGCGAAAGTTCGCGATCTGCATACAGTGCGACGAGGCCTTCGGCAATTTTCGCAAGCGATTCAGAAACGCGCGATTTGGTGCGCGCCCAGTCGGCGCCGCCCATTTTGGAGAGTCGCGGCGTGCCGCCTTCGCCCGCGGCGTACTTGGTCACCTGATGCATCTGCGTGACCGGCACCAGCATGCGATCGGTACCGGCATACTTCAGATCGAGATAATCTTGCGTCGCGCCGAGAATCGTCTCGGTCCGCAAACCCAAATACTGCCCGATGCCATGCACCGCGTGCACGACGTAATCGCCGACTTTGAGATCGGCGAGCGTAACCGGCACGCCTTCCTTGACCGCGCGCATCTTGACGCGCTTGGGCGGCGCTCCATAGATTTCGCGATCGCCCAAAACGTGCAATCGCAAATCGCCAATCGTAAATCCGGATTCGATCGATCCATGATCGACGACGATCGAACCCTTGGCACCCCGCGTCAACCCACCGGCCGCCCCGGCCCTGTCGTCCGTCATCCTGAGCCTGTCGTCCGTCATCCTGAGCTTGTCGAAGGA
>DATBTT010000045.1:0-3866 GCA_036559125.1 Vulcanimicrobiaceae bacterium
CGATGGTCGTGAGCGTCGCCGTCGGCGCGTTTTGCGGGGGGATCTCGATCGTCACCGTTTGCACCGGATTGCGCGGATCGAGCAGACCCACGTTGCGGACCAGAATCTGGTTCCCCGCAAACGCAGTCACTTGCAGCAGCAACGTTTCGCCGGGACGGACGTCCGGCGGAAGCACCGCCACGACGTTTTGTCCGAGAATTTCGAGCAGATCGTGACCGTTTTGCGGAGGCAGCACTACGGCCGCGAGCACGTCGCCCACTGCGAGCTGCGCTTGCAGCAGCTCGAGCGCGATGCCGAGATTTAGCGCCGCATCGGCGGACGCCCCCGCATCCGCGCCGGCGATTTGCGCGAGGATGCCGGCCAGCGGGTCGACTGCGGACACCTAGGAGCCCGCCTAGGCCGTGACGTCGATGAAGTGCTCGCCGTCCCCGCTCAGACCGAGGGGGTTCGAGGGATCGTCGGTCTCCGGTTCGGACGGGCGGCGGCGTCGGCGCCGGCCGGATTGACCGTCGCTGTCGGCTTGCGTGCGCGCCTTCACGCGGTTCCCTTCGGCCTTAGCGGTTTCGTCGACATGTTCTTCCCGCTTGGTCACTTCGGCGGCGAAGGCCGCCTGGGCGGCGAGTTGGGCGGCCTGCGGAGCGTTTTGGGCGTGATCGGCTATCGCCGCGTTCTGGGGTGCGGCGAGATATGCGAGCTGCAAGTCGACGGGCCGAATAGCCATGGCGAGTTCCTCTACCCTATGGTTCCTATATCGGCGGGTTGCGGGGGTTTGCGGAGATATTTTTGCTTGACGTTGGGGTCGCCCTCGCGGTACCCGAGATCGGTGCTGAGCTCCTTGAGTTTCTGGCGCAAATGGATGACGGCTTGCGCGTGAATCTGCGAGACGCGGGATTCGGAAACGTTCAGCGCGCTCTTGATTTCCTTGAGGGTAAGGCCCTCAAAGTAGTAGAGCGATATGACGGTCTTCTCTTGATGCGGCAGATCTTCGACCGCGCGGACCAGTGAGTTACGAACCTCGCGCTGCTCGACGGCGGACGTCACGTCATTGTCGCCGTCTTTCAGGGTGTCGACGAGAGGGATTTCATACCCCTTCTCGTTTGGAAGATGCTCCTCGAGTGAGAGCACCGAGGTTCCGCGGACTCGTTGCATCAGCTGATCGAGTTCTTTGCGCGTGATGCCCATGCGGCCGGCGACTTCGTCTTCGGTAGCCGCCCGCCCGAACTCGATCTCCAGTTCTTGGTAGGTTCGCTCTAGTTCGCGTGCGCGCTGCCGGACCGCTCGCGGGACCCAATCCAGTGAGCGCAGGGCGTCGAGAATCGCTCCGTTTATACGGGTGATTGCGTAGGTTTCAAATTTCACGCCGCGCGCGTCATCATATTTTTCTATGGCATCGATCAAGCCCAAGATGCCGTCGTTGATCAAGTCGTTGAGTTCAACGTTCGGTGGTAAATTTACCGAGATACGTCCCGCAACGTACTTGACGAGATGCAGGTACTTGTGAACGATCTCCTCTCGGGTCAACTCGACGCCGCCGATGACGTAGCGGTGCGAACTACTACGGGCCAGCTTCATCCACACTCCGGGCTGGCAGGTCCGATTCCTGCCGGTTGCTTTTCAGTTACCCAAGAGCACGGATGCTCCTACTACAATGCACGATGCGTTTTCACAAATTTCGTTAAGAACGTGCGAAAGATGTGTTCGTAAGTTCGCAAAGTGCGGCCGCTACCTCGTCCAGCGGAAGCGCCCGGTCTACCAAACCCGCCTGTGCGGCCGCGCGCGGCATGCCGTAAACGACGCACGACGCGGCCTCCTGGCCCACCACGTAGCCGCCCGCTTCCTTTATGCGGCGCAGCCCCAGGACGCCGTCTTGACCCATGCCGGTCAAGATCACGCCCAACGAGCCGGCGCCATAGACGCGCGCAACCTCCGCGGTCATGACGTCGACGCTCGGAACGTGCAATGAATCAGCATCGTCCGGTCCCAGGGCGATGCTCACGGCTTCGCCGCTGCCGCGTAAGCGCAATTGCTTTCCGGCCGGAGCGATCACGGCCAGCCCCGCGTGCAGCGTGAGCCCGTCATGGCCTTCCACGACGCGCAACGCGCTCTGCGCGTTCAACCGGTCCGCGAGGGGACGCGTGAAACCGGGCGGCATGTGCTGCACGATCACGATCGGTATCGGGAAATTTGCGGGGATGCGCGGGATGATGCGCGAGAGCGCAACCGGACCGCCGGTCGACGTGCCGAGCGCGACGCACGTGAACGATTCTCTCCCGCTTCGATCCGGCAGGTCTAAGGAACGCGCGGGCGGCTCCGGCGCGCTCGGGGTGCGTCGCGGACGAACGGGGCGTCCCGCAAAAACGCGCACCTTTTCAACGAGGTCTCGCGCGACGTCGCTAATGTTCACATATGCGGAGTCGGGTTTTGCAATGAAATCCACTGCGCCCAGGTCGAGAGCGCGAAATGTCGTCTCGGCGCCGTGTTGCGTGAGTGCGCTGACCATGATGATCGGTGTCGGGCACTGCGCCATGATCTCGCGAACCGCGTCGAGGCCGCCCATACCGGGCATCTCGACGTCCATCGTGACGACGTCGGGCTTGAACTGGATCGTCTTGGCGATGGCCTCCTCACCGTTACGCGCGCTGGCGCAGACCGAAATCTCCGGCTCGATTTCGAGCAGTTTCGTGATCGCGCGACGCATGAATGCGGAATCGTCGACGACTAAAACGTTAATCGGCATGCGACTTGAGCCTATAGTAGATCGCTTTCGAAGTTATTACAGGCTCGTATAAATCCGTCAGCCGCATGATCGATTCGGCATGGCCGAGAAAGAGATACCCGCGCGGACGCAGCGCGCGGGCAAATGCCTCGACCACGCGTTTCTGCGTCGGCTTGTCAAAATAGATCAGCACGTTCCGGCAGAAGATGGCATCCATCGGGCCCACTGCGGCGACGGAGGATGCGTCCATTAGGTTCAGCCGGAAAAAGTTGACGAGCCGCTTGACTTCGTCGGCGATCATAAAACCGGATTCGAACGGTTTGAAATGCCGTTGTATGGTCTCTGGATCGGTCGCGCGGAAACTCAACTCGCGATAGATCCCGACGGCACAGCGATCGAGGGCGCGTGGAGAGAGATCGCTCGCGCGGATGCTCAATTGCGCGGGGGTCACGCGGCGCGTGCGCAATAGCATCATCGCGAGCGTGAACGGCTCCTCCCCCGTCGAACAGGCGGACGACCATACGCGCAAGCGGCCCGACGAACGCAGCGCATCGTCGAGCACGTCGGTTGCCAAGACCTCGAGCTGCGCCCGTTCGCGAAAGAAATAGGTCTCGTTATTACAGAGAACGGAGGCCAGCTCGTCCCACTCGATCTCCCGGTCGGGATTGCTGGTCAGGTAACGCCGGTACGCGCCAAAGTCGGCGACGCTGCGCTTGACCAAGCGCGTTTGCAGACGGCTTTGAAGCAAAAACTGCTTCGTATCGTCGTAGAATATCCCGAACCGTTCGCGAATCATATCGCGTAACGCGCGAAACTCGACCTCGCCGATAAGAATGCTCGACAACGGCTACGATCCGGGTTAGGCGCGCGCGGCTCGCGCCGCGAATCGTAGCGCTTGTCCGTAGAGATACACACGATCGATCATCGTTCGTTCGTGTTCTTCTCGCTGGAGTATGTCGGCAAACCGCGGAGTGCTCGCGAGTTGCTCGAAAAGCGTGCCATACCGCGCCGGTCTGGCTTCGAGATAACGCATCAACGTCGCGCGGTGACGCAGGCGACGGTAAAAACGCCGCTTCGTCGAGGTTTCGTACCGTCGCGCCGCGTCGCGCGGGTTCGCGCGCGCACCGCCGACGGCTTCCGCCGCGAAGCG
>DATBTT010000046.1:0-26664 GCA_036559125.1 Vulcanimicrobiaceae bacterium
TACAACGCGGGTCCCGGCGCGGTCGATCAATATCACGGCGTTCCGCCCTACGCCGAAACGCGCGCCTACGTTTCACGAGTGCTCGCCGCTTACCGCAACTACTAGGCCCCCGCGACCGGATGGCTTCGGTTCCCGGAGCGCGCTCCGCTCCGCTTCTCTCCCGTTTTTTCGTAAAACTCCCGATTCTCGACGCCTACGTGCTGCGGGAATTCATCGGGCCATTCGTCTTTGCGTTCGGGGCATTCTTCCTGTTCTGGGCGTTCAATATTTTCTTTTTGGCGGCGCGGTATTTGATCGAAAATCACGCCCCGTTTTTTTTGGTCTTGCGTTTCGTCATCTTCCGCATCCCGCAATCGATTCCGATCGCGTTTCCCTTCGCGTCGCTGTTCGCGACGCTGTTGGGCATGGGGCGGCTCATGGCCGACAACGAGATCACCGCGATTCGCACGGCCGGCGTTTCGCTGTGGCGATTATGTTTGACGCCGTTCATCTTCGGTATAGCGGCGTTCGGGCTGTCGTATTTCGCCAACGAGTACATCGCCCCGAAATCGGTCGACCTTTCGACGCGTACGTTTTATCAAATCATCTACCACACCGCCGCACTGCCCATCGAGCCGCAATTCTTCCGTAAGGACCCCGACACCAACGCCGTCTTCTTCGTGAGCCAGGTGCTCGCCGACGGCAAGACGATGGTCGGCGTGCAGGTCTTCAAACCGGGACGCGACGGCTATTGGAACGAGACCATTCAAGCGAAGAACGCGCACGTCGAAGGCGCGACGCTGGTCATGACCGACGTTATCGAGACGCGCTACAACCCCGCGGGATACATGACGTCGCAAAATCACGTCAAAGAGTTCTCCATCGGGCTGCCGCTCGCCGAAAGCGCCGAGCAGTTCATGAGCAGCGTAAACAGCGACGCCTACACGATGAACAGCAAAGCGCTCAACCAACAGGTAAACGCCTTGAAAGCCCAGGGGGCCGGCGGCGAGGCGCTCGGTAATCTGGAAGTAAGCCTCGCAAGCAAGAGCGCGTTTCCGTTCGCGTCATTCGTCGGCGTGATCATCGCGCTGCCGCTCGCGCTACGTTTCGGCAAGAAGGGCCGCACGACCGGAATCGCCGTCTCGATCCTCGCGTTCTTCGTATACTACTTGCTGTATCAAGCATTCTCGGTGCTCGGCACCACCGGACGCATCAATCCCTACTTCGCGTCGTGGTTTCCGAACATTCTCTTTGGCGTCGCGGGCTTCACGATGCTTTGGTTCGAAGAACACTAACGACGTGCATCGCCATTTCCACAAATACCGCTCGCTGTATGCGATCGCGTGCCTGCTCGCAATCATCTGCGGCTGCCTGCCGGCAATGCCGGTGGCAGCGGCCGACGGCGTTTCGTTCGACGACCTCCAATCGCAGCGCGCGCTCGCGTTATTGAACGGGCAGTCCTGCGCGGTGCGGCTCGCCGCGGCGCAAGCGGCGCCATCGGCGTCGCCCGAACCGTCGCAATCGCCGCAGGCAATTGGAACCGCGACCGCCGCGCCGACGCAGCTGCCGCAGGCGCCGAGCGGTCCGCAAACGCTGTACGCGACGCCCTTCCCGACCTCCACGCCAATCGGTCCCCCCGTGGTTCCCACGTCGACGCCGAACCCGAACGCGACGCAGGGGCCCGTGTTTTTGCAACGCGCGAGCGCGCCACCGTCGCTCGCGCCTGCCGGCCAAGGATCGCCGCAACCCTCGCCCACGCCCACCGGCGTGCCGACCTTGCAGCCCGGGTACATCGCCGTGCTCGCCGACAAGGTGATCGGTAACGGGAAACAGGGGCAGCCGGGCGACGCGATCGGCAACGTCCACATCTTTTATCAGAACGCGGAATTGGTCGGCGATCGCGCGCACTACGACGGGACGCGCACGATTACCGTTACCGGTAATCCGTACATCGTCAACAACGCGCAAAATTCGGTCTACTACGCGCAGACGATCACCTTCGACACGATCGATCAGAAGGCCGAGCTCATCAACGGACGCGGCGAGAGTTCGCAGGGCGTCGAAAAGGGCTTGGTCTACTTCAGTTCGCCGGACCTCAAGACCGAGTCCGACGGCATTTCGCACGGCGACAATCCGAGCGTAACGACGTGCGAGCGGCCGCGCTCGGGATATCACATAACGGGCCGCACCCTCGACGTGAAGCCGGGCGACCGCATCACCATTACCAAGGCCGTGCTTTGGCTGGGAGCGGTCGCCGTATTCTATTTGCCCAAGGTCGTCATTCCGCTACGCAGCGTCGACGACGAACGGCAGAAGCCGCAATTCTTTCCGGAGTTGGGGTACAACTCGTACGAAGGCTACTACATGAAAGCCCGGTTGAGCTTCGGGCACGACCAATATTATTACGGGTACTATCGCGTCGAGTATTTCAGCAAAGTCGGCTTGGGATTGGGCTATGTCGGCTTCCTTACGCGCAAAGACGGCCGCCGTCAAACCAGCATCGATTATTACGGCATTCACGACCGGCGCAGCAGCAGTTCGAACTACAATCTCAATGCGCAGGACAGTGAGAAGTTTTCGAATACGCTGCTCGGCCAATTCGGGTTGACCTACAATAGCAACTACGGTCCGCTCACGAACGTGCCGCCCAACACGGGCATTTCGGCAAACGTCTCGCACACGACCGCGCGGGACAGCCAAAACTACACGTTTTCGCGCTCGGCAGTCGGCTCGCAATCGAGCACCGACAACTTGGGATTCACCGACACCCGCACCTTGAGCACGACGCTGAACAATTCGCTCAACTATTCATTGACGCGCTCGCAGTCGGCTTACGGCGGTTTTGCGAGCGACAACTCGTCGAGTCATCTGGGCAATCTCACCCACTGGGCATCGCGTGGTGCGGACTACGAATTAACCTTCGATAAAACGTTTTCGGCGTCGCCGTTCGGCATCGAGAACAAATTGCCGGAGTTGCAGATACGCCCGAACAGCTTTTTTCAACACTTCGCTTTCCCGCTCTCGGCGCTCTTTACCGTGGGTCAATACAGCGAGCCGCAAAACGCTTTTTCGACGTCGCGCGCCGACTTGGGATTCGTGATGGGTCCGGCGCTCTATCATGCGTACAATAGCGATTTCTCCGCGTCGGTCAACGTCGATCAATACGCGTACGGTACCGGGGACCTGAAAGCGGCAATCCGCCAGCAAGCCACGCTCTCGACCAATGCGGGAACGCACGTCGTGAATTCGCTGAGTTACACCGAGGCCAACTACAACGGTCCGCCGTTCGTGCCGTTTCAGAGCCTCGACCAACAGCCTTCTACCAATTACCACACGGCGCAAGACGTGATGCGCCTGTTCAACGCCGATTTTTACGACCTCTCGCTAGGGTTCTCGACCAATTTCAACATGATGGCGCAACCCGTCACCTATCAGTTGACGACTCGGCCGTCGCAGCGGTCGTACGTGACGCTCGGCGGCGCCTTTTCGCCGGGCCCCGGGAATGGCTTCTACCAAACCAGCGTCCAATTTTCGACTCCGTTCGGGCGCGGTGCGTCGCTGCAGTTCGTCGGCGACGTCAATTGGAAAGAACGCGGTAAGATCGAAAACAAGCAGTTGTACTACAGCCGCATCATCGGCGATTGCTACCAGATCTTGTTGAGTTACAATCAGCCGCTCAAACAGATCAATTTCAGCGTGAACATTTTGGCGTTTCCTTCGCATAGCGCGAACTTTGGGATATCGACGCAGGGTGGACCGTTGTTTCAGAACGGGTTGAATAACTTCTAGGATTTAGTGGGGGCTTTCCCCGTCAGGGTGACGGCCGGGCCGATTACATGCCCGGGCTCATCTTTTTCGCGCCCATTGCCTTGGCTTTGGACGTGCACATAAGCTTGACGTGATTTTTCATGAACATCACATGCATTTTCGAATTTGACATGCCGGCCATTTTCGTTTTCATTTGCGCGTGGGTCATGTACATCTTGCTCATCATGTTCACACCGACCACGGGGTCGCTGCTGGAGCATTTGGGCATCACCATGCCGCTATGCATGGTGTGCGCAGCCGAGGCTGATTGACTGCCGGCCGCGAGTAAGGCAACCGCGAGAGCGGAAAATAAGAAAGTTTTCATACGACTCCTCGTAGTACAAAAGTACGTGTTCTGTTGATACGCCCGCGTCCACCGCTTGGATGACCTGCGCGCAGTCAAGGGGTGTCGCAGGGCGGGTGGCCGCATTGGCAGGTTTCGGATTCGATGCCGTTTTCTACGGCGTCGCGGCATGCGTCGCTGCAGTACTTTTCACTTTCCACTTCGGCGGTGAGCACGCAGTTGCAGAGGTCGTGGGCGCATTGTATGGTCTCGAACATGCGGGCCTTATACCCGCGCTAGCACCCTGCTAAGGGCTATTGGCGACTTCGCCGCCGGTGATTTGGGCGCTAGGGTCGGTGGCTTGCGTCGAGCCGGGGGCCACGGTGTATTGGTTGTCGTTGGACGCGGAGGTGTTTACCGTAAATTGGAACGTCGTATCGGTCAGACCGCCCACGCCGGGCGCGTCTTGCGGATTGGTGGCGGCGTCGGTGCTCCACCAGTTGACGTACCAAATCGCTTGAGGAGCCGTGGTCGGCGGGGCGTTGGTCGACGCGGTGGGGCTGGGCGACGGCAATGCGCTACCGGTTGACGTGGCAGTGGGGACCGGTGAAGGCGACGGCGAGCCCGACGGGGAGCCGGAAGGCGACGGGGGCGGCGTGGACCCGTAACCATATAAAATCGTGCGATCGAACGTAAGCGAGAACTCCGTGTTGAGGCCGTTGCTGTTGGGGTCCAGAATCAATTGATTGGCGATACCCGAGAGTTGGAGCAGCGTGCCTTGCTGGATTCCGCCAAGTCCCGGTTGACGAAATACTTGGTACGCTTGCGCTTGGGCCGCGCCCCCGTTTCCTCCCACGACGATCTCGAACGAAAGGTCCCGATAATTGGCTTGTGCGTTCGCATAAACCAGATAAGGTTCTCCGCCCGTTCCGCTCGTATTAAAGGCAATGATGTAGCGGTGTCCGGTGAAGTCGAGCTGCTGCTTGGTTCTAAATCGTATCTGCACGGTTCCGGGGAGCAATCCCGAACCGTTGACCCCTTGACGATCGGGAGTGACTTGACGACCGCAAGCAACCAGCGTGAACGCAGTAGCACAGAGCAGCCAGAGTAATTTGCGTAACATCGTCACCTCGGAGCGCGCGGTCGATTTCGGCGTTGCCGCCCTCAGTGCGATCGCGCTTGCGCTTGCGTTTCCGAAAGCCAATCAAGCGTGGCTTGCGCCGTTCGGAGCGGCGGGCCTGTTCTGGGTTTGGCAGCGCGTTTCCTGGAAACGCGCGTTCTGGATCGGTTGGTTTGCCGGGGCCATTTTTATGGCGATCACGTTTTCGTGGATCACAAATACGATCGGCAGCGACTTGGGCGCGCTGTCTTTTGCGGTCCAGGCATTCGCGGCGCTGCTCGAAGGCTTTTTTATCGGCTTGGCCGGTGCGGCGGCGGCCGTAGCATACCGGTACGCACATCCGTCGTTCGCTCCACTTGCCGCGGCGTGTGCGTTCGCGGTCTTCGAATGGCTGCGTTCGGTCGGCGAGATCGGCGTTCCGTTCGAGCAGCTCGGATACACGCAGGCCGATACCCCGTTCGGCGTCTTCGCCGCGTACGTCGGCACGTTCGGCGTAACGTTCGTCTTGTGCGTTTTCGGCGCATATCTCGCAAGCGCGTTCGCGTTCGGGCGCCATCGCGACTTCATCGTCGCGACTTTCATCGTGCTCGCCGCCTGGGGCACGTGTTGGACGCTCTGGCCCGCGCGCCACGCGCCGCCCCCGACGGTCCGTGTCGCAGCGATTCAGGGCAACATCGCGCAGACGATCAAACGCCAAAGCGGATCGACTCCGCTTGCGGTCGATCGCTACGTCGGCTTGACCCGGCAAGTGCGTGCTTTCAGGCCCGCGCTCGTGTTGTGGCCCGAAACCGTCATCACCGACTACCTCGATAGGAATGCGAACTTAACGGCCACCTTCGGTTCGCTCGCGCGAAGTCTTCATGCCACGCTGGTCGTTGGATCCTGGGACGCGCACGATCGCCGTGCGTACAATGCGCTTTACGTTTTTGGGACCGGAGGCAAGCTTGCAGGCATCTACGACAAGCGACAACTGGTGCCGTTCGCGGAGTCGTTTCCGGCGCGCGAGTTGCTTGGATGGCTACCCGATTCATCGCTTATCGGCGGTTGGTCCAACGGTCACGCCGACGCGGTATTTCCGGGTCCGCTCGCGTTTGCTCCGCTGATCTGTTGGGAATCTGCGTTTGCCGATTTGGCGCACGCGCAGGTCCGCAACGGAGCGCAGCTTCTCTTGATCGCTACCGACGACGCGTGGTTCGGAGAGACGGCCGGGCCGTATCAGCACGCGCAGATCGCGCAGTTGCGCGCGATCGAGAACGGCATGTGGGTGCTGCGCGCGGCGGCCACCGGCATCAGCGGCATCATCGCGCCGACGGGCCGATACACGCAACGCACCGTGCTCGACCGGCAAGCCGTCGTTCTCGGTGTGGTCGGGAAGCCCGCAGGTTCGGTGTTCGCGCATATCGGGCCCACGCCGGTCGTCGCGGGTTTGTTCGCGCTGTACGTTGTGGTTCTCGTGGGTGGGCTCGTTCTTCGACAGGCTCAGAATGACGGGGGAGGGGCTTGATGCGTAGGATTTCTTGGAAGGCTATTGGGGGAGCGGCTGTCGTTGCGTTTCTGGTTTTCGTGGGCGCGCAAGTGTATCTTGCGGGACGCGAAAACGTTCCGCTTCCCGGGTCGCAACCCGTTACGTTGCGCGGCGGCCACGTCAACGGCAATAGAATCAGCTCGAAATCGTGGAGCTTCGACTACGTGCGCGCGCAAACAACGCCGGACGGCTCGATTGCGACGGTCGACGGCGTGCGTCACGGAGTGCTCTACAAGAACGGCAAACCATATCTGCGCGTGTCTGCGCAACACGTGCAGATCAACACGTCGACGTTGGATTTCACGGCAACCGGAGACGTGCATGTCGAGCAGATCAATCCCAAGGATCGCGAATCGCGTTCCTTCGACACCGATTTGGTGCAGTGGACCAACGTGACGAAAATGTTGTTGCTACCGCATCCCAGCATCGTGCGATCGGCCGACCAGCTGTTGCACGTGCGTACGATTACCGTCGATTTCGTCAAAGGTCAAATTCGCTTCGGAAAAATCAACGGCGGCTTTCACATTCCGGCATAAGAATTCGGCGCTGCCTGTAGGACCGGCGCGGACCGGCCGATACCTCTATTCGTGCGGGTCTATGTAATCGCAGCGGCTTTTCTTTTTTTAGGCGCCTGCGCCCGGGCCGATCGGGCGCCCGGTCCGGCCGCAACCGCGCGGCCTCTTCTGATCGAAGGCAAGGGCGTCACGATGCCGCTCGAGGATGCCGTCCGTCAGATCGCATTCCGTTCGTTCGTGCCCACATCTGCGCTTGCGGCAGTCGCCGTGATCCCGCCGTTGGGCAATGCGGACACGCACGAAAATCGCGGAATCGCGTTCGAGTATGCCGCGGGCGGCGGCGCGATGTTGCTGCTTTCGCAGTGGCCGGCCCAAGACTTCGGGCTCGTGGTTGGCCCGGCCGACCTCAATGCGCGGCGCTGCTCGCCGGTGCGGTATGCCGCCGATGCCGTTATCTGGAGCACCCGTAGTGCGTTGGTGATGACGCTCCAGCCCGACGGAAAGGTATCGCCGGGCCGGGTGGCTGCCGAAGCGCGCCGCCTGTTGGCGCGCGGAGCATGCGGATAGAAGGCTTATTCGCCCTCGCCGTCAGCCTTTGCGTCGGATGATTCCACCACGGTTTCGGGCGCCTCGGCCAGCTTTTTCTTCGCCTCGGCAATAAGCTGCTTCACCTTTTGTCCGCCCTTGTGGCCGATCTCTTCGTAAAAATCCGCCCCGTATTTTTCTTTAACGACTTTGCCGCCCTTTTGGCCGATGGACTCATAAAATTCCACGCCATGGCGCTGGCGGGTCGCCTGCCCGCCTTTCCGACCGATCTCTTCGTAGAACGTCGAGCCGTACCGGTCCCGGACTGTATTGCCGCCCTTCTTACCAGCCTCGCGTACCGACATCTCACCGCCCGGCTGTTTTTCAGGCTCGTCCTTGGGTTTTGCCATTTAATGGTCCCCGGTCTCTAGTTCTTACAGAACTAGGACGTCTTGCGCTTGAGTTTCTGGCCACCCTTTTGCCCGATAACTTCGTAAAAGGATGGACCATATTTCTCTTTAGTCGCCTCGCCACCCTTACGGCCGATCGCCTCGTAAAATTCGGTCCCGTATTTAGCTTTCACCCGCTCGCCGCCACGCTTGCCTGCTTCACGAACGGTCATGCCCCCGCCGTTGGAACTTGCGGTTTCGTCTTCAATTGCCATGTAGTATCGCACCTCGAATGAGAAATGTCTCCCGAACTAAATACCCACTCGACCGCTCGTTAAACGACATAGCGGACAGGACTATCAATTTATGATCTCGACGGTTTTTGAAAACGCAACCATAATCGACGGCACGGGGCGATCGCCGTACGTGACGGACGTCGCCATTGCGGAGAATCGCATCGCGCTCATCGGTGATTTGCGCGAACGCGATGCGCGGGAACGTATCGATTGCACCGGCAAAGTTCTTGCACCGGGTTTCATCGACGTGCATTCCCACAGCGACGAATTATGGTTAGCTTTACCCAGTTGCGACGGGAAAATCGCGCAAGGCGTCACCACCGAGATCGGAGGAAATTGCGGAATGTCCGTTGCGCCGCTGTACGGCCCCGGGCTCGAGCGCGTGCGCCGCAGCGCAAAGCAGGTAGGCATCGAGGTCGCGTGGCGCTCGTTGGATGAATTCCTTGGTTTGGTGGAACGCAACGGCATTGCGCTCAATGTCGCCACGCTCGTCGGTTTAGGCTCGACGCGCCAGGCCGTCGCGGGCGATTCCGAACGCCGTTTAGACGCAGGCGAACTCGAGGCGCAGGCACGGGTCGTCGCGCAAGCCTGCGATCACGGTGCGCTCGGCGTGAGCAGCGGGTTGATCTATCCGCCGTCGCGATACGCCGACCTCGAAGAACTCGTCGCGATGGCGCACGCAGCACGCGGCGCCGGGGCGCCTCGTTACGCGTCGCACGTTCGCAACGAGGGCGATGACCTGCTCGCGGCGATCGACGAAGCGCTGGAAGTGGGAGAACGGGCCGGCGTAACGGTACAATGCTCGCACCACAAAGCGCAAGGTAAACGCAACTGGGGCAAAGTGCACGCTTCGCTCGAGTCGATCGCGCGAGCGCGGGCGCGCGATGTCGAAGCGTATTGCGACGTTTATCCGTACGTCGCAAGTTGGACCGAACTCGCCACAATCTTACCGCCGGAGATGCGTTACGGCGGCCGCGATGCGACACTGCAGCGTTTAGGCGACCCGGAGATGGCGGCAGCAATCGCGCTCGCGCTCGATCTATCGATTGGCGCCGATTGGAACGACATCATGATAACGGAAGTTGCGTCCGAACGAAATGCGGGCGTGGCAGGCATGCGCGTAGACGAAATCGCCCGGACATGGGGGTTGACGCCGGCGCGCGCGGCCATCCGGTTACTTCTGGAAGAAACGCTCGACGTCGGCGCGGTCTTTTTCAAGATGAGCGAAGACGACGTCGCGACCGTGCTTTCCGCCGAGTTTTGCTGCATCGGCAGCGACGCATCTATCCGCGCGCTGCGCGGCGTTACCGCTCGCGGGGTCCCGCATCCGCGAACGTTCGGAACGTTTCCGCGCGTCTTCAAGCGTTTCGTGCGCGGCCGCGCGACGATCGAACTCGTTGAAGCCGTGCGGCGCATGACTTCGCTACCGGCGAAGATATTCGGGCTGCACGATCGCGGGAGCATCGCCGTCGGGCATTTCGCCGACGTCGTGATTTTTGATTCCAAGCGCATCGCCGACACGGCAACGTATGAGGAGCCCTATTGCTACCCCACCGGACTCGAGCACGTTTACGTCAACGGTGCGGCGGTCATGCGGGCCGGCGAGTTGCAAGCGGCGGCTCGCCCCGGGCGGGTACTGCGTGGAGGGCGCTGACGCATCGCCTAGCCCGGCGAACGTTTGCTCGCCGGGCGCGAGAGAAACCCATCCAGTGCGGGTATAGCCTCGTTGCAGTACATACCTAGCCCGATTTTATGACGTAAGGAGTTCCGCATGACCAATCCCACCCGTTCGTTCGTCGCCATTGGAGCGGCGGCCACGCTAGCACTAGCGCTGGCAGCCTGCGGCGGCGGCAGTAGTTCGTCGACGACGACGAGCTCGACCGACCAGTCCAGTCCAGGAGCGATGTCGAGCCCGGGGGCGATGGCCAGCCCCGGAATGACCAGCGGCAGCACGAAGATGAATGGCTCCGGCGATCGCTTCGGGGGTCCTTCATACAAGGGCGCGCCGAATCTCGCGGCAACCGCGGCATTGGTCCAGGCCGGTGGCGGCGCTTCCAATTTCTCGACGGCAACCGCGCTGACGGCGATGGTCGGCTCGAGCACGGTGAACAAAGAAGTGGCCAAACTTTCCAAGCAGTACGGAAAGGCCGAAGTCACGCAGTTTCTCAAAACGTTCGATTTCGCCGTCAAGGATTCACTGAAAATCGCGACCGCAGACGGCATCAAGCTGCCCGCGCCCGCACCGCTAAAAGGTAAAGCGCTGGCAACCGCACTCGTAAAAGCGGGCACCGCACCCAATGGCGCGTTCTGGACCGGATGGATGCTCGATCACGCGGTTTCGAACAAGATCCACAATCAAGTCATGGACGACATCGACAAAAAGTACGGTGCCGCCGCCGACTCGAACTATCACAAAATCTCCAACCAGGCATTCTACGATCTCGCGCAAGCGCTAGGCGCGACCAGCGTCAAACTAGCTTCCTTCCACTAGCAGCCACGCATCCGCCACGAACCGGCTGCGGCAGGCAGCCGGTTCGTGCGCCGTTGAAGAGCGCGGCATGGATCTCTCGATCGTTCGCGCCGACGCAACGCATCTCACACTCGTCGCACCGCTCTTCGACGCCTACCGGCAATTCTTCACGCACGGGCCCGACGTGGAAACGTCCGAACGCTTCATCGCCGAGCGCTTGAGCAAAGCTGACTCGGTGATTTTTCTTGCGCGCGACGGCGATTCGGGACTCGGCTTCATTCAGCTCTATCCGCTCTTTTCGTCGTGGTACGCACGGCGCATCTGGTTCTTGAGCGACCTCTACGTTGCCGAACACGCGCGAAAGCGTTCGGTCGGCCGGAACCTCGTGCAGCGCGTCGTCGAGTACGCGCAAGAGACGCAGGCCGCCAGCGTCATGGTGGAGCTTCCGTTTTCGGAGCCGCACCTAGCGCGGTTCTACGGTTCGTTCGGCTTTCAAAAAGACGATGTGTTCGAGTTGTTTCGCTTGCGCATCAGCTCGTCGTAGACCGCGCGCGTGCTGGCACGCAAATGGGTGAGGTCGCCGTCGTTTTCGATTGCGTAGGTCGCGCGCTCGCGCGCTTCCTCCGGGGATATCTGCGCCGCCATTCGGGCGCGTACTTGTTCCTCGCTGATTCGATCGCGCTGGACCACGCGTGCCATGCGCTGGTCGTCGGGTGCGATGACGACGATTGTGGCCTCGACCCGATCCAGGTAATTGGTTTCAAAAAGCAGCGGAACGACATGCACGACCAATTGACCGGGTTTTGCGAATTGTTCGCGCTCCACCGCGAGGCGGCGCACGTGCGGATGCACGATGCCGTTGAGTTTCTCGCGCGCCGATGGATCGGTGAATACTATTTGCGCCAGCGCCGCGCGATCGAGCACGCCCGCCATGACCACCTGGGGCCACATCCGCGCAATGGCGCGCAGGCCGTCGCTATCGCGAGCGACCGCCTCGCGCGCCAGGATGTCGGTATCGATGAGGTATGCGCCAAACGATTCGAGGAAGCGCGAAACCTCGCTCTTCCCCGATCCTATGCCGCCAGTTAATCCTACCCGCATGGTGGCTGCTTACCCAAAGGTCTAGTTAGCCGCACTATGGGGCTGCTTCGCGCATCCTGCGCGGGCGGCACAGTCGCGCATCGTGCGCGACCAATGCCGCCGGTTAGTCCTACCCGCATGGGTGGGGCATTTTACTCGACGGGTGCGGTTTCCGCCGTCTCGGGCGAGGCAATAGCGTCGCCGATCGTGCCGAGGCCCTGCGGCTCCTCGTCGATCGTGAGTTTTTCGATTTCCTCGGGCGGAACGTCCGCCACGTGTTGTATCGACGCCGTAATGCGACGGGTGGCCTGGTTGATCGTCAGCAGCGTGACTTCAACTTCTTGACCCGGGCTGTACTGGATGCTCGCGTCGAACTCGCCTTTCGGAACCATCGCGAGCACGCCGGGTACGATCTCGACTAAGAGATAGTTGGGCGTGACCTTGACGACTTGCGCCATCAGTTTGTTGTTTTCGAACAGTTTATCCGCGTGCTCGTCCCAGGGATCCGGCAACGCGTGCTTGAGCGAGAGGCTCACTTTCTTCGCTTCCGGATCGAACTTCATGATCTCGACGTTGACGACGTCGCCGATCTTAACGACTTCCGACGGATGCTTGATACGCGCGTAACTCAGTTCGCTGTTGTGGATGAGGCCGTCGATGCCGCCGAGATCGACGAATGCGCCGAACTCCGCCAAGCGCACGACGACGCCTTCACGGATCTGACCCACTTCGAGCGTTCCCAGAAGCTCTTGTTTCTTGGCGTTGAGCTCTTCTTCGAGCACGAGGCGCTGCGAGAGAACCACTCGGTGGCGCTTGTGATCCAGATCGATCACTTTGAGGCGCAGCTTCTTGCCCACGAGTTCGTCCAGATTGCCGACGGGTTGACGGCGAATCTGCGATGCGGGAACGAAGCCGCGCATGCCGAGATCGACGAGCACGCCGCCTTTGACGACCTGCGTGACGGTGGCTTCGATCACTTCGTCGTGATCGTGCGCCTCGATAACTTTCTCCCACGTCTTGAGAGCGCGAGCGCGCCGCTCGGAAAGAAATAGCGAACCGTCTTGATCGTCGATCCGATGGATCATGACTTCAAGGGTGTCGCCGACCTTCAGTTCCTTGGGTTCGATCGCGAGCGATAGTTCGCGAAACGGAAGAATGCCTTCGGACTTGCCGCCGATGTCGACCAGCAGTTCGTCTTTGTCTTTTTGAACGATGACGCCGGTGAGCACCTGGCCTTCATCGAGTACTTTAAGCGATTCTTCGTAGAGGCGCTGTTCGAGCGCGAGTTGGTCCTCTTCTTCGTGGTGAGCAGGCGCGATTTCAGTCGTAGAGATGTTGAGTTTCCTACCTTCGTTTTATTTTTTTATTTGACACTAGCGTTGACACGAACGGCACCACCACGTTCCCCGTTGTCCTAAGACCGTCCGAACGATAGGGCCGCCGCAGCGCGAACACGACTCGCCTTTTCTGCCGTAGACCGAGAGCACGTTTTGAAACCCGCCCTTGAGTCCATCGGCGTCCACATAATCATCGACGGTCGTTCCGCGCAACCGTATCGCGCGTGAGAGAACGTCCACGAGTGCATGGTGCAGTCGGCGAATCGCTGGTTTGGTCAGCGCTTTCGCGGGCTTGCCGGGACGGATCCCGGCTTCCCAGAGCGCTTCGCAGGCGTAGATGTTTCCAATGCCCGCGATGCGCCGCTGATCAAGGAGGAAAGCCTTGATCGGCGTTGTCCGCCCCGACAGCATACATATAAAGCGCTCAGGAGTAAAGTCCCCGGAGAGCGGCTCGACGCCGAGGGCGGCATCCCAGGCTTCGCCCGGCAAGACCAGGCGCATCCGGCCGAACTGGCGGACGTCCGCAAAGCTCAGGCGAGTGCCACCCGCAAAATCCAGGGTGACGTGCGCGTACGGGTAGGGGGCGTCGGTCGAGAAACCCACGACGAGCCGGCCGGTCATCCGCAAGCTCGTCACCAACCGCGCCCCGCCGTCGAGGGTCAGAACGGCATATTTGCCGCGGCGCCCCACGGTCTCGATCCGGCGGCCTCGAAGCGCCGCGCTGAAGTCCGTGCCGGCCGGTGCCACGGCAATTTTGGGCATGCTAACGGCCACCGCGACGATGGTTTTCCCCACGATTTGGCGGCTCAGTCCGCGCGCAATGGTCTCAACTTCGGGCAACTCGGGCACGCCGCGCTAGCCTAGGAAGCGCGCATCAACCATGCGAGCCATGGCAGCGGGCGCGGATCGCTGAAATACGCGCGCACGGCCGGCGAGTCCAGACGCGCGTGCGCGAATGCGATGAAGAGCACCGCCAACACGATCGAGAACGCGCCGAAAAATCCAATCGCGACGATGACGAACGGAACCCAATAGCGCAAGCGGGCGGTCGCGTCGCCCGTCCCGATTCGTCCTAAATACAGGCTGCCGCCAAAAGCCGCCGCAGCAGCGATAAGGGCAAAAACGACGATAGCCGGTACCCCGGCGGTATGCTGCGGCCGGAAACGCGCCAGCGCTTCGGTGATGACGAACAGCACCGCAACGTTTGCGATAAATGCGTATCGGACGGTGTGAATGGCGCCCGGAGCGCGTGACGGCGGTGCGATCATTCGATCGCCGTGATGCCGCGGACGATCGCACCGGGGCGGATCCCGTCGGCGGCGGCTTCGCCGGCAGGCAATTCGATCACGTATTTCGCGGTACCGTCGCGCCGCGGGATTTTCGATTCGGCAGTCGCCGGCGTCGTCGACGGAACGCGCGCGGCGACCGAACGCACGACGCCGTCGGCCCCGACGAATACCATGTCGAGCGGCACGAGAGTGTCTTTCATCCAAAACTCGACTTGGCGGTCCGCATCGAAAACGAACAGCATGCCGGTGTGCGGCGCGAGCACCGTGCGGTCCATCAACCCGCGCTCGCGCGCCGGTTCGGTGTCGGCAATTTCGACGCGAAGCGTCGCGCGCGGCACGCAGAGCGTCGCGATCGCCGGCGCGGGCGAAGCGGCGCTTTGCAGCGCGAGCATCAACAGCAAAGAATCAAACATCGTCCAACATTTCTTCGGGGGCCTCGTCTTCGTACGTTGCGACATCGTACCAGTTGCCTGCAGTCTTGACCGTCACGTCCAGCGGAACGCTCAGGGCTATCGCGCCTTCCATCTCGCTGCGTACCAACTGCGCCACTTCTCGCAGATGCGCGCGCTCGACCTCGAAAATCAGCTCGTCGTGGATTTGCAAGAGCATGCGGGCGTACGGCGCTTCCCGCAGCCGCGCATCGATGCGCACCATAGCGAGCTTCATGAGGTCGGCGGCGCTACCTTGTAACGGTGCATTCGTCGCTTCGCGTTCCGCAGCCGACCGCAACATGTAATTCGAGGACGTCAACGCCGGCATGTACCGGCGACGGCCTAAGAGCGTGGTCACGTACCCGTCGCGGCGACCGCCCTCGATCACGCTATCGATATAGGCGCGAACGCTCGGGAAGCGCGCGAAATAGGCGTTCGTAATTTCGCGTGCTTCGTTGCGGCCGATCTCCAACCGTTGCGCCAGACCAAAGTCCGACATGCCGTAGAGAAGACCGAAATTGACGGACTTTGCCATGCGGCGTTGATTCGGATCGACCTGCGCATCGGGACCCAGCATGAATATCTGGCGTGCCGTGAAGTCGTGGATGTCTTGCCCTTCGTGGAACGCCCGCCGCATCGCCTCGTCGCCGGAGAGATGCGCCATCAATCGCAGTTCGATCTGACTGTAGTCCGCCGCCAGCAATGCGTACGAGTCGCCCGGTGCGACGAACGCGCGGCGTATGCGCCGCCCGAGGTCGCCGCGCACCGGAATGTTCTGCAGATTCGGATTCGTCGAACTCAAGCGCCCCGTCGCCGTCGACGTTTGATTGAAGATCGTGCGCAAGCGGCCATCAGTTTTATCCGTCAGTTGCGGAATGACGTCGATGTACGTATTCTTGAGTTTTGTTACTTCGCGGTACTCCAGAACTTTCGCACAGATCGGATACGCGCGCGCCAGTCCTTGAAGCACTTCAACGCCGGTCGCCCAGCCGGTCTTGTTTTTCTTACCGCCCGGAATCTGTAGTTTGCCGAACAGTATGGCACCCAACTGCTGCGGGGAACCGATGTTGAAATCTTCACCGGCCAATTCGTAAATCTCGCGCTGCAAGCGCGCGATCGAACCGTTGACTTCGGTCGCCAGCACTTCCAACTCCGCCGGATCGATCGTGATGCCCGCCCATTCCATTTTTGCGAGCACGGTCGCGAGCGGGACTTCGATCTCTTCGTACAGCGCGAGCTGATCGCGCGCGGCCAACTCGTCGCGAACCGGTTGCGCCAGCTGCAACGCGGCATCGGCATGCGCGGCGGCGTCGTCGCCCACGCCTGCGCCGAGAAACTCGCCGGCGGCGTCGCCGACGGCGCCGAACGCGCGCGACGGATTGAGCAGATGCGCGCCGATCATCGGATCGTCGGAAATTTTCAGCGGTTCGCACCCGCGCGCATGTAACGCCGACAACACTGCTTTACCATCGTATGCGACGATCCGCCGCGAGCCGCGCGCGAGCGCCGCGAACGCTGCGCGTACGGGTTCGTGCGCGAGCGCGCCGGCCGAGAAGGCCAGGCCGGTCCCCGGCTGTGCGGCAATGCCGATCTCACCGCCCGCGCGAACCGCGAAACTCAGTTGTGGAGCATCGGCGAGGCGCTCGATTTCGCGCGCAAGTTCGGCATACTCGGGCGGATCGGTCGCAGCGACGTACGTCCGGTAGCGGCCCTCCAATTGCTTTTCGGTAACGAAGAGCGGCATCTCGGCGGGAACGTCGAGTCTATTGAGCAGCGTCTTGAACTCGAGCTCGCTGTAAAGCGCGTACAGATCGTCGTTATGCGGTGGTGCATAGAGTGCGTCGTCCCAATCGAGCGTAAGCGCCAAATCGTTCTTGATTACCGAAACGTTGCGATAGATCCGCGCGTCCTCGCCGTGTTCTTCGATGAGCTTCTGTAGTTTCGACGTTCCGGCGAGCGCCGGATCGGCGAGCAACGCATCGAGCGATCCTGCGGCCTTGACGAGTTTGATCGCGGTCTTTTCACCGACGCCGGGAATCCCGGGCAAGTTGTCGGATGGGTCGCCTTTTAACCCGCGATAGTCCGGCAACTGCGCCGGATCGAGATCGAAGCGCGCGCGCACCGCGGCGGGATCGTACCGGCCCAGATCGGTGATGCCGCGCCGCGTCGTGAGCACGGTCGTGCGATCGGTGACGATTTGCAGCAGATCGAGATCGCCCGTTATCACGACGGCGCGTTCGTCCATCGCGTTGGCTTGGCGTGCGAGCGTCGCGATCACGTCGTCGGCTTCTTCGCCTTCGATTTCCACGATCGGAATGCGATAGACTCCGAGAATCTTACGCACGAGCGCAAATTGACCGCGAAGGTCGTCGGGCATCTGGTCGCGATGCGCTTTATATTCCTTATACATCGCCACGCGTTGCGCCGGCATACCTTTGTCGAACGCCGCGATAACGTGCGTCGGCTTTTCGTCGGCAATGAGCTTGCCGAGCATCATCGTGAAACCGTACGCCGCGTTTATCGGCATACCGCGCGTCGTCGTCAACGGAGGCAGCGCAAAAAACGCGCGATATACGAGCCCGTAGGTGTCGAGCAGCATGAGCGTAGCGTTTTCGCGCACGGACTCCGTCATTGAGGGACCCCCACGATCAAATCGGTGGACGCGGCACTAACCCGACCATCGTCGCCGATATCGAGGATGGAAAGCCTATACGTGCCGCGCGCGGAGGGAACCGGAATCGAAATGGCCCCACCTGCATGCCGATCCACGTTCCAGTACACGTCGCGCGGATCGGCGTCTGCGATAGTAAGATCGGGCGGCGGCGTCCCACGGCGCGTAAAACCGATGATCTGCGCGTGATGCCCGGTGGAGTCTACCCACGGATGCCAGGCCGGTTCGTCGGGTGCCGTATCTTGCGAAGAGGTCGCGCCGGCCGCGAGCGCGCGCGGAGCCGCATCGAAGACGGCAGCACCGCTGGGCGCGCCGGCAGTAATCCGCACGACGAGCGTACCGCTTTCCGGATGAACGGTGCCGAGCGTTGCGGTCGCGAGCGCGCCGGGTTCGTACGTTTGTTTGTCGAGGTGCAGAACCGGAAGCGCGGGCCGGCCCGGACCATCGACGCGCACCGGCGTGCTGCTCCAGTGCAGCGCGCCGTCGCGCACGAATGCCGCACCGATCGCCAGCGCGCCCGGGGCATCGCCGGCTTTAAACGATGACGTCGCCTCACCGCCGCGCACCGCGACCACGACCGGATCGGTATTCAGCGCGCTCTCGTACGTCATCAACGCATCGCCTTGCGCGCCCGCAAGCGATGCCTTCGCGCGTACGCTTTCGCCCGGCGCATACCGCGATTTATCCAGTGCAATCGAAACGTCGCCGGTGCTGGCTGCCTGCTCGCCTTGGAGCGCCTGTGGGACGACCTGCACTTGTTGCGCGTCCATTGCAATGCCGTCGCCGGCGGCAGTTTTGGCGATGACGAGGTTCGATCCGGTTTGGGGCGTCGTAAAGGCTCCGCGCGCGTGGCCGTTTCCGTCGAGCGTAACGATTTGTTGCTGGACCGACTGGCCGTGAACCAGATTGACCTCGAGGCGGATGCCGCCGGCCGGTTTTCCGGACTGTGCGTCTTCGGCATCCACATCGAAGCCAACCGGGCTTCCAAGGCTCTGCTCGTCGGCGTCGAGGTGAAGTCGCAAAGCTATGCGCGCAGTCGGCACGACGACGCGCGTGTCGGCGGTGGCCCCGCCGGACTCCGCGCGTACGCCGTAGGTCGAGGCCAGTCCGTCAGTCGGGTGAGGGATCGACACCGACGCCTTGCCCGCTGCATCGGTGCGAACGCCGGCATCCGTCCATTGCGTGATTCCCCACGGCGCGGTTTCGGGTTGAGCCCCGAAGGCGACGTGCGGCGAGCGGACTACCGATACGTGCACCGGCACATTTGGGGCCGGCGCACCGTCGCGCCGCGCGCTGACGATCAGCGGAACGTCCGCGTCCGCAGGACACGCACCCGTGCAGGCCGCCGCGATCGAAAGTGAAAGCCCGGCCGCGTCGGCATCCACCCGCACCGCGGTTCCGGCCGTCCCCCGCCCGGCGATCGCCACCAATGCGTAATCCCCGGCACCCGCATTTTTCGGTATCGCAAGCTCGGTGTGAAAAGCCCCGGCGGCGTCGAGCCGGACTGTGCGCTGGACCACCGGCGCGCCGCGCAACCGCAGGCTGAGCTGCACGTCGCCGCGCGCCGCGCGCAATCGCGCGCCCGATCGTGTGCGCGCAAAACCCACCACGTTCAGCACGTCGCCGGCGCGAACCACCGCCGAATCGGCGTTTACGCCGACGATCGTCGCGGGCAAGGGCGCCTGCGGCAAGAACGATACGAACGCCTCGCTCTCGCCCCACTGCGCGAGCGCAAAGATCGGGCGCGGCGTTTCCCGCCAAACGATCAACCCGTGCCGGTCGGTCGACCGGTTTTTGAAGCGCCCGTTGACGACGAACGAAACGCGCATCCCCCGAAGCGCCTTTCCGCTACCCAGATCGGCCCCGTAGAGAAGAATGCCGTTCGGCGTTTCCTTCGTCAGAAGGCCGATGCGCGTACGGTCGATCCAAACCTGTTCGCCGACGTTTCCGCGGCGAGCCTCGACGACGAAAAAGCCCTCGCGGCTGCCTAGAGGCACCGTAACCTGGCTGGATTGAAACTGGTAACCGCCCGGCGGCGTAAAACGCCATCTGACGACCGGCTTTCGCCGTCGCGTGTCGATCGCGCGCGGCCGGGTGTCCGCACCCGCGACCAAGACGCTCGCGGGGTCGACTGCATACACCGCAAAATCCACCGGCGCGCTTGAATAGGTGTCCAGGCGAACCGCCGTCGGCTTCCATGGAACGTTTGAGTCGCGCGCGAAGAGGGCAAAGTACGCGTCCAGCTTATGAAGATCGACGATGGGGCGGGCGGCACGCGCCGGCGCAAACCCGCAGAACAATGCGACCAGGAGCCCAAGGGCAGAGATACGGAACCAGCGGGGCATGGAGAGCCCGTCATTCGACAAGCGCATGACAACACGCCTGGGTGGAACGAGTTGCGCGAGCTGGGGAACTCATCTGCGACCTATTGCCGTTACTGCGGCAGTGAAGAAGACGAGCATTGGCACCGCAAGGCACAAGAGCAGCCGGCACACTATCAAGTGGTCGTCGCCTGCGCCTCGTGCGGTCATGCTTTCGCCGCTCTTTCGCGGAACTGAAAACTAATGATGCAGAACGTCATGCGAGCCATCGCGCTCGCCGTTATGTTCGCGCTGCTGCCGGCCGTGGCGGCGGCGGCCGCGAAGACCGCCGCACCCCAAGCGCTTCCGACTCCGCGTCTGCCCAATACGAAGCTGCACACGGATTTCAACGTCGAGGTCAACAAGCACGGCCAAGTCGTGCGCGTAAAGTCAGGCAAGTCATGCCCGAATTACACGTTCAACGCCCAGACGTACGGCAACGTGCTGCAAATGTGGATCCGGCGCCCCGACGGCACCGCGCTTGTCGGCATGTACCACGTCAGCTACGACTACGACCCAAAAACGCACGTGGTCGGCCGGCACGTTTCGCTGGTCAAGGCCGGCGGCAATTGGGGCAACTCGCAAGGTGCGGCCAACAATATGGTCGACATCGCCAAGCGCGACAATTTGAAAGCTGCCAAGGCGCAAGCCGCGGCAGACGCAAAATCGAAGAAGGCTCGCGAATCGGCTAGGAATCTTCCCGACATCAAGGCGATCATCAAAAAGGACGTCGCCAAGCCGAAAGCCACACCCAAACCATAGCGATGGCGCGGCGACGTCGGACCCGCCCGCCTCTTCCGCCGCTGATTTTTCCGTCCGACGTCGCTGCGGATCGCGAGCGCAGTTGTTCGTCCAAGGACCGGTACCCGACGCAGGCTCACGCGCGCAGCGTGGCGCTCATGAACGGCATGGGCGGCGCGCTCCTTACGTACGAGTGCAGGTACTGCGGCGAATGGCATTTAACGCGCCGCCGAGACGAAGATGCGTTACCTTAGCTTTTATTACGACCAGCGCGTTCGGCCGGGATTTATCGACGACGGCCGCATCGTGGCCATCGCGTGCGACTCGTTACTCGACTACATGGCGTTACCCGCGGGCGATCGCGCGCGCAGACATACGCGCGAAACGTTCGATTTGACCGAGGTGCGTCTGGCAGCGCCGGTGCGGCCCCGCAAGAACGTGTTTTGCGTAGGTCGCAACTACCTCGAACACGCAAAGGAAGGCGCGCGCGCGCTCGGACGCGATTTGAATCTGCCCGACGTGCCGACATTCTTCACGAAATCACCGACCGCCATCGCCGATCCGGACGCGACGCTCGAGTTCGATTCGCGCGTCTCTCCGAACTTTGATTGGGAGGCCGAGCTTGCCGTGGTCATCGGTGCCAAGCTCAAAGACGCGACCGAACAGAACGCGCTGGAAGCCGTTTTTGGTTACACCGCTTTGAACGACATATCGGCGCGCGATCTGCAACGCCAACACGGACAGTGGTTTAAGGGCAAGAGCATCGACGCGAGTTGTCCGATCGGGCCGTGGATCGTTACGCCCGACGGCATCGGCGATCCGCAGCGCTTGCGCATCGAATTGAAACTCAACGGCGTCGTAAAGCAGCAAAGCAATACGGAGCAGATGATCTTCAAACTTCCGCGGATCATCGCAGAGCTCAGTCGCGGTATGACGCTGGAACCCGGGGACGTCATCGCAACGGGGACGCCCGAAGGGGTCGGCTTCGCGCGCACGCCGCCCGAGTTTTTCGCGAGCGGCGATATCGTCGAAATCGAAATCGAAAACATCGGCGTGCTGCGCAACGCGATCAGCATACGCTAGTGTCGCTTCCGATTCTGCTCGCATTTGTCGCGGGGATCGCCTTGGTCGCCGTGGGAGCCGGCGCATTGCTAAAGCCCGGCGGTCTCTCGCAAAGCTACGGGTTGCCGGTCGACCCCGGAAACGGCCTGCAGTTCGTTCGCGCGTGCGGCGCGCGAGATATCGTGCTGGGGCTAATTCTCATTGCCAATGCGTACTTGCGCGACGTGCCGCATTTGATCGTCGTCGTGGGCGCCGGGCTCGTGCTTTCGCTGGCCGATTTTGCCATCGCGTTTGCCGGCGGCGGCGGCCGGCTGCATCGACAGCATGTCACGCACGTCGGCGGCGCCGTCGCGTTCGCGGTCATTCTCGTGTTGTTGCTCGCCTCGCTGCATTCCTAAAGCGGAGGGTTCCCCAACGTAGCGCGGAACGCTCGACGCATGAACGTCGCCGTTCCACGCGAAGCCGGGCCAAACGAAACGCGCGTCGCGCTCGTTCCGGAGACCGTCGCAAAGCTGGTGAAATCGGGGGTCGCCGTCGCGCTGGAGCGCGGCGCGGGAACGCAAGCGGCGTTCCCCGACGAAGGCTATGAAAAGGCCGGAGCGTCGATCGTCGACGACCCGGCCGTTCTCTTTTCAAACGCCGATCTCGTAATCACGGTGGGTCGTCCCTCCGATGCGGGGCTGCGCTCGATGCGCAAAGGGAGCGTCGCGCTCGGGCTGTTAGCGCCCTTGGGCGATGCGCCGTACGTCGGGACGCTGGCAAGTGCGAGCATCACCGCGCTCTCGATGGACGCGATCCCGCGCATAACGCGCGCGCAATCGATGGACGCGCTCAGTTCGCAAAGCAATATCGCCGGATACAAAGCCGTGCTGATCGCCGCATCGACGCTTCCGAAGTTCTTTCCCATGCTCACCACCGCCGCGGGAACGATTCCGCCGGCCAAGGTGCTCGTGTTGGGCGCGGGCGTGGCCGGTTTGCAGGCAATCGCGACCGCGCGCCGCTTGGGCGCCGTCGTGAGCGCCTACGACGTGCGCGCGGCGGTAAAAGAGCAAGTGCACAGCTTGGGCGCGACGTTTCTGGAAGTCGACGTCGGCGCCGACGCCGAAACCGCCGGCGGCTACGCTAAAGAGCTGACGCCCGAGCAAATTGAAAAACAACGTCGCTTTATGGTCGATGCGATCGGCGCGAGCGATGTCGTCATCACCACGGCGCTCGTGCCCGGCAAGCGCGCGCCGCTGCTGATTAGCGAAGACGCGGTGGCGGCAATGAAACCCGGCTCCACAATCGTCGATCTCGCCGCCGAAGCGGGCGGCAACTGCGCGTTGACGCACCCGGGCAGCACGTACGTTACTCCGGGCGGCGTCACCATCGTCGGCCAGACCAATCTCGCCGCGACCATGCCGTATCACGCGAGCCAACTCTATTCGCGCAACGTCTTCGCCCTGCTCGGCGTGCTGATCAAGGACGGAGCGCTCGCCCTGGACATGAACGACGAAATCGTGCGCGGCACGACCATCGTGCACGACGGCGTCGTCGTTCACCAACCCACGCTCGATGCAACGGGAGCTGTTTCGTGAACGAGTTTTTCTCGCTGCTTACGGTCTTCATACTCGCGATCTTCATCGGATTCGCGTTGATTTCGAAAGTGCCGACCACGCTGCACACGCCGCTGATGTCGGCGACCAACGCAATCCACGGCGTCGTGCTCGTGGGCGCGATCGTTATACTAGGCCAAGTTTTCGGCGGCCGCCTCAACGGCGGCCTGTTAACGACGCTCGGCATTCTCGCGGTAGCGCTCGGCACGATCAACGTCGTCGGCGGCTTCGCGGTGACCGAACGCATGCTGCAAATGTTCCGCAAGCGGGAGACCGTGAAGAAATGACCGCCGACGCGTCGCTCGTCGCGCAGCGCATCGCCGAACTGGCTGCGATCGTGCTCTTCATCCTCGGGTTGCGCTATTTGAGTTCGCCGGCTACGGCGCGCTTCGGCAACCGCCTCGCCGCCGTCGGCATGCTCCTCGCGCTCATCGCCGTCTTTGTCGCAAACGGAACGCTGGGTTGGTGGGCCATTGCCGTCGGCATCGTTCTCGGAGCCATAATCGGCGCCGTCGCCGCGCTACGCGTCAAGATGACGGCGATGCCGCAAATGGTCGCCCTTTTCAATGGTGCCGGAGGCGGTGCGGCAGCGCTCATTTCGACGCTGGAGTTCTTCGTATTCCAAAGCGGCGGCCACGCATACGGCGTGCCAACCGCAATGGGTCCGGTCATTTCCGTTTCGCTCGTGTTGAGCGCGATCATCGGCGCGATATCGGCGGCGGGTTCCGTCGTCGCATTTCTGAAGCTGCAAGAACTCATGACCGGACGGCCCGTCACGTATACCGGTCAGCAGATCGTCAACGGCGTCGTCGCGCTGGCTATCGTGGCACTCGGCGCCTGGATCGTCGCCACGCAGGGGTTAGTACCGTCCGGCGTCTACGCGGGCTTGATCGTTGCGGCGCTGGCTCTGGGCGTGCTCTTCGTGCTCCCTATCGGCGGAGCAGACATGCCCGTCGTCATTTCGCTGCTCAATTCGTTTACCGGTCTTGCCGTAGCGATCACGGGATTCGAACTCGGTTATACCGTGTTGATCATCGCGGGCGCGCTGGTCGGCGCGAGCGGCACGCTACTCACGATTCTCATGGGCAGGGCGATGAATCGCCCGCTCACCAACGTGCTGTTCGGGGCGTTCGGGAGCAGCGGCGGCATGGAAATCGCTTCAACGTCTGGCGCTCCGCAGAACGTTCGAGCGACGACCGCAGACGACGTCGCGGTAATGCTCGCATACGCGCATCAAGTGGTCATCGTACCAGGCTACGGAATGGCCGTCGCGCAAGCACAACATAGCGTGCGCGAATTAGCCGATCAATTGGAAAAACGCGGCGTCGCGGTAAAGTACGCAATCCATCCGGTGGCCGGGCGGATGCCGGGACATATGAACGTATTGCTCGCCGAGGCGAACGTCCCATACAACGCGCTCTACGACATGGACGACATCAATCCGGAATTTCCGCGCTCCGACGTCGCGCTGGTCATAGGCGCAAACGACGTCACGAATCCCGCGGCCCGCAACGTGCAGAGTTCGCCGATCTACGGAATGCCGATTCTGGACGTCGACAAAGCCTCGAACGTGGTCGTCCTCAAACGCTCGATGCGCTCGGGATTCGCGGGCATCGAAAATCCGCTCTACGAAGCGCCCAATTGCTCGATGCTCTTCGGCGACGCAAAAGCCTCAGTCGACGCCCTAGTCGCCGCCGTAAAAAGCGTCTAGTGTCACCCTGAGCCTGTCGAAGGGCGAGATTCTCGAACCATGAGCTTGTCGGAAGCGTCCTTCGACAGGCTCAGGATGACGGGATTACCATGGGGCTTTGCGTTCGTAGGCTTCGCGGGATAGAACGGTCAGGATGACGACGATTAGCGGGAGCGCGATGTCTCCGAACCATAAGATTGGGCCCGCGTTTCCCGGTGCGTAATTGTGGCAGCATCGAATTTGATTGACGTGCTGAATGGCGGCGCCGATTGAGAACGTGACGAAGACGATGGTCGCCGCCAGGCGCATCTCGTAGCCGCGCCAAAGCGCGACCACCGCGACGATGGCCACGCCGAACTCGGCCCATGCCAGCTCCCATTCGAACGGACTCGGCGTCCAGCCGATACCCTTAGCCGTCATACTCTGGAAAAACGCGTGGAAGATGCCCGCGTAGAGCATCGCGAGACCGACGCCGTAAAAAAGAATCTCGCCCCAAAACACGTAGGCCCAACTCGTCACCCGGCGATCCAATCGCGCGCGACGCAGTTTTGCGGCCGCAACGATAATCGCGACGATGAAGAGCACGATGCCGAAATTTTGCGCGATGGCGGTGGTAACGACTACGGCCACGTCAATCCCCTTTTAGCGTGCTAGCGTACCGCCCATTGGGCGGCGTTCCACGTCGGCAAGAATGCGTTGGGATAGAATCCGCGCAAGGCGGTCCGGTACGCGTATATGTAGTCTGCGTTGAACAGGTATACGATCGGAACGTCGCGAGCGACGATGCGCCCAATCCGCGCGTACAACGCCTTGCGCTCGGCCTGCGATTGCGACGCCAACGCGCGTTTTTCCAAGCGATCGACTTCGCGGTTGCAGTAGCGCATGTAATTGGACGGCGCGTGACAACTCAGAATCGACGAATCGTCGGGATCGGCCCCCATCGTCCAGGGAACGTATGCGAGATCGAAATTGCCGCTCGCGAGCGTGCCGCCGCGAGCTTCGGGTAGGAACAATTGCGCGTTGCTGATCGATTTGATGGCGACGTCGACGCCGCGCTCCCGCAATTCTTGCTGCACCGTCGTCGCTACGCGCACGCCGGTGGTCGATTCCGGAAATTGCACGTACACCAACGCCAAGCGTTTGCCGTTTTTTTGCCGCACGCCGTCGGCGCCGCGGCGCCAACCCGCTGTATCGAACAACGCGTCGGCCGCCCGCGGATCGTATGCGGGTTCTCTAACATTCGGATCGTATGCCCACGAGAATTGCGGCTGTAACATGTTGGTTACCGGATAGCGGCCGAGGGTGATCTTTTTGCTGATCCCGTCGCGGTCGATTCCCATTGCAAGCGCGCGCCGCACGCGCACGTCGTCGAGCGGCGCGTGCGTCGTATTGATCGCGAGTCCGGCAGTGACGGCGGTCGGCACGACGCGAAACGCGACGCCCGGTTTGCCGCGCAGGTTTGCCTGCTGCACCGGGGCGATCAAATTCCAGTCGAGCTG
>DATBTT010000047.1:0-50654 GCA_036559125.1 Vulcanimicrobiaceae bacterium
TAATCATCCCCTACTTCTATCTTATGAGGATCACGGGGCGTCCTTCGACGGGCTCAGGATGACGACGGGGCGCCTTTCGGCAGACTCACGGTGACGGGGCGCCTTTCGACAGGCTCACGGTGACGGGCCCTTTCGACAGGCTCACGGTGACGGGGGGCGTGGGGTGATGGATGTTGGGGGTCTTAAACCTTTACCACGCTGCGGTATGCCGCCAAAAGATCGCGGCGCGTGACTACGCCGACCAGTTCGCCGGCGGCGATGACGGGAAGAAGTGGAGCGCGAGGGTCCGCCATGAGCGTGGCGGCGCGCTCCAGCGTGTCGCTGGAGCTCAGTATGCCCTGCGCAGGAAGCACGATCGTTCCGATTTCGCATTCCCCGTTGCCGGCTGCAAGCCCGTGAGAAACATCCGAGAGATGAACGATGCCAATGAAACGCTTCCCATCGCAGACAGGTAACGCCAATTCAGTCGAATTCGCTCCTTCGAGCGCGAGCGATCGAATCGTCTGACGCGATTGTGCGATAAGCGGCGGTGGCCTTCCGACCTGCGACACCGAAACGCGGGCGAATACCTTCGGATTGCGAATACGTTGCCAATCAATGCCGCGCCGCAACAGCTTGCGTTCGTAGATTGTCGCGCCAAGTAATCTACGTCCTAAGAGCGATGCGATGACGACAGCTACCATCAACGGTAAGATGATCGTGTAATCATTCGACATCTCGAAGACGATCATAATCGACGTTATCGGTGCTTCCGAAGCGGCCGCGAACACTGCAGCCATGCCGACCAATCCGTAGGCCGCCGCCGGACCCGTCCACGAAGGAAACGCGTGGTGCGCCAACGCACCGAACCCGTCACCCAAGAAGGCACCGGTAAAGAGTGAGGGCGCGAACACGCCTCCCGAGCCTCCGGAACCGAGTGTCAGCGACGTAGCGAGCGGCTTAAGCACCGCAAGCG
Source organism: Vulcanimicrobiaceae bacterium (assembly GCA_036559125.1). Taxonomy (GTDB): domain Bacteria; phylum Vulcanimicrobiota; class Vulcanimicrobiia; order Vulcanimicrobiales; family Vulcanimicrobiaceae; genus JALYTZ01. Next base: position 956 of record DATBTT010000047.1, read on the forward strand.
TTATGGCGTGCGCGGGGGGAACGTGCGAGTAGAACACCTGCTGGATGACACCGTAACCAACCCCGAATATCTGCGGAAACCAGATGCCGATGACGCCAACCCCGGCGAACCCAATCGCTCCCTTCAACGTTCGCGGGATGCGCAATCGCTCGAAACCATCCTCGGCGGCATAGAGAAGATTGACAAATCCCATTGCCCAGACTGCGGCGAGCATGCCGAGTAACGCGTAAAGGACCAACTCCCAGGGCGAAACGAGCACGAAGCCGGCAGCGGAAAACGACGGATGGTTGCCGAGGAATGACCGTCCGATCACTGCTGAAATGACCGAAGCGACCACGATTGCCGCAAACGAACGCGGCGCAAATTCGCCGAGGATTACTTCCGATGCGAAGAACACACCGCCGATCGGCGCGTTGAATGTAGCAGAAATGCCTGCAGCCGCTCCGCACGCGACCAGCGTTCGGACGATCGGGGCCGGCGCGCGCGGAATTTGTCCAAGCACCGATCCTATTGCCGAACCGATTTGGACGATCGGTCCCTCTCGTCCGCAACTGCCGCCAAATCCTATTGATGTTGCTGACGCGAGAGCCTTGATCGCGATCACGCGCGGGCGCATAACTCCGCCGCGTAGAGCCACGGCCTCCATAACTTCGGGTACGCCGTGCCCCTTTGCTTCCGGCGCAAACCGCGATGCAACGAAAGCGGCGACCGCCCCGCCGAGTGCTAGCACCAGCACAACGCCCACCTGGCCGACGTGCCTAGAGAGAAACGTGCCCAGAACTCCGAACGCGAGCCAATTCGCAGCGGCGATAAGCGCGCGAAAGCCGACGGCGCCGAATCCACCGCCAACGCCCACGACGATCGCAGCGGTGATCATAAACGTGCTTTGTGAAACGGAGAGCCTTCCGATTCGAACGACGTAACGTCCGTCGCCGGGCTCGAACGAAATCATATCGTGCCGTGCCTTAGGCTGAGCGGGTATCGCGGGCCAGCGTGAGCAGCAGTTCCGCCACCGCAGTCTTCTCGTCGCCGGAACGAACGAGTTCCATAAAGCATCGATCGACATGGTGTTGCACGATGAGGTGGCTGACCCCACTGAGCGCGGAACGTATCGCGGAAAGTTGCGTCAGTAAATCGATGCAAGGCGCATCGTCCTCGATCATCCCGAGGACGCCCTCCAGATGCCCGCGTGCCGTCTTTAGCCGCCGCACAACATCGGTTTTGCGCGCGACAGCGAGCGTCACCGCGGCTGACCTTTTCTTTCGCATAGGCACCCCTACCCTCCGGGGAGGGGATAGTCCTTTTTTTTTTGTAATCGGGCGGCTTGATCCGGCACGATGGTGGATAGAGCTACGGTTAGACGGGGGCGGCCCTTCGACAGGCTCAGGGTGACTGGGTGATTCGGCGAGGTGCCGAAGAGTCCGCGGTGGCTTTGCGAAATCGGGTTACGCCGTTTGGGGATATCGTTGCGGTGGGAGGCCGCGGGCTCGTTATGGGCAATCGCGGCATCTTGCACGACGATGCGCGCAGGATCGTGCGTGATTGGCAGGTTCGCCGCTGGATCGCGTGTCGTTTAGAGTTCCGCGGCAGACATCGCGCAGTGATGCAGCCGCATTCGTATACCGAGCTATTTTTTCTCGATGACGTTACGGCTCTTGGCGCAGGTCATCGGCCGTGCGCTGAATGTCGACATGCCGACTACAAGCGATTCCGCTTAGTGTGGGAATCGTGCTTTGGTGGTCCGGCGGGCGCGGACGTTATGGATGCGAAGCTGCATGCCGAGCGGCTTATCGGCCGCGTGAAACGCACGTATCGCGATGATTTTGCAGCATTGCCGGATGGAACGTATGTTGCGATCGATGGAAGAGCGTGGGTTCTTTGGGGTGGCGAGATTCTGGCTTGGACGGATTCCGGGTATGGCGAGCGGTGCCCGCGGCCCACGCACGGCGAGGTCGAAGTGCTGACGCCGGCTTCGATCGTCGCCGTGCTTGCGGCTGGGTACGGTGCGGACATCCATCCGAGCGCGGTCCTTCGACAAGCTCGTCCTTCGACAGGCTCAGGATGACGGGGGTGGGCGTCCTTCGACAGGCTCAGGATGACGGGGGTGGACGTCCTTCGACAGGCTCAGGATGACGGGGGTGGATCGGGATGACGGGGGTTAGGGCGATGCGGTTAGGGTTCGGAGGCGGGTTTCTCCGGCGGCGGCTTGTTTTTGGAGGTCTGCGTAGGTTGCGTATTCGGCTGCGGTTGGTTTTTCGTAGGCGAGTTCTAGTTCGTTTGCTAGAAACGCGAGATGGTCGCGCAGTTTTGTTTCTACTAAGACGTCGCCTTCGGTTGAATGGATATTGAGTTGCACGACGTCGGCGATCGCGCGGTCGAGTTGCGCGCGCTTTGCGGGTGAGAGGTGAGCGCGGCTTGCCATTGCGGCGTCGATCGTTTTGTTGAGGCTATCCAGCGTGTCGTGCACGCGCGTTTCGAGCGCGAGGCGCGCGTCGAGGTCGGCGGCCGTCGGGTGGAGACGCGGATCGAGTTGCAAGCGCAGCGGTTGCGTCAGACGTTTTGCACCGTATTGCAGGACGGCCGTGTAGGCGCCGGGGACGATGGTTGGGCCATTGACGTTGTCCAGAAAGTCGTCGGTCGTCGGTTCGCGGAAGCCGAGAACTTCGGTGGCCGGCGCGTAACGCATGTCCCACTGGAAGCGATTCATTCCCGGTTCGATCGCCGTGATGTCCTTCAACTCGAGCGCGCGTTGGTGCACCGCGTCCATCTCTGCGCGGATTTCGGGTGCGATTTTTTTCGCATGTTTGTTTTTCAGGTGCAGCGCGAAGCTACGAATCGTCGCGCCGTGCGCATCTTGGAACGACAGCGTTACCGGGGTTTTACCGTCGTAATTGGACGGGACGTTGAAGAACACGCTTGCGCCGTAGGCCGGGTTTTGTCCGACGTCGCCTCTGGCCGTACCGCCGTAGGCGTGCGAGAGCCACGCGGTTTCGGGGGTGAACAGCTGCGCGTCGGCCACGCTCGGTTGCGTGGTGCGCGCGAGTTGCTCGAGCAGCGCGAGGTTGTCGAGTATCCAGATCGCGCGCCCGTGCGTCGCGATTGCGAGTTCGCCTTGGCGCGCGTCGATCTTCATGTCGCGCACCTGCACGCCCGGGAGATTCAGCGTAAGCGGCTGCCATTGCGCGCCGCCGTCCATGCTCACGTATGCGGTGCTTCGCGTGCCTGCGAAGAGCAGGCGCGGTTCGCGCGGATCTTGGCGCACGACGAAGACGTATTGATCGTCGGGCAATCCGGTCGTCATCGACGTCCAGTGCGCGCCGTAGTCGGTGGTCTTGAATACATAGGGGTGAAAGTCGTCCCACATGTAGCGCGAGGCCGTAAGGTAGGCGGTGCCGGGCGACGTGTGCGAGGGTTCGATCGAGCTGATCTGCGCCCATTGCGGCAGCGCCGGCGGCGTCACGAGCGTCCATTTTGCGCCGTGATCGGTGGTGACGTGCACCAATCCGTCGGCGGAACCCGCCCACATGAGGTCGCCGTTGAGCGGCGAAACCGCGAGCGACGCGATGTCCGGAAACGTTTCCGCGCTGGTTTGATCGAAATCGATCGGTCCGCCGCTGTTGCCTTCGGTGCTCTTATCGTTACGCGTGAGATCGGGGCTGAGGATTTTCCAGGTTTTGCCTTCGTCCATGCTCGAAAAAACGTTTTGCGCGGCGACGAGCAGTTCGTGCGGATTCACGGGCGAGAAGAAAATCGGATGGGTCCATCCGAAACGGTAGCGCAATTCGCCGGACGACGCGCCCGATAGGTATGTCGGCCACGGACTTACGTTGTGCACTTGGCCGACGCTGTTGTCTTGACGCAACATCGCGCTGTAATAACCGCTGCCGTAGGTGACGTTCGGGTCGCCGGGCTGTGGCGCGACGAACGTGCTCTCGCCCGACGCGACGGCGTGCCAATCGCCAAGTCCGATGCTCCCGGTGTACGTCGCGCTCGGCCCTTCGAAGGCGCCTTCGTCCTGCGCGGCACCGTAGACGTGGAACGGGAATTGTTTGTCGAGCGCGATGTGATAGTACTGACCCGTGGGCTGATTGTTCTCGGTGCTCCACGTTTTGCCGCCGTCGGTCGAGACCGTTCCGCCGCCGTCGTCACCGCCGAGCAAGATTTTTGGATTGTGCGGATTGATCCAGAGTATGTGATGGTCGCCCGGCGGCGAGATCGTTTTCCAGGTTTTTCCGGCGTTGGTCGTCTTGAAGACGCCGTCGACTTGGGGAATGTACGCGACTTTTGAGTTGGTCGGATCGGCGAAAATGCTCATGTAGTAGAATGCGCGTTGACGCAGTTTCATTTCGGCGTTTACGCGTTTCCACGTGGCGCCTGCGTCGGTCGAGCGGAATACGCCGCCGTCGTGGGCTTGCACGATCGCGTACACGACGTTCGGATTGCTTGCCGACACCGAAACGCCCATGCGTCCGAGAAGATCGCGTGCAAACCCCGGATGCTTGGAAATGTTCGTCCAATGCGCGCCGGCGTCGACCGTTTTGTACAGGCCGCTTCCGGGTCCGCCGCTGGTGAGTTTCCACGGCACGCGCTGCGCTTGCCACATGGCGGCGTACAGCACGCGCGGGTTGTGCGGGTCCATCACGACGTCGATGGCGCCGGTTTTGTCGTCGACGAAGAGCGACTTCGTCCAGGTCTTACCGCCGTCGGTGGTTTTGAAAACGCCGCGTTCGGGGTCGGGCTTGAATACGTGGCCCATCGAGGATGCGTACACGATGTTCGGATCGGTCGGGTGGATCGCAAGGGCGCTTGTGGTGTGCGAGTCACGCAGGCCCGCGTACTGCCAGGTTTTACCGGCGTTGGTCGTTTTGTAGATGCCGTCGCCGGTATCGAAATCGCTGCGGATATCGCTTTCGCCGGTACCCGCGTAGATCACGCGCGGATTCGACTGCGCTACCGCGAGCGCGCCGATCGAGTCGGCGATGCCGGGAATCTTGTGGTCGCTGATGTTCGTCCACTCTTGGCCGTAATCGGTGCTGCGCCAGACGCCGCCCTGCACTCCGCCGAAGTAAAAGAGATTCGGATTGCTCGGCACGCCGGCAATGGCAACGGCGCGGCCGCCGATAAACGGGCCGATGTTGCGCCATTCCAATTTGCTCATTAGCTTCTGCGTCGGGCTTTGCGTATCGGCGGCGCTCGTTGCCAGCGGGAAAGCTAGGAACAGCGCGACTATGGCAAGTGCGAGTGGACGTTTCATGGTGCGGTTGTTGGACTGCGTTGTCGGAGCGCCCTTCGACAAGCTCGGGGTGACGGGGTTACGGGCTCCGGGTCGCGAGGTTCTAGCTCCGGGTCGCGGGGCGGTGCCGATATTTTGGCATGCGGTGTGCCGCGCGGGAGCCGGGTTTCATGGGGCGGGGTGGCGGATTTATAACCACGCAGTATTCATGACTCGATCCGTCGCTGTTTTAGAAACTGCACGAGCTTGAACGTCGCACCTGAGAGCGCGATAAGAGCGATGACAGCGAAGAAAATCCGCTGGCCCCCTTCAGCCAGAAAAGTTGCATAGCCGAATTCGAGCGCAGTCGCATACAGACAAGCAATAACATACATGATGTCGGTCTTCGCTTGTTCTATTTCTTCTCTCGATCATCCGCCTTTGGAATCCAGAAGCCCGCATTCAGCGATGGAGCGGCCCCGGAAAGTTGGGAGGTTCGCCAAGTGGAGTTCTTGCTGCCGGCATGGCTAACGTGCTTTGCAAATACGTAGAAATTACTGAGACGTTCCTGCCGGAACCACTCGCACGCGTTTAAAGCATCGGGAACCGTCGCGGCATTTCCGAAGCGCGCGTCTTGAACCCCGCAGCAGTTGTGTGTGTTGCGTGTATTTTCGTCTTAGAGTTCGGTTCATGAGCTGTTCAACGCTCGGTATATTCCATCGAGGCCACATTACGATATCAAATGGTGTATCCGTTTAACCGACAAGCACTACCGGCTGAAATCCGATTGGACTCCTGCGAGATGAAATAGCCGGTCCAAGATACCAGCATGGGGCCGCTCACGTGGGCGACTCCCATGCTGGAACGTTGCACGAATCACGTTGCTTTGAAGGGTTGTAGCTCGCCCGATGATCCGGCTCTTCCCAAGTTCGTGACAGGGCGCTGCCCTCTGTGTCAACGTAACCTGAGGCCATTCTACCGGACTTAATTACTGAGGGCGTGAAAGGTCTCACGATGCAACCCGACTCCCAGGCAGGATGGTTGCGAGCCATGGGATAGAGTCGAAGGAGCGACGCCTAAGACGCCACCGGTTTCTCCGAAGGCGGCGACGCTTCAGAACTTCAGAAGAGTTCCTCAGCCAGCGCGACGATGATGCCCGCAGGGCCTCGCATGTAGCAGAGTCTGTACTTGTCCTCGTACTGGGCCACCTCGCCCACGAGTTCGGCGCCGTTGGCGCGCAGACGAGCGACAGTGTCGTCGACGCTTTCGACTGTAAACATGACGCTGCGGAGGCCGAGCGTGTTCGGCGGTGCGATCGCCGGCTCGATCTCGACCAGTTTTGGATTGCGAAACTTCGTCAGCTCAAGCCGCCCATGCCCATCTGGGGTCCGCATCATAACGATGTCGACTTGGACACTTTCGAGCCCGTTGACGCGGTCCACCCACGGGCCCTCGACCGGCGTTTCGCCATCGATCGTCATGCCGAGCGCGGTGAAAAAAGCAATAGCGGGTGCAAGGTCGTCGACGACGACACTGACGTGGTCCAATCTCTTGATCGTCATGTAGCTAGTATAGGAGAGGCATGCGCGGCGGTCCAGGCTGGCCATTCTCGCCCCAGCGACGATTTGGGCCGACCTCGACGATGTTTTCGAAGTCGCAAATGCGAGGCCGCGCCTTCAATAAAATCACTTTTTTCCTGCGTTTCGAAGATGGGTCGACCATCGGGGAAGCCAAGCGTGAACTCGAGGGAATACGAAGATGGGTATGGGTTAGAGGCCCGGATGACACTGCGCGCAGGCGCTGCTAATTCAGCGACGCAACCTACCGCATCGAATCACCGGTCGATGAGGTTGCTTTGCTCTGCAATGCGGGCTAAAAAGGCACGAATTCGGATTCAGGCGGTTGAACGCGCACCAGTTGGGCATGGTGTCACGTTGCGTCCAGTCATGGCTGCGTTGGTTCTATTTCTCGCAGCGTGTGCAGGCGCTTCGCACCCGCGGCGCGCTCACCCGCATAGCGCCGCAACGGTCACCGGCAATTGGCATTCGCCTGTGCCGCGCGCCGTACGCGATCGGTGCAACGTGCCGGATCCGCCCGAGCTGCTCGACTCGATAGACGTTCCGTTCGTTCCGCGCGCACTCGGCTTCAAGTTTCCTTCCAAGTCGACGATCGTTTGTGTTAGTTTAGCGGCATCCGGACGAGTAACCGGCGCGAGCTTGGTCCAAGAGTCGGGCGTCAAGCACGCGGACGAATTTACCCTGTACCAAGCCGAGCATTCGCGTTATCGCAGCGCTCAGATACATTGCAAACCACGCGCGTCTACGTATCTTTACGTCGAAGATTGGCCGGAAGCCCAGCGTGAAACTCGATAAACTCGTTCCCTGTGAACAACATGTTGGGGCTCGCTGCGATTTCAGACCGTGGGCTTATTCGGGATTTGTTGGCTGAGATGAGTGCTTATGCTTGTTTCGCCACCCGCGCAGCGTCTTGGATGTTAGCCGGCCTGCTTTTTGGTTGTGCCCAGCGCCCACCCGTAAGCGTATCGCAGTGCAATGCTCGAATAGTCCCGTCTAAGTCTAGCGTACGCGGGGGTACGGTTATAGCATATTCGTTTGCGTTGAAGAACGAGTCGGCAAGAGCCGTCGCAGCCGTTCGCATTAATTTTCAAACGCTAAGCTTTATCGACTTAGGCATTCCGTTCGACAAAACCCGGCCCGGCATCACGTACGACTACGAGCAGCGATTACAACCGGGTGGATCGGCGATTGCGCGTGCTCGAACCGACGGCTTGCCGTTCACGCGATTTCCTGTACATTCTCAAAAAGTCCAATGCAACGTAGTCTCGCTTCGCTACGCGGATGGGTCGACGTGGGCAATCGGGCGGGGCATCGTTGCCCCGAGTGGCCCAGCTGCCGGACATCGGAATCCACTCTGACCGCGCGCCGTTCACGCTCGGTTTGCGTTGCGGCGGGGTTTCGATTCGGTCCTTCGACAGGCTCAGGATGACGGGGGCAGCTTTCGCGCGTGACTCCGAAGGCAACGGTTTCAGCATTCACAAGCTAAAAAACGCAACGCCGGAGCCACGGTCCTGAGCGCTTCTGGAGCCGCACGCGTTCTTATGAGAGGCAGCGCGCACTTGTCCATTCGGTCGGTAAAGCGCGTTTGCGTTCGACGCAGTCCTTCGACTCCGCTCCGCTACGCTCAGGATGACGGGCGTCTTCGGAGTGCCGCGGGCGGTCGTCATCGATTTCGCTGATGTTGAAGCTACCTGCACGTTCATGGCGCGCGAACATCACCATAAGATCGTGAAGGCCTGTATGATGCATCTCCAAGAAAGTTTCGCGTGTACCCAGTTCACATATTAATTTCGCGGCGGCCCTTCGACAGGCTCAGGGTGACAGGTATTTGTTTAGCCAGTTGGCCCAGTGTTTGTAGACTTCGAGTTGGCGTACGGGGTCGCTCGGGAAGTGGCCGTATGCGGGGATTGCGTCGAATTCGACGGTTTTGCCCTGTTCTTTGAGCGCGCGATAGAATGCGTAGGCCTGAACGCTCGGGACACGGTAATCGCCGGTGTCGCTTAGTATGAGCGTTGGCGCGGTTACGTTTGCGGCGTAATTGATCGGCGAGAACTCTTCGTACTTTTTGCGGCCGGCTGCGGTCCATGGGGAGATGTCGCCCATTAGGCTTGGCATGTAATCGTAGACGTCAGAGAGATCGTATTCTTCGACGAAGTCGTTTACGGCTGCGCCGGAGACTGCCGCCTTCCATATCGGGTAGTGACCGATGAGCCACGACGTGAGCAATCCGCCGCCGGACCAGCCGGAGACGCCGATTCGCGATGAGTCGATCTCGCCAGTCGCTTCGAGCGCTTTGACGCCGGCAACGATATCGGAACCCGGGCCCGGATCGACGTCGCCGCGCAATGCCTTGGCATATGCGAGACCGAGATTGTCGCTACCGCGATAATTTGGTTGTAAAACGAAATAGCCGTGCGCTGCGAGCACTTGGACGAATGCGCTGAATCCGGTTTTGGAAGCGCTTTGCGTCGGACCGCCGTGTATCTCCAGCACAAGCGGATATTTTTTACCGGCGACATATCCCACCGGGTACGTCAACGCACCGTCTTCAGTGAAACCATCGTTGGTCCAGGTGAATTCTTTGCTCGCGCCTTGATCAAGCGCGGCGATGGCGGCGTTGTAGTCGGTGAGCTTTTTTGGTGCGCTTGCATTGGGCGCGAGATAGTAGAGTTCGCTGGGTTCGCGTTGGGTCGACGCGGTGAATGCGAGTGCACCGTCCCTTGCCGTGCTGCCCTCGCCCGCGAATTGCAGCGCGCCGAGATCGATGCGTTCGTGTTTTGGCGCGTCGAGATCGATGCGCCATAACGCTACGCCGGTGTGGTCGTCGGCGGCCCAATACATCGCTTTGCCGTCGGGCATCCATTGCATCCAGGAAATGTCGCGATCGAGCGTTGTTGCGGGAAAGAGATTTCCGGGTTTGGCCATGTCGGCAATGCCGACGTTATTTTGAAATGCCCATAGATTTTCGGTTGCGCCCGCAAAGGCAACGCGTTCGCCGGTCGGCGCGAACACGGGCCCCGCGCTCCACATGGCGCCGGTCGTTACGTCGTGCAACGCGCCGGTGCTTACGTCGAGGACGGTCGCGCGGCTACGGCCGATGTGGCCCTGGAAGGCGTCGGGCAAGCGGGTGAACGCGAGATATTTGCCGTCGGCCGACCACGAAAGATCGGAGAAACGCGAGAGACTCCACGCACCCGAGGTTAAACGAGCGGGTTTGCCGTTGTCGAGTTTTTGCAGCCACACGTGCGTGGCGACCGGAGCGGCTTGCGAAAGAAAATCTTGATCGCCGACGACGAATACGTCGCGCTTCTTCTCGATCGCGGTTTTGTCTTTCGCATCGTCGACGCTGGAATACGCGATCGCCTTGCCGTCGGGTCGCCATGCGTAGGCGTCCACGCCGTTGGCTGCAGTGGTTGCGACGTTCGCGTCGCCACCGTTCATTGGAAATATCCAGACTTCGGATTTCGCCTTCGGGTCGCCGCTTGCGGGTGCGATGAAGGCGAGTTGCGTGCCGTCGGGGGACCAGCGCGGGGAGTTTACGTGTTCGCGGGTTTTGGTGAGGCTCCGGTGTTTTCCGGTGGCGACGTCGACGAGAACGAGTTCGTTCGCGGTCGTGTCTTTCTTCATGTCGGGCCGGCTTACCACGATCGCGATGCGCTTTCCATCGGGCGCTATTTGCGGATCGCTCACGCGCACGATGCGCGCGAAATCGTCGAACGACAGCGGCCTTGCGGCGGCGGGTGTGCGATATGCGGGTGCTAGCATCGCTAATGTGCCGCACAGCACCAATAGAAGAGAGCGGGAGCGCATAGGGCCTCCTTCGACGCGAGCGTCCTTCGTCAAGCTCCGTCCTTCGACAAGCCCCGTCCTTCGACAAGCTCAGGATGACGGGGGCGGGTCGTCCTTCGACGGGCTCCGTCCTTCGACAAGCTCAGGATGACGACGGGGTTCTGGGTTGGAGGGGGCGGGTCATTTCTTGGTGCGGGATGTCGGCGTTGGTGAAGATGTCGCCGGATGCGCTGAAGCCCAATGCTTCGAGAAAGCGCGCGCGTTTGCCGCCGCCGGGAAGCGCGCGGACTATGCCGTGGCCGCGGTGGTCCAGGTAAGATCGGTTTGCCGCACGGTCGGTAGTTCGCGGGTAATTTCCGTTCAAAACGACACTGTAGGCGAGCGGACGTCACGGGTGGTGGTGCGCGTTCGTAAACGGGATTAGATGAGTGTATCAATGCCGCGTTTCGTTGCCGGGCGCCATGTCTTTGGGGTTGCGGCTTTGGCTTTTGGGATCATCGCGCTGGTCTGGCCCGATTACACGGACTGGGTTCAACTGCGTCATATTTTGAACGCTCAGGATGGGCCAGTTTTTGTTTACGCCGTTGCCGTTGCCCAGATCTTCGGCGGAGTTGCGATTCAGTTTCGCCGGAGTGCGCAGGCGGGGGCAGTCGTGCTTGGTGCGGTGTATCTTGTCTTTGCTTTGTCGTACGTGCCGGGAATCGTCGCGACACCGCAGATTTACGATCGCTGGGGCAACTTCTTCGAGCAGTTCTCTCTGGTGACCGGAGCGCTTATCGTGTATGCGCGGCTCTCATCGGTTTGGACGCCGGGCACGCTTAATCAAATGGGCCGCATTCTCTTGGGCGTTTGCGTCGCTTCCTTTACGCTCGAACAGGCCATCTATCTTGGCGCTACCGCTGCGCTCGTGCCGAAGTGGCTCCCGCCGAGTCAAACGGGTTGGGCTGTGGCGACGACGGTTGCGTTCGCACTCGCCGCCGTGGCGCTTCTTACGAATCGAATGGCACTTCTCGCGACTCGTCTGCTTGCAATCATGCTCGTGATCTTTGGGTTGCTCGTGTGGGTACCGCTGCTTCTTTCGGCGCCGCACAGTCATGCTAATTGGAGCGAAACCATCGAAACCTTGGCTATTGCCGGAACGGCATGGATTGTCGCTGATTTCCTCGGCGCGGATCGGCTTATTGAGAACGCCGATGCGCGCTCTTGATTTTGGCGGCGACATCTCCGCGTTCGCCCCGGGCCATTATTGCGAGACCCATGGGGCCTCCCGGGACGGACTCGTCCTTCGACAGGCTCCGTCCTTCGACAGGCTCAGGATGACGGGGGCCGGAGCGTCCTTCGACGGGGGCAGTCCTTCGACAGGCTCCGTCCTTCGACAAGCTCGGGATGACGACGGGGTTGTGGGTTAGAGGGGGTGGGTCATTTCTTGGTGCGGGATGCCGGCGTCGTAGAAGATGTCGCCCGATGCGATGAAGCCCGACGCTTCGTAGAAGGCGCGCGCGTGCGTTTGCGCGGAAAGCGAGGCTTGCGTGAAACCGCGGGTTTTTGCGGCGATCATTAGCGCGTTGAGAAGCGCGCGGCCTATGCCGTGGCCGCGCACTTCGCGTACGACGGCCATGCGGCCGATTTGCACCGTTTGAGCGTCGGTGCGGACGTAAAAGCGACCGGTGCCGGCGTCGCGGTTCTCGAACGTCGCCAACGCGTGTACCGCGAGGGTGTCGTCGCGGTCGTGGCCGTCAATTTCCTCGTTGAGCGGCACGTGCTGTTCGTCGACGAATACGGCGATGCGTATGGCGAGTGCGCGCTTCATTCGTGGTTCGTCGTCGACGCCGAAGAGTTCGATGTGCATGATGCGTTCTTCGACGCCCTTCGACAGGCTCAGGGTGACGGGGGCTTCGGTAGGCTCGGGGTGACGGGGGCTTCGGCAGGCTCAGGGTGACGGGCCCTTCGACAGGCCTCGCGGTGACGGGCCCTTCGACAGGCTCAGGGTGACGGGGGGTTCGGTAGGCTTGGGTGACGGGGTGGGGTAAGTTTGGGGGGTGTTGCGTACTTTTGCGAGCGATAATAATGCGCCGGTGGCCCCGGAAATCATGGAGGCGATCGTCGCCGCGAACGTGGGAGATGCGGTCTCGTATGGCGCCGACTCGTGGACCGAGCGGGCCGTTGCACGGTTCCACGAGCATTTTGGAAGCGCGAGCGACGTGCTGTTTGCGTTTAATGGCACCGGCGCGAACATCGTCGCGCTGGGCTCGCTTCTGCGGCCGCACGAAGCCGTTATTTGTCCGGATTCGGCGCATTTGCAGACCGACGAGTGCGGCGCATTCGAGCGATTCACCGGCTCGAAGATGCTGCCGGTGCAAAGCGCGGACGGAAAGTTGCGCGTCGCCGACATCGAACCGCTCGTCGCGCATGCACCCGACCAACACCACGTCGTGCCGCGAGCGATCTCCATTTCGAATGCGACGGAATTCGGGGGACTCTATACGCTCCACGAAATTCGCGAGCTCTGTGAATTCGCCCATCGGCACGGGCTGTTCGTCCACCTCGACGGCGCCCGCATTTGCAACGCGGCGGCGGCGCTCGGCGTTTCGTTGCGCGAGTGCACGGTCGATCTGGGCATTGACGTACTGAGTTTCGGTGGTACGAAAAACGGCATGCTCGCCGGAGAGGCGGTCGTATTTTTCGATGGCGCGCTCCATGCCGCTGCGGCGCCGTTCGTGCGCAAGCAAGCCATGCAGCTCGCATCGAAGATGCGCTTTATCGCCGCGCAGTTCGACGCGCTTCTCACCGGCGATCGCTGGCGCGCCTACGCCGCGCATGCCAATGCGATGGCTCAGCGCCTGGAACGCCGTATCGCCGCCATTCCAAACGTTCGGATCACGCGGCCCGTCGAGGCCAACGCCGTTTTTGCCACGCTCGACCGCGATGCGATTCCGGCAATTCAGGAGCGCTACTTCTTCTATGTTTTCGACGACACGTTACCCGAGGTGCGCTGGATGACGCATTTTGCTACGCGCGAGGCCGACGTCGATGCCTTTGCCGACGCCGTGGCGCACGCATCTACGATTGGAGCCGCGCGATGACGCGCCTGTATTTCGCGAGCAGCGTCGACGGCTACATCGCCGATGCGGACGGCGAGGTTGGTTGGCTCGATGCGTTTCAACGCGACGACTTCGGGTTCACGAGCTTCCTGGCATCCGTGGACACGCTCGTCATGGGACGCGAGACGTACGATCAGGCGCGTGAGTTCGATTACTGGCCGTACGAAGGCAAGCGGATCATCGTTTTGACGTCGCGGCTTCTCGAACCGGTGCCCGATGACGTCGAGCTTGCAACCGGCGGCGTCGGACCGCTCGCGGCGCTACTGCCCAGCCTTGGAGAAGTCTGGATCATGGGCGGGGCACAAACGATGGGAGCATTTCTCGAACTCGATGCGGTCGATCGCATCGACATATTCGTCATGCCGGTCGTGCTCGGCGCGGGAGTGCCTATGTTTGGGCGAATCGCTCAGCAGATTCCGCTACGGCTCGAAGAGCAGCGCGTCTATCCCAGCGGGGCCGTGCATCTCGCGTACACTGCGGGTCCCGACGACACGCTTACGTTGACAGCAGTCGGCGAGCAAGCGGATTGAGCGCGCGGCCTCGCCAGCGTTGTTCGTAATTTAGCTTCATCATTGCGTTACGCGCCCGTGTCGCGGGAGATTGCGCGGCGGCAGTCAGCGCGAGCGCGCGCGCTTGTTCGATCGCGTACGTTTCACGCAAACGCTCGATGGTGGCGCGCGCGCAGGGCGGATGGTCCCCGGTGAAGCGTAAGAGCGTCGGCCATATGGCGGCGAAATAGCGTTCGACGTCGATCGAATCGAGCGCATCTTCGCCGACGATCTCGCCCTGTTGGCCTAAACTGCTGTAGAGTCGTCCTTTCTCTGCGTGGCGGCGCGCCGGGACGACGTGCCCGTAGTGCGCGTAAACGTATGGCAGCGCAATGCGGGCGCCGCGCAGTCCCTCCAGGTGTTCGTGAACGCGTCCCGACCAGCGTGCGTCGCGCGCGAAACGGAAGAACGACATGCGCCGCTCGATCGAGGTGTAGAGGTCGAACGATGCAAAGAAGTGCCACGTGTACGCGTCGACGAAATCTATCGATTGCGGAACGAGGTTTAAATGACGCGCGACGCGCCGGACTGCGTCTGCGTGCACTTCGTCGGCATCGACGAACGCCACCCAATCGCCGGCGTCGATTTCCGCGTGACGCCGTAGGCACACGTTGCGCGCGGTGGAAAAATCGGTGAACGGCGTGCGGTCGAGGACTAAATGGTCGTTGCGCCCGAACCAGCTCGCATGCAGGGTCGAGCCGTGCGGTGAAGGGTCGGGCCCGTTGTCGTTAACGACGAGCATGTCCGCCGCACCGGCGAGCGATTCCAGCAACGCGCCTAAGAACGGTTCTTCACGCGGACCGAGAATGAGATGCGCGGCAATTTTAGGCATCGGCGGACACGCTTTCGAGCGCCGACAACGTTTGACACGCGGTTGCCTGCCACGAAAAACGCGACGCTTGTTGCAGGCCTGCGGTTTGCAGGGCCGTCCGCAATGCATCGTCGGATACGATGCGTTGCAGTGCGGCACTCCACTGCGCGACGTTGAGCGGTTCATCAACGTAGAGTGCCGCGTCGCCGCAGACTTCGGGTAGCGACGCCGCACGCGAGACTACGGCGGGCGTGCCGCAGGCGAGCGCCTCGAGGGGTGGCAGGCCGAAGCCTTCGTAGGTAGACGGGCATGCGACGGCCGATGCGCCGCGATAGACGTCGCGTAATCGCTCGACGCTCAAGTCGCGCAGCGCTACGACGTCCGGCGGCACGTTTTGCGAACTCACGATTGCGAGCGCGACGTCGCCGGTTGGAAAGGCCGCGCGCCATGCGGCGATCAAGGTTTGCGTGTTTTTGCGGTGTTCGATCGCTCCCACGTATACGACGTAGCGGCGGTCGCGGAGCATTTCGGGCAGCGATTCGGGCGTACCCCGCGTGTAGCGCTCGTCGGCGGCGAGCGCAACGTGTGCGATTCGTTCGGGTTTGACGTCGAGATAGCGCACGATTTCACTTTTGGTAAACAACGAATCGGCCAGGATGCGCCGCGCGGTGCGCGCAGTGCGCCGGAACGGCTCTTGCTCCGACGCGCGGCGGCGCACATCGTCAGCGGGAAAGGCGAAGGGAGCTACGTCGTGCACGGTGGCGACCGCGGGGACATTTCTTGCGTCAAAGAACGTTCCGTTCCATGGATGCCACACGGCGTCCGAGTCTCGCGGTACGCGCCCCGCCACCGTGAAAGCGTCCGTATCTAGTTCGCGCGCAAGGGCGGCTTTTTGTAACCGCGGCAACGGATGGCGCACGAGCAAGGTGAGGTCGCATGCGGCATTCGCGAGCCACTGTGCGAGCACTGCGCGAACGGCGACGCCGATTCCGCGCCGATCAGCGAGCAGGTTGTGCGCGTCGACGGCTACGCGCACGGGTCAGATTCCATCCCGGCGATATTGCGCGTCGCACCAGGTCAATCATTTTTCTCGAGCCGGAATTAATACTTTCCAAAATAGTCGCTGATATTGAAATAGAAATCGCGATTGCCTTTACCGGCATCACATTGCGCGCTGAGCTTGTCGTAAAATACGCCGTCGTGTTTGTCCAGCGTTTGGTGCGTCGTTTTCCACCGGCCGCCGGCGCACGGGTGCATCATGATGTACGCGTACTCGCTACGTACGCCCACGTCCTCGTTTGCCGCTTTAACGACGAGTGCGTCCGCGTACGAGGCGCCTCCGTGCAACGTCGGCGCGGACGTATAGGCCGGTAAAACATCAAGCCGATCCTTTGGCAGGCGCGCCAGTATTGTCGTCACCTTCGCGGCGGTCATGCCGAAGGTGTATTCGAGCCCGTCATCACCTCGAAACGTTCCGTCGCCGGCGGATCCGGCGGAGATGAAGCGGTCTTTGCCGATGGCCAGGAGCTCTTTTGCAGTATCCCCGAAGTGCACGCCCAGCGCAGACGGATCGTCGCCTTTCGTCAATTGATCGCCGACCGGCGACGGTCGGACTTCAACGCTCGCGACGTTGCCGCGCTCGACCCCTACGAATTCAATCGAGTTTCCGGTTGGAGTGAAGTATACGTACTCTGCCACGCCGCCTTGATTGCTTGTACTCAGCGGATCGCCGCGTTCGATGACAAGTTGCTGCACCGTTTCGCCGAGCATAACACCCGCGAACGTCGGCTGCTGCGGAGCAGACGTCGCGCTTATGACCAAAACGAGAATTTGCAGAAGCATTAATAGCATCTTAAGCGAAGACACGGGCTCATTTGTGATGCGTCGACGTGACGGGAAGGCCGGGTCGAATTGCAAGATGCCGATGCCGGCCGTGGAAAAGCCTCGATGGTGAAAGCGATTGCGCCGGCCTTTCTGTGTGTGTGCGCAAGAACCGCGTTTTCTTCGCCGGAGTTCCCCGAACCGTGATGGTCGGACCGGACGAAAGCCCGCGGGGTTTCGCACGCATTCATCTGGCAACCGCGCTGATTCTACGCGCGGGCTGCGTGTTGTTGGTCGCTTCGCGGTATCCCAATCACGCGCAACCGCTGTGGAATCTTCCCGGCGGACGCCAGCAGCCCGGCGAGCTGTTGCCCGACACGGTTGCGCGCGAGGTCCGCGAAGAGACGGGACTGCGGGCGTCGGCCGGCGCGTTGCTCTACGTGAGCGAATCGTACGACGGCGACACGCATTTTACGAATTGCACGTTCGCCGTCGAAGCCGCCGGCGACCCGCGCGCTCCGGCTACTTTCGCCGATCACGTCGTGGCGGTTGAATGGGTTGCGATCGGCGATTTGGAGGCGCGCTTGCGAGTGCGTGTAGTTCGAGAACCCCTGCTGGCGTGGTTAGGCGGCACGCTCGGCAGGCGATATGCCGGTTATGCGGACGCGGAGATTTCCATCGAGTTTCCGGACTGACTCCACCGTTCGCGATCGAGCACGTGCGCCAACACGTCAACGACGCGGCCGTTTACGGATGCGCCGTGCGCCAACACGCCGTCCGAGATAAAGCCGTTGCGCTCTAAAACGCGGCGCGATGCGGTGTTTTCGGGCACGCAGTACGCGCGTACGCGATCCAACGCGCCGCTCTCGAAGGCCTCGCCGACGAGGGCGCCGACGGCTTCGCTCGCGATTCCGCGTCCGCGAAAATCATGGACGATGCTGTAACCTATTTCGCCGCTCGAGCGTTCGCGTTCGGGGACGCGCAACGAAACCCAGCCTAGCGCTTTTCGGACGCGATGCATGTATACCAGCCACTCGTAGCGGCCGGACTCACCCGGAAGCAAACGGCGCGGGCGGCGCGCGACCATTTGCGCGAACGTCGTTGCGCTCACGTTCGGCAGATCTTGATACATGCGCAGATCCGGTTGCTGCAATACATGCCAGAGCGCGGCGGCATTTTGCGCCGTGACCGGCGTCAGACGCAAGCGTTCGGTTCGAATGGTTCTCATGGCGTCGGTAGGCAGAGTCTACCACGAATCTCGCCGCGCACCTAGATGCCGCGCCTCACGGCGTGATTGATGCGTGGAGGGAGCATTCCATGAACTTGGCGACCGCTTATTCCGGCACGCGCGCCGCAGAAGTGACGTTTCCGGCGACGGTTCGGTCGGAGCCGCACTTTTTCTACGGCTCGCGCTCGCATGCCATGCATGAGGCATTCAATGCCCAGACGGCCGCCGGTCCCGTCGAGATTGTGGATAACGTGAGTCTTGCCCCGCGGGTCCCGGCGCATTCGGGAGACCACATCGAGGTGCGCGGCGAGATGGTGCACGATCCGGGGCGCTTGCCGGTCGTACACTGGACGCATCACGATCCCCAGGGCAGGCACGCCGATGGCTTTATTCTTCTCCGGGGGCGGCTGTATGAATAGGCGCGACCTTGCCCAGCTCGATGAGTTCGGGAACAGTCACGAAGCGATAGCCTTCGCGCTTGAGCGTCTCGACGATGAGGCGAGTCGCCTCGACGTCCTGGCTGCGGTCGCATAAATGGGGATTGAGGTGCCGCGGACCGCAGAGCATGCCGCGGTTGCCGTCGTGTAGGACGAAGATCGACCCATCCTTCACGTACTTGAGTACCCGTTTAGCGATGGTCGGAGCGGGTGGATATTCCCAATCCTTCGCGAGCGGCACGGACCACATCACGACGGTGTATCCGAGCTTGTTCGCAACCTGCATTACCGGCCAATCGCGGGCCCCAAAGGGCGGCCGGAAAAGCTTCGTGCGCACGTGCGCCGCGGCGAAAATCGCCGCGTCGGTTCTAAGAAGCGACCGGTGTATTTGGCTGCGACGCATGACGATCAGATGCGCGTGGTCCCACGTGTGATTGCCGATCGCGTCCCCATCGCGAACTTCACGACGGACCGTCCCAGGATCCGCCTTCACCGCGCGGCCGACGAGAAAGAATGTCGCATGTACGCGTTCGCGTTCGAGAACCGAGAGAATGCGGTCGGTATACGGGGGATTCGGGCCATCGTCGTAGGTCAAGGCGACGACGCGCTCGTTACTAGGACCGTTCGTTACCGTGCGCCCGAAGAGCTGGTTGGTCGGCTGCTCGAACAATTCGTAGCCAGCAAATCCTACCGCAGCGAGCGCAACCACTAGCAACAGGACGCGCCAGGTTAGGCGGGCACGCGAGCCCGCGATCAATGGGCCGACCGAATCATCCGCTGCGCCTGCGCGACCTTCGAGCGAAACGACGGCGGGCCAAACTTTCGAAAGTCGTCGATGACTCGTTGGTAGTGTGGGTCGGCGAGCGACGTACTCTGCAGGTGCAGCAGGTCGGGAGTCGGCTTCTTGGGATCGAGATGGATCGCATATTGACGACCGGCCGTCACTGCCCAATAGTGCGGATCCGTAAAAACGATCGTGCGCGAACCGTGCTCGCCGTTTACCTGTTGATGCACGTACAGCGTGTAGTGCACGTCGGTATTCCCGCGCGGCGGTTTGTTGACGAGTTTCCAGATGCCGTCCTGCACGGTCTGTTCGAAGAAGAACGAGACGGAATAATTGCGGTCGGGCGGCGCCGTGATCGTTACCAGCTTGCCGCTGTATCCGTGGATTTGGTACTGCGCGGTCGAGATGCCGTTGACATCGCGCATCGAATAGATTTCTTGATAGATCGGCGGTTTGTCGTACTGGATCGTCAGGCGCTCGTCGATCCTACTCGGCGCATTCTGGATTCTCTTCATGTCCGCCGTTCGGCTGAGTTCCGTTCCTCGGTAAATGAAAAACGCCGCCACGACCATTACGATCGAGAGGGCGGCGATCAGAAGAGGGACGACGTTGCGGCGCATCGAGTCACCTTACTTGGTCGGCGCAGAGGCCTCCTGGTCGAGGACTCGATTGACGACTGCGTCCGCAAGCTTGTTTTGGTTGCGCCGCACGTGCTTGAGATCGACGTGCGAGAATCGTCGCAGTAAGGTCGTGGCCTTGCGGTGAAGCGGCTGTAAATCCGGATGTTTGACGCGATACTCGCCGGTCAATTGTTTGACGACCAGTTCGCTATCGAGTCTGATCGCGATCGAAGTAACGCCCAGTTCCAAGGCGGCTTCGAGACCGAAGAGCACGGCATTCCACTCGGCTACGTTGTTCGTTGCGATTCCGAGGAAACGCCCGACTTCACGCACGATCGTCCCGTCCTCTGCGAGCAGGACCGCACCACTGGCCGCGGGGCCTGGGTTTCCGCGCGAGCCGCCATCGGCGAACAGCGTCATCTGCGCGGGACTGCTGCCAAATAACGATTCCATCGCCGCTTTGTTCGGCGACTGCGAGCCTTTACCGCTTCTCGAACGTAAGCGACAACGAATTGATGCAGTAACGCGTGCCTTCGGGACCGGGGCCGTCGTCGAAGACGTGCCCGAGGTGCGAGTCGCAACGTTTGCAGCGCACCTCCGTGCGATGCATTCCAAGCGTGTTGTCGTCGATGAGACGTACGTTTTCTTGCTGCTCGGGTTTGGTAAAACTCGGCCAACCGCAGTGCGCGTCGAATTTCGTATCGGAGGTAAATAACGGATTGCCGCACGCGCCACAGCGGTACAGCCCGGTTTCGGAATTTACCAATAGCTCGCCCGTGAAGGGCCGTTCGGTCCCAGCCTCGCGCAACACCCGGTACTGCTGCGGCGAGAGTTCCTCCCGCCATTGCTGTTCGGGTTTTACGATCTCAGGCTCCGCTTCATGTTTCATGACTACTCAGAACGCTTTTGGGCCGTCGGCGGATGCATCTCAGCCGCTTCCCAGTCCCTTCAAAGCGAGCTTTCAGAATCGCAATGCATACTCAGGGTATGCCCGCATTCACGATCTATGTCGAGTTCATCGGCGACCTGACAACCGGAGGTATCGAAGCGATACGCCAGACGCTTGAGGCTGAGGATAGAGACGCCTTCCCGGGCATCGCAATATCGCTGAAACGCCTGAAAGCCGCTCGCTGGAACGCGGTTCTCGCACTGGCAAAAGCATGCCGGGCGTATCGGGATGAAGGACGCGACGTGTTTCTGATGGGAACCCGGTCCACTCGCATTCTTTTCGCCGGCATCGAGCCAACGCTCGATTGGGTAGACTCGATCGGCTCATCGCACATACTCCGGCACGTTATCGTGGCCAACCGCGATCGCGCGGACGAGCACGCGGTGGCATAGTGCCTCTACGTGACGGCTACGCGAATCAGCGCCTCGTGACCGACTTCGAAATTTATCGAGTTTGCGATAAAACATTTCGCGCGTGCATCCGCGTGCAAGAGTTTCGCGACCTCAACATCGGAGTCCGCGTCTATCGTTACGTGCGGGCGCAATAGTACCGATGTAAAATGGCCGCCGCCGTCTTCGGTTTCGACCATCGTACCTTCGGCGCGGTCGATATATTCGGTCACGACGACGCCGCTAACCGAACACAGATGAAGATACCAGAGTTTGTGGCACGCCGCCAACGACGCGATCAGCAACTCCTCGGGACTCCAGCAGGAAGCGTCTCCTCTAAAAGACGGATCCGACGAACCCGCAATCGAGGGTTTTGTGCCGGCCGAGATTACGTGCGAACGCTCGTACGCGCGGTATCCGGACGTACCGGTTCCCGTGTTGCCCGTCCATTCGATCGTCACCGCGAATACGTGGGACTTATAATAATGCATACCTACCGTTTTCGGCACGGTCCGGACTGGTCGGCGTCGCATGCCGTGCAGAAGGTGTAGGTTGAAGAGGTGCGGCCGGCATGGTCGATCGCGGATTTGTGGTCGCCGTTGCTATGTCCGCATTTCGTGCAATGCGCGTTCACGCGTTTCATGTGTTTCACCGTGCCGCCCTTCGCGCCGGCGCACCGTTCCCCATGTAGCGCTGAAAAATGGTCTATAAGGCTCAGGGTACTGGGCGCCTGCTCGGTGTACTTCTCAGCACGTCCCTTGGGACGACAAGGGCCGCCGTTTCACCGTGGCGGCCTTTGTCTTTGCCTGCGCCGGCGGTTCATCGACTGCTGCACGATAATAATGTTCCCACAACCTGACGACAAGCCTGGCTTAAGGCGCCCGCGTTACGCTCGTTTTCAGGACCGAAAGCGGGCCCGCTCTAAACGCTTACGCCGATCGTGAAAGGGAACGCGCATGACGGTAACGCTCTCAGATTCCTCATCGGCCCGCACGCCGCCGAACAGGTCGACGGCCGGCCCGAAATCGTGGCGTCACGCGCGCTTGGTATCGAGACCGATGCCATAAGTGGATGGCGGGCCTTCGTCTTGGGATTCAACTTCGCATTCGACCTCGGAACGCAGGTTTTTAACGACCCGCTCGCCGCGGACGCCGCGGGCACTGAGGAGCTCGTCGAGCAGTACCGAGCGGCGGCGCGCCAGTTTCGCGAACAGACGGCCCACGACCGCGGGGCCTTACGCTGCCAGATTAGATGAGCCTCAAAAACGTTACAATGTCATAACACGAATGGGGCACGAGTATCGGGGTTCTCGTGCCCCGTTCTGCCGATACGCTAACCATGAAGCTCATGATCGAGCCGTCGATGGATTCGATGGTTTATCGATGCGTGGCACCGTTGGCAACGGCGGCCCGCATCTGCGAGAGGCCGGCTCTTTATCTGTGCAGCAATGGGCACACACTCTGCAAGAGCCACGCGCCGCGCATCGGTGGCGATAATCGGCGCCGCAAGACCGACGTCAAATGCAAGATTTGCATGGATTTAAAGCTGCGAAGCGTCATCACCATGGCCAACCCGCTCCCCGTCTCCATAGAGCGGCGCGCAAGCAGATAGCTTCCGCCCGCACCCAAAACGGGCTGCTTGGCTGTTGTCGTCCGAACAGCATCCATGCTATTTTGAGCCTCGAATTTCGCTTTGAGCGGCTCCGGTGTGTCCGTCCCCCAGACTAGGTTTCGGGAAGGGAAGACCACCGATGATGACCATTCGCAGGCTATGCATCGTTCCTGGTTTCGTACTTCTTCTCGCATGTTCGTCCCAAATGGCGACGCCGCCGGTTACGGACGACCCTCCGGCCGCGCCTCTAGCTGGGATGTCAGTCGACGGCGCGAGAGTGCCGCGCGATCCGATCGTTGCTGCGGCAGGCGACATCGCATGTCCCGGCTCCAGCGAAACCGGAACTCCCAAGACATGCCAGATGGCGGCGACGAGCGACGTTATCGCCGATGCGGGCATGACCGTCAGTGCGGTTTTGCCACTCGGAGATTTGCAGTACCCCTCCGGGAGTTATGCCGAGTTTATAACTTACTACAACGCCACGTGGGGCGAATATAAATCCATCGAACATCCGGTACCGGGTAATCACGAGTACTATACGCCCGGTGCATCGGGTTACTTTCGGTACTTCGGCTTGGCGGCCGGCGATCCGCATAAGGGCTATTATAGTTACAATCTCGGAGCCTGGCATCTGATCGCCATAAACGCAAACTGCGGCGACATTGGCGGCTGCGCTGCCGGTTCGCCGGAGGAGCTCTGGTTGAAACACGACCTCACCGGTCGTAAGGGCTGCATGCTGGCTTATTGGCACCAGCCTCGTTTTTCTTCCGGTCTGCACCACGACGATCTAACATATCAGGTATTTTGGCGAGACTTGCATGCGGCCGGGGCAGACGTCGTGCTAAACGGTCACGATCACGATTACGAACGTTTTGCACCACAAACTTCCACTGGCGCCTTGGACCAGGTACGCGGCATTCGCGAGTTTGTAGCCGGTACCGGCGGAGCGGACCACTATCCCATCAAGGCCATCGATCGACACAGCGAAGTACGCGACAACGCACATTTCGGCGTGTTGTTCCTAACGTTGCACCCGCAAAGTTACAGTTGGCGATTCGTTTCCATAGACGGCATGGTACGAGACGCTGGTAGCACCGCGTGCCATTTGACGGGTTAGCACTACAAAGTACAAATGAATGATATTCGGCGGCTGCATGCTCGTTTTACGAGCGCTACGGCGCTTTTGATAAACTCCTTACCGCGGATTCAACCTGCAAATCGGCCCTTGCCGTAAAAAAAAGAGCCTCAGAAAGCCGATGCTCTTTTCTTACATGGTCGGGCTGACAGGATTTGAACCTGCGACCCCTTGACCCCCAGTCAAGTGCGCTACCAAACTGCGCTACAGCCCGGCGTTCGGCGACTCCGGCGAAATCGGCGACTCCGGCGAAATCGGCGACTCCGGCGAAAGCCACGTCTGCGGTGAAAGAAGCGGATTGGCGACCATCACCACCCATTCCCCTTCGACGTCGCGCGTACGGCCAACCTCGCGCCATCCGGTACGCTCGTAGACGCGCAGGGCCGGGGCGTTCCAGGGCCGGACCTCGAGGCGAATCTCCGGAATGCCGGCCTCCCGCATGACACGCATGCCTTCTTCTACTAAAGTCTTTGCCACTCCACGCCCTCGCGCGTCCGGACGCACCGCCACGTTGAGCAACTGCGCGTCGCCTTGCGTTCGATATTTCTGACCGCTCGTTACGAAGAGCACCTTGTTGCGCAGGATACGCCACATCGCCGACACTCGCAGATCGTATTTGCCGCGAATGGCCCGCGACGCCCATTGCAGCGCGGTTCCGGACAGAAGGGCCTTGCGTTGAATCGCTTTGAGGCTACGTACGAAGATCGCATACCCGACGACTTTGCCGTCCTCGCGGGCGGCCAGGAAACCGGCGCGTTCGACGTCGTGAATGAATCTCCAAACGTCGATAAAAGCAGCGGGACGAGCAGGTCCGCGAAAACGGGTTCCGTGCTCGTCCGCAAATGCAAGCTGGAAGATATCGACAGCTTGCGCAAGTTCGTCCCGCTCCAGCGGGCCGACGCTTAGCGCTTGCGTCCACCCTTCTTCGCGGCGGTCTTTTTGGCGCCGCTCGACTTTTTCGCGCCGCTTGATTTCTTCGCGCTACCACCGCGAGCACCGGAAACGGCCTCTTTTAGCGCTTTGCCGGCCACGAATGCCGGAACCTTGCGAGCGGCAATTTTGATCTTTGCACCCGTCTTGGGATTGCGGCCTTCGCGCGCCTTCCGCTGACGAACCACAAAGCTACCGAATGGGGTGAGGGCTACGCGGTCGCCCTTTTGCAGAGCCGCTTTGATTTCGTCGAGCATGAGATCGACGATTTCGCCCGCCTGTCGCTTCGACAGTTCGGATTCGGCGGCAACGGTCTCGATTAGATCGGCTTTCGTCAAATGAAAATCTCCTTAGCGGCTCTCATAAAAAAAGCATCGTGGGCCTGGCCGCCTGGGAACTGGATATACGCAAGTACGGGGCACGCTCCTTCCCAAAAAGCGCGAAAAACCCCTAATTTATAAGGGTTTTTCCGACCTTTTGACCATTGACGCGGCGGCCGCGCGCAGCGCAAGGGCATAGGAGTTCGCGCCGAACCCCACGACGCTTCCAGCGCATACAGGCGCCACAACGCTCGTGCGGCGGAACGTTTCTCGAGCATGGACGTTGGAAAGGTGTACTTCAATGGTTGGAACGGCGATTGCGGCGATCGCGTCGGCTATCGCGTACGAATAATGCGAGTAGGCGCCGGGGTTGATTACGATCGCGTCATAGGCGCGACGCGCAGCGTGTAACTCTTCGAGGATCGCTCCTTCACTATTGTGCTGCACGCATGTCGCATCAATGCCGATTTCGCGCGCGGTCTGCGCGACAAGTGCATCGATCTGCTCGAGCGTTTGCGTACCGTACACGTCGGGTTCGCGCTCGCCGAGTAAATTGAGATTCGGGCCATGTATCACGAGCACTCGCATGGCGCGCCATTCGGGAAGGAAAACCCGCTGCCCTCGGTAAGTCGGCGGGTATGCCCGACCTCATCATTGCCGCTTCGGCGCCCGACGCCGGCTTCGCCATCGTAGCGGGAATCACGACAGAACTGGTGCGGGAAGCGCAAACGCGGCACGAACTCGCGCCCACCGCAACGGCTGCCGTCGGGCGCATTACGACGGGCGCCGCACTTTTGGGAGCGAGCTTAAAAGGGAGCGAACGCGTATCGCTGCAGATATCCGGCGACGGCCCAGTACGCGCAATTGTCGGCGACGCTTGGCTTCTGCCGGAGAATGCGATCGGCGCGCGCGGCTACGCTAAGGTCCCGAGCGCCGACCTGCCCCTTAACGACCGCGGAAAATTCGACGTCGCAGGCGCGATTGGAAAAGGCTCCCTCCAAGTGACCAAATCGTACGAGATCGGGCAACCGTATGTCGGCGTCGTACCATTGTACTCGGGGGAAGTCGCCGAAGACATCGCATCCTACCTCGTGGACTCCGAGCAAATTCCCAGTGTTGTCGCGCTCGGCGTCCTCGCAAACCCGACCGGAGTGATCGCCGCCGGCGGCCTCATCGCACAAGTGCTGCCCGGTGCCGACGAAAAGGCGATCGCCGCACTCGAAGCGCGGGCGCTGGCCATGCCGCCGATCACGAAAATGATTGCTGAGGGAGCCGACGCGCATGCGTTATTGCACGCTCTCGCGGGCGACGCGGAGTTGCGCTCGCACCGTAGCCTCGACGTGCGTTTTGCGTGCCGCTGCAACCGCGACAAAGTCGAGGCCGCGTTACTCGGTCTCGGTGCCGACGAATTGGGGCGAATGGCGCGCGAACGACCCGAAACGGAAGCGACCTGCGAATTTTGCAAGAAGATCTACGTGTACACCTCAGGCGAAGTGCACGAATTGATCAGTCGGTTGGGAACAGCGTAGCCGGCGGATCGCGATAGGGCTCGATGCGCTGCCAATAGGCTTCCTTGATTTTGCCATTCATATTCTCGTACCACCAACCGCATTCGCAGCGGATCGGACGTTCTCCGGGCTGCGGGTAGGAGTACTCTCGCTTGCAACGTTTGCAAATAAATTTTTTGCCCTCGATCGGCCGCACCGACGAGGTGTACGTGACCGCTTGGTCGGCCATGGTTACCTTTCGTTAGGAAGAACGCGAACGAACCGTCGCGACCCAACCGACAGCACCGCCGGACCGGTCGCCGTCCACGGCGCCTTCGGGTCGGAAACGAGTATACCATCCAGCCGGACGCCGTTCCCCGAGATTAGTCGCTCGGCGGCGCGCTTGCTCTGGGCGAATCCCGCAGCCACGACCAGATCGACGACTTTACGCGCGTCTCCGGCGCGAAGTTCTGCGATGTCTTCGGTCGGAATTTCTTTGCGTTGCACGGTACGTTCGAAATAGTCGCGCGCGTCCTTCGCTTGGTCCATTCCGTGATAGCGCGCTACAATTTCGCCCGCCAGCCGCTTCTTCTCGGCCATGGGCTGCAGCGTTCCCGCGCGCAAGCCTGCGGCCAGCGCTTCGCTCTCGCTTTTCGTCCGGAACGCCGCCAAACGGGCGTATCGCGGCATTAACTCGTCGGAAATGGACATGAGTTTGCCGAACTGCGCTTGCGCCGATTCGATCAAGCCGACATAGTTACCGTACGACTTGGACATCTTTTTGACGCCGTCGAGGCCTTCGAGCAACGGAACCGTCATGCAAATTTGCTGACACTGGCCGGCGTGGGCTTGAAAATGACGGCCCATCAGTAAGTTGAATAGCTGGTCGTTACCGCCTAGTTCGACGTCGGCTGCTAACGCTACGCTATCGTACGCCTGAGCGACGGGATATAAGAATTCGTGCAACGAGATCGATACGCCGCCTTTGTAGCGTTCGTCGAAATCGTTACGCGCGAGCATTTGCGCGACCGTTACGTGCGAGAGTAGTCGCAACAGGTCCGCCAATGCCAACTTGCCGAGCCACTCCGAATTGTAGCGAAGACTGACGCGCGACATGTCGAGGACCTTCCCCGCCTGTTCCGTATACGTGCGCATGTTCGCTTCGATCTGTTCCGCGCTCAATGGCGGGCGCGTTTCGTTGCGCCCGGACGGGTCGCCGATGCGCGTGGTAAAATCCCCGATCAGCAGCGTTACCGTGTGCCCCGCTTCCACGAATTGCTGCATCTTGCGCAGAACCACGGCGTGACCTATGTGCAAATCGGGAGATGTCGGATCTAACCCCAGTTTGACGACGAGTGGTTTTCCGCTTTTTATGCGCGACTCGAATTCGGATGCGGTCTCGACCTGATCGAAACCGTCGAGAAGTTCTTCGATCTGCTCGCGTTGTTGCATAAGACGTTAGCGCAATTCCAAAATAGTGACGCCGCCGCCTCCCTCGTTCTCATCCCCATAGCGCACGGCAGAGACGCTCGGGTGCGAGCGTAAATACTCTTGCAGGCCGCGGCCGAGCATTCCGGTACCCTTGCCGTGAATCAAACGCAGCGGCGAACTCCCGGCAAGCACGGCCTCGTCGAGCCAACGTTCGACCAGCGGTTCCGCTTCTATATAGCGCTTGCCGCGGACGTCCAACTCGGCCGTCGTCCGCGAAGCTGCTTCCAGTTTTGCCATTCCCGCTTGCGCCCGGCCCTCGCGCCGTTTCGCCGCCGACGCTCCAGAAGTCAGACGCAGCACGTCTTCCTTGCGAACGACGGTGCGCATGGAGCCGATCGCCACCAGCAGCGTTTCACCGTCGTCCGCGATCACCGTGCCTTCTTGGTTGAGGGAACCGATCCGAACGCGGTCCTCCGCCTCAAAGCGGCCGGCTGCGGCCGCTTGCGCGGCCTCCGGCTGGACACCCAGGTCGCGGCGCATGTCGTCTAAGGTGCGGGAAAGCAGCGCGCTCTGCGCCGGCGTGACGCGCGGGCGCGCCGAACGCTCGTCTTCAGCCGCCCGCAGTGCCGCGCGGCGCTCGAGTTCCGCGGTGAAATCGCGCAACGCCTGTTGCATGCGGCCTTCGGCGCGATCGCCAAAGGCGCGGCGCTCCCGATCGAGCGCATCGGCCCGCGAGCGCGCCGTATTCTGCAACGATTCCACGTGCGAGCGCTCGCGCGCCAGTGCGTCCCGCTCGGACTGAAGCTGCGCGTTGCGATGCGACAACTCCGCAAGCGCGGTTTCGTAATCGCGCTCGCGCGTCGAAAGCAGCGATTCTGCGCGCGCAATCAAATCGCGCGGAATGCCGAGCGCGCGTGCCAGTGGAAATGCGAGCGACTGACCGGGCGCGCCGATGTCGAGCTGATAGGTTGGCGCAAACGTCTGCGGATCGAAACGCACCGACGCATTCGCGACGCCCGCCGTTGCGTGCGCGAAGAGCTTGAGTTCGGTAGCGTGCGTCGTAACGATGCCCGCAGCTCGAAGCGCGAGCAGCCGTTCCAGCATGGCGATTGCCAGCGCGGCGCCGCTGGTCGGTTCGGTCCCGCCGCCGATTTCGTCAACCAATACCAGCGATCGTTCGTCCGCGTCCGCAATGATTTCGCGCATCCGGCCCAAGTGGGCGGAGAACGTCGAAGCGTTCTCGACTATCGACTGTTCGTCGCCGATATCGGTGAATATGCGCGTGAAGCGCCCGATCCGCGTTCCGATCCCCGAAGGAATCTGCATCCCGGCATAGGTCATCGCGACGAATAGCCCGACCATTTTGAGCGCGACGGTCTTGCCGCCCATGTTCGGCCCGCTAATGACGATCAGGCGCGTCGTCTCGTCGATTTCGAGCGACTGCGGCACCGCGCGATCCGCCAACAACGGATGCCGGCCGTCGCGGACCACGATCGTAGGCGAATCGACGAGTTCGGGTACCGATGCCCGCATCGAACGAGCGATCTGCGCCTTCGCAACCAACACGTCGAGCTCGGCCAGCATCTCCACATTGATATCGATTTGCGTGGCATTCTGCCCCACCATGCGCGAAAGGGCAGCAAGAATTCGCGCGATCTCGTGCTCTTCTTCGATCCGTAGCGTGCGCAGGCGGTTGTTCGACTCGAGCGCGGCGAGCGGTTCGACGAATAGCGTGTGGCCGCTGGAAGACGTATCGTGCACGATACCGGGAAACTCGCCCGAGAATTCGGCCTTTATCGGCACGACGAAGCGTCCTTCGCGAATCGTAACGACTGCATCTTGAATGGCATTTGCATACTTGGCCGAGCGCAGCATCGACTGCACGCGCTCGCGCGCGTCGCTCTGCGATTGAACGATGCTCTTGCGGATCCGAGCGAGTGCCGGGGACGCGCGGTCCATCACGATACCGCGTTCGTCGATTGCATCGAGCACGTCGCGCTGCACTTCGCGCAATGGACGGTAGGCGGCGGTTATGGGCGCGAGCGCGTCGCCGGGTTGTTCGCGAGTCTTGTTATACGCGGCGGCCGCAGCCGCGATTGCGTCGGCGACGGCCCGCAGTTCGGCGGCGGCGAGCGTCGTTCCCACGGCCGCTGCCTCCGTCCACGTTGCAGTGTCATGCGCGGGCATGACGTGGAAATCCGCAGACTCGACGAGCATGCGCGCGGCGTCCGTTGCGGCTTGCTGGGCGCGCACCCGCGCGAAGTCGGCTAGCGGCGCCAACGCGTCGGCGTGCGCGCGGCCACGTTCGGTCCGCGTTTGCGCCGCGACGCGTTCGCGCACGCCGGCGAAGTCGAGCGTGTCGAGCGTTCTGAGATCGCTTACGTCCATAGCACGTCAGCCGAGTCTTTGCTTGAGCAACTCCTGGACGAGTGCGGGATTGGCCTTGCCGCGCGATTGCTTCATTACCAGACCCGTCAGAAATCCAAGAATGTTCGTCTTCCCGGCCTTGTAGTCTGCGACGGCCTTCGCATTATCCGACAAAACCTCGTCGACGAACTTCTCGATCGCACCGCTATCGCTGGTTTGCGCGAGACTCTCTGAGTCCACGATGGCTTTGGGCGAGCCGTCGCCCTTCCACATGCGTTCCAACAGCGATTTCGCGATTTTCGAGTTGATCGTAGCGGTCTCGACCAGCGCGATCAATTCGGCTAGGTCGCCCGGCGTAACCGGCGATTGATAGACCGGAGTACCCGTTTCGTTGGCCAACCGCGAGAGATCGCCCAGCACGAAGTTCGTAGACTGCTGCGGGTGGTTGCTCGCGCCGACCACGGCGTCGAAGTAATCCGCGAGGGACGCATTGTCGATCAATTGCGTCGCCTGCTGCGCCGTCAGGCCGAATTCGTCGTGATAGCGTTCGAAACGTCGCAGCGGAAGTTCCGGCAGCTCGGTCGCGATGCGATCGACGGTCGCGCGGTCCAGCTCGATCGGCACGAGATCGGGATCGGGAAAGTAGCGATAGTCGTGCGCTTGCTCCTTGCTGCGCATCGAGTGCGTCGTGCCGGCGACCTCATCCCAGCCACGCGTTTCCTGAACCACACGCCCCCCGGATTCAACGACTTCGATCTGTCGCGCGATTTCGCTCTCAATGGCGCGATGAACCGAACGAAATGAGTTCATGTTCTTGATCTCGGCTTTCGTCCCGTATTCGCTGCTACCGACCGGGCGGATGGAGACGTTGGCATCGCAACGCAGCGAGCCTTCTTCCATCTTGACGTCGCTCACACCCAGGCGCACGAACGTCCGCTTGAGCGCGTCCAGATAACCGACGGCTTCGTCGGCGCTGCGAATGTCCGGTTCCGAAACGCACTCCATGAGCGGCACGCCGGCGCGATTGAAATCGATCAGCGAATGCGAGCTGCCCGCAATGCGGCCGTCGCCGCTGCCCGCATGCGTCGATTTGCCCGTATCTTCTTCGAGATGAATGCGCGTAAGACGGCACTCGTTCATCGTTCCGTCTTCCAGCCAGTACCGGACCACGCCACCCTGCGTGAGCGGCATGTCGAACTGCGAAATCTGATAGTCCTTGGGCATGTCCGGATAGAAATAGTTCTTGCGGTCGAACTTTGAGAACGTCGGGATTTCCGCGCCGAACGCAAGGCCGGCCCGAACCATGTGAAGGATCGCCTCCGCGTTGGGAACCGGAAGCGAACCCGGCAGCGCAAGACATACGGGGCAGACTTTCGTGTTCGGTTCGCCCCCGAATTCGTTCGGGCACGCGCAGAACATCTTGCTCTTCGTCTTCAGCTCGACGTGGCACTCGATTCCGATAACCGCTTCGTACTTGGTTCGGACGTTTTCGGAAACCGCCATCACGCGCCTACCTTCGCGCCGGCACGAGCGTGCTGCGTCGCGCGTTCGTAAGCGTGCGCTGCACCCAGCAATCGCACTTCCTCGAATAACGGCGCGGCAAGCTGAAGACCCATCGGCATCGGGCGATCGCCGTCGTCGGGTTTGACGTAGCCGCAAGGAACGGAAAGAGCCGGCAGGCCTGCAAGCGACATCGGGATGGTGTAGTAGTCCATCATGTACATGCTGTACGGATCGCTCTTGGAATCGAACTGGAACGCGGGCGAACTCGCCGCAGGCGATGCGATGAGGTCGCAGCCTGCGAACGCGCGCTTAAAATCGTCACCGATCAACGTGCGTGCCTTCTGCGCCTTCACGTAGTATGCGTCGTAGTACCCGCTCGAGAGCGCGTAGGTGCCGATGAGGATTCGCCGTTTTACTTCGTCACCGAATCCGGAAGCGCGCGTGTTTTCGTACATCTGCCCGACATCGGTGCCTTCGACGCGTAAACCGTAGCGCACGCCGTCAAAGCGCGCGAGATTACTGCTGCACTCCGCCGGCGCGATCAGATAGTATGTCGCCAATCCATAATCCGCTGTCGGCAGCGACACGTCCACCAATTCGGCCCCTAATGCTTCCAGGTCCGCGTACGCTTTTTGGTAGAGTGCGTGAATCTCGGGCCCGAGTTTTTCGGTAACGAATTCCTTGACGATACCGATGCGCACGCCCTTGAGATCGTCGCGTAAGGCACCGGCGGCCGGTTCGACCTCCCGGTCGATGCTCGTCGAATCCATCGGATCCTTGCCGGCCATGACGTCGTAGGCAAGCGCGGCGTCTTCGACGGTGCGCGTGAGCGGACCGATCTGGTCGAGGCTCGATGCGAATGCGATCAAACCATACCGCGAGATGCGCCCGTACGTCGGTTTGAAGCCGACGAGATTGCAGAATGCGGCGGGCTCGCGAATCGAACCTCCGGTATCGCTGCCCAGCCCAATGGCCGCCTCGTACGCTGCCGCCGCGGCAGCGGAGCCGCCCGAGCTACCACCGGGAACGCGCATATCGTCATAGGGATTTCGCGTGGTGCCGAGGGCTGAGTTTTCGCACGAACTGCCCATGGCGAACTCGTCGAGGTTCGTCTTGCCGATCGGAATGCCGCCGGCATCGATAATTCGCTGCACGGCCGTGCCCGTATACGGCGCGATCCAGTTCTCTAAAATCTTCGAGCCGCAAGTGGTACGCGTGCCCGTCAGGCACATGTTGTCCTTGACCGCCACCGGAACGCCCGCGAGCGGTAACGTTTCACCATTTTTGACGCGCCGGTCCACCCGATCGGCCTGCTCGCGCGCAAGGTCGTGCAACACCGTAAGATATGCGCCGATCGAACCGTCGACTGCGTCGACATGCGCGAGCACGGCGTCGGTCACTTCGCGCGCGCCGACGCTGCCCGAATTTACCCTGCGTGCGATATCCGCCGCGCTCGTTCTAAACGTCATCGCCTAACTTTCCTCCGCAATAATGCGCGGCACGCGAAAGAACGAGCCTTGACGCTGCGGAGCCTGAGCGAGCACGGTCTCTCGATCGAGACACGGACCCACGTCGTCGGCACGCTCTACGTTGCGCGATTCAACCACTTGCGCAGTCGCCGGGACCGCCGCAGTATCGAGCGCACCGAGCGCCTCGACGTGCTGCAGCAGGTCGCCGAGCTGTTTTCCAAAGCTCTCGACTTCGGCGTCGGTCAACGCCAAACGCGCGAGTTTGGCTACATAGCGAATATCGATTTTATCGGATGACAAACTCTGGGTACTCCGAGGGTTCGGTGCTATAACGGTCGCGCGCAAACTCGTCGTCCGCCGGCCACCGCGGCATCGGCGCGCTTTTGAACGCTGTTTCGAGCACGTGCTTGTGCATGTCGGCTTCGCGATAAAGCGTAACGAACGTCTCGACGTGCCCCGTCTGCGGAAACATGTCGAATGGCTGCACGATGCCGAGCCGGTATCCTTTGGCGGCGAGAAACTTCAAATCCCGGGCGAGCGTGGCCGGATCGCAGGATAAATACCAAACGTTCGGCACGCCGCCCTCTGCGATCGCCTCGAGCGTCGCCTCGTCGGCCCCTTTACGCGGCGGGTCCAGGAAGACGATTTGCGCATCTTGGAGCGCGCGCCGGACCTCCGGCTGGCGCACCAATTCCTCCACCCGGCCCGGCCGAAATCGAACGCGTTCCGTCAACGCGTTGAGTTCGGCGTTCTCATTGGCCTCGGCGACGGCGTGCGGGTTCTCCTCGATTCCGTACACTTCGCTGCCGAGCTTCGCGAAGTAGAGCGAAAAGGTGCCCGCACCGCAGTAGAGATCGACGATCCGGCGCGGCACGTCCAAGCCGCGCGTCATAAACTCGAATATGCGGCCGACGATCTCAACGTTGACTTGAAAGAACGAACCCGCCGAAACGCGATAGCGCACGCCCGCGATTTGTTCCTCGATCTGCGGCGAACCCGCGACCACGCGATGCTTGCGCCCAACAATCGCATTCTGGCTGGAAAGGTCGAACGAATTGGTGAGGCCGACCGCATTCGGCAACTGCTTCATCATTGCAGTCGCCGCCGTCGCCACCCCTTCGGAGGGCTGCGCCGTCGTAAACGTGACGACGCTCTGCTCGGTCGCGCGCGCGCTGCGCGCAACGATGTGGAGAAGGTGCTCGAACGCCGGAGCGGTTTGCGGGTTAAAACGCGCCTCGTTTAGGCGCCCGATTGCACTATTGAGACTCGGCGCGACTATCGGACAGGCGTCGATGGGCACCAAGTCGTGGGTGCGCTGTTGGTAGAAACCGATCCGTGGAGTGGGGAATCGGCCATCGACGACCAGCGACATCTTGTTGCGATAGTTGCGAGGATTGATCATCCCGATCGTATCATGCACGGCGGGGTCGGCGAAGCCCCCGATGCGCGCGAGCGCGCTGCGGACGACGTCGCGCTTCCACGCCAGCTGCCCATGATAGTTCAGATGCTGGATTTGACACCCGCCGCATTTTCCGAAGACCGGGCAAAACGGCGTCGCACGCAACGTCGATTTCTTTGTAATCGCAAGCAGCTCCCCGACCGCGTACTTGGGTTTAACCGTGGTGATGCGAACGCGCGCGCGTTCCTGGGGAAGCGGGCCAAAGCAAAAGACGACCATGCCGCCGGTACGTCCCACGGCCTGTCCGTTTGCGAGCAAATCGTTGAATCCGAGTTCGACTTCGGCACCGGCGCGCAAAGGCGCGCCCGGCCGGCTAGGGGTGTCTCTGGTCGTCAAGCGTCTTGAGCAGCGAGTTAGCCTCGTCGATGAGCTGCTGAATGCGCTGACTGGTCGGATCCGCCGGCCGGCGGCTGATCAACGCGCGGACGACGGTAAACGCGAGCGCCGCGGACAAACCGGCGACGCCGACCCAAATCAGGGTGCGCGTCAGCGACTGCGAATCGCGGTCGTTTCGCGGTGGTACCTGACCGTTAGCCGGGTTCGTTTCGTTCGTGTATTGCGCTTGCGTCAAATCTCGTACTCCTACGGGTCTGCCAGTATTCGCTACGCGCACGGTCAATGTCTTTTCATCGGCCCGCGCGAAAGCTCGTCACTATGATGAAAGCTGCTGCGCTCGGCCTGCTCGCGATGACGCTTGCAGTGGTACCCACATCCGGCGCTTCCGTGTCGGTTGCCTATGCGGGCTCGCTGGTGACGACGATGGAGGGCCCGCTCGCCCAGACGCTTGCTGCAAAAACAGGTATGGTTTTTGCGGGCGAAGGGAAGGGAAGCACCGAGCTTGCGAATCTCATCCGCGACGGATTGCGCGCGCCGGACGTATTCATTACCGCAGATCCGAAAACGCTTGACGGTCTGCCGGTCCTCTCCGCGGTCACGTTCGGGTCGGCCCGCATGGTCGTCGGATACTCGGCCAAGTCGCAATACCATGTGCTCTTCGAAGAGGCTGCGGCGGGTAAGCGGTCGATCTTGTCGGTGTTGGCCGTGCCGGAAATCAGACTGGGGCGCACCGATCCGCAACTCGATCCCAAAGGCAAGCGTACGCTTACCGCCGTGCACCTGCTTGCGGCACATTTTCACCGCCCGCAAGACGAGCGAGCGATTCTCGAACGAGCGCAAACCTTTCCCGAGCAAGACTTGCTGGTACGCGTGGAGACCGGTGAATTGGACGCCGGATTCTTCTATTCGACCGAAACGAGCGCCAAACAACTGCCGGTGGTCGAGTTGCCGGAGGCCGCAAATCTGTCGTCGCAAATCACCTATACGCTCGCAATTATGAAGAACGCACCCCACCCGAGAGCCGCGCGAACGTTCGCGGACTTCGTTCTCACGGGTGCGGGAAAACCTATTTTAGAAGGCGCCGGCGTCCGGTACTTCGCTCCTCTCCACAGCCGGCCTTAACCCCGAATCCGTACTCTCAAGACCGTGCGGCGCTACCTAACCCGCGCGCGGCGCGTCCTTCTCTGGGCATTGCTGCTCTCGGTCCTATTACACCTCACGGTCGGGCCTTTTTTCGCGGCCCTGTTTTTTCGTCACGTGCCCAAGCAGTTCGGCGGCGAGCGCGCGCCGGCCATCGTCGAGCGCATCAGTCTGGAGCGTCGTCCGCCCGCTCGTACGCGGCCGAAGCCACGTCAAACTCCGCAGCCGCGCCGTCGCGTGTTGCGCACGCCACGCACCATCGTCGTGCCGCGCACGCCGTCGCTGCAGCACGCGGCTCCTTCGCAGCGGGCCGCCGCACCCAATCGTAAGGAGATCGTGCATTTTGAGAAACGAGCGCCCTCGCGTTTGACCGCACGTCAGATCGCGCAGCAAGAAGCGCAATTCGCGAAAACGATTTCGGACGCAAAGCGCGGTATCAATCCGGTTGCCGGCGCAACCAAAGGCAGCGTCGCGCCGGAGCCGCCGGCAAACTTCAAGCGCGATCTCTCCGGGATACCCGGGGTTGGCGCAGGCGACGGCTATCTCTACCCGGTAAAAAATTGGAAAGACGGTGGCTACGATTATTATTACGTCCGGTATCGCGTGACGTATGCCGACGGCACGCCCGAGGAAGGCATCGTGCCGTGGCCGGTTCGCTATTTGCCGGGCGACGATCCGTTCACGCACGGCATACACCGCATTCCGCTGCCGGGTCCGCTCCCCGATTTTCAATTATCACCGGGAACCGATCTGCAGCCATTGGTCGCCTACTGCTACGAACATCACCTCCAATTCTGCCCAATCGACCATCCCTAGCAGGATGGCGGAGTTAGTGGAAGTTGCGGGCGCGTACGCCGTCGATGATGCCGTCGGTGTCGAACGCCCAGACTTTGCGCGCGAGCAGATCGGTGCAGCCGCTCTCCTTCTGCAGCTTTCCCTCGATGATGAGCGTAGGCGATTGCCGGATGACGCGACGATAACGCTCGTACACGTCGGGCCGCACGATTACGTTGAGTAGTCCCGTTTCGTCCTCGAGCGTCAAAAACACGAAGCCCTTCGCGGTGCCCGGACGTTGCCGCGTGATGACCATGCCGCCCACGCGGCAGATCAGGTTATTGGGTTGCGCCGCGAGCCGCGCCGCGGATAACACGCGCTGCCGGTCTAAAAACGGCCGGAAGTGCACCATCGGCTGCTCCGTGGGCGCGATGCCCGTGGACCAAAGGTCGAACGCGGACTCTTGCCGTTTCGAAAGCGTTTCGAACCGGGCTCGGGGCTCTTCAACGTCCATCATGCGCCCGAGTTCTCCCCGCGTCTCTCGTTCGTCGAGCCCGCGCAGCGCCCACATGGCTTCGCGCCGCGAAGCGAACCACGGTGCGAATGCGCCGGCGATTGCAAGATTTTCGAGCGCTTCCTTCTCCAATTGCGTACGCCGCGCAAACGCGCGAATATCGTCGAACGGGCCTGCTTGAAGCGCCGTCTCCAATCGCTGCTTCTGCGCTTCGCCGAGGCCGCGAATCACGTGGAAGCCCAGTCGCAACGCCCCATTGCCCTCGACGCTACTCCAGTATTCACTGGCGTTGACTTCGACAGGTTGGATCGTTACGTCGTGGCGCCGCGCGTCGTTGACGAGTACTTCGGTCGAGTAGAACCCCATCGGTTGCACGTTGAGAATCGCCGCCGCAAAGATCGCAGGGTAATGGCATTTAACGTATGCCGAAGCATAGGCGAGCAATGCAAAACTCGCGGCATGCGATTCGGGAAAGCCGTAATCGGCAAAGCCTTCGAGCATGTGGAAGAGCTTCTCGGCGGCGTCGCGGTCGATGCCGTTGCTCACCATGCCCTCCACCAGCTTCGGATAGATTTCGCGCATCCGTTCGTGCGAACGTTTGTGACCCATCGCCCGGCGCAACTGATCGGCTTGCCCGGGTGAAAAACCGCCGGCTTCGATCGCCATGCGCATGCCTTGCTCTTGAAAGAGCGGCACGCCGAGCGTTCGTTCGAGAATCGATTTAAGTTTGGGATGCGGGTACGTTACGGGCTCGAGCCCGGCGCGGCGTCGTAAAAACGGATGAATCATCTGCCCCTGAATGGGTCCGGGTCTGATGATTGCCACCTGCATCACGATGTCGTAAAAACACGCCGGTTTCATGCGCGGTAACATCGACTGCTGCGCGCGCGATTCGATCTGAAAGACGCCGATCGTATCGGCGCGTTGCATCATTTCGTACGATTTCGCATCGTCCGCGGGAATCGTATGCAAAGCCAGCAGCTCGCCATTTCCTTGCGTGTGACGGGAGTGTATTGCGAAAGCCTCGCGCAAGAGCGAGAGCATTCCCAGCCCGAGCAGATCGATCTTGATGAGGCCGAGGTCTTGCAAGTCGTCTTTGTCCCATTGGACGATCGTGCGGTCGCGCATCGTCGCCCACTCGACCGGCGCGACGCGAACCAACGGGTCGCGCGTAATCACCATGCCGCCTGAGTGAATGCCCATGTGGCGTGGAAACCCATCTATGCGCTTGCACAACGTTACGAGTCTTTCGGCAAGCACGCCCTCTCCGGTCGCACCGGCGAGCGATTCGCGCGCGTCGAATTCGCGGGCGACCGTATCGACTTGCGCGAGCGTCAACCCAATCGCCTTACCGACGTCGCGAATAGCCGATCGCGTGTGATAGGTGACGACCTCGGCGGCCATGGCCGCGTTAGTACGGCCGTACCGATCGTAGATATATTGTATGACTTTTTCGCGATCTTGGTGAGCGAAATCGATATCGATGTCGGGAATTTCTTGACGTTCCTCAGACATGAAACGCTCGAAGAGCAGCCCCATCCCGACGGGATCGACCGCGGTGATGCCGAGCGCGTAACAGACTGCGGAGTTTGCCGCCGAACCGCGTCCTTGGCATAGCACTTCGAGCTCGTTGGCCGCGCGCACGATGTCCCAAACGATGAGAAAATAGCCGGCCAAATCCATCTTCGCGATAATGCCCAGCTCGTATTCGAGTTGGCGTTCGACATCGGTGTGTAGCGGCGTGCCGTACCGTTCGGCAGCTCCGCGCGCGACCAATTCGCGCAGATAGCTTTGGCGCGTATAGTTTTGCGGAACTGCAAAAAGCGGGAATTGCCCGGTGATGCGATCCAGCCGAAACGCGCAACGTTCCGCAATCGCCAGCGTGTTGCCGAGCGCCTGCGGGTATGACTTGAAGAGCCGCCGCATCATGCGCGGTTCCTTCAGATAATACTCGGCGTTGCGACGAAGCAACGCCTGCGCGCGCGCGAGATCGAGCGTCGTCTTGCCTTTGACGCACGCAAGAACGTCGGCGAGTTGGGCGTCGTCTTTGCGCGCGTACGCCACGCCATTGGTCGCCACGCACGGCAAGGAGCGCTCCCGCGCGAGATCGAGCAAGGCGTTGCACGTACGCGTGTCGTCGGGATGAAGATGCTGCTGAAGTTCGAGAAAGAAGCGCTCGCCAAAACGGCCGCGCAGTGCGTCGGCCTCACGGACGGCCATTTCCCGGTCGCCGTCGCGCAGCGCCCGTTCGATGCGCCCGCTCGCGCCGCCGGAGAGCGCGATGAGCCCTTCGCTGCGGTCGTCGAAATCGGCGAGGCGCAAACGCGAATCACCTTTGCTTCCGCGCATTTGCGCGACCGAGATCAACTCGCAGAGATTCGCGTACCCGCGCTCGTCCTCGACCAGCAAGACGATCCGGGCGCCGTCTTCAAAGGTCAGCTCGCTCCCAACGATGGCTTGGAGCCCGCGCAGCTTGGCGTGCTTGGCGAAGCGCACGGACCCGTAGAGGCCGTCCCGATCGGTTAGAGCGAGGGCATGCAGGCCCAGCTCGGAGGCCCGGTCGACCAACTCCTCGGGGTGCGAGCCTCCTTCGAGAAACGTGAAGTTCGACCAGCAGTGCAGTTCGGCATAACCATCCATGGGCCGCCATCGTAATCGAACATACGTTCGATGTCAATTACCGTTCCCGGCAGCCACATGGCATACAAGCGTGCGCCCTTCGACAAGCTCAGGGTGACAATCTGTCATGCTGAGCCTGTCCCCGTCATGCTGAGCTTGTCGAAGCACGCGCGGTGTTTAGGACGCCTCGATGTCGCAGAGGAGAAACTTGACGCCGCCGGTTCCTAGCGATTTTGCGTCGGCGAGGAGCGCCTGGCCCTCTTTGGACTCGATCGATTGCACGGCGGCATCGTAGTTGTCGAAATAGAGTTCGGCTACCCGGTAGGCCGGCGTCGGCGTGCCGTCTTCTTTCGGGAAGACCTTCGCAAGTTCGGCGCGCCGCACGCCGGCGACCTTACCCGCGAGCGGTACGTGCACGGACTTGTAGTGTTCTTCGAAGGCCTTGGGATCGGTCGGATTATCGTAAACCACGGTCAATTTAACGCTCATGGGCTGGAGATACCCGCAACGCCATATGATCAAGCATTACGTCTAGCGCCCGAGCCAGGCCCCGAGCATGCGCAAGTCGAGCCGGCGATTGAGTTGGGGGCAGTCGTGATTGCATATGTGAATGGTCCGAATTCGTTCGCGCATGTCTGCGCGCGAACTCGCAAAATACGCCTCGATCGCAGCGTGCGAATAGAATAGCTCGTTGCGTACATGTAAACTCGCAAAACGCCGATGTGCGAAGCGTTCGGCTTGCGGCTCGCCCACAAAACAGGTCTTTAACGTAATGTCGCGACCGTATTGTGCGTGCAGTTCGCGTAGCCGCCGTTGCGGATGCTCGGAAAAGCCGATCTTCATGGTTTGTGCGTCGATTTGCATGAGGTAAATGAAACCGTACTTATATCCGCAGAGCTCTTCCATGGGCGAGAGAATGTTGTTCGTGCGCGTGATCTCGCCGCTTTGCAACCAGTCCCACGCGACGTTTTGAAAACGCTCGCATTGCAAGTCCGGCACTGCCTCAATCATACGCGCCCCGTACGTACCAGCGTTCGCCTTGGCGATAGATGCGGTAAAGTTCACCGTCTTCCAATAAGACGTCGTATTCATCGCGGGTTACCGGCCCGTCGAACCAGCCCTCTTCGATACGCCACGGACCCGCGCAATCCATCACCGCGCGTGGCGGCGAACCGACGAGCGCCGGCGCATTCCCGCGCATGGTAACCGCAATCTCGCGAACCGCGAGCAATCGTAATTGTGGGACCGGTCGCGCGAGCGACGCAACGCTTTGCCCGGCTCCGCCCGCAGGAACGGCAAATGGTTCGTAGGCAAAGCGCCGTTCGAAACGATGAGCGGCCTGCGTGCACACGCTGGTGCCTTCCGCCCCAAGTGCCGCCTCCAATCGCGCGAGCGCGAGTGCGATCGCCTGCGTATCGGGTTCGCGCTGCGCGAAAAGCGTCGCCGGCGTTCCGAGTTCTTCCAGCCGGGCGGCCTGCAAACGCAATCCGGTTACCGGCGATTGAAACGCCTTGCCCTCGATTTTCGCGCGCACGACGTCGAGCATCGTACGCGGATCGGCGGTGGCTTGAGCCAAACCAACGTCGATGCGGCGAATTTCGCCGCTCTCGCACTCGAAAGTCGCGTACAACATCGCCGCACCTTTGCCCACGCGAGCAAGATCCGAGCATACCCGATCGGCCAGCATTCGCAATGCAAAATAGAGCTGTTCTTCACGATCGGCCGTTCCTTCACCGTAGAGCGAGGCGTCGATCTGCAACTCGTGTGCCCGCGGAAGAAACGGCGTCGGGTCGTCGCCACACGCGCGCGCATGCCACGTCGCCGCAGCCTTTCCGAAACGCCGCACCAGCGGCCCATGCGGCAATCGCGCGAGCTCGCCGAGCGTTCGTACGCCGAGCAACTCCAATCGCTCGATCGTCCGCGGATCGAGATCGAGTATCTCGATTCGCAACGGGGCTACGAGAGACGCCGCTTCTTTTTGCGCGCAAATGCGACCGTCATCGACGTATGCGGCCGCGCGTGCGACGAATTTACTCGGGCCAACCGCAACGCGAACGGGCAAGTCGAATTCATGCAACGCCAAATGCGTGCGATCGATCCACGTTTGCGGATCGCCGTCGATGCCGCGCATCTCCAGATAGGCAAGCCCTTCGGCCGAATCGTCGACCAGCGGCGAAACCGCGTCGAGTGCGTCGAGCATGTCGCTCCAGACCGCGCGCGAACGTATCGGATCGTGCACGAGTACGTACGCATCATTGGCAGACGCGCACGCTTGCAGCACCGTCTGCCCGACGCGCGCGCCATCGCCGCGTGCCCGTTCGTCGAGCGCAACGACGCGACCGCGATCGGGCTTGTCGGCAAGCAGCGCCGGTACGTCGCCAAGATCGGGACGATCGCGCCGGGCAACGGCAAGTGTGTAATTCGGAATGCAGACGCATAACAACATGTATTTATATCGCCATCGTGCGCGCGGTTGTAAAAAAGTGGCGTTCGCCCACGGCGCGTTCGCGGAGAAACCCACCCGTATTGCTCGTCATCACGCGAATCCGAGCGCTCGCGCCGGGTGCGGCGTGACGGTGTTTGAGCACGCGCGCGCAGATATCGTAGCCGCCCAGTTCGCAAAACGGGCCCGACTCGTTCGCCCATAGCACGCGCTCGATCGCACACCCCAAACGGACGCTCGCAAAGTACGCGAGTTCGGTGCGAGCCTGCGCCCCGAGGGTCAGCAGCAGCGTGTCGGCCTTATGCGCGAGCCCGGCTAGACGCGACCAAACCGTTGCCTGGAGCTGCACCTCCGGCATCACGACGATTTCGAAAGCCCGCGAGCGCAGTAGGATATCGGCGGCGCGGGCAATCCCGATGGCATTCTGTGCCGGCACCACTAACAGCCGCTCCAGACGCACCCCGGCCCCGGCCAGCGCCGGCGGATAGAGCGCGCCGTCATCGACACTAGCAGCGAGGCCGCGCGCCGTTGCGCCGGCAAGCAAACCCGCCATAATGGCCGTCCGCCCGGAACTCCCCGCTCCTTCGAGCGTCCCAATGGCGCCCCGTGAGAAACCCCCGCCTAAGGCCCGGTCCAGTTCATCGAACCCCGTCGGCACCAGGCGATCCCCCGCGAAGACCGAGCGGCGCGCGGAACCCAGATCCAACCCGGCTTTGAGGGCTTGGAAGGCTTCGCGCTTGGGACCGGCCGGGAGCAAAACAGGCATTGGGAGATCATACTAAATCGAACATATGTTCGATGTCAATGGGCTCCCATAGCAGCCCGCGATTAGCCGCTCTGATGTTTTTACCTAGCAGATGTCACCCCGGTAGTGATGGTTGGTCCACGATGAAGTTTGGGGAGGTGCGGCGACGACTGCAAAGTGAAGGTTTTGAAATCATCTCTCAAAATGGAAGCCATGAGCAGTGGAAGAAACCAGGCTCCCCGGACGCGTTACAATTGCCGGAAAAAACAGTGACACTGTCGGTCATAAAACAATGAAGAGCATCGCCCAGCAAGCCCAATGTCCAAAGAGTGAATGCAATGCAATACTACGTAGTGTATGAACAGACGGATACCGGATGGTCCGCATACGTGCCGGATCTTCCCGGTGTGGGAGTCGCTGGCGCGACGAAAGAAGAGACGCGCGAACTCGCGCGCGGGGCGATCGCCATGCACCTCAAGGGTATGCGCGAGGATGGCGAGTCGGTCCCGGAACCACTAGGCGAGTTCGTCGAAGTAGCGTAGAGAATGACGAACGACTAGCGGCGCTGCTAGCGAATTACCCAAGCATCGTAATAGCTTCCTAGCATGAAGCGAGTGCCGGGCGACAAGACCGTTTTCTGATCGCGTAAACCATCCTCAAGCGTCAGCACGGCCGGACCCGAGCGCATGCTGTTCCGCACGACGGTGACTTCCCAGGGCGCGTTCATTCCAAACATGACCGCGTGAGGAAGCCGCAACATGTGCGTTGACGCGACCTGCGCGGAGCCGGAAGAAGGCGTCCGAGTCTTGTCGTTGGCCGGCCATACGTTGTAATACGGCGCTCCGACATAGGCATAGCGATTGTGCGGCCCGCGAAGCGGAACGAACACGATCGGTATAGGCATGCACCCTTTTTCGGCAAGCACTACGAAAGCAACGAC
This sequence comes from Vulcanimicrobiaceae bacterium, assembly GCA_036559125.1. GTDB lineage: Bacteria > Vulcanimicrobiota > Vulcanimicrobiia > Vulcanimicrobiales > Vulcanimicrobiaceae > JALYTZ01. The sequence goes on from DATBTT010000047.1 coordinate 45,445, forward strand.
GTCGGGGTATAGCGGGTCGTCTCCCGGGATCAGCGCAAGATTTGTCGTCGCACCGCATCCGTCACTTTTGCCCTGAACCATCGAAAACATATGGCCCGATCCGAGAAGCGGGCGCAGCGCAAGGGTTTGTGTGGCGATTCCAGGGGCTGCAATCCGAACGCTCGCGGTTCCAAGGGTCGTCGCCTTGTAGGGCGGCCCACCGTCGTCCGCGTGCGACCAGTGCAATTCATCGACCCATTGCAGCCGGACACGAACGCGTCCGTCCGTTTTGGAAGCGACGTGATGCGAGATCCCAATAAGCGGCCCAACGCTCAACGAGCATGCTAGAAAGCCGGCCATAAGCCACGAAGCCATAACACCCTGGTCCTTTCCTTCAAAAAAACGACCGCGCAAAGATTTCGTGACGGCCGATTCTGCTACCTACGATCGCAAAAAGAGCCCAAGCGCACTGCTTGAGCTCTTCTTCAGCTATCGACGGTTTTTAGGGCGTTGCATTGCCGATGATTTTATTGGTAGCCAAGACGTCGAAGCTGCCTAATCCGGTGATGTAATCGTAGCGCGGGGCCGCCGTATCGAGCGGATTCCCGTTGTTTCCGAGGAGAATATCGTGATAACCGCCGATCTTCTGCGTGGGTGGCGGACCGGGAATCGGACCCACCGCCGTTGGGTTTTGCGCGTAGATTTTGTAGAGGCGAGGAGGCGCAAAGCCCAACGAGTTATTGTGCTGCGTCTGCATGATTGCCCATGCGCCCGCAGCCAACGGCGACGAGAGGCTGGTACCACCGGTGATGCATGGCGTGCACGCACCGTTTGCGGCCGAACCGCCGTATAGCAACGCGCCGGTTTCAAGCGATGCATCCATTGCTATATCCGGAGCGCCGCGGAAATTCTGTCCTTGCGCGGAGATTGGCTGAGCCTCGGCTTCCCAGTACGGCGAATACTCGAATTGACTGATTCCGCCGCCGCCGGCTTCCCAGCCGGTTTCACCCTTGTACGAGCCGTCGGCATTGCTGAATAGGTCCGTTCCGCCCACCGCAACGACGTACGGCGAGGTCGCCGGATATTCGACGAAGGGTGCGCCGCCGGGAACTCCGTTCGGCACGCCGACGCTACAGAAACCGCCGCTGTCGCCGGTCGATGCGAACATCGTTTGGCCGTGCGATGCGCCTTCGAGAAACATCTCATCGTCCACGAGCATCGAACCGTCGAGGTACGGGAAGAGTTCGCATCCGCCAAACGACGAATTGCCGATGTTTGTTAGATGATCGGTAACCCAATGATTGTACTCGAGCGCGATGTCGGAATCGGTGAGCGACGTCGTCGCATAGAGGTAAATAGCCTTGACCCGCCCGGCGATGCCGCTCGAATAGGTCATATCGAGCGTCCACTCGCCGTCGCCTGCGGTGTCGGGGCTCGGTATTCCGACTTGCTTTACGTATACGGGCACTTGCGGCAACTTGAACGCTTTTTCGTTCGTGCGCAAATCGGTGATGCTCTGCGTCACGTTACCTTCAGCCATGATCGCGACCGGAGTGTTGTACGCGGTATCGTCCGAATCGCCGGCGGGTGAATTGGAGACGTTCCCGTCAAGGTCGGTAGCATCGTAGGTTACCCGGAACGTGATGGGATCGTAATTGCGCACGCACGGATCGCTTACGCTTCCGATGCAGGGTTGCACTTTCGGACCGGTTTTCACCGCCGCGATATCGTTCAATCCTAAAACGGCAATGACGACGCCCGCCAACTCCTTCGGTACGAAAGCGGGAGCAACGTTCGCGTAAACGTTTTTTCCGTTTTGCGAAAACGAGTGCAACGTCGTATCGAACGCGCTCTGCGTTTGAGCGGCCGTGCCCGTCGCGCTAATCAACAAATTATTCGGCTCGGCGACAATGTTGCTAAAACCCTTGCTGCGCAAATACGCTTCCACAGCGCTGACCTGCGCCGGCGCGGGAGCGTAGCTCGACAGAAAGGCGCCGTCGCTAACGGTCACGCCGTGGGCGACGGCTGATTTCAGCGCATCCGCATTTCGCAGTTGCAGACCCAATCGTACGGTAATCGGCGTCGATGCCGATAGCGGGCCGAGATCGCTGACGTTCTGTAAAGTAGTCAAGCCTCTGGTTGCGGTCGCCGCCCACCCCGACGGCGCCACGACGGCCACCGATTGCGTGCCGGAACTGTGAGTCGCACTGTCCGGCATGCCGCCGGACGGGATCACCGACGAGCCGTTATGGCCCGAACAGCCAGCAACGAGCAATGCGAAGACCGACGCTGCAGCGGGAAATTTTTTCATAGGCATAGCCCTCCTGCACCGAGGCTACGCGTTTCCCCAAGGCAGCGACATACCGTAAATGCAGTAGAGGCGCCTCGAATTTGCAACTAGATGCCTAGCGGCCGCTCAAACGGATGTCTCAGACCCCGTCACCCTGAGCCTGTCGAAGGGCGGGCGCGAGGGCATTATTGCGCGTCAGGCCTTCGCGCAAGCTTGCTACCACGTTACCCATTGCTGCTGCCCGAAGTGCTCATTGTTTTCCGGCTGTGCGCCGCGCAAGAATTGTGTACCAGCATTTGCGGCGAGGTGTGTCAGTGCGCATTCATCCAAGCATTATCGTCTTTGCGCTTGTTCTTTCTGCGTGTTCCGGCGGGGGCGGCGGAACGCCCGGGGCGATTCCGGCAGCGCAAAGGCCGTCGACCAACGGAAGCGGCGGTGCGAGCCCGGCAACACCCCATTTTACGATTGTGGATCTGGGCGCGAAGATCTTCCCGCGACATATTAACGACGCGGGTACCGTGGTCGGAAATGTCGACTCCGGTCCGGCATTCGCCTGGTCCGCCGGATCGCTCGTTACTCTCGCTCCGCTCGCAACCTACACGACGGCCGTCGCGTATTGGATAAATGACTCGGGCGAAAGCGTGGGGACGTCGTTCGGTAATAACTCCGCCTTTCGCGCCACGCGATGGAACGCAAGCGGCTCGGCCGTCGATCTTGGTGTGCCGTCCAATTACGCCTACAGCGGGGCATTCTCGGTGAACGCTCGGGGAGCGATTGTCGGCTACAGCGAACAAAGCGGCTTCAATGGTCCGGCCGCCTTCACCGACGAGATCGTTTCGTTCGATGGTTCGGGCACCGCAAGTGGTTATCCAAGTAACGCCACCGCATACGGCGGCAGGGCGTATGCCATTAACGACGCAGGCGAAATCAGCGGCGTTTTTTGCTGCCCTTACGGAGCCCCCGACACGGGAACACAAGCTATTACTGACCCGCCCTACACCGTGCTAATGATGCCGGCAAACTCAGGGGACGGTGCTGGAGCCGTGGACCTAAATGCGCAGGGAAATGTAGTTGGATGGTATGCGGGCGGCCCGTTTCATCGTGGTAATCCAGTATGCTGCGGATTTTACGAAATTGGCGGCGTAGTCACGGAAATCGACGACCCGAGCGGGAACGGCTTCCTTATCGCTAACGCAATAAATGCGAATAATTTAATCGTGGGCACGTATGGGAACGCGGACGTTTCACAGGCCCGAGCATTTTTGTACACCGGCAAAGTCGTCGACTTAAATACGCTGATTCCGCCATGCAACTGGATGTTGAACGACGCGACGAGCGTGAACGGACGCGGCCAAATCGTCGGCGTCGGCACATTGGGCGGCGTCACGCACGGCTTCTTGCTCAATCCTTCGCAATAGGCGCGGAGAATTCAATCGCTCGCGCGGAAATCGCACTGCGCGCGGCCAGAGAAAGTTCATCCGAGGTTAACTCACAACGCACTTTTGCCTAAAAACTGCGACATTAACTCTGGGCTCGGGTCATTTCGTATCCCAGCGACGTCTATATGATCATTGCTATTTGTAGGTCGAACAACTGCTCTTCTGACGTATAAACGTGCGTTTGCGCAGCCGCGCGTTCTCCTCTTGGTCTGCGCTTGTCAAACCATCGCTGCGACGGCCCGCATCAAGGTTGGCTTGTTTGATCCAATTACGCACTGTTTGGCGCGCGAGCTTGAATTCATCGGCAAGTTCGTCGGCCCCGCGACCCGATCGCGCGAGCTCGATGATCTTAAGCCGGAAGTCGGCCGGGTACGCCAGGGGATGTTTTCTGGCCATTGTGGACCCTTCTCCGCTAAGCGGAAAATGTCCACGGAACCGGACCAGCTTCAATTTGAACTACTCAGTTATGCGTTCGCCGAACTCACGTAATGCGTGCTCATCGAGTTGTTTCCAAAACATTCGAGCAGCAATGTTCAGAATAGTCCTTTCCGGATTTATTGGGAGCGAACCCTCGTCACCGATCAATATCACGTGACCGAAATTTATGTCATCGCGCCTGCCTTTTTTGTTCTGAGTCCAGTATAGCCGAGGGGAGATTCGCCGAGCAATCTCTCCGCAGTAAAGGCCGCAGTCCCACGAATAAGCGAGCGCTAACCCAGATAGTTCGTACTCCGCTGCATTCCAGGTACCGATATAGGGCTCCGCCATATTACTCGTCGGCCTGTCTACCTTGGAGGAAAGATTCTCAAGAAGCCATCCTCCCAGCATATCCAAGGAAGACAATGAACCGTCTGCATGCCAATTGGCGAATTCGGGGAAGGTCCGGACTAGCGCCTCCAACATGACTATCCTTATCGGTAAAACCCGCATAAACCAATCCCTATAGTCGGCGAGTTCGCGAGGCGTGCGCGACGAGAGCGGCTTCAGCGGATCTGGCGGAATTGGAAGCTCATACTGTGCAATGCCCATTATCACGATCTCATCAAAAATCCAAGTGTATAGTGTAATGTATCCCGTTGTTTTCCAATTCATCCATTACGGCCGCGGTTGGGCCGATCTTCCCGGTCCAGGGGCTTCTATAAAAATGCCAAATCGGTTCGATGCCTTCCGTCTGTTTGATTAGCGCATCTGAGATAGGCCCCGTTATGCGGCCAGTGATTTCTGTGGGGCTGGCGTAATTTCATAACGTGCAAGAAATTCCTCGGGCGTCATGCCGTCGAGAGCGCTGTGCGGGTGATCAGCGTTATGTGACCGTCGCCATTCATCCGCAACCGCGCGGGCTTCGAAAATCGTTCGAAAGTGATGCGCGGCGAGCAGTTCATCGCGCACGCGAGAGTTGAATGACTCGATGAATGCATTCTGGGTTGGCTTTCCCGGTTGGATGAAGAGCAGCTCGACGGTATGTTCGTAGGACCATGCTTCGAGCGCGGATGCGATGAATT
>DATBTT010000048.1:0-68258 GCA_036559125.1 Vulcanimicrobiaceae bacterium
CGTCATTGCTCCGTGGTCGCAAAAAATAACGTCGCATGATGCATCAGGTAGCGGCACCGCTTCGGCGGCGGCATGAACGAGCGGAAAATCTACGTTTGCTTCATGCATATTCCGACGCGCGTGCTCCAGCTGCCGTATGGAATTGTCAAGGCCGACGCATCGGGCGCCCCGCTTGGTCAGTGCAATTGACCATTGCGCGGCCCCGCAGCCGAGCTCCAGCACGTCTTTGTCTTGGACGTCTCCAAGGACGCGCAAGTTATCCTCGGGTATGGACCATACGCCCCACGCCAAGGGATTGCGCCGCAATTGGTCGCCATGGGCGGTTTGGTAGGCATCGCTCTTCGCGTCCCAATCCGTCCGGTTCATCCGCGCATGTTCATTCGGATCCATATTTAGATTCTTGTTCGCTGCCGCACGGAGGATTGCTTGGTGATATACTACAATCGCGATGCGGAAGAGTAACTCATGAAAAGGCGCGAGTTTTTTGCGCGTTTTCCACTGGCGCAGTATGTGGCATGCGTCACCGTGTGTATGGCGCTTCTCGCCCTTGTCATCTATCTAGAATTGCGCGCACGGGGCCTGGTGCATGATGGCGCACGCGATTTCGCGAGCAGCTTTTCGACGGCGTTCTCCCAAGCGTTTTGGGCGGGCGCGATTGCCGGAATCTCGCCGGTGGCTTTTCTTGTGCTCGTGTTTTACCCAATACGTATTATGGCGCGCCCGGTACTCACTCTCGATGAGAGTAGTTTAAAAGTGGGCGGTATCAAAATTGCCTGGGATGCGGTTGGTGATATTCGAACGTCTGGTATGTGGGGACGTCCTATCGTCGGCATCAGCACGCTCAATGACGATGCCGCCCTGAAGCGGCTTCCCTTTTGGCTTGCAGTACCGTTGGCTATTAGGAAGCGTAGAATAGGCGCGCTTTTTGTTATTCCGCAGTTGCGAGAGATGAACGCCGCCGATCTCGTTTCCCTGATTGAGGAATATCGCTCGCGCTACATTCGCGGCTCCGGCGCAAACGCGTAATACGCCGAGGTCAATTCGGCGAGAGAGTCGTCAACGCTATGTTCGTGCGGAGCGTAAGCGCTTTGCGGAGTCAAAGATTACCGGCGATTTTAACCCGATATTCCCGATCGCCATAGTGTATGACCAGATGATGGATCGAACGTGTAACAGCTTTTTACGATCGGGCTCCTCGAACATCCAAGCGCCGGCAGGATCTCCCGGAAAGGCCACGTGCAATTTGTCGCCCATGGCACCCTTGAGGAGAACGATTGCCTGTACGTCTTCAATCTTGCCATCGTAACCGCCGAGCAGAACCACGTGCTCGACGACATCCGGATATCTTGCCCGCACCGCTTTGTCCGCGCGGTTCGCTTGTCGTTACGCTTGTGCGGGACTGACTCCTCGCATGCCGGCTGTTGCGTGTCCGCGCCGAGGTCGCTGCCGCGGAGTCGCAAACGTGCGGCTAGTTGCGCATGGTTAAGACCAATCGTATCCCCGCGGGTTCGAGGAATCGGGCATCGGTTGGAAGGTCGCCGAAACCGGTCGATCCATCCGCTTCTTGGACGAGTCCGCGATACGGCGTGCCGAGGCCGGGCAAGGTAAAACGGCCGGAGACCGCATTCGTAAGGTTCGTCCCCGCCAGCGTCAGGTCCAATTTTCCGAAACGCTTCCCGACGGCGGCATTCACGATCGCGAACGGGCCCTGGTTCAATTCGTTGTTCTTACCGCGGTAGTACGTCTGCATCGCTGCGTGCCATGCCGCGCCGTCGTACGCGAGGCCGAGCGCCGCTTGCTGCTGTGGAATATTCAAAAATTGCTCGTTTGCCACGAGATTTCCACCGGAAGTGGGGTTCGAAATGGTCGTTGGAAAGTTGAACGGGTATGCAACGTTTAGGCCGTATCGAGCGTCCAGCAGCAATTGCGCGAACCGATGCGTGAAATGGACTTCGGTTCCCTGATAGACGACGTTGCCAACGTTTATCGGGAACGATTGAAGGGGCGGATTTTGTGCGGGACAAGCCGCACCGAGTGGATAGAAGTTTTCGATCGGATCGCGCAGATTCGTGCGGTAAAGCGCGATGTCGAGATTGGTAGTGGCATCGAAGCGATGCGCGAATCCCAGCTCGTACTCGGTAGCGTGCTCGGGACGCTCGTTGGGGTTTCCTTGACCCACCGCTACGCAATTCGCATCTTGCGGCAGTTGATCGACCGGGAACACATACCGTTCGATGAGCAACGGCGCGCGAAAGCCCGTACCGACGGACGCGCGCACGACGCTGTCGGGACTGAGTTCGTACGAGAAGCCGAACCGGCCGTCGAGATTTGCGCCGAACGAGGAATAGTGCGAGGCAAAGATTCCACCGGATAAGCGCAAGCGGGTGGCCGGCTCGAACGACCCGCGCGCGAAGTACGTTTGAATCGATTGCGACTGGGACCCGTTGACGCCATCCTCACCGAGGGATTCGTGGCGCGTGTATCCGCCGAACGCGACTTCGCTATTTGCGCTCACGCGTTCCCACGAGAGCGAAAGATTGTCGCGCTTGTCGCGATGCGTGACGTCGTAGGGTGAAGCGCCGCCGCCGACGAGGTTCACGTCATTGTTCGACGCGCTGCCTTCGTAGACCAGCGATCCCGCTCCCAGCGGCGCACGGCCATGCAGGTCGTACGCGCGAATCGTCTGCGCGAAGGTCGCAGCCCCGGGTCCAATAACGTTACTGCCGGGGCCCTGCCTGGCGGGATCGACGGGTGAATTGTAATTCGCGCTTTCGTCGCGATTGTTGCCCAGCGCGAAGACGCGCACGCCGACATCGGCGTTCGGCGAAAAGGACCAGGAGAAATTGCCGAGGACCGACCGGCTACCGACGCTCGACCCGAGATGCATTGGAGACGTAGCGCTGCATGGGTCCGCAGGCGGTTGTGCGACGCAGAGTTGACCGGTTTGGTCGACATAACCGCGCTCTTGCTGATCGTCGATCGCCGCTGCGTAACCAAAACGTCCGCGCGTTCCGGTGGCGTTATACCAAGCTTCGGTTTGCCCGAACGAGCCGGCCGAAATTGAGTATGCGCTATGCGCGTCGTGCGTCGGATGCAGCGATAAAATATTGACCGCTCCGCCGATCGTATTGCTGCCCTCGGTATCGCTCGGCCCAAGCCCTTCGGTAACGGCCACATTGGAGAACGCGGCGACCGGGAAACGGGAGAGATCGAGATCGCCGGTATTTCCATCGTTGAGAATCTGTCCGTCGAGCGCGATCAACGTCTCGGAGGGGTCGGGCCCGCGCAGGGCCACCAGCGAGGCGGCGGCAGCACCTCCGCCGTCGGGTCGCGCGAACGTCACCGACGGAATGCTGGCCAATGCATCCACCAACCGGCTTGTCCCCGCGCGTTCCATCGACGCACGGCTAATGTTGGTGGTCGGCACCAGAGAGCGGGACGGCACGAACGCACCGTTCACCTCGACGCTGCCGATGACGCGCAAGCTGGGACTGTCCACTGGTTCTAGCGTGACCTCCACGGCTTCGTCGCGATCGACGAGCAACGCGCCCACCTCGGTGGTCGTGTAGCCGCGCGCCGATGCGTCAATGTCGTAGCGTCCGGCATCCACGCGCGTGCTAAATGCACCCGTCGAATCCGTCTTTAGTGTTTGGCCGCCTTCGTGATGCGAAGCGCGGACGGCTATCGTGGCGTCGGGAACCGGTGCCCCGGTAGAGTTACGAACGTGGCCGCTAAGCAGGCAGCACGCGGTTATGGTCGCGAGAATCATTAGCGAAACCGTACCGAGCCGACCTGGGGCCTTCCTGCGAAAGGTATGGGCTTAGACCGGCACGATCAACGCGCCGGGTCGCGGCTGCGTTCTTTTTGCCACTCTTGCTCGACAAAATCGCGAAGTTCGTCCAAGAAGCGGTTCGCGGTATGCTGCGCCAGATGGCGCCCGATGACCCGATCGAACGCTTCTCCGAACAAACCGAGCGGCGGCACATACGTGCCCTCCATTCGCAGTTCCGTCGCGGGGCCATTGGGCCGCACGGTGATCAGGCCGCTCATGACGGGGAGCGGCATCCGCGTCGGTGCCTTCCACTTCAGTAGAAGCGCTTCATGAATGCGCGTCTCGTCGGTTCGATCGGGAACCTCGGCGAGTTCCCACTGAACGTGCGTGCGAATGCTCGGGAGCGGACCCACAAGTTGCTTCGCGCCGCTGGTATGCAGGCGTTCGATCATCTCAAGCGTGGCGCTGAACGGACAAAGCGCGTCACGTTTCGCGTAGACTTGCGTCATCGAGCGTAGCGCTTCACTGGGTCCATTCTTTGACTAAGGAGCCGCTCGCTCGCAGATGAGTCGTTCGGCATTTCTCGTATGTTCAAGCACATTCGCCCTTCTTATAACAGTATAGGCTTCGACGACATCTTCGACCTACTATAAAAGCTCTGGAAACTGCGTGCTGAAAATGAAATCACCATGACGCTTGATACGCCCGGGTTCTGGCCCGCGCTTCCATACGACGAGATCGCGCCGACCCTCGAACATCTGCATCGGCTCGCGCAAATCGGCGCTAAATACACGCTCGACCAACCATTCCATCCGAATTGGGGCAACATCACGCTTTCGATTACGCCGCGAGGCTTTGCCACGCCGACGCTGTGGGCGGGAGATACCGCGTTCCGGGTCGAGTACGCAATCCTCGACGATCGAGTTACAGTAACGGCGTCGACGGGTCAAATCTCGCTTCCGCTTGCCGCAGGCAGCGTCGCGGATTTCTATAAGAGATTTGTCGAGGCGGTATCGCAACTGCGAATCGCGGCGCCGCGTACCGTGTTGGAAACGGAGATCGCCGATGCGTTGCATTTCGATACCGACACGGAGACTCGCCCGTACGACACCGCGGCGGCTCGTAGCGTATGGGCCGCTTTCGCGTGCGCGTCCCGCGCTTTGGATGAGTGGCAAGCGCCGTTTCGCGGACCGTGGCCTCCGGTGGGCATCATGTGGGGCGGTTTCGACTTGTACGCTCCGCGCTATAACGGCCGGCAAATTGCGCCGCCGGGCGATGCGCCGGCATTTCAGCAAAATGGCATGATGGCTGAGGTGGTCGCGGTTGGCCTAAGCCTTGGTGACCGGCAGTCTCGCGCCGCAAGTTTCTTTGCCTACGTCTCGCCGCCGCCGGAGGGTATCGCGACGGCTAATTTCGGCGTCAGCGGCGCCGCGTATGACGCAAAGGCAGGGCTCGTGAGCCTTCCGTGGGACACCGTCCGCGCTGCCGAAGATCCGCGCGGGACCGTGGTTAGGTTTGCCGACGCCGTGTACGATGTAGCGGTCAAACTCGGCGGGTGGCCCCCTGACTGGACCGGCACCCGGCACGACGGCTGGTACGCGTCGTCGCATTCGCTTTGGGTTGCGGCGGAGCCGCGACAGTTATAGTCCGAGATCCGATAGGCCGGGGGAATCTACCGGTCGCGGGCCCCACGGTTCCCATAGAAATTTGCGTTGGTTTTCGTTGATGGGAATATCGTTTATGCTTGCTTCGCGGCGGCGCATCAATCCGCTCGGGTCGAATTCCCACTGTTCGTTTCCGTGCGCGCGATACCAGGTGTTCGACTCGTCGTGATATTCGTATTGAAATCGGACCGCGATGCGATTGTCGTGAAACGCCCATAGTTCTTTGATGAGCCGGTAGTCGAGTTCGCGCGCCCACTTGCGTCGCAGGAATGCGACGATCGCATCCCGCCCCGAAAAGAACTCGGCGCGGTTACGCCAGCGACTGTCTTCGGTGTACGCTAGAGAAACGCGCTCGGGATCGCGCGTATTCCAAGCGTCTTCCGCCGTCCGGACTTTCAACACGGCGGTCTCATAGTTAAAGGGTGGCAGCGGTGGACGACCAGTCATCGGTCTACTCTTTGTCGAAGGCCGCCTGTAGGCGGGCGATGTCCATTTTGTCCATTTGCAGCATCGCTTTCATGACGTTGTTTGTCTTTCGACCGTCGTCGTCGCTCATGAGATCGCCTAAGATGGTAGGCACGATTTGCCAGGTCACGCCGTATTTGTCCGTGAGCCATCCGCAGCGGCTTTTTTCTCCGCCTTCGGACAACTTTTCCCAAAAGTGGTCAACCTCGCCCTGGGTTTCGCAGTGTACCATAAACGAGATCGCCGGGGAAAACTTGAATTCCGGGCTGCTACCACCGTTTATTGCCAAGAAGGGTTGTCCGTCGAGGGAAAACGACGCGACCATTACCGATCCCGGACGCCCCGGGCCGGCCTCGCTGTAGCGCGAAACGTTTTCAACCTTCGAGTTTTTGAAGATCGACATGTAAAAATTCATGGCCTCTTCGGCTTGATTGTCAAACCACAAAAATGGCGTGATCCCTTGCATGTTAGTCTACCTTTCGCACAAAGAGAGGCGCAACGTTCGCTCGCACGGACCACGCCACGACGAACCACAGGATGGTCACGATGATCGGTAACGGCAAGCCTTGCGGCATCATCGTGATGTGGTACGTCAAGATGTTGAGCAGCTCGCCCGCAAGGAGCACGAGCGCTAAGACGACGTAGCGATTGGCGAGCAGCATCACGCCTGCGATGACTTGAATGCCCGTAGTGAGATACACATAGTGCGTCTTCATGAGGATGCCGAGAAATATACCCGCATCTCCGGGTATTGGTGGTTCGGGCAGGAATGCATAGAAACCGTTGAGCCCGAGTATGACGAAGATCAACCCTAAAAGCACGCGAACGACGACCACTGCTATTCTCATACGCCGGCCTTCCTTTCGTTGCCGGTCGCGGACCAAACCACTGACTCTTGCATCCTCGAACCTCCCAGTAACTAGTTGCGCGAGCAAGTCTCGCGCCGGTATGGGCGTTATTCTAAATCGTTCACTTCTAAAAAGCAAGTACTATGCAAGATAGCAAGGCTGTGATAGAGTTGGATGGTGGCTACCCGTGCCTACGGGCAATATTGCGGCTTCGCTCGCGCGATCGAGTTGATCGGCGAGCGCTGGGCCATGCTCCTCATTCGCGACCTGCTCGTTGGGCCCAAGCGCTTCACCGATCTTCAGCGCGGCCTACCGAAAATCCCAAGCAACGTCCTTACTACGCGCCTGAAAGAACTCGAAGAAAGCGGCATCGTCCGCCGGCGCGCCCAGCCTCGCCCTGCAGGCGGGATCGCGTACGAGTTGACCGAGGACGGGCAAGATCTCGAAAAAGCGGTGATCGCGCTCGGCCGATGGGGCGCTAAGCACCTCGACGACGTGCGACCCGATGAAATCGTCACCGATGATTCGATGGCGATGGCGTTGCGCACGACGTTTCGCCCCGAGGCGGCTGCAAGGGACGACATTGCGTTCGAGCTACGCCTTGGCGAGGTCGTGGTGAATGCGAAGGTCCGTAAAGGCACGATCGTTGTCGGAAGAGGTCCGCTGCCCGCGCCCGACCTCGTCATCGAATCAGGGCCCGCCATCCGCGCGCTCATGGCCGGCGAAATCACGCCGAAACAAGCACTGAAAGACGGCACGATACACGTGCGAGGAAAGCGGGCGCTGCTCGATCGCTTCGTCGCGATCTTCAGGATTTAGACGAACGCGCGCCACGCACGTGCTTCGACAAGCTCAGCATGACGGCGCAAACCCGTCACCCTGAGCCTGTCGAAGGGTGGTTATTTTCCGCGATCGAGGCGCGCGGATACTTTCTTGCCGCGGATGGTCGTGCCGCGTAGCGCTTTGATGATACCGTCGGCAGCCGCTGTGGGCACCTCGACGAGGGAAAACTTGTCGGCCACGTCGATGGAACCTATTTCTCGCGAATCGATGCGCGCTTCGTTCGCAATGGCGCCGACGAGATCGGCCGGTCGCACGCCGGCGTTGCGCCCTAGTCCGACGTAGATTTTCGTAATGTCTTGCGAGCCCGCGCGGTGACGCGCCGGTGCGGAATGCGCGCGCTCTTTCGGAACTAAAAACGTCGCGACCGTCGGAATGTCGGCGGCGTCTTTTTCAGCACCGTCGCGCCCCTGATCTGCGAGCTTCACCGCGGCGGCGGCTAGATCGATGATATCGTGTTCGGCGGCTAGCGATTCAACGACGAGCCGATATTTTTCGAGACCTCCGCCGTCGATGGCGTCCTTGAGCGCAGAACGCGTTAGTTCCAAGCGCCGGGCGCGCAGATCGTGCACGGTCGGCACGGACTCTATCGAAATCTTACGTTTGGTATGTTGCTCGATGTTGCGCAGCAACCGATGCTCGCGTGCCTCGGCCAGCGTGATGGCGACGCCTTCGCGCCCGGCGCGGCCCGTGCGTCCGATGCGATGAACGTACGCGTCCGGCGACGACGGGACGTCGAAATTGACGACGTGCGAGAGATGCTCGATGTCGAGTCCGCGTGCGGCCACGTCGGTGGCGACGAGAATTTCCGAAACGCCTTCTCTGAAGCGGCGCAGCACGCGGTCGCGCTGTTCTTGCGAGAGCCCACCGTGAATCGCCTCGGCCTGGTATCCGCGTCCGCCGAGCGTTTCGGTCAGCTCGTCGACTTCGGTTCGCGTCCGGCAAAAGATGATCGCCGACGTCGGCGCCTCCATGTCGATGACGCGAGCGAGCGCGGCGGTTTTGTGCGCGCGCTGCACCACGTAGGCTACCTCGCGAATACGCGGTTTCTTGCCGGGCGCCGCCGTTTCGTTCGCGATGGTCACCTGCACGGGCTGGCGCAGATAGCGTTTGGAAATGGCGCGAATGCGCGGCGCCAACGTCGCCGAAAATAGCGCCGTCTGCCGCTCGACCGGGACGGCGGCAACGATTGCTTCGAGCTCGTCGGCAAATCCCATATCCAGCATCTCGTCGGCTTCGTCCAGCACGAGAAATTCAACGGTTCCAAGTTCGAGCGTTCCGCGACGTATGTGATCGAGCGCGCGCCCGGGCGTGGCGACGATCACGTCGACGCCGCGTCGCAACGCGCGCAATTGTTGCGACAGCGATTGGCCACCGTAAATCGGCAGAACGCTTACTTCGAGCAGACGGCCGTAGCGATGCACCGCCTCCGCAACCTGCATCGCAAGCTCGCGCGTCGGGACCAAAATAAGCGCGCGCACCGCATGCGTCTCGTGCTTTGCGGTGCCTATATGGTGGAGCAGCGGTAATGCGAACGCGGCCGTCTTGCCGGTACCGGTCGCAGCCTGTCCGAGAACGTCGCGCCGCTCGAGGAGCGGCGGAATGGCCTCGCGCTGGATGGCCGTAGGCTCTTCATAGCCCAGCGCGGTCGCTGCGCTGACCAGCCCCGCAAGCAGGCCCAGCCCGCCGAAGCCCTCGCTAGCTAGCTGAGGAGCTGCGCCACGATCTTCATTAGTTATCACGATTTCGAGTGATTCGCTCTCGCCCGCCACTTAGCCGTTTACGCCTTTTCACGAATTTGACAATTCGGAAATCGCGGTTCGCTGGTCCGCCGCTTCCACTCTAAGCTACACTACCTGCATGGATGCGCTGGGAGAATGGAATCTCCGCGCACGGGGGTCCGCGGACGCATCGCTTATCGCACGCCCGCGGCTCGTGCAATCGATTCGCGACGCGATGCTTTTTAGAGTCGCGCTATTACGCGCGCCCGTCGGATATGGGAAAACCATCGCGCTCGACGAGACGTTTCGTGGATGGACGCAGCCCCTCGTGCGGTTCGACTGCAGCGGGCACACCGATTCTCTGTGCGCGTTCGTGCGCGATCTATCCGAGGCTCTTTCAACGCTGAGTCCGAGCGCGCGTCTGTCGTTCGCGGGCGCGTACGAACGCGCGATCGAGTCGACGACGTGCGAACAGAACCTGTCGGCGTGGCTGGTGGAGCATCTACGAGGCCTCGGCGCGACCATCGTCATCGACCAGCTTCATTTTGCGGCCAACGTGCCGGGCGTCGCCGCGTTCCTCGCGCGCGTGGTGGAAATGACCGGCGACGAGGTTCGGTGGGTTTTCGCGTCCCGCACCGATTTCGATCTGCCCGTTCCGCGCTGGCTTGCGGATCGTCTCATGGATTTGCCGGTCGACGCGGCCGCGATGCAATTCGACATGGCCGAGGCGGCGCGGGCCGCGCGCAACGTCGGAGCCAAGCTGTCGCAGGAAACGCTGCGCGACGTCTTAGATGCGAACGAAGGCTGGCCGACGGGCGTGATGTTTGCGTTGCGTTGGCGTGCTGCAAACCCGGGAGTAACGCAGGACGCGATCGGCGGCGCCTCTGCGTACGACGCCCTCGCGAAGAGCGTCTTGGCGCAACGGTCGCAACGCGAAAGCGCGTTTCTGCAAGCGACGTGCTTGCTGCCGAGCATGGACGCCGCCGTCTGCGCGGCCGCG
The DNA here is from genome assembly GCA_036559125.1 of Vulcanimicrobiaceae bacterium. Classification (GTDB taxonomy): domain Bacteria; phylum Vulcanimicrobiota; class Vulcanimicrobiia; order Vulcanimicrobiales; family Vulcanimicrobiaceae; genus JALYTZ01. The sequence goes on from DATBTT010000048.1 coordinate 10,311, forward strand.
GGCTGGGACGGCGCCGGCGAATTAATCGCAGGAATGGAGGCCGATGCCGGCTTTATCTTCGTAAGCTCCGGCAGTAGCTGGCGCTATCACGACCGGTTCGCCGAATGCCTCGTCGCGCGACTGCGCGAACAGGGCGCCGATTCGTTCGCGGCGGCGGCCCGCGCGACGATCGCTGCGCTCGAGAAGGTTGGAGAACCCCGCGAAGCGCTTCGCATTGCGACGAAATACTGCGTTCCCGACCAAATCGAACGTTTGTTGGACCGGCACGGGTTGCAGATGATCGCGCGCGGCGATGCGCATATCGTGAAAGCCGCGCTCGAAACGACGGACGTCGACGAAGCCGAATGCTCCGGAATCACACTCGCGCTCAAAGCGTTGTTCGAATCGCGCTCCGGGCGCTTCGACACGTCGGAGGCGTGGTTCCAGCTTGCAATGGCTCGCGTCGAGGAACCGGTTCTTCGCGCCGAAGTGGCGTATCTGTACGGCTGCGATCTTCAGCAGCGCCGCCGTCGCGATTCGGTTGAAATTCTCGCGCCGTACGCCGCGCTTGACGGCTTGCCGGTGCAACTTCGCGTGTCGCTACTGTCGACCTTGGCTCAAGGCCATCTGTTGTGCGGCAACTACGAGCTGGCAAATGCGTGCGTGAGCGAAGCGTTAGCCGCCGGGAAGAAGGTGCGTGACAAAGGAGCGTTAGCGAAACTCCACGTCCGCGCGGCGTATGTCGCGCTGTATTCCGGCAATCGCGTTCGCTCCAAGACGCTGGCTTTACGAGCGGCTCGTCATGGCGAAAGCGGCGGCGACTACCACGTCGCCTGCGGTTCGTACAGCATTTTGTACGCGCTCGCAGCCGACGCCGACGAGCCCGCGCGTTGTCTGGAGTTTCTCGCGCGCATTCGCGAGAACGGCGCGAAATGCGGCGATCCCCGATGGCAACTCTACGCCCTAATGGGAGCGTACGAACTCGAAGTCGAGCGCTGCGAGATCGACGCGGTGGCGTTGCTGCGGGCAGGACTCAAAGCTTTCGACGTACACTACGCGACGCTCGATTCGATGGAGGCATTGTTGCCCTCGCAGGCTCTGGAGCTTACGTGGAAGGGCAACTTTACCGATGCGCACCGTCTGCTGGCCCCGAGCGCGCGTCAACAAGTCGAACCGGATCGCCAGGGATTGCGGTGGGCCGAGGTCGCGCTCTACGCGGCCGCTGCGGGACGCAAAAACGACGCGTCCGCGGCCGTGCGTTCGGTTCGCGCGGCTCTGAAAACGGCTGCGCCATCGGTGCGCGCGCGACGGGCGGAAATCCTCGCGTGTCTGGCGGTGCGATTGCTGGGCCGGACCCGAACGGCGGCAAGGCTTTTGGACGCCATCGCCGCGCAGCCGCCGCTTTCGCCGCGCCTTTCCGCCTTGACGGTCGCGGTACGCGAGTTGTGCCGCCGGCTCGACGGTGAATCGAATCGGCGGGAATTGACAGACGCGATGAGTGCACTGGTCGCGCTGGAAGCCGGCGGGCTCTCGCGGATGCTGCTCGCCATTCCGGGCGCTTGTGTCGCGCAAACCGCGCGTTACCGATCCGGCATCGCAAAGACGCTCGATTCCGATCGCGCCGATTGCGCCGCACACTTGTTGGAACGATCCGTCGCACCGGAAGAGCGTTCGATCGGCGTGCATCTCGCGACCGACGCGTTCGTAGAGCGACTCGTCGAATTTCTCGACGATCGTCGAACGAGCGAATTCGCGGCGTGGCTGGATGGGTTTCTGGATCGGTATGCCGACCTTGGTCCCGTCCGAGAAATCGTCTCGCACGGACCGGCGGCACTCGGCGAGTTTTTTGCCGAACGCGTGGCCGATCGCGCGGGTTACGGCGACGCATTGCGCGCGCTCGATCCGCTCGTTCACGCCGCCACGCTACGTCCCCGTCGCAACGACGCCGGTCCTGAGGTTGAGATTCTCGACGAAATCGATGCGGCGCTCAACGATCTGCTTTTCAAACTCGACCGTGCGGATCCGTTGACCGCCGAACACTCGCGAGCGGTCGCATCGTGGTCCGCGCGGCTGGCGCGCAAATTCGGCCTGGCCCCCGAAGAAATTACGTTCGCGTCGCGATGCGGTTTGATTCACGACATCGGCAAGATGACCACTCCCGCGGAAATACTCACGGCGCCGCGCGCGCTCGACGAGCGCGAGTGGAAGATCATGCGCAATCACGCGGCGACGGGCGAGCGAATCGTGCGAACCGTCCCCCTGCTCGCGCATTTGGCTCCGGCCGTGCGCAGTCATCACGAGCGTCTCGACGGCAGGGGCTATCCCGACCAGATCGTCGGAAGCGGCATTCCTTTTGTAGCCCGGCTCGTTTCCGTCGCGGATTGCTTCAATGCGATGATCGGCCGGCGGCCATACCGTAGGCCAATGTCCCCATACGTCGCTCTGGACGAGCTCGAACGGCATCGAAACGACCAGTTCGATCCCGAACTGGTGCAGGCCATGATCGAGGTGGTGGCCGGCAAATAGGCCACAATCACTACGAACGTATGAAGTAAATGAGCTATCGACTGCGCGAATAGCCACCAAGCGGGCGAATGGTACACGGAAGATCGACGAAAGGGAATTCGAAAATGGCTGACCGCAGGTGGATGTTTCTCGCAACCCTGGCTCTTGCGCTTTCTGCGTGTTCGACGGGTGGGCGATCCGGTTTCGTTCCCTCAGCCGACTCGCAGGCCCGACACCCGGAGACCATGCACGCCGTGGCGATCACGAGCCCGACGCCCGCGCCGCTGCTCTCGCAGCTCTTGAGCCCGGTCGTAAGCGGGGCCACGAACCTCTTGCCGGTATGCGCGATTACGAACTTGGTCCAAGCGTCGTGCGGGGCCATTCGGCGCGTCGACGTTCTCGGTATCCTTGGTTCGCTGCTGGGTGGCGTTCAAGGATATCATCCCGCCGACTTGCAGAGCGCGTACCACTTGCCGTCATCGACGGCGGGATACGGGCAAACCCTCGGCATCGTCGTGGCCTACGACGATCCCAGGGCTGAATCCGATCTCGCGACCTACCGGTCCAAATTCGGATTGCGTGCGTGCACCGCCGCAAACGGGTGCTTGCGCAAAATTGGTCAGGCGGGCGCCCTCCCGAGAGCAGACGAGAGTTGGGCGCAAGAAACGTCAATCGATCTCGATGTCGCGTCGGCTATTTGTCCGAACTGTCGCCTCTTGCTGGTCGAGGCGGATAGCACCGATATCGACGATCTCGCGGCTTCGGTGCAAACGGCGGTTTCCAATGGCGCGACGGTGGTCAGCAACAGTTACGCCGCGCCCGAACAACCCGAGGCCGCGCAAAACGACGCGCGATGGAATCACCCGGGCGTGCCCATCGTGGCGGGCGCCGGGGACAGTGGATACGGCGTCGGCTGGCCGGCCGCGTCGACGTACGTTACTGCAGTCGGAGGCACGTCGCTTCGGCGCGGTCTCTTCGGCGGGTTCACGGAATCCGTGTGGGGTGCGACCGGCAGCGGCTGCAGCGCGTTCATCTCGAAACCGGACTGGCAGACCGACCGGGGCTGCGCCAACCGCACCGTCGCAGACGTCGCGGCCGTGGCTGACCCCAACACCGGCGTCGCAGTGTACGACTCGTATTTCAAATCGGGAAATGGTGGATGGCTCGAGTATGGCGGCACGAGCGTTTCGACCGTGATCGTGGCGGGCGTCTATGCACTAGCCGGAAACGGCCGCTCCATCGACGACGCGCAGTATCTCTACGAGCACGCACGGTCGCTCACCGACGTGCGCTCCGGAAGTGACGGCAACTGCGGCGGGTCGTATCTGTGCACGGCGGTTCGCGGATATGACGGACCATCGGGTCTGGGCTCGCCAAACGGCGTCGGCGCCTTCTAAAGCGCCATCGGGGCAAGCTAACCTAGCGCCCACCTCGAATGCACGACGCATGGATGCTGCATTCGAGAGGCGCTCCGCGCAACGCCGTCAGTCGATGGATGCGCGGATCGCTCGCTCGAAGGAAGAAGCGGAGGTTCTCGCGCGCGAACGCGAAAATGCGTTGCCTCCGTTCGAGCGCGCGGAAGCCATTTGGGGTCTGCTGCGCGACCTCGCGACGATTCGAGGAAGCGATGGATCTGAATTCCGACTTGATCGATCTGTTGCGCGCGTTGAACGACGAACGCGCTGAGTATCTCATCGTCGGCGGATACGCTTTCGCGGTTCATGGAAAGATACGCGCGACCAAGGACGTCGACATTTTCGTCGGTTGCGATGCGGCCAACGCCGGCAGAGTCTGGCGGGCGCTCAATGCGTTCGGCGCCCCGCTCGCGGAACTGCGCATCGAAGACTTGACCCAGCCCGACACGTTTTTCGTTATGGGTCGCGCCCCGAACCAAATCGATATCATCACGACGATCGACGGCGTCACGTTCGATCGAGCGTGGTCGAACCGGCTCAGCTCGACCTACGGCGGCGTGCCGGTCCACTATATCGGCCGGGACGATTTCATCGCCAATAAGGAAGCCGCCGGGCGGCCGCAAGACCGCCTGGATGTTGAGTATTTGCGCGGGAGCGGATAACCACCGACCCGCGCGATAGGTCACGGCGCCGGGCCGTAGACTGCTATTGTGTACGTTGGACTTCATCGACAAAGAGAAGGCGATTCGCGCATTTCAAGGCGGCGTTGCGTCGCGGCTGCTGCGTCATTTCATTGCGTGGCCGATCGTGGTCGCCGCTTGCGCGCTCGCCTACTTCGCGTATGTCGTCGCCGGCGTATCCGCATCGGCGCCGCAGCGCGGCCGGCTGTCCGGTCTCGACGTACGCGCTTCCACTTCGATCTACCGCGACGAGCGCGACTTTCCGCACATTCGGGCGCGAACCCGGCACGACGCGTTTTTTGCCGAAGGCTTCGTTCAGGGCTCGGACCGGCTCTTCCAGATGGATCTCTTCCGCCGGTACGTTTACGGCGAGCTCGCGCAGGTGTTCGGCCCGAATCAACTTGCCGGCGACGAAACGATGCGCACGCTCGACCCGCGCGCCGTAGTCGATCGCCAATGGGCGCATCTCGCACCCGCCGATCGCGCGGTTCTGCAAGCCTTTAGCGACGGCGTCAACGCCGCGATGCGCGCCCAGCGGCTCCCCATCGAATTTCGCTTGCTGCTCTACGCGCCGCAGCCATGGACGCCGCGCGACTGCCTCGCGGTAACGCTAGCTATTTCCGCGACGTTGGGCGATTCGCCCGAAAACGTGCTAGCGCGGGATGCCCTGTGGCGATCGGTCAGGCACGCGCAGTACGCGCAGGTGCTGCCGCTCTCGGATCCCGACTACGACGTAACCGCGCGTGGTGCCGAGAACCACGCGCCGGTCGCGCGAGCGCGCGTAGCGTGGGTGGCCGGGCGTCGCATCGCACCTCCAGCTTTGGGCAGCAACGCGTGGGCGGCAGGCGCGACTCGCACCGTTAACGGGCACGCACTCATCGCAAACGACCCACACTTGCTCTTGAGTATTCCTGGAATTTGGTACGTGGTTGAAATGCGCGCGCCCGGGCTGCACGTGGCGGGCGTGACCGTGCCCGGCGTTCCCGGCGTGGTGTTGGGGCACAACGATCGCATTGCATGGGCGACGACGAATGCGATCGTCTCTACGCTGAGCGTCTTCCAGCCCGGCCGCTTGCGCGCTCGAGACTGGAAGCGCGAAGTCTTTCACGTTCGGTTCGCGCACGACGTGGTCAAAGAGTACTATCGCTCCGCTCGCGAATTCGGCGTGCCCGCCGGAACGATGCAAGGCATAGCGCTCGTGCGCTGGACGCCGTATGTAGACTCGCGCTCGGCGTTGAGTACCGTTTTGGCGCTCGATCGGGCGGCAAGCATACGCGACGCCTTGAACGCGCTCGCCCGCTACGCGGGACCGCCGCAGAATTTCGTGATTGCCGGTTCCAACGGACGCATCGCGTACCATCTTGCCGGGCCGATTCCAAACGATCCGGCTTGGGGACGGTACGTGCATCCTGCATCGGATCTCGCAAAGCGCTTCGCCGCTATTCCGTTTGACGCGCTTCCGTCGGTCGCGCCGTCGCGCGGCGCGGTCGTCGTGAGCGCGAACAACAAGATGTATGCGCGCGGCTATCCATATCGTCTCAGCGCGATGTTCGCCCCGCCCTATCGAGCATACCGGATCGCAAGTCTGCTCCACGCGCGAACCCGGTACGACGCCGCGTACTTTGCGCGCATGCAACTCGACTCGTTCTCACCCGCCGACGCCGAATTCGCACACCGTCTTGCGAGCTACGGGCGCGCACACCCGGGATTCTTACCACGCTCCGTGGTCGCAGGACTAGCGCGCTGGAACGGCGCGTACTCGGCGGAGTCCCGCACCGCCACGCTGGAACACCGTTTGCGCGCCACCGCCGAATCGAGCGCGATTTCGCCGTATGCGGCATTCGACGCATTGCGCAGCCGCGAGCCGCCGCGACAATTGATCGACGCGTTGGACGGCGCGTCGATCGACGCGCCGAGCGATTCACAACCGTGGGGTAGCGCCGGTGCCGTACGGCTCCTCCATCCGTTCGGGCCGTTGGGTTTCGCGTTCCTCGACGCCGGCCCGTTTCCGGGGGACGGCGACGAATACACGGTACACATGCAAACTGCCGAGCTCTCTCAAAGTTTTCGCGCAGTTTGGGAAACGCAAAACTGGGATGCCGGCGGCATGAGCATTCCCGCCGGAGAATCGGGTGAGGTCGGCTCGCGACACTACGACGACCTTCGCGCCGCGTGGATCCGCGGGGATCTGCAGCCGCTGCCGTTTTCCGACACCGCCGTCGCGCGCGCAACGCGAAACCGCCTGCTACTGACTCCCTGAGGGGCTGAAAACGGTTCAGCCGCTAGCGCAAAATTAGACGCCAACGCTTCGTTTCACCGGCAGCAGCAACCAGCGGTTTCAGCTTAGCGCACGCCTTTTGCAGGCGTTCATAATATGCCGGGACCACGGAGGCGCGCTCGATTAGGCGAGCCAGCGCGGCCGTGTCGCCGGCCGGATAAAGTCCGGGATAGGTGCGGCCGAGGATGCCGGTATTTCCGGGAATGCGCGAGGCGAGGATCGGGACGCCGCACGCAATCGCCTCGCACAGAACGTTCGCACCGCCTTCCAAACGCGACGAGTGCACGAGCAAGTCGCTGCGCAGAAGCAAACGGCGGGCGCCCGCGCGGCTCAACTCGCCGAGAAAACGATACCGCGGGTTTCGACGCGTTTCGCGCTCCACGGCGCCGCCGTACTGCGGCGCTAAAATACCGCCTGCTTGGCGAAGTCGGATCGGAAGCGCGCCGTCGAGCGTCCGTAACGCGTACGCCGCTCGCATCGGATCTTTCTCCCAGCGCAGATGCCCGAGAACGCAGATATCGAACGTTGCCCTCGCCCCGCGACGCGCCGGGCGCCCAGCCGGCGCGGATTGAACGATCGCCGTCGTTTTCGCGCGTAACGCAGGAGGCAACTCGCGCGCGCCCTCGGGCTGCAGCGTTACCAGCGCGTCCGCGGCGTTCATCGCGCGCACTGCGAGCGCGCTCGTATGCATGTCGCGATACAGATCGGTTCCGGTGAGAACGAGAACGATCTGGCGGTCCGGATAGCGTTTGCGAAAGGCGAGTACGCTGCGGGCGCTCTTACGCGCGTGCAACGCTACCAGGCATTGGGCGGGTTCACCCGTATATGCCTCGAGGATTCGCGTCCGCCAACCCAAAGAGCGGAAGATGCCCAGGTAGCGATCTGCCGTCACGGAGTTGCCGAGCGTCGATCCGCGCGGCGCGGGGGAAACGATGATCATAGAAGCCGGCATGACACCTCTGGCTGAGTTAGCCGACGCGCGCCGGCGGACCCTTGCGTTGACCGAGGATCTGCACGACGAGCAGCTTCGCGTGCCGCTGCTCGAAACGATCAATCCCTTCGTGTGGGAACTGGGTCACATTGCGTATTTCGCCGAGTTCTGGACGTTGCGGAATTTGTTTGGGCGCGATCCGATCGTCGCGAACGCCGATCTACTCTACGATTCTGCAACCGTCGAGCACGACGACCGCTGGAACCTGCCGCTCCCGTCACGCGTGCAGACACTGGCTTTCATGCAGCGCCAGTTTGACGAGCTCTCGGCGAATGCAGGCGCCGCGATCGCAACCGATGCCGGCCGGTATTTTCTCCAACTCATCCTATTTCACGAAGACATGCACGGCGAAGCGCTCGTCTACACGCGACAAACGCTCGCATATCCGGCACCGGCTCTCACTGCAGACATCCCGCCCCCGGGCGGTGCGCTCCCCGGCGACGCACGGATTCGCGGCGGCCGCTACACAATTGGAGCAGACCCAGCGGACGGCTTCGCGTTTGACAACGAGAAATGGGCGCATGAAGTTGAACTCGGCGATTTCGCTATCGCGCGCGCGGCGGTAACCAACGCGCAATTCGCGGCGTTCGTCGAAGACGGCGGCTATGCGAATCGGCATTTCTGGGCGGACGACGGATGGGCGTGGCGCGAGAACGCGCGCGCGGAGCACCCGATATATTGGGAGGCCGCCAATGGCGGGCGCGGCACGGCTGCGTTCCGCCGGCGTCAATTCGACCGGCTCGCCGTCCTGCGAGATCATGAGCCCGTCAGCCACGTAAACTATTTCGAGGCGCAGGCGTATTGCGCGTGGGCGGGCCGGCGGCTGCCGACCGAAGCCGAATGGGAGGTTGCCGCGACCGGCTCTCAGCGGCGCCGTTATCCATGGGGCGACGAACCTCCGCAGGCGGGGCACGCGAATTTGGATGGAGCGATCGGAACCACGTGCGACGTCGGCGCGTTCGAAACCGGAGAGAGCCCGACGGGCTGCCGGCAGATGCTGGGTAACGTGTGGGAATGGACGCAAACTACGTTCGAACCCTATCCCGGTTTCACGATAGATCCGTACGCAGAGTACTCGGCTCCGTGGTTCGGTTCGCACAAAGTTTTGCGCGGAGGCGCATGGTCCACTCGACGTCGACTGATCACGACCCGTTGGCGAAACTTCTACCGGCCGCATCGGCGCGACATCATAACGGGCTTTCGCACGGTAAAGATATAAGGAGACTGCGTGTCCATTTCGGAGAATGCGTTACTCGATCGCGAAGCGACGCTCAAACGGTTAATAGGCGGAACGCTCGTTTTTCTGGCGATCGCCGTGGTCGGATTATTTATCGTAAAATGGTGGCCTTATTGGCATAAGGCATTCGTTGCCGCGGCAACGCGTACGATCGGCGCGTCAATCGTTAGCGGGAAGTCGGTACAGCCGCAAGCCGTCGGAATAGCTGCCGCGTGGAGCTACACGCTCGCGTATTTCAAATCCGTTTGGGAGGCCGTCGTGCTCGCGCTGGTTCTCGGCGCGTCCATCCAAGTGTTGGTGCCCCGCAAATGGTTGCTCGGCCTGATCGGCGGAAACGGGTATCGTTCGACGGCAATAGCCGGAGCCGCATCCATGGCCGGAATGATGTGTACGTGCTGCACGGCACCGATCGTCGTCGGAATGCGGCGGCAACGCGTGGGAATCGGCGGCGCGATGGCCTTTTTTCTCGGAAATCCGGTTCTCAACCCAGCGACGGTCGTCTTCATTGGGCTCGTCCTTGGCTGGCCGTTTGCGATAGTCCGCATCGTATTCGGCCTCGCGCTCGTATTCGTCGTCGCGTGGCTGGCCAGCCGCGTCGTTTCGCGCGACGCGGCGGCAAACGATCCGAAATACGTCGTGCCGCTGGCGGCGATCGACGATCCGAAACGCACCGCTGCCGGCATCGCTGCCTCGTGGTTGAAGGAACTGTGGGTCGAGATCTACACGTTGCTGCCCGGCTATATCGCAATTGTCTTCGTGCTGGGCGGCCTACGCGCGTGGCTATTTCCGCCGGGGCTGACGATCCACGCATCCGGACTCGGCGCGATCGCGCTGCTGTCGGCGATCGGCACGCTTTTCGTTATTCCGACCGCCGGCGAAATCCCGATAACGCAAACACTCTTGCACGCGGGCATGGGCGTCGGTCCGGCGACCGCGTTGCTGATGACGTTACCGGCGATTAGCGCGCCCTCCTTGTTTATCGTACGCAAGGTCTTTCCGCCGCGCGCGCTAATCGTAGCGGTCGGCGGCATTTTTATCGTCGGCATTCTCGCCGGAGTCGGGGCGATGTTGATGATGCACGCTGCGTAGGAGCAGGATGACAAAAGCGGATATCTTACGGCTGACGCATCTTTCGAGTTGCGCGGGTTGAGCTTCCAAGATGGACGCAAGCGTCCTCGCGCAAGTCTTGCGCGATTTGCCGCCGATTGACGATCCGAACGTCATGGTCGGCACGAGCACGGCCGACGACGCCGGTGTGTATCGTTTTTCCGACGACACGGCGCTGGTGCAGACGGTCGATTTTTTTACGCCGATCGTCGACGATCCGCGTACGTACGGTCGAATAGCCGCCGCCAACGCGCTATCGGATATTTATGCGATGGGCGCTCGACCGCTTACTGCGCTCGCGATTGCCGCGTTTCCCGAGTCGCTGGACGCGGCAATTCTCGGGGAGATTCTTGCGGGCGGCTCGGAGAAGGCGAAAGAAGCCGGCATCAGCATCATCGGCGGGCATACGATCAAGGACGACGAGCCGAAATACGGACTCGCGGTTACGGGTATCGTGCATCCCGATCGCGTCGTTCGCAACGACACGGGGCGCGCGGGCGACGCGCTGGTCTTGACGAAACCGCTTGGAACGGGGATACTCACGACCGCGCGCCGCAGCGATGCCATTGGTGAAGAAGAGCTTGCCGAAGCTATTGCATCGATGGAACGTTTGAATCGTGCGGCGGGCGAAGCGATGGTCGAACGCGGCGCCCATGCGGCGACCGACATCACCGGCTTCGGTTTGATCGGACATTTACGCGAGATGGCCACCGGGGGCCTGGGCGCGCAAATCGTCGCGAACGACGTTCCGCTACTCGATCGCGCGTTGAACCTCGCCGAAGCCGGCAACGTTCCCGGCGGCACGCGCAAGAATCTCAACGATGCACTGAGCGCCGGCGTGCTGTTTGACGCATCCGTGTCGCAAGCGCTGCGATTGGTGCTGTGCGACGCGCAAACATCGGGCGGATTGCTGATCGCATTGGGAGCGGACGGCGCCCGGGCGCTGCTCGACGACCTAGCCGCGAGGTCGATCGACGCCCGCGTCATCGGCTCGTTAACCGGCGACGGTCGCGTCGAGGTGCGATAGACCAGGGGCCGAGGCGAGTGGACGTTTACTCGAGCGTTGGACTGGGAAAGGGGGAGCCGGTGTGATTTGGAATTTCGATTCGCACGACGCCTCCGAGGCGTTGTCCGTTCGTCAGGACTTCATGACGGCGTTGCGCGCTCAATCGCGCGCGCGGATTGACGTATTTGCGGCCGAATTGATCTTCAGCGAACTCGTCGGCAACGTCGTCCGGCACGCGCCCGGCCCGATCCGCGTGTCCCTGGACTTTGACGGCGACGATGCCGTGCTCGAAGTGCACGACGAAGGCCCCGGCTTCGTACTGGCGCCGACGTTGCCGGCCAGCCTCGATTCGGAGGGAGGCCGCGGACTGTTCATCGTCGCCGAATTGGCCAAAGAGATTCGCGTTGAAATGCGCAACCGAGACGGCGTTTCCGTTTGCGCCGTGCTTCCCGAAGCCGCGGCATAGTCCCCAGCCGAAACAAAGCTGTGGCGGGTATCGTTGCTCGAGTAAGGCTCTTGCTGAGGTACTCACCATGACTTCTCTGCGAATCCCCGCAATAGCGGTAATGCTTCTTGGCTTAACGGCATGTGGCTCCGGCGGCGGGCTCGGCGGCCTTGGCGGTCTCCTGGGAGGCCGGTCCACGTGCAATCCCGGAACCCAAGTGCAACTCGCGCGTCCCGGGTCGGGACAAAGCGGCGTCAACGGCAATCTCGGTTCGATCGAAATCGTTGCTAACGGCAGCAGCGACGCGCTGCACTATTCGCCCAATCAATGGACGTTGCAACTCGTCGATACGTTCAACAACCAGACGATTACGACCGGCCAACTCAGTCCGGCTTCCGATACGAGCGGGCCGCATCCATTCACGCAGGACTTCTATTACTCGGGTTCGCTGCAGCAGCAATTACCTCAGGGAACGACGTGGAGCGTGCGGCTCGTCAATTCGAGCACGTATTGTACGCCCGACGCATTTGATTCGTTTTCAACGTAATCGAGCCTGATGCATGACGCTTCTGAGCGAAGCGCTTGAGGCTGAGGCTCGAGGACGCGTTCTCGAGAGTTTCGCGCTCTGCTCGCAACGCGTACGCGAGTCGCCCGCCGATCCCGATGCGCTGACGCTCATGGGCCGGCTGTGCGCGTTGGGTGGCGACCTATGCGCCGCAATCGGGCTCCAACGGCACGCGCTCGCGATCGATCCGTCTCACGTGCGTGCAGCCGAAGACTTGACGCGATCGTTAGCGTTGCGCGCATCGCCCGACGAAGGCGAGGCCCTCTACGCGCAAGCCGTCGGTATGCGTCCCGATATAGACGTCCACTACCTCACTCCGGGAGCGCTCGACGCATTTGACGGAATCGACGGCCTGCGCGCGCTGCTCGAGCGTGCGGTTGCGGCCGATCCCGCGCATTCCCGCGCGCATGCGGCGCTCGCCAACGTGTTGACGCGCCAGAACGACTTTGCAGCGGCCTTGCAGTCCTACCAGCGCGCGCTATTGCTCGATCCCGCAAACGCCGCCGTGCAACTCGCGACCGGCGATATCGAATATGATTTCGGAAACGAAGGCAACGCGCAACGTCACCGCGCGAATGCATTCGCGCGGCAAGCACTGTATCTAGCGGCGGCGCGATCCGTCCCGTACGCGCGCTCGGTGCTCGTACTGGCGCGGCCCGGGCCATGGGCGGCGAACGTCCCGCTCGACTTCGTCGTGGATCACGACCGCATCGCCGTCCATCGCCTCTATCTGCCCGTGGGAAAGATGGCGGCCGTTGTGGGACCCCTGCCGCCGTACGACCTCATCTTCAATGCCGTGGCGTATGCGGAGGCCGCTACGGAGGCGATCGCCTTGGCGGAGCAGTTTATTGCCTCCCAGGCAAAGCCCGCGATCAACCTGCCGCAACATCTTTGGAAGACGGCGCGAAGCAGCTTGCCCGCGGCGCTGCGGGACGTCCCCGCCTGTAGCGTTCCGGAAGCGACGCGCATCGCGCGTGAAATACCCGCCGGAGTCGCGTTCCCACTCATCGCGCGGCCCGTAGACAGTCACGCGGGCCGGGGTCTCGAGCGCGTCGACGATGCCGGGGCGCTCGATGCCTACATAGCGCGCCATCCCGGCGATGCCGGATTCGATCTCGCGCCGTTTGTCGATTATCGCAGCGCGGACGGATACTATCGCAAGTATCGCGTCATGTTTATCGGCGGCGTTGCGTTTCCGTACCACCTCGCGATATCGCGACAATGGATCGTGCATTATAACACGAGCCTCATGCCGGATAATGCGTGGATGCGTGCGGAGGAAGAAGCGTTCCTCGACGCTCCGCAGTCGGTCTTCGCGCGGTGGGAAGACACGACGCGGGGAATCGCCGCGGCCATCGGTTTGGATTATTTCGGCGTCGATTGCACGGTGTCGCCCGACGGTGGCATGCTCGTTTTTGAAGCCGACGCAGCCATGTTCGTCCACGCCAAGGATCCCCCGAATCTATTTCCCTACAAACCCCAAGCGGTCGATCGAATCCGCGCCGCTCTCAACGCGCTCATCATAACTACGGACGTCACATGTGCGGACTCTACCCCGTCCAATGGATGAAGGAGATCTTCTACACCCAATGACTCAACGAATCGACTACAACGCCGCATCACAAAACGCGATCGAACCAGTCTTTGCCGCGTCGCAGTACCTACGCTCGCAGACGACGCTCGAACCGACGCTGCTCCACCTCGTGGACTTGCGAGTTTCGCAAATCAACGGCTGCGCCTTTTGCATCGCAATGCATTGGCGCGAAGGTCGCGAGTCCGGCGCGACCGACGATCAGATGCACGGTCTTGCGGCCTGGCGCGAAACGTCGTGGTACTCGCCACGCGAACGCGCCGCTCTCGCCTGGGCCGAAGCCGTGACGAACGTCGCTACGTCGCACGTGCCCGACGACATTTTCGAGCAGGTCCGCGCCGTTTTCAGCGAGACCGAGATTGTCGACCTCACGCTCGCCGTCGCCACGATCAACACCTGGAACCGCCTCTCGATTTCGTTCCGCGTGCCGCCCGAACGAGCCGTCGACTTGCTGGCCCACGCAAACGCCTGACCGTTCGCGTCAGGTCGCGTTGTCGGGCAGTGGCGCGCCAAATCCGATGCCGGCTTTTGCAAACGCCTGTTGCACGCGAGCGTTTACTTCGCGGCGCAATTCGAACTGGCGCAGGGGAGCGGTCTTGATGCTGGCGCGAATCGCGACGAAGTCGCGGCTCAACGCCGCAACGCCGATCCATTCGACCGGGTCGAGCACGACGTCGTGCCAGGCCGCCTCTCGCGCGAGTTGCTCGATTGCTTCCCGGACGAGAGCGATTGCCTGTGGGATGTCCGCTGCGGGGTCGACTGAAATGCGATAGTCGATGCGCGACCAATAGCGTGAATGATTCATCACGTCGGCCACGGTGCTGTGCGGAATCGTGACGAGATTGCCGCCGCCGTCGCGGATCTGGACCATGCGTAGCGTAAGATGTTCGACCAGGCCGCTATGGTCTTTGATGCTTACGTAATCGCCGACGACGTATTGATCCTCAAAAAGTACGAGAAAGCCGCCGACGAAATCGCGCACGAAGTTTTGCGCCGCCAGCGTGACTGCGATCGCGGCAACGCCCCCGATGGTCAAGACAGAACCGATCGATATACCTAACTGGCTGAGCGTCGCGAGAGCGGCCAAGAAGATCAGAACGAACGTTTTGAACCCTGCCAAGGCGCGCGTGATGGTCGGCACGCGCAGCAACTGACGGGCGCGTTCCTCGGCGTTCCCGGTCGCGTGCCGCTGCCAGACCCATGCCGAACGCGCGATCGCGATGTCGAGAATGCGATTGAGCAATCCCGTGACGATCCAAATTGCGAGCACTCCAATCGCCCCGCGCGCGAGCGCATGCGAGATCGGAGTGGTCTGTGGAAACTGCGCGAGCGCCCACGTGACTGCGCCGAACCAGATCAGCAGCAGCCCCCACATTAGGACGCCTTCGACGGCTCGATACAACCCGAGGCGTTGCGCGGGGGTAGTAGCGCGCAACGCCAACGCAAGGAAGCGCCGCCGGCGCTGATGGGCTTCCTCCGGTGTAGGCGTACTCTGGGCTTGTTCGTCTTGGACCGCTCGCCCGCGCGCGAGTGCGAGCGCCTGGAGTGTAGCGATCCGCCTGCGGATCGCGATCGCGACGAGCCATACGAGGATCGATAGGAGGACCAGCGCGATAGCCAGGCGCAGCACGTCGGTTGCGCTGTGCCGTTGCACGGCGGGCTGGCGAATCTTCAGCGAGCGCGCGATCGCGATCTGCAAAACCTTCTGCCACTGCGCGGCCAGATCGTCTACGGCTTGCTGATGGTATTTCGCGTCGACCGACGTGACGGTCAGGATGGGAAACGGCGTCCGTTGCTTCGCGTCCACGATCTGCAGTAGAGCTTGGCTGCCTTGCATTTTCGTTTGTATGCGAAACGTTTTTGGATCGTAGGCGGTGCTCGTGCCTTCGGTCGCGACGATTTGCGCGAGCGCGTTTTCGACGTAGCTCTGCCGCAGGGTGAGCGGTAATTGATCGGCCGGCGCGCTGGTGAGCGCGGCGATGCGAAAGAGCACCGCACCGTCGAGCACGATCGGCGCCGATGTGTACGCGCCTTCTACCCGAACGCCCATACTCGCGTTGGGAGCCGACGAGCCCGAGGGGAAAACGGGAAAGACCTGCGCGCCGGCGACGGCCGTCAGCATCAACGCGAGCAAACCGAACGTCCGTACCGCCGCCCTGAAACGAGTGCTAATCAAATGCGATCGTTAGGATTGCGACGTCGTCGATTGCATGTTTGGTAAGTATCTCGTCGTGCAATACCTTTGCGGGCGATGGACCGCGAATCGAAAGCTTCGCGATAGCTTCGTGCAGCAATCGTTCGCCTTCGCAGATGTCCCGGTCGAATTCGACGAGCCCGTCGGTAAAGAACGTGAAGAAATCGCCCTCCGCCACCGCAACTGTTTCGGAATGCGGTTCGAGATCGTCGCGCAGGCCGAGCGGCAACCCGTGTTGAGCGAACGGCTCGTCTACGCGTCCGCCGGCGCTGCGCCGAATGGGTGACGGGTGGCCTGCCAACGCGCACGTGAGCGTGCGAGCGGACGGGTCGAACACCGCAACGACTGCCGTCGCGATCCGCTCGTCCGGGTCGATTTTGATCGTCGCGTCCGCGGCCTGTAGGATACGTCGCGGATCGGCCGAGATAACCGCGGCGCAGCGGATCGCCTGGCGGACTCGGCCCATCGTGACGGCGGCATCGAGTCCGTGTCCCATGACGTCGCCAACCGAGATCACGACGCGGCCGTCGCGCAGCGCGAACGCATCGTACCAGTCGCCGCCGATGTTTGACTCGCTGCCGGCCGGAGAGTAGACCGCGTCGAATCGCATTCCCGCAATTGTGGGGAGGTCGCGCGGAAGCGATGCATGCTGGAGGGTGGTCGCGACCAGATACTCCCGTTGAAAGCGTTGCGCGATATCGAGCGCAACCGCGACGCGACGCGCGAGTTCGTCGAACAGCACGACGTCGCGAGCATCGAACCTGTAGGGGCGCCCGTGTTCGACTATCCCGACGGTCAACGCGCCTAAGATGCGGCCGCGCAACGCGATCGGAACGCTGATTATCGACGTAATGCCGAGTTCGTTGATGAAGGCCGCGTGCTCGGAGTCGCGCGCAACGCCTCTGACCCACGATTCGTCGGCATTCGAAATGCAGACGGGCGTGAGTACCTCCATCGAGCCGAGCAGCGGGTGTTTGCCGCGCTCGGGCGTAAACGCGGTCAGGCGGTGAAGAAAATCGCCGTTTTGAAACGAGCGGCTCGACGCGGCCGTGCGCACGAGCAAATCATCGTCGTCCGAAACTTCAAAAAGGCAGAAGTCGGCGACCGAGTCGGTGAGACGCCGTGCGACTCGATCGAGCGCAACCTCCACGTTGAGGGGCCGGTTCAGCAACGCGCCCACGTCCGACAGGAGTTCGAAGTAGAGTTCGGAGCGGCGATGTTCGGTGACGTCGCGCGAAACCGCGAGTAACCGCTCCACCGCACCGTCCTGATTTGTAAGCGGCGCGACGAGAACGTCCCACCACTTCGGTTCGCCGTGAAACGTCTTGAGAAACCCGATAAATCGTCCGGTCCGCCCGTTACGCGCCTCCGCCACGGCATCGCGAGCCGCATCCCGATCGCTGTCGGTCCAGAAGTCCGTCCACTGTGCGCCTTGGATCGTGGAGAGATCGTCGATTCCGAAGAGCCGGCGGCCGGCTTCGTTCATCGTCCGCAAGCGGCCGTCGAGGTCGAGAATTTTCACGCAGTCGGGCATACCGGCCACGATTTGCCGCGCAAATTCGTCGATGTTGCTACTCGCGGCCACCGCCGGATTGGTCAAAATAGAATCTCCCTACGGTATTAGCCTTACAACATTCGCACGCCGTCGCCCCGAAGCCCGCCGCCCGGTCGATTGCTTGACAATCGCCGCCGCGTCGGCTATATCCAGTATAGACTATATCTACTGCGGATATACATGAGGTTGCGATGCAGGCGAACCGCCGGACCGATCCAGCGGCCTTGCTCCCATTAGGGGCAGGCGCCTTTCACATATTGCTCGCGCTGGCCGACGGCGACCGCCATGGATACAGCATTAGCAAGGAGGTCGAGGAATCCACCGGCGGCACGGTGAGGTTGGGGCCCGGAACGCTCTACCGGCTGCTAAAGGAGATGCTGGCCAATTCCTGGATCGTCGAAATCGAGAGCGACGATGCCGACGATGCGCGCCGGCGCAACTACCGGCTTACGGCCTGGGGCCGGCGTATCGCGCAGGCCGAAGCCTCGCGACTAGACTCGCTGGTTCGCATCGCGCGTTCGCGGCATCTCTTGCCGGCATGATTCGCGCGCCCTGGTTCGTGGAATGCGCGCTGGGTTTGTGCCCGCGCGAATTTCGGATCGAATACCGCGAGCAAATCCGCGCGGACTGTCGCGCTCGCGGGTCGCCGCTCGGCGCCGCGGCAGACGTCGCTGCAAACGGCTTGATGCTGCGCTGGGAAAGTCTCGTTCGCGACGTCGCTTACGGGCTGCGCTCGCTTCGCCGGGCACCGCTCTTTACCGCGATCGCGTTACTGACCCTCGCTCTCGCGATCAGCGTCAACGCTGCGGTGTTCGGCGTCATTAGCACCGTATTGCTCAAACCGCTGCCGTTCGCGCAAGCTGACAATTTGGTATTTTTGTGCCGCCCGGACGGTTGCGACACGCAATATAAGAATTGGGACATTCGCGCCTATCAAGACGGGTCGCGTACGCTCGAAGGTATCGGGGCTTTCCAATTCGCCGGCGCGACGCTGACCGGTTTCGGCACGCCGCAAAACGTGGATCTGGCGTACGCTTCGACGAACTTTTTCGACGTGCTTCGAGCGCATCCGATGGCGGGTCGCTTCTTTATCGCGTCCGACGCTCGGAAAGGCGTGCGCGATCTCGTGATTTCACAAAAGGCGTCGCAACGTTTTTTTGGCGGAGCCCGGTCCGCTATCGGAAAAACATTGACGCTCGACGGTGCGCAGTGGCGCGTGGTCGGAGTTGCTTCCGCGAATTTTGTTTCCCCGGTATCGTTCGGCGCGCCGGGCGAACACGCTTTCGACGCTTGGGAGCCGTTACCCGAGGATTCGTTCGTTCGCGGGTTCGATCCACTGAACGACTTCGCGTTTGCGCGCGTGCGCCCCGGCGTCGCGCCGGCAGCGCTCGCGGCCGATTTGAATCGGATTACGGCAGGCGTCGTTCGGCAAAATCCTATTTCCGAAAAAGGGCTGACCGCGCGTGCGGTTCCGTTCCGCCAGTGGTACTTTCACGGCTTGCGCGCGATGCTATTCTTAGCGTTACTGGCGGTATTTGCGGTATTGCTGATCGCCTGCGCGAACGTGGCGAATCTCTTGCTCGTACGAGGCGTTACCCGTACGGGCGAGTTCGCGGTTCGCAACGCGCTTGGGGCTTCGCGTTCGCGCATAGCGAATCAACTTCTCACCGAAGTCGTCTTGCTCGCCGCGGGTGGCGGCATTCTGGGTCTGGGCCTTGCATGGGTCGAGCTGTCGGCGCTCGCTGCACTGCATCCGCAGCTCCCGAACGTCGAAAGCGCCGGGATCGACGGTCGCGTCGCGTTCTTCACGCTCGTAGTGGTCGTAATCACGACTCTGGTAGCCGGCGTCGTACCGGCATTTTTCACGGCGCGGCGTAATGTGAACGCAACGTTGCGCTCCACCGGCCGCAGTGGCGACGCCTCCGGCGGCAAATCGTTTCGCGCGGGATTGGCGATCGCAGAGATAGCGCTCGCCTTCGCGGTCGTATTCACCTCCGGATTGCTGGTTCGAAGCTCCATCGCAATGGCAAAGGTGGACTTCGGATTCGACCCGCGCGGAATGTACTTGACGGAAATGGCGCTAGGTTCGCAGCGATACCGGCGAGCGGATGCGCGTGCGGCATTCGCAGCCGGCGTTCTCGCCCGCGTTGAGGCGTTGCCGGGCGTCGACTCTGCAACAATCGGGCGGCCGTTTCCATTTTCGGGCGATGGAATCGAAGGCAGCGGCTTCCGGTTTCCGGGGCGCGCGTATACGCCGGGTACGGAACCGCACGATCCGTACCGGCAGGTGAGCCCGAGCTTCTTTCACGTCTATGGCCTACGGCTCGAGAACGGGCGAATCTTTACCGCGAACGATCGCGCGGGCGCCGCTCGCGTCGTCATGGTCGGACGGAGCTTTGCGAAAATGTTCTTCGGCGGGGGCAATCCGGTCGGGCGGCAGATATTGATTCAACCTGGAACCGCAACCTGGACTCCGGCTACGATCGTCGGAGAGGTGCGGGATACGCTCGGGAATTATGCAGGCGATCTCCCGCCGATCTATCTGCCGAACGCGCAGATGCCGACGGTGTCGCCGGAACTCGCCATACGCATGCGCGCAAACGATCCCCATCTGCGCGAGCGTGTGGCGGCAGCGGTCGCCGCGATCGATCCAAACCAGGCGATGGGATCACTGCGATCCATTGAAAACCTGATGGAGCAATGGACGGCGCCCGCGCGCACCGGCGCGATGCTGCTCGGCGTACTCGCGCTTGTGGCCCTGATTTTGGCTATCGCCGGCATCTACGCTATCGTCGCGTACTCCGTCGAACAGCGCCGGCATGAATTCGGCATTCGCATGGCGATCGGGGCGCGCCGCACCGGCGTCGTGCGGGCGGTGCTCGGTGGCGCGTTGCGCCTCGGTGTTCTCGGAATAGCGCTCGGCATCGTCGTTGCGGCATCGAGCACGCAGATGCTCGCCGGGATGCTCTTCCGGGTGTCGACGCTCGATCCGATAACGTTCGTAGCCGTCATCATCGTGTTGCTGGCGAGTATCGCACTGGCATGCGCGATTCCGGCGCTTCGCGCGACGCGCGTCGATCCCGCGCGGGCATTACGCTATGAGTAGCCGCTTCAAATCCGTCGAATCACCGCCGGCCATGGACGTCGTGCTTCGTCGCCGCCGGCGTCTTCCGCGCTACGCGTTGCCGGCGGCCGGCATCGCCGCGCTCGCCGTACTGGTCGTTGTTGCGCTCGAGATGCTCGGCCGGTCGCACGCAGGCGCCACCGTGGTCGATCGCTCGACGATCGTGACCGACGTCGTGCGTCGCGGCGCGTTGGTGCGCTCGGTAAGCGCGCCCGGCACGTTCGAGCCCGACCGCATCCAAGTCGTCTCGGCAACGCAGAGCGGCGTCATTTCGCAAATCTACGTGAAGCCGGGAAGTACCGTCCACGCCGGAAGCGCGATCGCGCAACTCGAGAATCCGGATCTCGACGCGGCGATCGTGGCGGCTTCGTCGCAGCTCGACGTCGCGCGGGCGAATCTTGCGAGCGCGCAGCAGCAAGCTAATGCGTCGAGCTTGACGCAACAGTCCGCGCTAGCGGACGCACAAGCGCAAATGCAGCAAGACCGGGTCGAGGTCGACGCGCAGCGATCGCTGCATACGACGGGCTTGGTCTCCGATGTGGACTATCGTAAAGCCATCATCGAACACGCAAAAGCCAAGCACGACGTTGCGATCGGCCGCGCGCAAATCGAAGTCGGAAGCGCCGACGCGCATGCGAAAATCGCGGCGGCGCAAGCGCAGGTCGAACAGGCGGCCGCGGCTCTTGCCGCCGCGCGCGCGCAGGCCCAGGCGTTGACCGTGCGGACCGCCGCACCGGGTGTGGTGCAGAGCGTTGCGTTGGATCCAGGTGCGCGAGTCGCGCAGGGAACCGAGCTCACGCGCGTCGCCGACCAACGCTCGCTCAAGGCGGTGCTGCAAGTCTCCGAGAGCGAAGTGCATGCCGTGCTCGTTGGAATGCCCGCGCGCATCGACACGGGTAACGGTATCGTGATCGGCCGCGTTTCGCGCATAGCTCCGGCCGCGCTCAATGGAACCGTCGAGGTCGACGTCTCGTTCGATCGCAACCTTCCATCGGGAGCGCGCCCGGATGCAAACGTCGATGGGGCGATCGTTCTTTCGCGTATTCCGAACGCGCTCTCGATCGCGCGGCCTGCGGGAGCGAACGACGGCAGCACCATCGACGTGTTCAAAGTCGTCGATCGCGGGACGCGCGCGGTTCGCGTGCGCGTTCGTTTGGGCGTCGGATCCAACGAACGCGTTGCCGTACTCTCCGGACTAAAAGCCGGCGATGAAGCTATCATCTCCGATACTTCCGGGTATGCGGATCAATCCGAACTACGTCTACGTTAGGAGCAAAGGCGATGCTGGTTGACCTCGAAGACATCGGCAAAAGTCACTTTACCGACGAGCTTGAAACGCGCGCGCTGCGCGGCATTACGCTCGGCATCGATCGGGGCGAATACGTCGCGATCGAAGGCCCTTCGGGGTGCGGGAAAACGACGTTGCTCTCGATTCTGGGACTGCTCGACACGCCGACGGCGGGGCGCTACCGCTTGAACGGTCGTGCGGTCGGAGGATTGAGCGCCAACGAACGCGCGACGATTCGCAACCGGCAGATCGGATTTATCTTCCAGAGCTTCAATCTGATCGGCGATCTTTCGGTTGCGGAAAACGTAGAGCTTCCGCTCGTTTATCGCGGCATGACCAAGCCGCAGCGGCGCATGCGCGTGACCGACGTGCTGGACCGCGTTCGTATGTCGCATCGCGCGAAGCACTTTCCGGCGCAGCTCTCGGGCGGCGAACAGCAGCGCGTTGCGGTGGCGCGCGCGCTTGCCGGGGATCCCTCGATCTTGCTCGCCGACGAGCCGACGGGCAACCTCGATACCACCAACGGGGAGTCGGTCATGGAGCTGCTTTCGGAGCTGCACGCGAACGGCGCCACAATCGTCATGGTCACGCACGATCATCGCTTTGCGCGGCAGGCGCACCGCACCATCGGCTTGCTGGACGGCCGCCTGGTCGACGAGCCCATAGCCGCCGGCGCGATGTAGGGCTTACCCGCGCTTTTTTGAAGGCCGTTATGGCCGTCAAATCCGGGCCTGAAAACTTGCTTTTTCCGTCCCGGCATGATAGCCTGGCCACCTACGGTTTCGAAGTCGGTTACCATCTTTGCGTGCTAGGCGAGTCGATACCAACCACATCAGTAAGAAGAAGACCAAGGAGTCCTCGTCCATGTACCAAGATGAAAAGCTGAACTGCGTCGACTGTTCCCGCGAATTCGCGTTTACGGCCGGCGAGCAAGAGTTTTATGCCGCTAAAGGCTTCCAGAACAAGCCGAATCGTTGCCCCGATTGCCGCGCAGCGCGCAAGGCAAACCAGGGCGGCGGCGGTGGCCGCGGCAACTACGGCGGCGGCGGCGGTGGTGCCGGCGGCGGTGCGCGCCGCGAAATGTTCCAGGCGACGTGCAGCCAATGCGGCGGAGTGGCCGAAGTGCCGTTCCAACCCCGCGGCGACAAGCCCGTGTACTGCCGCGATTGCTTCGCGAGCCGTCCTAGCTACCGCTAGAACCTCGCATCTAGAGCACAAAGAGCCCGCCTGACCGGCGGGCTCTTTGTTTTCGCTCGCTACCCTCCGGCTTCGGCACCGTCGGGACCCGAGTCGCTGGACTCGCTGTCGTTGGCCTGGCTTCCCGTGGTCTGAGGCTGCTCCGCCCCCGGCTGTTCGGAGGTTTCGGCGCCGCTCTCCGGGCCTTCGGCGGTCTCGGGACCTTCGTTGGTCTCCGATTCTTGGGCTGCGGGCGCGGTCGTGGTCGCGGTGGCGTGGGTCTGGGATGCCTGTGCGGCGCGCTCCATTGCCAGGCCGGTCGGTATCGCGATCAAGCCGGCGATCGCGAGAGCAAGCAATTTTCGATTAGTCGTCATGGACGTGGTCTCCTGATTTTTGTTGTTTGTCCCGGGCTCTGCATACAGCATATGCGCGCGACATGACGGCAACATGAACGTCGTTCTTGACAGAACGTTGCGCTCGGTTTAAAATCGCGTAACTATGCGATAGCGACATACGCCCCTGATTCTTTGCATCGGCACCGCTCGTTGGGAGTTTTTCGTATGTCGTCCGCCACCGCCGTCGCGCAGCGCGAAGGCGTCTTCGCTTCTCGAAGTTTTCGCCAGTATTATATCGGTCAGGCGTTCAGCATGGCCGGTGATGGCCTGCGCACGCTCGCGGTACCATTGCTCGTATACCGGCTAACGGGTTCGGCGCTTTCGACCGGCGTCGCATATGCGTGCGAATTCGTGCCGTTCGCGCTTCTGAGCGTGCCGGCGGGATCGCTCGCCGACCGCTTAGACCGGCGAACGCTCATGATTGCCGCGGATGCCGTGCGCTTTCTCGTCATGGTCGGCATGGCCGTGATGTTCGCGCGTCACGCGCTTTCGGTTGCGGGCGTGTATGCAAGTCTAGTCGTGCTTTCCATCGGTGCGGCCGTCTTCATGGGCGGTCAGTCGTCGAGCATTCCATTTCTGCTCGGCAAGGAACGTGCAACCGCCGCTCAAGCGGCATTGATGGGTGCCGAAAGCGTCTCGCAAATGGCGTTGCCCGCGGCCGGTGGTGCGTTGTTGGCCGCCTTCGGACCGCTTCCCGCGCTGCTGCTCAATGCGCTGACGTATCTGGTTTCGCAATATTCGCTTTCGCGCATTCCCACGCTCGGGCCGGAAAATACGAGCGGCGTGCCGACGGCGCGCGAAATGATCGGCGACACGCGCACCGGTTTCCGCTTGCTCTTCGCCGATGCGGGAATGCGCGCGCAATCGTACATCGGCCTGACGCTCAACATCGTGGGTTTCGGTGGATTTACGATCCTGATTCCGTTTCTCAAACGCGGATTCGGTGCGAGCGACTATCAGGTGTCGCTCTTCTGGATGATCGCGGGGTTCGGCGCGGTCGCAGGTTCTGCGTTTGCGTCCAGGTTCGCGCGGAGGTGGCCGTTCGGACGCGCTCTCACAATCGCGTACGTTGTCGACACGGTGCTCTTCGTGCCGGTCGTGCTGACCCATAACATCTGGGTAGCGGGTGTATTCTGGGCGATCGCAAACGCGTGCGTGCAGTTCGAAATCTCGCAGGTCATCGGGTTCCGTTTGCGCGTCATACCCGAAGAATATGTAGGGCGCGTCTTCGGCGCGGTTCGGCTGCTGGTGTTATGTGGAGTCCCGCTCGGCACGCTGTTCTTCGGTTTCGTAGCCGACCGCTATGGCGCTCGCACGGGCATGACGATCTCGGCGCTCGCATGCCTGACGGTGGCCCTCGTCGCGATGGCGTCGCCGACGATTAGAAACGAGCGACGTTAGCGGCTCCCGCGGCGACGACGGTCTCGCCTAAGCGCGTCTGCTCGACGGTACAGGTGGCCCACAATTCCGGCAAGGTTCGCTCCTTCGCTCGCTCGACGGCGGCTTCAACATAGCCGGGCCACGCGAGCGTCCCGCCGCCGAGAACGACGCGCCGCGGATTGAAGAGATGCACGACCGTCGCCAGGCCGAAACCGAGCCACGAACCTGCGTCGCGAATCGTTTGCAACGCTCGTGGGTCACGCTCGGCAAGGCGGCGGGTCAACTCCGCAGCATCCATCCCTGCCATTCGCAAGATCGCCGCGCCACTCGCGCGCGCATCGAGCGTGTCGCCTGCGCGGTGGCCGACGGGGATGCTTCCCATTTCGCCCGCGTACGCGGACGTGCGGCGCAAGCTGCGCCCATCAATGCCGATTGCCGCGCCAATCCCCGTTCCCACCATGACTACCGCCACGGTCCCAGCCGGCTCGCCCGTCGCCATTTCGGCTTGTAGCGCGGCCTCCGTATCGTTGAGCACGGTTACGCCGCCATACTCGCGCATCCGCGATCGCGGCGCCCATCCGGTAAATGCGGGGAGCACGTCGCACGCAATTACGGTTCCGTCGGCATCGACGATGCCCGGAACGGCGATACCCAGCGATGCAATCGGTTCCTCCAGACTCGCGGCGAAATGCGCGATGGCATCTTCGGCCTGCTGCGGGCTGAAATTGGCGCTCGTCGGCACGCGCTCGATGGTCTCCCCGCGCGTGCCGCGAGCGAGCAACAACATTTTCGTACCGCCGATATCGATGCCAACTCGCATGGGCCCTCCGTTCACTCTACATAGCACGCCATCCCCACGCCTGTCTAACGCCTCCGCCACCCCGAGCTTGTCGAAGGGTGGAGCGTGGTTAGGAGTTTGTGGATGGCTGCAGAAAGCGCATTGGGATCGCTTTCGGAGGATAACGCGTGAGCATTTTGCTCGAGATTCATTTGGTCGTCGCCTACCTGGTTTTGCTGTTGGCCGTTTTCGTGGGTTGGACGCAGATGGGGCGTCGCGTCATGACGGCCGTGATCGGTCTGCAGGTCCTGATCGGCATCGTCGTGGCGGGAATGCTCGGCGCCTCTCATCAACCGCTTCCTCCGGAAGTATGGTCGCATATCGTGGGTGCTCTCCTGGCGATGTTCGCATACATCTTCGCACGCCGCGTCGCCGATCGCGGTAGCAAGGGCGGAGCGATTGCGCTCTCGGCGTTCGGGCTCATCGTGATTGCCGGAACGATTTTGCTCGGCTTTCATATGGTTGGCCGAGTGTAGCGTGTCATGATCGACACGCGAACCTTTTTCGCGGGCGCGCGGCCCGCACTCGTATTGATCGATTTGCAAAAGGGCGTGGTGGCGCGCGAGACGCTGCCGCACTCGGCTGGCGAGGTCGTCGACCGGTCCAGACGCCTGGTTGAAGCGTTCCGTGCGAAGGGCTTTCCGGTGGTGTTCGTACACGTTTCCTTTGCGCCCGACGATGCCGATGCGCTCGCGCCGCTGCTGGACGGGCCGCCGCAACTCGGAATACGCCCCGACGGGTGGGACGAACTCGTTCCCGAGCTCGGCGTGCGCGCCGGAGACGTTGTCGTGCGCAAGCGCAATTGGGGAGCGTTTTACGGGACGGACCTCGACCTGCAATTGCGCCGCCGGAACGTCACGCATATCGTGTTCGGCGGGATCAGTACGAACATCGGCGTTGAGTCGTCGGCCCGCGATGCGTTCGAGCGAAATTACAAATTGCTCTTCGTCGAAGACGCGATGGCGGCGATGACTCGCGAAGAGCACGCGCACGCCGTTAGCGGCGTCTTCACGCGCATGGGCTTGGTCCGTTCGACGAAAGACGTCTTAACCGCCCTGTAAGTTCGCGCGCAGAAACCGGCGCACGTACCATAATGCGATTCGGTCGTGGAAGCCGCCGGCGACGGTTTCAAATGCGTGATCGGCCCACGGGAGCACGATGTATTCGACCGGCACGCCGTCAGCGCGCAAGATGTCGCGCAACACACCTTCGTAGTGGAGATCGACGACGTGGTCGCGCCCGGCCGCGATTAAAAGCACGGGCGGCATGCCCGCGTGCACGACATACCGTGGCGAACCACTGCGGTAACAACGCGGCCGTTGCTTTGGCGTGCCGCCGCACAGCGCGACCATGATCGATCGCACGTGAATGACGTCGGGTTTCGACGGATACTCGTATCCGAGCCGCAGATCGACGGGGCTCTCGTACGTGATTACCGCATTCACTCGTCGCGGCCGCAGCGCGGCGGCGATCATCGCGAGTTGCGCTCCCGACGAGTGGCCGAGCAATGCAATGCGGGCGCCGTGGATGGCGTCGATGCGGCGCAAGACGGCATCGCGTTGCGCGGGCCAGCGCGCTTGCGGCGCGTGCGGGTAATCGATCGCGATCACGCGATATCCCCAGGAGGCAATCGTCGCGTTGAGCCGCGCGTCGTTTTTTGGGGTGCCGCGTTCCCAGGCGCCGCCGTATATCGCGACGACGACCGGTGCGCCGCTTCGAGGCGGTGCGTTGGGCGAACGCGGCGGAATCGGCGCGACGAACGCGGAGAGCGGCACGTACGGTCCGCGTAACAGATAAGCCGCAGGCGGGACCAGGGTGCACGACAAAGCGGTCGTCGAAAGAGCTGCCGCAATCCATCGCGAGCGACCGCGCGCACATCGCAACACGAGGGCCAGCGCGACCGCGTCGATGACGGTAACGATCGGCCATAGCTCCGTTTCGCCGACGGTAAGCACGAAGAGTCCGAGCGTGGGCCCGGGCACGACGATCCATATCGAAAGTGCGAGGACGGTTATTGCGATCGCAAGCACGTCCACCATACCCAGGCGAGCAGCACGAGTTGTAAGGGCAGACGCACGTAGAAGGCGGTCGCGTTTGCGACATCCGCGTACAGGCTGGGATGCAGCGCCATTTGTAGATTTGCGGGAAAGACCGCGACGAGCAGTGCGATCAGACCGATACCGGCGCTGCGCCGCGTCGCCGGCACGAGCGCGCCGAGACCGCCCAAACATTCGCAAAAACCGCTGATTTGCACGAGCAGCAAATGCGCGGGAAGCGCCGGCGGCACGATGCGCACGTAGAACGGCGCATGCACGAAGTGATTGATCCCCGCGCCAATAAAAAAGATGCCGAGCAATACTAGCGCCACGCGGCGCGCGATGGCCATCGAGCGCCTATCGCCCGTCCGCGCGTTCGTTCCTGCCGCTGCGACCCGTCGCAGACAAGGCCGATGCCTCGTAATTGCCGAAAATCGAAGTCCGTGAGAGCTTCACGGATCCTGTTGTTGATCGCGCTGCTCGTGGTCGTCTCGGCCGCGTCGTGGCTCATCTTCTCCCGGCATCGCAGTCCGGTCGGAGACCATCTGACCGTTTACTACACCAAGATCGACGGTCAGAGCGAAGTCGCTTGGGACGTTTCGATGCGCCCGCAACAGCGTGACGAGAGCGCGAAAGAGCATCTGCGAAATGCCGTGCTGTACGCCGCGACGCAAGCCGTGGCGGGGCCGCCCAGCACTATTCAAGCCGTTCGCTTTCCACCTGGAACCCACGTTATCTCCGCGAACGTTACCGGCTCGACGGCGATCGTGGACCTGTCGAAGCAAATCGAAACGCAGACCGGCACGTTCGGTGAAACGGGCGAGTTCAAGTCGCTGGTTTGGACCGTGACCGCACTGCCCGGAATCAACGCCGTCGCCGTTCGCGTCGAAGGCCAAAAGCTTGAAACGCTGCCAGGGGGACATCTTGAGCTGGACCAACCGTTACAGCGTTCGGATTTTTAGCGCGTTCGCGCTGCTCGTCATCGGCGTGCTTGCCGCGAACGTTCCGGCCGGCGCGCAGCAGCATGGAGCGTACGTCTTCGACGGTAAGCGCATCCCGTTCACCCACCTTACGTCGCAAAACGGCAAGCCTGCGGTCGGCGTAAACGACCCCGGGCTCAAAGCGCTGCTCGACGACGTGGGCGCAACAATTACGTGGCAACCGGGACAACGCTACGTACTCGTCACCAGCGCAGAACCGCTCGTCGTGAGTTTTGCAGTGGGCGACACCCGGTACGACGTGGGCCCCGTAACCCAACAAGCCTCGTTTGCGCCGTTCCTCAAAGGCGGCGAAGCCTTCGTGCCGTTCGAGGAACTCGTTCGCGCGCTCGATCTGGCCCCCAAGCGCGACGGTAACGACGTCGTGCTGCAACCGCAGCTCGCCTCGATCGACGTGCAGACAAGCGGCGACGGCGCAAAACTGGTTGCGCGCGCTGGGATTCCGCTCGACGCGCGTATCGTCAGCGACGGCGACGGTAAGCTCGTGATCGCATTCGACGGAGTCGGGAGCACGCTGCAGCGCTCGCGTAGCGTGCGCGGCAACGGTTTGCGTCAGATCGACATCAGCACCGAAGGCGACGTACGAAACCCGCGAACCATCGTGACGCTGCAACTCGCACCCGGTACGTCGCACGGCCCTCTCTCGACCGACGACCAGCGCGATTTCGCTATCGGGTTCAACGGCGCGAGCGCGGGACAAGCCGTCGCGTCCAATCCCGAGCCGTCCCAGGCGGACCAATCGTCCTCGCAGTCGTCCGAACAGCCCGCTTCGCCGGCGCCGCAATCGGGTACGACGGTAACCGCGGTCGATGGAGCGGTCATCGCGGCGGGGTATCAGGTACACGTTGCAGTAAGCGGGGATGCCTCATACGAATGGCATCGCTTGCGTCCGCCCGACAATCGCTGGTACGTCGACGTGCACGACGCGACGCTCGGCATGCCGGCAACCGACCAAAACGGCGGCGGACCGGTGCAGTCCGTGCGCATTCGCCAAGCGGCGAATCAAACGGTTCGCATTGCGCTCTCGCTCGGCGACTACGACGTCGTCGACGTTCAGCCGACTGCATCTGGGCTAACGATTACCGTTTCAAACGCCATTGCGCAAATCGCGTCGACGGCGAAGACGGGCTCGGGCACGATCGGCAGCAGTGCCGTCGCAAACGCGGCACCGGCGACCGAACCGGTGGACGGTAATTGGAAATTCGCACCCCAACCCGGCGCGGCAAAGACGCACTACGACGCGCAGAATCCGCGGCTGATCGTCATCGATCCCGGGCATGGCGGAAGCGATCCTGGGACCGTGCACGGAGGGCTGCACGAGAAAACGCTGACGTTGGATATGGCCAAGCGCTTGCGTACGATCCTCATCGCGCACGGCTGGCAGGTGATGATGACGCGCGATGTGGACAAGGACGTTTACGGCCCCTACGATTCGGCGCACGACGAGCTGCAGGCGCGCGACGATATCGCTAATAAGGCCGGTGCGCGCATGTTCGTGTCTATTCACGTCAATGGCTTCATGAACGCGGGTCCGCACGGCGTCACGACCTACTTTTCCAAATCCATCGACGTGCCGTTTGCGACCGACGTGCAGCGCCGCCTGGCCGCGAACCTGGGAGCGACCGATGACGGAATCGTCAAAAGTAAGCTGTACGTAACGCTGCATGCGACGATGCCCGCGATTCTCGTGGAGACCGCATTCCTCACCAATCCCGACGATTACGCCAAATTGGATTCGCCGAGTTGGCGCCAGAAAGTCGCGCAAGCTATCGCCGACGGCATCGGCGACTATGCGGGCTCTGCGCCCGGCGATTCTCAAAACAGCGGTCAGTAGCGGCGCACAATGCTCGGCCTTTTTGATTCCGGCCTCGGCGGCCTGACCGTCCTACGCCGGGTTCGGGAACTGTTGCCCGAACACGACGTACTGTTCTTCGCCGACCAGGCTCACGTGCCGTACGGTGACCGGACACCCGAAGATTTGGTGCGATTGCTGCACCACAACGTCAAATGGCTCGACGCGCAGAATGTGGACGCGATCGTGATGGCGTGCAACACGTCCTGCGCGGTCGCGGATCGTGCGGGATGGCCGCCGGCTCGTGCGGTCGTGCTGGACCTCATCGAGTCGGCCGCAATCGCGGTCGAACGCTCCGGCTACCGCCGGATCGGCGTCGTAGCGACCGCCGCAACCGCGCACAGCGGATCGTATGCGCGGCAGATTTGCTTGCGCGTTCCCGACGCGCGTGTGACGGAGATCGGCGCGCCGAAACTGGTTCCGCTGGTCGAGGCGGGGATACTCGAGGGTGCGGTGCCCCGCGCCGCCGTCCAAGAGTACTGCGCGCAATTACCAGGTGACGTGGAAGCGGTCATCCTTGCGTGCACGCACTACCCGATGCTCGACGCTCACTTCGCGGAAGCGCTCGGTAGACGCGTCGCGCGGATCGATCCGGCGCTGGTCCAGGCCGAACGCACGGCACACTTGGTGCGAGAACGCAATTTCCCCACCGGAAACGGGTCGACGCGCTGCGTGACCAATGCGAACGTCGATGCCTTCGGCAAAAACGTCGCCCGGCTCGTTCCGCTGGACGCATCTCGAGGCGATCGCATCGAGGGCATCGTTCCATTGGCGCTCTAAAAACAGGGAATGAGCGGTCGGTAGGTTCAAGCCTGCGACGGAATGGGTACTTGTCTCGTTAGGATACCATCCTGCAATTCTTCGAGGAGCATACATACCATGAAAATCGCACGCTATCTCTTAGCCGCGGTGGCGCTTGCCGCCACGACCGGCGCAGTGGCCATCGCTACCCCTAACACGATGCACCGCATGCACAATAGCATGGCCAAGACTACCCTGCAGATCAACATGGGGCCGCAAAACGGCTCCAAGCAAAACGGCACGGCAACGCTCAAACAACGGGGCGCGAATCTTTGGGTGAAAGTCAGTGTATTCAACGAACCTAAAGGCGCGACCGAAATGGCGCATATTCACCGCGGAACGTGCGCGAAGCTTAACCCCACGCCGTGGAAGCCGCTCAAGTCGATCGTCAATGGAACGTCGACGACGACGGTTAGCGGAGTGACCATCGCCCAACTGAAGGCCGGTCATTACGCCGTAAACGTCCACGACGCCAAGAACCCCAAACGCTACGTTTCCTGCGGTAACATCTAACCACCACTCTCACGCTGGGCGTGTCGAAGGGCGTCCTTCGACACGCTCAGGATGACGGGATCTACGCGCCGTCTTGCGGCGTTCGCACTAACCGGTCGGGGTCGTAGCCGGCGGCGCGTACGCGCAGGTCGATCGTTGCGCGATCTGCCGCATCGACGGATGGCGTGCGCGAGAGTATCCACAAAAACTTCCGTTTCGGTTCGCCGACGATCGCGTAGCGGTAGTCAGGCGCCACATCCACGATCCAATAATCCGCCGAACCGAACGGCCCGAATTTCACGCGCAGCTTTGCCCCCGTGTCCCGGTTCGCAACGGTTGCGCGTCCTCGAACGCTATATCCGCGGCCGTCCTCGGTCGTGCAGCGGTTCTCGACGACGACGCGACGGCCACCCTTACCGAGCGTATATTCCGCGGTCGTGTTCTTCGCGCAGCGCCTCTCGAAGGGGTTCGGATAGCGCGCGATTTCAAACCAACGCCCCTGGTAGCGCTCGAGATCGACGTGCGGCGCCGTTTCCAACTCGGGAACGCGTTTAGAACGCATTCGACGCGCCCCGTACACGACCGCCGCACTCGTCGTAAAACCCGCGCCGGCCCAAGCCAACCCTTTGGAAGTATTCATGTAATTCATGTACCCGCCCGGCGCGATTCCCGCGGCTAGCAAGCGGCTTCTGGTGCGCTACAAGTTTACGATGTGGAAGAGTCTGAAAAAGAGCATGACCGAAAAAGTTGCGAGCGCGCAGCCGGCGATCACCTGCATGAGCGTGTGCGCCTTCAGGTATAAACGCGCCCAGCACACCATGGGGATAAGAACGAAGAAGGGCAAGAGTTCGCGGCCGTACAGCAGGGTGAGGGCGACGAGCGGCGCCGTGATTCCAAGGGCGTGCGTGCTGATCTTCCAATAACGCGTGATGTACTGCACGACGATCGTCGAGAGCGTGTATCCGGCCATCGATGCGATGAGCAGCGCCGGCGCGTGCGTGAACCATAACGTGAGGGTGCCGGCCAAATAGAATACCACGAATGCTCCGAAGACGCGCTCGCGTTCTTCCCGGATCGACATGTCGAGATCCGATACGCGATCGGTTGCGTACAGCCAAAACACGTAGAGCATCGGACCGATCGAAGTAAAAAACGTACTTAAGAAGAGCAGCCACCAAAAACTCGTAATGTCGGTCGCGCGCGCATGCGCGAAAATGATGAACAGCGCCAACGCCGTCAGGAACGGGTTGAACACGGTGGAGAGGATCTTGGCCAGATCGCGCCAGACGCGGCGGTTCTTGATCGGCAGCGGCGCGACCGAGTGATGCTCGTGCACCACTCCTACTAGGCCCGCGCGCCCGCAGACTCCTCTTAGAGCCTGCTAGTGAATCGGCGTCCCGAATTCCTGATCGTAGTAATCGCTGGAAAAACCGGGACTCGGGCCTTTTCCGTTGGGCACGATTGCCAAGCCGACCCAAATAAAACTCGGGTTGACGAGGTTGAGGAACTTTTGCGTGTTGGCGTTGTTCGGGCACGTTGAGAAGTTAGCGGGCTGCGGACAATTGGCGGCTTGCGCCATAATGTCGGTTTCCGCCGCGGGCCACGCGCTGGGGGTCTGTTTCTGGTCGATCGTGCTGCCCGTCGATGTGTACGTTCCACCGTGCGATTGTTCGTACGAGACGGCGTTCACGCACGAGGGATCGCTGAAAGGACAGGCCGTCTGGTACGAGCCGGTCGTGCCCATGTAAGCGGCCCAGTGAGTCGCGCCTTCTTCGAGCGTCTCGTCGAAAACCAACGGCGAGGCGCCGTATGACGGTCTTGCGCGGTCGGTATTGACCTGTGTCAACCACGCAATCTGATCGGGCGTCAACCGCGTCAGCGTCACCGGGCCGACTTGCGTGTTGAAACTCGTGATGTTGAACTTCTGGTGCAGCGTTGCATACCCCGATTGAAATATCTCCAGGTAGTTACTGCCCGGAATTAACGGCGTAATCGTAAACGACCCGTTGGGGGCGGTAGTAGCGCTCGCCGTAGGGTTTGCCGGCGGCGTCGCGCCTTGTACGATTTGTGGTTCGATGACGACTTCGGCACCGGCCACGGCGTTGCCGGAACCGGCTTCCAGCACCGTGCCGCTTGCATAGTATCCGGTTGGGACCGGCGTCGGCGAACCGCCGGGATTCGGGCTGGTCGAGGCACCGGGCGCGGGAGTCGGCGTCGATCCGGGCGCGGGCGAGCCCGACGCGCTCGGCTGCGGAGTTGGCGACGACGATGATCCGCCACCCGGCGGTACCGGAACGATGCCGCCGCCTCCACCGCCGCTACCGGCGATTGAAGGCAGCGACCCGCCGCCTCCGCTGCCGCCGCTGCACGCGCAAACCGTGCAAAGCAGAAAAAGCCCAAAGGTCGCGTTCGAGAATTTCATCGCGTGCGGTTCTCTAACAGCCGCCGCCGTTGGACGGCGGCGGCGTGGGAAGCCCAGGCATCGGGGTCGGAAGACCGACGGTACCGTTGGCAGTTATGCTATTGAGCGTTGCGTCGTGGGCTTTGCTTACGCAATACAAGATGATCCCCGGGTACGCCGAGTGCGCGAACGCGCTGCTCGCGTTTGTCTTAGCGAACAACGCCCCGAGAATCGGCTGCAAGTATTTTGGTATGCTGACTCCGGCATTCGACGTTATTTGCGTTGCGGCAATGAAGCGCGATGCCAGAAACGATGCGCCGCCCAAATCGGTAAACGTTACTTGGCACGTCGAACTCGTTACCGAGCCGGACCCGTCCACCGCTGCGTCCGGGCTCCATAGTGGCGGCGTCGACGGCCCGGGGTACGGCGCGCTGTTGGTATATACGCCCGCCGGAGCCGTCGGGCATGGCACGGGCTGCGTGCCGCCGGCGAGATTTGCATAGATGTCGGCGGCAGTATACGCCTGCGTCTGTCCCTGTACGAACGATTCGACGCCCGCATAGCGCATGCCAAGTTGGGTGCGTTCGTTTACGATACCGAAATGCGCAATGTAGAGCATCGCAAAAATGACGAACAACCCAACCGGCATCATGAGCAGGGTTTCGACCAGCGTTTGACCGCGCATCGTCTCTAGTTGCATGAGTAATTCCCGGCTTGCAGCGCGCCCGCCCACGGCCGCAAACGGCCGACCCCGTACCAGTTGACGTTTACTTTCATGGCGGAATAGTCGACCGTGTATGCAGCGCTCGGATAAGCATTCGCCCATTGCGTTTCAACGGGCTGATACACCTGATTTGTGGAGGGATTGATGGCCGTTCCCGGATCGAAAGACTCGCTTACTATTGGAGCGACTACGCCCGCCGCACGACCGATCGCCTGAAATTGGCCGGAAACGTGCAGCAGAGACGATGCGAAATACGGAACGCTATGACACGCGACCACGTCGGCCTCGGTCGGGGTGCCGCTGCACTTTTTGCCCTGGCACTGACCGGCGTACGGCTGCGTGTTGACGTTGAACGCGAAGGCGCAATCGAAGTTCGAGCAGTCCGATTGAATTGCCCGGAGGGCTTTTTTTTGATCGGCCTGTTGTCCGCCCTCGGTGAAGTTGTTGCCCTCTTGAAGTACCTGCAGATTCCCTTGATAAGCGCCGACGGCCTGATTGTATTCGGCGACCAAAGTCCGATAGTTCTGGTCGCAACTGCCCCCGGCGGTTGGATCGCATTGCCCAAAACCGTCGATCGTATCCAGGATGGCCTGATTGAGATAGCGGATCCGGTTTTCGTCAACCGCGCTAGCGTAGAGCATCGTAGAGATTTCATTGTAAACGTTTGCTTGCACGGAAAGCGCTGCGGCGGCTCCAGAATCGGCGGCATTCTGTGCGCGGATGTGCCACGTAACGATGTTCACGTAATTGCTGAGGAAAAAGAGCATGGTCAGCAACATGATGATGCCGAAGGACCAAAACGGAAGCGTTTGGCCTCTCTGGGCTTCCCGCGACGCAAGCTGCTTCAGCATGTCGGCGCCCCCGCATCCCAGGAATAAATCGTGTTTTCGGTTGTGCCGGCCGTATACGGATCCAAGTTCGTTCCCGCGATTGCTTGATAGCTCGCCGGCCGTTGGCTGGGCCAGCCGATCGATGAAAACGTGTCGGCGTGGTAATACCACTCGGAGAAACGGCCGTTTTTGCCGTTGCCCGTGTAATCAATCGTTTGCGCGAAGTACATGCAGTGCGGTGCCGGATACGTGCAAGCGCCGTTCGGCGCGCAGTAGTTGTTGAGATTCGCGCTGACGCTGAATTGATACGGAGGAGGCGTCCCTCCCTGGGCCGTCGGCGTGTAGGGTTCGATATCCGCGCCGCTTATCGTAAGCGAACTGGGCATCCCCGGTACGAACGCTAGGCCCGGCATCGTCGTGGTCGCTTGCCCGATGATCACGCCGGGGCGCGGCGTACTGAGCGAAATATTGCTTTGCGCTATCCCCGGAAAAACCGCCGCCGCTAGCGGCCCCGGCGAAGTGCCGCCGTTGGCGGCTGAATTCGAGGCGACAAAAGCAGCGCCGTCGGCCGAGACCTGCCCGAACCCGTAGAGTGCGATCTGGAGCGCGCCCAACATCATCATGAGTGCGACCGTAAGCATGATCGCGGTTTCCGGCAGGGTGTTCCCACGCATCACATCATGTTTCATGGATTCACGTTGATGTTGGTTAGGCCGCTGCCGGTCGTTTGCAAGACGTGCTGGAGTGCCAGGACCATGCCCGCGAGTCCGAATATCATCGGAATTGCGGCGACTGCAGAAATGACGGCATATTCCACCAGCGCTCCCCCTTGATCGTCTGCGATGAATGTCCGTAGATCCTGAATGCACATCGGCTTTATCTCGTAATCACGTACGGCGTCATCACGAAGACGACGTCGGTTTCGTCGCGCTGATATCGGACGTCGCGAAAGAGCCGGCCGATGATGGGCAACTTTCCGAGCAGCGGCACTTCATCGACGTTTCGCTGTTCTTGATGGCGCAACAGACCGCCCATGATGATGCTTTCGCCCGGCTGCGTCACTAATTCCGTCGAGAGTTTGCTTTCCTTGAGCGCCGGTATGACGAACCCATTGATGTTGACGCCGTCTTGAAAATCCAGATCCGAAACCTCCGGCGCGATCTTCGTTTGCACGTTGCCGTTTCCGAGCAGGACCGGCGTGATGTCGAGTTTGACCCCAAACTCCTTATACGTGATGCTGACCTGGCCCAGGCCCGTTGAAAACGGAATCGGAATCTCGCCGCCGACCAAAAAATTAGCTTCGTTGCCGGGCATCGTTACGAGATTAGGCGCGGAGAGAACTCGCGCGTGCCCCTGTTGTACCAGCAAGTCGATTTGCGGGGCAAGCACGGTCGTTCGGAAGAACGGCCCGAGGCGAAACGGATCGAGCGGGAATTTGTTTTGTTCGACGATCGGGAAACTCGGTGCGCCAAGTACGACATGTCCGGTTGAGTCCAAGTTGCCGGCATTGAGTTTGACTCCGAGTTGCGAAAGCGCAGTCCGGTCGACTTCGAGCACGTTGACGCGAACGTCGATCTGGGTTTCGAGTTCGGTGCCGAGACGGTCGATGAGCTGGCCGGTGGCCGACAGATAGCGACCCGAGAGCGCCCGAACGTGGTCGAGCACTTCTTGCCGGGTTGCCTCGTCGCGCACGCGGCCGCTTACGATCACGTTGCCTTTGCCGTCGGGGTCCACGCGAATGTCCTGCGCGCCCGGAAGGCCGGCGACCTGATCCTGAAGATCGCCTAGCGGGTGAGCGACCAGAACCGCATTTACGATGGTGTACTTCTCGGCTTTCGCGACTGCGGCAAAACGCCCCAGGATGTCGCCGATCGCTTGAAAGTGCGCGCCGTCGGAGACGGTTCCGCGCACGACGATCGTGTGTCCGAAGTCTTGTACCTGCACTTCATTCGAATCGATGGTGGAGCGCAACATTTGTGCGACGATATCGACGCTGCTCGACGTGACCGTGAGATCTATGGCGTGTTGCATCGGGGCCTTCGCACTACCGTTCCAGATCAGAATCGTCGTTCGACCGGGAGCCTTCGCCGTAAGGAGCAACTGCGAGGTGCCGATGGGCACCACGGTCACGACGTTTTTATCGCCGACCGCGACGCGCTGAAGGCGCGTATACGTCAACACGGATGTGTGCCCGGTTTGCAACGTCAGGAGGTGCGTGCTCGCGTCGGCCCCCGCCGTGCCCGTGGAGGCGAAGGCGCTGAAAAGTACGACTGCAACGGCGCGAAGCATATGGGCGAAGTGTTTCACAGGCGCAATTATGACACAGGCGCTCGGCGTTAACGCGTTAACGGTTTTTGACGTTAAGTTAACTTTGGTTTTAACCTATTGCGCTGCTTTCGAGCCACGTGCAGTATGGAGCCATCGGCCCGCATCGGGCGGATTCTCGAAGCTGGGATGGAGGGTTTACCAATCCTGAAGCAAGTTGCGTTGGTCGCACTGGTTGGAGTTGCCGGTCTGGTAGCTCCGGCGGTTGCAGCT
The DNA here is from genome assembly GCA_036559125.1 of Vulcanimicrobiaceae bacterium. Classification (GTDB taxonomy): domain Bacteria; phylum Vulcanimicrobiota; class Vulcanimicrobiia; order Vulcanimicrobiales; family Vulcanimicrobiaceae; genus JALYTZ01. Next base: position 48,735 of record DATBTT010000048.1, read on the forward strand.
GAGCACGGCAAACCCGTGGTCGTTTCCACCACCCCGACCACGGGTGCCCTCTCACTGCACGTCGAGCCGGCGACCGGAGCGGAGGCCGTGCGCGTAAACTGCGCCGGACCTGCAAATGCGCCGGTCACCATCACGCTCTTCGCGACGCTGTCGTCGGACATTCCGACGGTGGTCGTTAGCCGCCACGACTTCACGATCGATCGCAGCGGGCAGCTTTCGACGACGATTTCGATCGCGTCGGACTTTGTTCGCGGCAGCATACTCACGGTACGCGTGACTTCGCTCGATACCGTCGTACCCGCGCAAGCTTCACTGTTGGTAGGCGCTCCAAACCCACACGTTTCGGTTCCGCTCGAACAGCTACCGGCCATCTTCACGCATTAAGGAGATTCACACATGCTCGCTACGTTACAAACATTCATCCGCGACGACGAAGGCGCCACCATGGTGGAATACGGCCTCATGGTCGCCCTGGTCGCCATCGCGTGCATCATCGCCGTAACCGCGCTCGGTACCAAACTAAGCGCGCTGTTCACCAGCACCTCCAACGACGTTTAAGTCGAAGGAATGCATGCGACTTGACGGATACCGCCAGTCCACAGGCGGTATCCGTCGACAAGCTGCTCGCGCACAATGCCGATGCAACACGCGATCGAATTTCTAGCCTTAGCCGCTTGCGGCGCGGGCGCGATTACCGACATCCGTTCGAAGCGCATCCCGAACGCTTTGACGTTGAGCGCGGCGGTCGTGGCGCTCGCCCTACATGCGATGCTGGGTCCCGTCTCTTTGGCAAAGGCGGCGCTCGTTATGGTCGTGGTGCTGGCCGCCGGGATAGCGGTTTTTCGCCTCAAGCTTATAGGCGGAGGCGATGTCAAGCTCGTCGCGGCGATTGCCGGGGCGTTCGGATTCCCGGACGCGGTACCGTTCGTGCTGTACACGATGGTTGCCGGAGGGGTCCTCGCGATCGCATATGCGTTATCGCGCGGAACGCTTAGGCAAACCGTTCAAAATACACTAGTGGCAACGCAGCCGTTGCTGTATCGCCGCCTACCGGTTGCGCTTCCGGCGACTACCGAAAAGATGCCGTACGGACTGGCGATCTTTATCGGTGCGAGCTTCGTCGTTCTCTCCCACGCCTATGCGCCGTTTCTTCGCTTCCCGGTCTAAGGGTCACCCATGAATACGCGCCGTACCACGATCGTCGTTGCCATTTTGCTGGCAATCGGAACCGGTTGGCTGACGCTGACGTACCTACGTTCGTTCCAGCAGGCCAATGCGCCGGCAAACGAGTTGCGCCGCGTCTTCGTCGCGACTCAAGACATACCGGCGCGCACTCAGATCAATCCCGTCATGTTCCGAAGCGAAACGCGCCCCGTAAAACAGGTCGATCCCGACGCTATCGGCGATCCCATGCGGATGGCGGGGAGCATTTCGCTCATCACGATCCCCGCGGGCTCGGTGCTCACGGAATCAAAAGTGGGTCATCCCGTCGACGTCGGACTTTCCGTTCGGCTCAAGCCCGGCTTGCGCGCCGTATCGATCGCCGTCGATCGCGTCAAAGGAGTTTCGGGTTTGCTCGAACCGGGCGACCGCGTCGACGTCATCGCAAGCGTTCCCAAGGAAGCCGGCAAGGGCCCGCGCGCGGTTACGATCATACGCGGCGCGACCGTTCTTGCGGTAGGCGTTACGCTGGAAACGGCGCAAGCGACGCCCTCGCCGGAGGAACAAAGCGCGCAAACCGTGACGCTCGGCGTAACCCCGAAACAAGCCGACCTGCTCACCGTCGCCGACAACAACACGTCCCTTCGACTCGCGCTGCGCTCGCCGCGCGAGAAATTGCGTTCCGAACCGGTCGAAGCGCTGGATCTCAACGGTCTAGCCGACCCAAGCATGGGGGGCGGCCGGTTTTCCGCTCCGGTTACTCCCCCGGTGCTTGCCGCAGCTCCCGCCGGCGCGCCGTTTCGTGCCGATCCGCCGCCGGCGCCGGCTCGGCGTGCGTCGAGCGGAATCGTCGTCATTGAAGGGTCCGGAGTGGAGCAATGAAATCTGCGGCGTTCGTCTTCATCGGCGCTAAAGGCGGCGTCGGGACGAGCACGCTCGCATACGAGCTCGCGAAGTCGCTAACGAATAAGGGGAATGCCGCTCTCGTCGATGCGGACTTTTCGGGAAGGCGCAGCGTTGCGGTGCTGAGCGGCAAGACGCGCGAACTCGATGCTTCTCGCAGCGAACGCGAAGTTGCGGTCCATCGTTCGGGCGGCCTGACGACGATCGAACTGACCGACAGTTACGACATGGCCCTGGCGCTCAACCTCGACGCAGTGGATCAACTGGCCGACGAGTTGGCGGAAGGGTACGCGCTGATTTACGTCGATGCGCCGCAGCCGTTTTCGGCCGCCATCCGTAGCTTCGTCTGTCGAGCCTATCGGTTCCTAATCGTTGTCGAGCCGGACCTTCTCGGCCTGACCGGCGCTCGCGCAATGCTCAACGAACTGGTTCGGTTCGGCGTGCCGAAAACGCGAATCGTGGCCGTCATGGATTGGCACGTGGGCAAGCCGGAAATATCGAAGAACGAAGTAGAGAAAATCCTCGGGACCGACGTGGTTGCGGAGATTCCCCCAAAAAATGACCGCCAGTTCCACCGCGCGGTCGAGGCTCTCAATGCGTATCTGCTGGCGGTGCCCGAGGCCGGTCCCATTGAATCGCTCAAACCTTCCGTGCGCGCTCCTCTGAGCGAACGGCGCCGTGAGAATCGGCGGGTGTTCTCCCTAAACGATCCGCTTATGCCTGCCAATCAATCGCATGCGGTGCGAGACGTCGATGCAGGTGAGGCCGCGCGCAACGCAATCAAGACGCAAATTCACGACGAACTGGGAAAGCGTCTCGATTTCGTGCAGGCCAGTCACGTGCACAACGACGCACAAAAACTGGCGGAACTTCGCGTTAAGATCGACGAACTCACGCGGTCGATCATTGCCGAGCGCTCGGACGTAGGCAGCCCCGAGGACTCTACGCGATTACGCCGCGAAGTTATCGATGAGGCCCTCGGCTTCGGACCCCTCGAGGATCTGCTTAGCGACGAATCGATCAGTGAAATAATGGTTAACGGGCCGAACAAAGTGTACGTGGAGCGCAAAGGCAAGATCGAGCTTACCTCCAAGCAGTTTACCGATAATCGGCAATTGCGGTTGGTGATCGATCGCATCATCGCGCCCATCGGACGGCGCATCGACGAATCGGTGCCCATGGTCGATGCACGCCTTGCGGACGGGTCGCGCGTCAACGCCATCATCGAACCGCTCTCGCTTAAGGGACCGACGCTCACGATCCGTCGATTCGGCACGAAGCGTCTGCAAGTCGCGGACCTGTTGCGCCTTGGAGCTTTGAACGAGCCCATGGTTCACTTCTTGCGCGCGTGCATTCAAAGCCGCATGAACATTGTCGTAAGCGGAGGCACGGGATCGGGAAAGACGACGCTTCTAAACATCCTTTCGGGCTTCATACCGCCGGACGAACGCATCGTCACTATCGAGGATGCGGCGGAATTGTTGCTCGATCAGCCGCACGTCGTGTCGCTCGAATCTCGCCCGGCGAACATCGAAGACCGCGGCGAGGTCAAAATCCGGGATTTGGTGCGCAATTCGCTGCGCATGCGCCCCGACCGCATCGTGGTTGGAGAGTGCCGCGGAGCCGAAGCGTTGGATATGCTTCAGGCGATGAATACGGGTCACGACGGCTCGCTTACGACGCTTCATGCCAATTCCGCGCGCGACGCCATGTCGCGCATTGAGACGCTCGTAATGATGGCCGGTTTCGATCTTCCGGTGCGCGCGATTCGGGAGCAAATAGCGAGCGCCGTCGACCTCGTCGTCCAATCGGCCCGCCTGCGTGACGGCAGCCGCAAGATCGTGAGCATTTGCGAAATCGTGGGCATGGAGGGCGACGTCGTTACCATGCAAGAGGTCGTAAAATATACGATGCACGGGGTCAACGAGGACGGTAGCGTTATCGGGAAGTTCGAGTACACGGGCGTGCAACCGCACTCGCTGCGCCGCTTCGACGAATCCGGTACGTCCTTCGACACGCGGGAACTGTCCGAAATGCCTTCGGCCGGGGCGCTCTGGTAGTGACGACCGGCATATTTCCGCTTCTGATCGCCTTCGGAGTCATTGCCTTTGTCGGCGTGATGGCCTTCGCATTTGCAAAACCACTCGCAGAACGGGGCGTCCTTTTTGTAAAGCGCTTTTCCGGACACCTCGAAATTGCCGGAATCGAACGAAAACCCGAGGAGATCGTCGCGATGACTGCGGGTGGAGGCGTCGCGCTGTGGGCTTTGATCGCAGTCATTCTCCGGCCGGGATTTGTGGTTGCGGCCATGCTCTTGCCACTTTTGGTCGGACTCGCGTGTGGTGGTTTCTACGCCTACGTTACGCTTAAGAGCGGCAAGCGCAAAGAAGCATTCTTGACGCAACTTGAGGTCGCTCTCCGGCTTATTTCCAGTGGCCTGCGCATCGGCTTGAGTTTACGCCAGTCGATGAATTTAGTATCGGAGGAGCTTCTCGATCCGGCGCGCCACGAATTTCAGCGAATGATCGGACAGACGAACATCGGCATCACCCCGTACGATGCGCTGGACGATCTGGCCGAGCGACTACCGAGCGGCGAGACCTTGATGCTTGCCCGGGTCGTGCGGATTCAATCGCAGACCGGTGGTAATCTTGCGACTATTCTCGAGCAGCTTGCCGGAACGATAAAAGAGCGTCGCCGCATCGCTCGCAAAGTCAGTGCGCTAACGGCCGAGGGCCGTGCAGGCGCGCTGGTTCTCGAGGCGTTACCGATAGGCGTGGGCGGCTTCTTGATGCTAACTCAACACGACATGGCCGTTGCCTTACTGACAACGCTGATCGGCCACGCGACGCTGGTTATGGTTGGCGTTCTCGAAATAATCGCCATATTCTGGCTGAGTCAAATGCTGAAGGTACGGGCGTGATGGGTAGCGTGGGGACGTTAGTCTTCGCGATCCCGCTCGTAGGCGGCATCTCGATATTTCTCTTTGCGATGTCGCTCATTCCGCAAAAAAGTCCGCTAACGCTTCAACTCGAGGAAATCAAAGGCCGGAACCTGACCGGACCGCAGGTCAATCGCTTCGCCGTCATCGAGAAGATCTTCGGCGACGAAGGCCGGGGGCGCGTGCAAAAGCAGTTGATAGAAGCGGGTTGGTATACGGTGACTCCGGCGCAGATCGGCGCGCGCATGGCGGCCGGCGCAATCGTCGGAATAGCCGCCGGGGTGCTGTTGATGGTTCTGCTGCACAAGTTCAACCCGTTGTTCCTCGCGATTGCGGCGATTTTGGCCGCCGTTGGAACCTACGCGCCGATGGTGTTGATGACGCGCGCCATCGATTCACGTAAACTGTCCGTGCAAAAAGCTTTGCCCGATTTTCTGGATATGGTCGCCACGACGGTTCAGGCAGGCCTATCGATGAATGCCGCGCTCGCATACGCGACGCAGGCGGCTCCGGGAGCGCTCGGTGAGGAAGTCAAGGAAACGCTCTCGCAGATGCGGCTGGGGCGCAGCCGCGTGGACGCCCTGCGCGCGATGTCCGCTCGCGTCAATCAAGAGGAACTGAATTCGACGATATCCGCAATCACGCAGGCGGAAAAGCTCGGAGCGAACATTTCGAAAGTCCTCTGCGAACTGGCCGAAGAAGTGCGCAATCGCCGCATCATGCTGGTGGAAGAGCAAGCCGCGAAGCTTCCGATCAAAATGATCTTCCCGATGGCGTTTTGCCTATTGCCGGCGCTCTTCGCCATCATCTTCGGTGCCGTCGGCGCGAGAATGGTGCATCACTAGTGCTCTTTGCAAATATGTTTTTTACGGGCCTCCTCTACGGTACGCTGGCCTTTGTGGGAGCCGCCTGGAGTGCGAGGATGTGCGCGAACCTGCCGCTTCTTGAAGACGGACCGCAGGCTGCGGTGCCGCCGGTGAAAGCGCTGGTCGCCGGAGCGGCGGCGATCGGTATTCTCATCGCGCTGCATCGCGCGCCGCCGCAACAAACGCTCTTGCTGGGCATCGTGGTTTTGGCGCTTGCAGCAATTTGGTGTAGCGATACCTCCCACGGCATCGTTCCCGACGTGTTTACCCTCGGACCCTTGGCCGCAATCCTACTGGTCGCGGTGCTGATGCAGCAGTGGTGGATCGTTCTCTCGGCTGCGGTGCCGTTCGTGCCGTTTGCGATAGCCGCTTTGCTTTCCAAAGGTCGCGGCATGGGCTGGGGCGACGTTAAGCTGGTGGCGCTAGGCGGGGCGCTGCTCGGAATGCAACTGTCGATCGTTGCGTTCATGGCTGCGTGCATCGCTGCGGTCGTCGTCAGCCGCTTTCAGCGCCGCGCAACCGGCCCAATCGCTTTCGCACCCTATCTTTGCGCCGCAATCGGCCTGTCATTGGGAGTAGTTGGTAGGTAATCATGGCTTTGTTGATTCGGAACAAGACGACCGGGACGGTTATCGCGGGCGGCGTGGAAATAGCCAGGGGGCGGCTCGAGCGCCTTATCGGGTTGATCGGACGCGTTTCGGTCGCATCCGACGCAGGTTTGTGGTTCGACAGGTGCCGGGCCATCCACACCCTATTCGTTCGCGCGCCCCTCGACGTCATCTGGCTGGACCGGGATCTACGAGTCGTGGAGATGGCGATCAACGTACGACCGTGGACGTTCGCCGTAACGTGCTCGAAGGCGCACTCGGTGCTGGAACTCGGTTCGGGTGCAACGCGCGACGTGCTGGTAGGCGATACGTTGTCGTTCGAGGCGCAGGCGCTGGTTCGCGAACCGTTTACCCTACACGCGTCGGATGTCGATTCCCAACTGGAGCGCTTCGCAAGCTGACCGCACCGTATGCTTGCATTCCGGAGGCGAGCAGCAGCCCCAGGCCCGCGAAGGTCATCGCTTTATCGAACCACCAAATCGAGAAAACGATCGACGTGTCGTTGAACGCTTTCCAGGTGACGTCGACAGGCGCATCCGGCGCAGGCTTGCGAATGTGCGACGTGCTCACGAAGGTTTGCGTCATCGCCCCCACTTCGAGTATGTGCGCGCGAGCGAAGAACAGCACCAGCGTGATGCTTGCGGTTATTAGCAGCAACGGCATCGGCTTCCATCGCCACCACACGAGTACGATGAGGCACGCCGGTGCGATGGTTGCAAACGGCGCCCAGTTTATCACGTTCTCCCACGGAACCGCCAGCAGCGCGACGGCAATCCACGCGCGATTGGCCCCGGTGCGCGATGCCAACATGCATGCCAGCAGTGTCGCGACGGCAATTTCGGAGAGATGAATGAAGCTGCCACCCATCACGGAGCATGCGGCCGGCACGGCGACGAGAAACGCCCGGTCACCGTACCGCCGGGCGATGTGATGCCCGAGACTGACGCCCACGATCAACATCAACGCGTACTGAACGGAGCCGATCCGTACGGCCGTCGCTGCCGGAATGCCGAGGTGATAGAGCAACGTCGTCAGGCTGAACTGCGCGAGGTTGTTCACTTCGGAAGCGGCGTGATGTGGCAATAGCGACGTGAAATAGAACAGCGAGGTGTAAGGTGCAGCGACGCAGAGCGAAAGCACCGCAAGCGCGAGCGCTGCGACCGCAAACCGCCACCGGACCGCGGGAACGAACAAAAAGAGCGCGGCGTCGACCGGTAGCGCGACGTGCGGTTCGATCATGGCGAGCGCGCCGCAAACGACCGTAGCCGTCCATCGTTCGCGGCGGGCGAAATACGCCGCCAGAAACAAAAGCGCAATCGGCACGGGAGCCAGGCCGCCTTGTGGAATCGACGGCATCCCGATGGCTAGCGCCGACGCGGCAATCGCACACGGCAGCGGTAAGCGTGACAGCCGCGCGACCACCCACGCGCTAACCGCGATGCTCGCTAGGAGAATTAACCACCACACGATCTTCGCCCAGAGGAACGGCAACAATGACAGCGGGACGAAGAATGCGAGCGCATACGGTGGCAGCGGCGCCGGCACGGTAACGTTTTGAAACTTGCGCGAGAGGGCGGGCGCCGCTTGCGCTTCGCAGTCGTGCAACGGCTGATCGAGGTACGGATTCGCGCGTTCCGCTATGACGGCGCCCCCGCAATAAAATGCCTGGAAATCGAATCCGTTGTCGACGACCGGGTGGATCCAGAGGTTGGCCGTCGCGGCCAGCGCGAGAGCCAGTAAAATCCCGATCGTCCATTTCAAACTGCGCGGCAGCATTGCAAGCGATTGCATTTAGCTCACCCGCACGGTCATAGGCTGTTCCTCACTAAGACTCGCGAAAACGGCGCTCGCTTTCGCCGCATACTCGATCGTGTGCGCCGTGTCGCCCTTTTCTCGATAGATCCCTTCGATGCGACGCAACACTATGTGATAAAGCGATTCATAGAGTGCGGCGTTGGTCTCGATCCACGGCTCGGCACCGTCGCTCCAGCCTAAACGCCCGGTATAGAGCGAATCGGCGGCTCGATAGTGCGCGAGCGCTTCGTTGACGTTGCCGAGTTGATATTGTTTGTCGCCGTCGCTGACGTGGAGGCGGAAGCGCCGCGCATCGAGGGTGATGTGGGAGAAGCTAACCGCAACGTCGCCGTCGGAAGTGAAATAGCGGTCGACGTGGCCGGGTCCTACGATGAGGCCGATCGCTTTGCGAATGTTGCTGCAGGCGACGCGGAGGTTGGCAAATGCGAGCGAGGGGTCGACGTCGGGCCAAAATGCGTGGCAGAGTTCCTCGCGCGAGGAACTGCCGTGTTCTTTGAGCAGTAAGTACTTGACGATCTGCTGGTCGCGACGGCGGACCCATTTGACGGCGCGGTTACCGATTTTCGCGTCGAAGGAACCAAACATCCGCGCGATCATCGGCGCCGCATCGGCCACGATTCCCGGCGCTTGCGCGGCGCCGTGCCGGCTTCCCATAAGGTGCGCGGCAACGCGATAGGGGCGATAGCCAAAGTCGGGATCGCGCGCGACAAAAGCGCCGCGCCGTTCGAGTAGCGCGAGATCGTTTTCATCGTCGAGCATGCCGGTGCCGACCAACGTGTCCCACAGGTCCGCGCTTACGCCGGTCAGGCTTCCGATGGACGCGTCGATGAATTCGCGAAAGAAAAACGATTGCGATTCCGACCATCGCGCATAGGCGTTGCGCAATGACCGGCCGTGCGCGCCGGCTTCACGAACGGCGCCGGCGACCACGATAGGCCAGCCCTCGGTTTCCTCGGCGAAGCGTTGAACGTCCGCCGGCGTGTAGGCAACTCCGAGGGCGTCGGCCACTCGCTCGATCTCCCCGGTTTCAAAAGCCAGCGCACGGGCGTCGCAAACGACCGCAAGGCCATGGGGCACGAGCCGGGAGATATCTAGTACCTCGCGCGATCGAGAGGCGTAAATAAGTGACACATTGTCGGGGGCGGTCTCGACCAAACGCGCCAGGGCAGCGGCGACGTCGGGAGCGAGCAGTTCGAGGTTGTCGATAGCCAAGTCGACCGGACCGTCTGCGACGATTGCCCTCAGCAGGGCATCGAGGGAGCGCGACGCCGGTAGATCCAGCGTCTCGGCAACTTCATTGACGATCTCCTCGAGCGTGAGGCCGGCGCTCGCGCTCACATAGGCATAGGGGCGCGTCGCATTGCGTAGATGCGTTACGATGGCCGTGGTTTTTCCCGAACCGGACGGAGCAACTAAGAACCGCAGCGGACTGCCCGTATGGCGCGTAAACCATGTGGCAACTCGCTGGCGTTCGATTGTCCCCGGTGCGAGGCGAGGAAGCGGCATGAAATAGCCCCGAGAAAGCGACCGTATACCTTCAATCGGCCGTTCCCCCGCCGAAGATTACGCAAAACGCACGGGGCCGGCATCAGACCAAGGTTATTAGCTTTGCATGACAAAGTTATTCCGGGATCGAAACGCTGAGGACATCCTATGCCGTCGCCCGAATCGTTGACCGGATACATGGTACTCGAACGCATCGACTCGCCCGCCGACCTCAAGTCGCTCACCCGTCCCGAAATGGACCTGCTCGCACAAGAGATCCGCGACTTACTCGTGCGCACGTGCGCGAAAAACGGCGGTCATCTGGCGCCGAATCTTGGCGTCGTCGAGTTGACGCTCGCCCTCGAGCGCGTCCTCAACCTGCCCCAAGACCGGATCGTCTGGGACGTCAGTCACCAGACCTACGTCCATAAGATTTTGACCGGCCGCCGGAATCGCTTCGATACCATCCGCCAGGGCGGGGGTCTTTCGGGTTTCGCGATGCGAAGCGAATCGGAATACGACGTTTTCGGTGCGGGCCACGCGAGCACGAGCGTGTCCGCAGCGCTGGGCATGGCCCAGGCGCGCGATTTGACTCACGGTAAGGAAACCATCGTCGCGGTTATCGGCGACGGCGCGCTGACCGGGGGCCTCGCGTACGAAGCGCTCAACAATGCCGGAGCGCTCAAGACGAATTTTATCGTAGTTCTCAACGACAACGAGATGTCCATTGCGCCGAACGTCGGCGCCATCTCGTCGTATCTCTCCGTGCTGCGCAGCAAGCCGCTCGCGACCTTCGCGCGCCAGACCGGCAAGCGCGTTTTGGACCGCATTCCCTTCGGTGGCGCCGTCAAAAAGGGTATCGAAGCCGCCGAGATCGGTACGATGCATTTCGTGGCACCGGCGGAGAAGACGGCGGTAATCTTCGAAGAGTTGGGGTTCCGCTACATCGGACCGGTCGACGGTCACAACTACGATTCGCTGGTCGACGCAATCGAAACGGCCAAACGGTTCGCAGGGCCGGTGCTCGTGCACGTGCGCACCGTCAAAGGCAAAGGGTACAACCCGGCCGAGAACGACTCGCGCACGTTTCACGGCGTGAGCACACCATTCGAAATTGAAAACGGCAACCTGCAAAAGAAACCGAATGCGCTGCCGACGTTTTCCGACGCATTCGGCGATGCGATGTGCGCGGTCGCTCAGCGCGACCGGCGCATCATCGGCATTACCGCCGCCATGCCCGACGGCACCAAGCTCTCGAAGTTCGCAAAGCAATTTCCGGATCGCTATTTCGACGTCGGCATCGCCGAGGCGCACGCGGTGTGCTTTGCCGCCGGCGCGGCGACGTCGGGGATGCGTCCGATCTGCGCCATCTATTCCACGTTCTTGCAGCGGGCGTACGATCAGATCGTCCACGACGTGTGCGTCCAGAATCTCCCGGTCGTCTTCTGCATGGATCGCGCCGGTTTGGTGGGCGATGACGGACCGACGCACATGGGCCTCTATGACATCGCTTACCTGCGCACGCTGCCCAACATGACGTTGATGGCGCCGCGCAACGAGGACGAACTGCTACCCATGCTCGAGCACGCGCTGCGACTCGACGGTCCGGCGGCCATCCGCTACCCGCGCGGATCGACCAGCGGCCGCCATCGCGACGAACCGGCCCCAATCGAACGCGGCCGCGCCGAAGTCCTGCGCCGTGGGTGCGAGGTCGCGATCCTCGCGTACGGCAACGCCGTCGACATCGCTCTGGATGCCTACGATCTGCTCGCCGCAAAGAACCCGAACGGACCCCTGCCCACCGTGGTCAACGCCCGCTTCGCCAAACCGCTGGACGAATCGCTGCTGTTGGAACTCGCGGGGGGGCATTCACACGTTCTTACTTTAGAAGAAGCATCGCTCGCAGGCGGCTTCGGCTCGGCGGTCGTAGAGTTCGTCTCGGACCGAGGGCTTGGCGTCACGGTGGAACGCATCGGGGTGCCGAGCGTCATCGTACAGCACGACCGGCCGGAAAAGCAGCGGGCCCAATTCGGCCTTACCGCCGAGCACGTGGCAGGCCGAGCTTCCGCTGTCCTTGTGGCCCCGGTTCGCTCGTGATAGAATCCGTCCCAGTGCCCGAGCGGGCACGCAATACTCTAGGAGAGACTACAGTTTGAATTCACTGCTGCTCGCCGCGGCGACAACCGCTCCGGCGCACATCCTCAAGGGAGCGGCCGCGGCAACGGCTGCGCCCAAGCAACTCCACCTCACGCCGCAACAGATCCAGCAGTTGATGCAGCAGCAGGCCGCGCAGCAACAGGTGCTCGTGCCGCATACCTGGTTTCAGGATCACGCCTCCTGGCTGACCCATTCGTTCGCCGGTCTCTTCATCGTCGCCGCGATCGGTCTGGTCGTGCTGCTGGCGCTGCAAACCACCAAGCAAGAGGGGTTGTCCGGAACGATCGGCGGCCGCGTTGAATCGTCGTACGGCCGCATGGGCGCCGAAGACCAACTCAAACGCATAACGGGCGTGGTGGCAGTCGGCTTCGTAATTCTCGGCACCATCTTGTCGCTTACCGGGATATAGTGCGCCTCGTGACGGGAATCGCACTGTATTCCGCGGGTTTTTTCGAGCGTTTCGTCGTTGCTCTTCGGTCACGAAGCTATGGCTTCGCTCCCTCATCGCGCCTAGAATCGATCCGAAAATCTCTCGCGGGAATTCCGTACGGTTCCCGTCGCGAGGCGCACTAGCACATGGCGCTGCTCGAGGTCAAAAATCTTCGAACGACGTTCAAGACCGAAGACGGGCCCGTAACGGCCGTCAACGGTCTTTCGTACACGCTGGAAGCGGGTTCGACGTTGGGCATCGTCGGCGAGTCGGGTTCCGGCAAATCCGTCAACGCGCTTTCGATCATGCGGTTGATTCAGAAGCCCGGCAAGATCGACGATGCAAGCGAGATTCGCTTCGACGGCCAAAACCTGCTGACGCTCTCCGAGCACGACATGCGCAAGATCCGCGGTCACAAGATCGCGATGATCTTCCAAGATCCGATGACCTCGCTCAATCCGGTTCTTACCGTCGGCGAGCAGATATCCGAAGCCATTCAACTGCATCTGGGATTCAACAAACGCGACGCGCTCGACAAAACCGTCGAAATGTTCAAAAAAGTGCGCATCCCCGCGCCCGACAAACGCGTCAAAGAATACCCGCATCAGTTTTCCGGCGGCATGCGCCAACGGGTCATGATCGCGATGGCACTCTCGTGCGATCCGCAGCTGCTGATCGCCGACGAGCCCACCACGGCTCTCGACGTCACGATTCAAGCGCAAATTCTCGAATTGATGAATGAGATGCAGAGCGAGACCGGCGCCGCGATCATTATGATCACGCACGACCTCGGCGTCGTTGCGGAAGTTTGCAAGAACGTGCTGGTGATGTACGGTGGGAACATGGTCGAGTACGGTGCGGCCGATCAAATTTTCCAAAACCCCAAGATGCCGTACACCCAGGGACTGCTCGCATCGCTGCCGCGTTTGGACGAAACGCAGCCACGGCGGTTGGAGCCTATCCCTGGGCAGCCGCCAAACTTGTTGCGACTACCGCCGGGCTGCGCGTTCGCGCCCCGTTGCAAATATCGGATGCCGATCTGCGACGAACCCGTCCCCGTGTACGATTTCGGCGGCGGCCACGTCGCGCGCTGTTGGCTTTACGACGAGCGCGCTAAGGATCAGCGCACGGCCGACGTGGAAACGGCGGAAAAGGCGTGACCGCTACCGCGCCGATCGAGACGGCCGCGCCGTCCGCCAGCCTCGTCCAAGTCAACGATCTTTATAAGTACTTTCCGATTCATGCCGGGCTGCTGTCGCGACACATAGGCGACGTGAAAGCCGTCGACGGCGTGAGCTTCGACATTCGCAAAGGCGAAACGCTCGGGCTCGTGGGGGAGTCCGGCTCCGGTAAAACGACCATCGGCCGCATGCTCTTGAAGCTGCTGGCCGCAACCAGCGGCGAAGTCATTTTCGAGGGTCGCGACATTCTGAAACTGCAACGCAGCGAGGTTCGCGCGCTCCGTAAGGACATGCAGATCATATTTCAGGATCCGTTCGCAAGCCTGAATCCGCGCATGACCGTGGGCGACATCGTGGGCGAACCGCTGCGCATTCATCACATCGCGCAAGGGAAGGCTTCGGAAGCGCGCGTGCAAGAACTGCTCAAGCTCGTCGGCTTGCAGCCGTATCACGCCAATCGGTATCCACACGAGTTCTCGGGCGGCCAGCGCCAACGCGTCGGGATCGCGCGCGCGCTCGCGGTCGATCCGAAGTTCATCGTCTGCGACGAACCGGTCTCCGCGCTGGACGTCTCCATTCAGGCGCAGGTCATCAACTTGCTCGAAGACCTGCAACACCAACTTGGTTTGACCTACTTGTTCATCGCCCACGACCTGTCGGTCGTACGGCATATTTCGACGCGCGTAGCGGTCATGTACGTGGGCAAGATCGTCGAAGTCGCCGACCGCGACTCGATGTACTTAAACCCGCTGCATCCGTACACGCAAGCGTTGCTCTCGGCTATTCCGATTCCCGACCCGCGCGTCGAGCGCCGCCGCAAGCGCATCGTGCTCACGGGCGACATCCCGTCACCGGTCAATCCGCCCTCGGGATGCCGCTTTCACACGCGTTGTCCGGTCGCATTCGATCGCTGCACCGTGGAAGAGCCACCGCTCACCGAATACGCCCCCGGGCATCGCGCAGCGTGTCACTGGGTCGAAGAACACGGCGGCCAAGCCCCCGATCTGGTAAGCGGTCCAGCGGTCCTACCCCCCATCCAACCGTCACCCTGAGCCCGTCGAAGGGCCCGTCACCCTAAGCCTCTCGAGGCACCCGTAACCGCGTGAGGACCACCCAGGATGCAATACGTGTATACGATGCAGCGCGTCGGCAAAACCGTGCCGCCGAAGCGTCAGATACTTAAAGACATATCGCTTAGTTTTTTCCCGGGTGCGAAAATCGGCATACTCGGGCTCAACGGCGCTGGAAAGTCGACGCTGCTGCGCATCATGGCCGGGATCGATACGGAGATCGACGGCGTAGCCGAAGCGATGCCGAATCTCACGGTTGGCTACTTGGAGCAAGAACCGAAACTCGATCCGCAAAAAACCGTGCGCGAAACGGTCGAAGAAGGTTTGAGCGAGTTGCTCTCGGTGCGTACGCGCCTCGACGAAATCTACGCCGCGTACGGCGAACCCGATGCCGACATCGACGCGCTCGCGAACGAACAAGCCAAGCTTGAAGCCAGCCTGTTCGCGCAAGACGGCGACGACGTCGAACAACAGTTGGAGATCGCTGCGGACGCGCTGCGCTTACCCGCATGGGACGCTAAGATCGGACCGCTTTCGGGCGGCGAAAAGCGGCGCGTCGCGTTGTGTCGTTTGCTGCTCTCTAAGCCGGGAATGCTCTTACTCGACGAGCCAACGAACCATCTCGACGCCGAAAGCGTCGAATGGCTCGAGCAGTTCCTACAACGTTTTCCGGGCACCGTCGTAGCCGTAACGCACGACCGGTATTTTCTGGATAATGCGGCGGAATGGATCCTCGAACTCGACCGCGGTCGCGGCATTCCGTGGAAGGGCAATTATAGTTCCTGGCTGGATCAAAAGCAGGAACGCCTCGCGCAAGAAGAAGCCTCCGAATCCGCTCGTCAGAAGGCGCTCAAGCGCGAACTCGAGTGGGTGCGCTCGGGGACGAAAGGGCGCCAGAGCAAGAGTAAGAGCCGCCTGGCGCGCTTTGAGGAACTGTCGAGTTACGAATATCAGCGTCGCAACGAAACGCAAGAGATCTTCATTCCGGTTGCCGAGCGTTTGGGCGATCAGGTGATCGACTTCGCGGGAGTACGTAAGGGATACGGCGACCGCCTTTTGATGGACGATGTGAACTTTCGCATTCCGGCGGGTGCGATTGTCGGGATAATCGGTCCTAACGGCGCGGGCAAGTCGACGCTGTTCCGCATGATCGCAGGCAAAGAGCAACCCGACGCCGGCCAAATCCGCATCGGCCCGACCGTAAAGCTTGCGGTCGTCGATCAAAGCCGCGAATCGCTCCAGGATGCGAAGACCGTGTTCGAAGACGTCAGCGGAGGGCTAGATCTTGTCAAAGTCGGAAAATTCGAGATGCCGTCGCGCGCGTATCTCGGACGGTTCAACTTCAAAGGCGGCGATCAACAGAAGGCCGTCGGTACGTTGTCGGGCGGCGAGCGCGGCCGGCTTCATCTCGCGAAGACGTTGCTGACCGGCGCCAACGTGCTGTTGCTGGACGAGCCGTCCAACGACCTCGACGTCGAAACCCTGCGAGCCCTTGAGGACGCGCTGGGAGAGTTCGCCGGCACCGTGATGGTCATCAGTCACGACCGCTGGTTCCTCGACCGCATTGCAACGCACATCATCGCATTCGAAGGCGATTCGAACGTTTTCTTTTTTGAAGGCAACTATCACGAATACGAAGCCAACAAAGTAGCGCGCCTCGGCGAAGAAGCCGCCAAACCGCATCGCATCCGATACCGCCCCCTCTCGATTACGTAGCGCACCCCGAAGCCCCGTCACCCTGAGCCTGTCGAAGGGCAGCCTGTCGAAGGGCGCTATTCGTATCTCAGGGTGACTGCCGGATCCACGCGGATGATGCGCAGCGCGGGCACAACTGCGGCGAACGCGCTGCACGAGAGCAGCAGTAATGTCGTGCCGGCGAAAGCCGTTGCATCAAACGGCGAGGTTTGAAACAACTGGTCGGCGATGGCGCGCGTAGCAAACGCTGACATCACGATGCCCACGCCGATACCGATAGCGCTTTGAACGAGCGCGCGCGCGACTATGCGATTCAGGATCGTGGCGGGGTGGGCGCCTAGCGCCATGCGAATGCCGATTTCGTGATAACGGCGCTGAACCGAATAGGAGACGATGCTGTACACACCCGCGAGCGCTAGCACTAACGCGAGCACTGCGAGTGCGCCGAGCAAAAGCAAACTCAGACGAGTGCGCGATGTGTCCTGCGCCATCGAATCGGGCAGCGAGACGATCGGTGGCGTCCCCAACGACGGATCGAGTTGCCGCACGATCGCGCCGACATCCTTTGCCAGGGGAGAAGCGCCTCGCGCCGTGCGCACGACGATTTGAAAGAACGGCGTCGGCTGGTCGGTAAACGGCACGTAGACGAGTGGTTGCGACGCGCCCGTCAGGGAATCGCGCGTATCGGCGGCGATGCCTACGATCCGCCACGCGTGCGCCGGTACGCAGCCGATGCGTTTCCCGAGCGCGTTGCCGCGGGGGAAGAAGCGCTTCACGAAGGCCCGATCTACGATCGCAACGGGCGGCCCGGTCGTATCCTCACCGATAAAGGCTCGCCCGCGCGGCAGCCCAATTTTCATGAGCCGCATATAATTTGGGGAAACGGCGTTGATGCCGACTTCGTTTTTGAGATTTGCGGGGCCCGACAACGACGCAGGCCGCCCGGCGATGCATATCGTTGCGCGCATGGAAAACGCATGCGAAAACGGAACCATCTGTGCGATCGAAGCGCCTTGAACGCCGGGAATCTCTCGAATCCGTTGAGCGATGCGCCTCGCGAGCATCGGATGTTGATTGCGTAGTTCTCCACCTGGAGTTTGTTCGATAAACTGCGCGGCGTACAGGTTGCGAGAATCGAACCCGACGTTCACCTTCGTCATAGTAACGAAACTACGTAGTAAAAGACCCGAGCAGACCAACAACGTACATGCAATGGCGATCTCGGCCCCGACGAGCGTTGCGCGCACGCCCGATCCGCGTACCACACCGCGCTCATTTGCGAACCCTCCGCCGGAGACCGCAGCGCGCCAAATCGCGGGAAGCAGCCCGGCCAGGATGGTTACGGCCACCGTCAGGCCGCAAACATACAACAGGACGCTGAGGTTAAGCGTCGTCGATGGAGCTCGCGGGAATGCCGGCATTGCGGAGAGGGCCGCCGGAAGCGCCGCGCCCGCGAGTAACAAGCCCAGAACAGAGCCGCAGAATGCCAGAACCAGCGTTTCGCACATGACCTGAGCGTAGATCGCGCGCCCGGTCGCACCCAACGACGAACGGACCGAGAACTCGCCGTCGCGCGCCGCGGCGCGTGCCACCAATAGGTTTGCGACGTTAGCGCAAGCGATCAGTACGACGCCGCTCACCGCGGCGAAGACGACGAACAAGAACCGGCGCGCGCTTCCGAAAATCGCCGCGCTAAGAGATCGCACGTCATATGTATTCGAGGGCTCGCCGGGGGCGTGCGGCCCGGCTTTGTTTTGGTTAATCCGGGAGATGTCAGCTCGTGCTGCGTTCCAATTCGTTCCGTCACGCAAGCTAACGATCGGAAATACCGCCGGTGACAACGCAACGCCTTGCGCGCTCGCAACCGCCGGCTTGGAAGCGTTCGTCCACACGTCGTCCGCTAGCAACGTGCTCGGTAGGGGATCTACCATTCCTCTCGGCGCGACGCCGACGATCGTGTATTGCATACGGTCGAGCACGATGTGCCGGCCTAAAATAGTGGGGACGGCACCGAAGTCGCTGTGCCAGAGCGCATCCGAAATGACGGCTTGGTTCGTCGCCATACCGCGCTTCTGGAAAAATATGCCGAGTTCCGGACGAACGCCCAGTACGGCAAAGTAATTCGGACTAACGGAGACGCGGCCGACCACCCGTTGGTTCGAACCCGCGCGCATGCGGGAGTTGTCGAACGAGGCAGTCGTCATCGCCCCGAACGCATGCGATGCTGCAAATATCCGGCGCGCGTCTTTCATCGTGAGCGACTCGAGCCTATTTGTTCCCAAAGAATCCGCGTTTGGAATTATGGAAAGAATTCCCAGACGATCGGCATTTGCGTAAGGCAGCGGTTTCAGCAGCACCGTATCGAGAATGCTGAAGACGACAGCGTTGCCGGCGATTGCAAGCGCGAGCGTTCCTACCACGACCGCGGTGAAGACCGGTGTTTTTCGCAGCATGCGAACGGCGTACTCCAGGTCTCGCCATAACCACTCCACGCGCATGCCGATTGCCGTCACCACGAGATCCCATGCCGCGTGCAGCAAAAGGCGCGGCTCGTGCCGCTCTTCCAAATCGGCCATGATCTCCGAGCGATACTCCCGCCGAAACTCGCCCGGGTATGCGAGCAGCAGCAGCGCGAAGAGCATTCGGAGAGCATTCATGCCGGCGTGCTTGCGGGCAGGAGCTTGCAACGGTGTGCCATTCGTATCGCTTGCTCAAGTCGAGCGGCCTCGGCTTGGGCGATACGCCGGCCTCGCGGAGAGAGCCGGTAGGTTCGGCGGCGCGGATCGTCGTTGGTTCCGGTGGTCTCCGCTATCCATCCATCGGCAAGCATTTGGCGCACGATCGGATAGAGCGTGCCGGGCGTGATCTGCACCGAGCCTCCAGTCGCCGCGGCGACTGCTTGTGCAATCGCGTAGCCGTGCGCTTCGCCTTCGGCTAGCACCAGCAATATGTAAAACGAGCGTGGGCTCAGGGGAAGAACGTCCTCGAACGGCATAGGCACCTCGTAATATGATATAACGAAGTTCAATATATCGGATATCGATTCGTTCGTCAAGACTAGCCGGTTCCGCAAAGCAGTGCGCTCCAAGGATGTTCGTGCTTGCGGGAGCAACGGTGGCGAAGTATGTGAACTCGCGTGGGGATCTTGCGTGAACAAGTTAGCGCGTCGACTCAATGCGTTCGATGCTACGCTCATCGTTATGGGCGGCATC
>DATBTT010000049.1:0-15773 GCA_036559125.1 Vulcanimicrobiaceae bacterium
GTAGCATACCATGATTTTTCACGCCTTTTCTAGTAGCCTCGGTTAGCTTGGTGTTAACCCGGCTTATCCTTTATATAAACGTATATAAAAGAACCGGCGAACGGCCTGACGCGCTTGCGGCTCATCTTAGGCCGGCGAGGCGCTTGTTGTATCTTTTCGAAGTCTGCGCCCTCACGCTACGTCCTGCAGCGTGAGCCGAGGTCCACTCGGCGATAGCGTAGTTCTTGGGTCCTGGCCGTCCGCCAACGCGACGCGGCTCGCCAAGGGCGCCTTCTGCGCCCGAAATAGAATCACCCGAGCAGCATTCACATCCGCATGGTCCGCATGACCGCACGCGATGCACCTAAACCGGATGCCCGACCGATTCTCCGCTGCAACGTGCCCGCATTGCGCGCACGTTTGCGAACTGTAGTGCGGATCGACGTAGATGATCTGGCGGGCGGCGCGTTCGGCCTTCTCCGCAATCAACTGCGCGATCATGCTGAAACCGGCATCCAGCAGCGCTCGATTTAAGCCGGCCTTGGCCGCCACGTTGCGGCCGGGGTGCTCCACTGTGCCCTTGGCACTGCGCGTCATGTTGGGTACCTGCAGCTTCTCCAGCACGATCGTGTCGTACTCGTCGACGAGCTGCCTCGACACCACGTGCGCGTAGTTGCGGCGTTGGCGCGCAATCTTCTCGTGCACGCGAGCCAGGTTAGCCACGGCCTTGGCGCGGTTTTTACTGCGGCGTTTGCGTTTGCTCACGACGCGCTGCGCCCGTTCCAACGCCAGTCGCGCTTGCTCGATGTACCGCGGATTCTCGACCTGCCTTCCATCACTGGCCGCAAGCAACACCGTAATTCCCCGATCGAGTCCAACGGCCCGACCCCGGGATTCCAGCGGTTCAACGACCCGTTCGCATTCGAACTGCGCGTACCACCGGCCACGTTTGCGCACGAGCCATGCCCGACCGTGCGGTGGCACCCGCCTGCCCTTGCGTAGGTTGACCCGGCCGACACCGGGGATGCGCACCCGTTGCTGTTCGCTATCGAATTTGAGCGCACGATCTCCATGCGGAAATTCGAGCTGGCGCCAGCGTCGCGCCACTTTATATCGCGGAAAGCCCGGAGTCTCGCCACGTGCGCAGCGCCGGAAGAAGGCCTGCATGGCCTTCTCCAGCCGCTGCAGCACGGCGTCCTCGCATTCCCGGAAAACGCCGGCCAGGTGATGCGATTCTTTGCGTAATGCCGTGATCTCCGCGTATTGCATTTTTGCCGTTACCGATACTCGCCGCAGCCGATAGGCTTCTTTGCGCTGATGGAGCAGTGCGTTATAGAGATGACGGGTTACGTGCAAGGCGTGGTCGAGTGCGGCCGCTTGCGCGGCCGTTGGGTACAGTCGGATCGTTTCAATCCGCTTCATGGGAGTATGATAGCGTGCACGTGTGCCATACGGGTGGCCGAGTGGCGGCGCAGACGCTACAACAATTCCGTTGTACGTGCTCGGTCCATACGCCACTGCGCTTCGCAGGGCACCTACGCGCCGAAGTATCGTCAGCGCTTGCAACGGGGTCGCTCGCGTCCTACTCGCTGCCGAGGCATTGGCTTGTCAAAAACAGCTTACGGGTCGCCGTTATGTCGGACCAACAGAGGACGCGGCCCGCATTAAGAACCGCTACCGTTGTTAAACAAGCCAACAATGTGACTTTCAGGGTCCTTAAAAAAAGCAATTTGGCCGCCGTCTGGGGTCGGTCTTGGCGGGCCAAGCCTGCTTCCACCTAGCGATTCAATTTTTTGTAAAATTGCTTCAATGTCTACGACGCCGATGTAGAACGTTGTGCGCCCCGGATCGTCACCAGAGGCACTGCCGATTCCACCTCTGAGACCGGCGCCCTCAACTAGCGAATAATCCATCGGCCCCGGAATAGGAGACATCTTCCAACCGAAGGCCGCTTCGTAAAATGCGCGAAGGTCTGCTCCATCTTTGCCGAGGACCTCGAAGAAAACGACATTATTCATGTTAAGTCTTTCTTGAATATTTTTGTGAATGTTCTTCCGGGAAAGGGCATTCTATGTCAAAGAGAATCTCGCGCGTCTCCAGCGTTCTTGTCGCGCACGCTAAGCGGCTTTACGTCGCCCGTAAATCACTTGCGCTCACAACAAAGTCGACGCAAAGCTGCACTGCTTGACCAACCTCGTTGCTCAATAAAGACAAATATTGGCCGTAGTTTCACGATTTGGACAAAGTTGCTCTCTTTTTTTTGCGGCTTACTTACAATCATGCGCGAAAAAAGCGCTGACCTGAGAGGCAACTACGCAGTTGATAACCGTTTCGAAGTCTGCCCACAGAGGGCTGCGCGTGATGATCGAGGATGGCGATCCCATTCCCGAGCCCCAGATCCATCAACAGTATAGCGGCAAAAACCGTCGTGCGGTTGGGCAAGAGTTTGCATCGTGCTGCGTCGGAAGCCGCCGAACGCGATGCCGGCGTTCACTTGGAGGCTCTGCACAAGGTTTAGGCGCTCCAATCGGGCTTTTTCTCTGTTACAGCAATTCGGCGCCGGCGGACTCGTCGCCGGGGATCGGTTGTTCTTGTGTTGCATTTTCAACGGGGTATCCCAGTTCGCGCCAGTATTCGAAGCCGCCATTTAAGACTGCGGCTTGCGCGTAGCCGGCTGCGCGTAACGCCGCGACGACCGTCGCTGCCTGTTCGTCGTCGTCGCCGTATACCGCGATCGGCGCTTCATGTGAGAGCGGCAACAGCAGCTTCGCGGTATTCTCGAGTTTGCGTGCGTCGTAGTGCACCGAACCGCGGATTTGCTCGCCGTGACGGTGACGCCGTACATCCACGACGGCAATAGTGCTGCCGTTTACGCGGTCCGGATCGATGCGGGGGAAGTCGGGTTCCATGTCGATACCTCGTTTACGATGCGCTATGCGGAGCGAGTATTCTGGGTTGCGTAAGTTGATCGAAGGTGCATTGGCGCGGCGCCTTGTCGGGACGCCAGCGAATGAAGCGCGCGCCGTGGCGGAATCGGCGCCCCGTGACCCGGTCGAATGCGACTTCTACCACTATTTCCGGTGCTACCGGTTGCCAATCGCTTGCGATCGCGCGCCAGCGGCTGGGCCCGCCGGGCGATACGCCCGTGAAGCCTTCGCCGCCCGCCAACGGTTCGAGTTTCGCATACGCCTCCCGCCGCATCTTGGCATCCAAACCGCTGATGAATCCCACTTGGTCGAGCGTATCGCCGTCGTACACGCCGAGTAAAAGCGATGCGACGGCGCGTCCGCCGGCCACCGTACGGTAGCCGCCGACCACGCAATCTGCAGTGTACGAATGCTTGATCTTTACGGCTGCGTCGCGGCCGCCCGAATCGTACGGAGCATCCAGTCTTTTTGCGATAACGCCGTCGAATAGTCTCGTTCCCGATTCCAGCCATTCGCGGGCCACGTCGATATCGCGCGACGCCGGCGACAGTTGTACGGTACGCCCATCGAAGGAATCGGCCGCGAAGCGCTCCAGTGCGTCTCGGCGATTCTCCAGCGGATCTTCGATTAGAAGCGCGTCGTGCGCGTCGACGAGCAGGTCGAAAGCGACGAATGCAGCCGGCGTTTCGGCAGCCAGCCGCGCGACGCGACTGGCAGCGGGGTGAATGCGCTGCAACAGGGCGTCGAAATCGGCGACCTCATCGTTGACGATCAGCAGTTCGCCGTCGAGCACGAACTGCTTGATCGCAATCGCGCGCAATGCCGCGACGGCTTCGGGAAAGTAACGGGTCAACGGCTTTCCCGCTTTGGATTGCAGCACGACGTCGTCGCCGTCCCGAAACGCCAGGCAGCGGAAACCATCCCACTTCGGTTCGTATTGCCATTGCGCGCCGGCCGGAATGCGCGCTACCGCACGCGCCTCCATTGGGGGTAACGGGGACGCAAGCGGCAACGGCTTATGCGACATGCGTTGCGGCGAGCAGCGGCGCTAGGTCGAAGCGGCCGCGCGATTGCGCGAGCGGCTTCCACAAGTCACCGGTCTTCGCAAGGCGTTGCGGCACGTTGAGCAACGTAAAGTCCTCGGTTTCTACGCCGCGCTCGACCTCTTCCCACGTTACCGGCGTCGAAACGCCGGCGTGCGGGGTCGGACGCACCGAATACACCGAGGCCAACGTCGCGCCCCAGCGATTCTGATTGTAATCTACGAGCACGCGGCCTTCGGGACGTTTGGCGATTTTATATTCGGCGGTCAATACGTCGGGATGCGCGCCGGCCATGCGCATGGAAACGAGTTTCGCAAACGTCCACACTTCTTTTTGCGTCGGACCGTGCTCGATTGGAACGTATACGTGCATGCCTTTACTGCCCGAGGTTTTCGCGAACGTCGGCATGCCCAGCGCTTCAAGCGTGTCGTGCACGATCAGCGCGGCTTCGCGCACGGCCGAGAACGGCGCGCCGTTCGGATCGAGATCGAAATGCAGATACTCCGGGTGGTTCACGTCGTCGCACGGCGCGTACCAGGGATTGAGATCGATGCAACCTAGGTTGACTAGCCACAGCAGCGATGCGACGTCGTCGACGATCGCGAAATCGATGACGCTACCCGAACCGTGTTCGATGGCGCACGTCTTCAGCCACGGAGGGTGCTGCGCGGGAACGCGCTTCATAAAAAAGAACGCGCCGCCGATTCCGTTGGGATAGCGTTTCATAACGATAGCTTTGTCGCGGACATGCGGCAACAGCGCGGGAGCGACGGCCGCGTAATATGCGAGCAAATCGCGTTTGGTGAAACCGCGTTCGGGCCAGTAGACTTTGCGTAGGTTCGTGAGATGCACGCTGCGGCCCGCAACCTCCACGTTAGCCGTGTCCGCATCCTTCGGTAACGCTAAGCGCGCCATGTTAATCGGTGTACCCGCCTTCGCCGCAAATCGCCTCGTGTTGGGTATGAAGGTAACCACATGACCTATTTACTACCACACGGGCGGCAAGCAGCCAAGCGTCTACGCGGCCGGCCGCAAGCGGAGCACTAGAGCGATGCATGAACCTCCCGAGTCGTTCGGCGAAGCGCTTCGGCGGCTGCCCGCCGATCTCAGCGATCTCATAAAGGCCGAATTGCGGCTGGTTCGCTTCGAATTGCGCAAAGAGCTGCAGAGCGTGGCGCGGGTCGCAGTGGGCCTGGGCGTGGCGGCAATGCTGGGAACGATCGCACTGCTGGCGCTTTCGACAGCCGTCGTTGCGGCTCTCGCCCTGACGATGCCGGTCTGGCTTGCGGCGCTTATCGTCGGCGTCGCGTACGCAATCGTCGCCGGTATCCTGGCAACTACCAGCGCGGCGGCGCTACGCAATGACGTGGCGGCGCCGTTGCAAGAAACGCAGCAACACGTGAAAGAGGATGTAGCATGGATTCGGAGCAGCGCCAAATCACCGAAGAAATAGCAGTCGCGCGCGAACGCGTTGCCGAGGACGTGCATTCGATTGGCGCCGGCGCCGACATCGTCGGCAGCGTCACCCACGCCGCAGCGCACAAAGTTGAAAACGTTCGCGACGCTGCAGCGAGTCCGCTCGTCCTGCTGGCCGTGGGGTTGATTGCCGGCGCACTCGTGGGTTTCATGCTACCGGTTTCGCGCCCTTCGACAGGCTCAGGGTGACGGGCCCTTCGACAGGCTCAGGGTGACGGGTTCTTCGACGGGCTCAGGGTGACGGGTTCTTCGACGGGCTCAGGGTGAGAAGAGGGCGTTGGCTTCGTCGTATGAGAGTGTCGGTTTTTCGCGAATGAAGTCGAAGTTTTGGTGATCGAGTAGTCCGCGTGCGATCGCTCGGGTCAATCCCAGTATGCGCAACGCCGGCCCCGAACCGACGCTTACGCGTGCGACGCCGAGTTCGCGAAGCGTCGCCAACGGCGGCGTCGCCGGGCCCGCGAGAACGTTAAGAGGTAGATCCGACGCCGCCGCTAGCGCGCGGATGGTATCGGTGTCGGCAACGCCGGGGACGAAGACGCCGTCGGCGCCCGCAGCTGCGAACGCGCGCATGCGACGCGCCGTCTCTTCGAATCGCGTTGCGGAATCGCCGAGTTGACGCAGGTACGTGTCGGTTCGCGCATTGACGAATAGGCGATCGCCGGTCTTCGTTTTTATCGCTTCGATTCGCGCGCACGCCGTTTCGATTGGAAACGGTTCGTCCGCGTGCGAATTCCAATCCTCAAGGTTGATGCCGACCGCGCCGGCGTCGAGGATGGCGCCGATGGTCTCGAGCAAGCCGCCGACGTCGCTCGCGTAACCGGCTTCGATGTCCGCGGTAACGGGGACCCTCACGGCTCGCGCTATTCGCGCGATCGCGGCGATCATTTCAGAGGCGTCGACCGCTTCGCCATCCGCGTATCCGAGCGACCAGGCCGCGCCCGCGCTGGACGTCGCGACGGCAGGAAAACCCGCATCCTCGAATATGCGAGCGCTGGCGGCGTCCCACGCGTTCGGCAAAATAAACGGGGCGGTTTTGTCGTGTAATTCTGCAAACGTTTTCACGCCGCATCTTTCCGCGGCGAGTCGCGGGCGGGCCTGCCTCAGGGTGACGAAGGGACTTCGACAGGTTCACGTGACGGAGGGCCTTCGATGGGCTCGGGGTGACGGGCATGGATTTTTGTGAATTCGGCGCCTAGTAGGAAGATTTGGCCGGAGTAGTAGATCCACAGCACGAGTACGACCAGCGAACCGGCGGCGCCGAATGCTGAGGCGGTTCCAGCGCGTCCGAGGTACCAGCTCAACAGTATTTGACCAATCATGAAGAGCACGGCCGCCGCCGCACCGCCGAAGGCGGCGTCCTTCCAACGTATCGCGACGTGGGGCAAGACCTTGAAGATCGCGGCGAATAGCGCCGCGATGACCGCGAACGACACGACGAAGTCGGCAATGGAAAGGATTGCGGCCATTCCCGGAATGCCGCCCGCGAGCGCCTTCGTTAACGCCGCGACAGCCGTGTTGACCGCGAGCGAGACTAACAGCACGAAGGCCACGCCGGCGATCAATCCAAACGCGACGGCTCGCTCTTTGAACATGGCGTACCACGGACGTTTTTGACGCTCGACCCGCCAAATGTCGTCGAGCGCTTCCTGAATCGAGCCGAATAATCCGGTAGCCGCTGCGATCAAAACGATCCAGCTAACGATGCCGGCGACCAAACCCTGGCGATGCGATTGATCGAAGGTCGCCTGGACGATGCTCCCTACCGCTGCGGCGCTTTGTTTGCCGGTATGCGATGCCATCGCCGCGATGATGGCGTCGCGCGCTTGCGCGTGATGGCCGTTACCTCCGAGGACGAGAGCCGCGACCTCGATCAAGACGATGAGCAGTGGCGCCAATGCGAATATCGTAAAATACGCGAGGGCGGCCGCCTGCCGCGGTATCTGGTCTTCAGTATATGCGGCGATGACCTGGCGCAAAAAATCAAGGACACCGTTGCTTTTAGACATTTCCGGCTCACATACCCAATCCGATCGCCCCAGGGGCCAAACTTCGACTCCAAATCCGATATTTAAGCTATAATCCGTGTTGCCAATTTTATTCTTATGAATTATAGTATATTGGAAAGTTTTTGAGGTGTCGGAATGCCGGTAGTCGATGAGAAAATTATCCTTCGGGACAAGAACCAAATAACGATCCCTAAAGCGGTGGCCGAGGCGTGCCGGTTGCGCCAAGGGCAGCCCTTGATCGTGCATATCGACGACGAGCACCCTGACGAAATCATCCTACGCGTCTTGCCGGAGAGCTACGCGGGCGCGCTCACCGGGATATTCGCCGGTGTCGATGCCGCCGATCATGTCTCGGCGGAACGCGCAAGTTGGGACTAAACCGCAAGGCATTGACCAAGCGACTCGACGGCCATCGCATTCTACTCGACTCGTCGTCGCTCATCGCCTATCTTAACCGGGCCGAAGAAACGCATGCGGTTGCCGCATTTCTCATCGACGATTTGGTTCGCAACGGTCACGATCCGGCGGTCATCTCCCCGGTCTCGGCGATGGAGATTTTGGTTGTTCCGCTGCGCCAAGGACCGGCGCACGCGGTTACCGTTCACGATTTCATCCAGAATTGGCCGAACCTGTCTCTGATTGATATAGATCTTCGCGTGGCGCAGGAAGCAGCGAGCCTCCGAGCTATGCACGGCTTCCGGACGCCCGACGCGCTCGTCATCGCAACCGGACTTATCGCCCAGGTTGGCCATTTGGTAACCAACGACCGGAGCTGGCGCGTAAAACTTGCGCCGATCAAAAATCGCGTGGCGGTCACGATGCTAACTGATTACCTCACTTGAGGCTGATTCTACGAAGCGGCAGAGTACGTTGACCATGGCGATTTGTTCGGGGGTCGAACAGCGTACTTCCAGCAGGCGGGGGCTGGCGACGAGAACGCTGAGGCATTGCGCCCGGCTCACGGCGACGTTGAGGCGATTCTTTTCGAAAAGGAAGTCCACATCGCGCGGAAGGTCGTCTCCGCCCGACGTTGCCATCGAATAAAACACGACGGGCGCTTCCTGGCCTTGGAACTTGTCGACCGTTCCAACGCGAACGTCGAAGCCGGCTCGTTCCAAGAGTCGCCGAATGAGCTTGCGCTGCACGTTATACGGTGAGACGACGAGAATATCCGCATCGGTGAGGGGGCGTTCTTCTTCGTCCTTGACCGTCTTAACGCGGCCCTCGCGCAACCGGCGAATCTCGTCGACGATGCGCTGGGCCTCTTCTTCGGACGAGCGCCCGTTGCCGGTGTGCGCTACGTCGAGGAAACGTAACCCGGACCCGGTCAAACCCGAACTGCGCACGTATTGGCCCTCGGTTCCTTCGGCCGGCATCAATCGGCCGGCGTACACTGCGTCCGAAATAAACCGGCAAATTTGCGGGTGCATGCGATACGAACGATCGAGGAATACGCCACGGTCCGGTGGGACGGTCGGCTCGTCCCGCAAGAGGTGGGCCAGCACCGAGACGCCCGCGCCCGCAAGATGAACGCCTTGCGAGACCTGCGCCAGTTGCAGCGGATCGCCCAACAGCACGACGTTTTTGGCGCACGTCGACGCGGCGAGCGCGTCGGCGAGCGAAATCTGTCCGGCTTCATCGATAAAGAGATAGTCGAACGTCCCGCTCAACGCCGGGCGGGTGAAGAGCCATGCCGTACCGGCCGCCAGATCGTACTGCGACGACTCGAAGGGATCGTTTTCGGCGACCGCTTCGACCAACGGCACGGGGAGTTTCGAGACGTAATTAGAGCCGTCATTGCCTTTGCTGTACTTCTGCAGGCCGCGAAAACGCGCGCCGGTCTCAACGGCGCATTCCTCGATTTTGTGCAGCACATTGTGGATGGCTTTATGACTGTTTGCGAAAATACCGACGCGTTTGCCGTCGGCGAGCAGTTTTACGATAACCTGCGCGCCGGTGGTCGATTTGCCGCTGCCCGGCGGTCCTTGCACGAAAAGATAACTGCTATCGAGAGCTCGGACGACGTTCGCGATGGATTCGGGCGTAATGACATCAGGCTGAATCGTCGCGCCTTCCTCACGATCGCGTAAGCGCGGCGCGCGCGCAAGCAACATGTCGGCAACTGCGGGATACGTTTGCGCGAGACCCTCGCTCAGGTATGCGGAAGCGACGCGTTTCAGCGCCTCCTGTTGCTCCTTCGTGCCGAATGGGCCGCCGGGGATGAGCGCTCGGACCTGCGCGGCCGCTGCGTCGTCGGCAACGCGCTTGAGTTGCAGGAGGTTCGCGTCCTCGTCGAAGCGCAGAACCGTTCCTGCGGAGCGGCGCGTGTACGGGTCGCAGGGCTGATCCGTGCCCAGGTTATGCGCCTGATCCGGAAATGCGTACGTGTAGACGACGTTGCGATCCTTGGGTTCGTTCTTGAACGACGGGACGTCGGTACGCAAAGACAAACCGCCGAGAGCGTCTTTGTCGCCGTCAACCAAATCGTTCGGGTTTTCGCAGCGGTCGAAGAACGCCCACCACACCGGCTTGGCTTCGCGCTCGTGATAGACGAGGAGATTTGCGAGCAGCTCGGCATCGGGCGCGACGGGTTGGGCTTCGAGCAGGCGCCGCTGCAGCTCGGTCAACTCTGCGAGCGCCTCTTCGCGCTCTTCAGTCGCCGTCTTCATCGGATTGGACACGTGCCAGGGAATGTCCGTATCCCAAACCGAGGCAGCTTCATCACGCAGGCGATGCAGCCACTCGCGCAGGTGCCACGTCGAACGGCAATCGTCTTCGTTGTAACGCTCGATGTCCTCTAAAATATCGACGCGTTCGGGTTCGGCGCGCCAGGTTTCGAACATCACGATCGAATCGTCGCCGCGCTTGACGTCGGTCGTACGTTCGAACTCGTAAAACGGCTCGAGCTTTTTTATTGAGTAGCTGGGTTGCGAAATCGCAATCGACTGGCGGACGATTGCGTAGAGGTCGACCAAGACCTCGCCGCGCAGCAAATCGTCGACTTCGCGCTCGCGCGTACCGTAGCGAGTCATGAGCGTTCGAAGCGCGGTCTTCTCGTAGGGCGCGTAGTGATAGATGTGGAGGTTGGGAAACTGCTTGCGGCGCTCGGTCGCGAAATCGACGAACGCTTCGAAAGCTGCGCGCTCGCGCTCCGGAGTCGTCGCCCAGAACGCATGAAACGGTTTGGCTGCGTCGTCGGGCAGGTAGACGCCGAAGAGATATTCGAGGCCGCGTCCCGCTTCGTACAGCGGGTCGCCCTCCATGTCGAAAAACATGTCACCCACAGCCGGCGCGGGCAGTAAAGCGAAGCCGCGATGCGCATCGGCGGGGAGAAATTCGCGGAAGTACGGGAAAGGAAGGTTCGCGGCGGTCGCTTCGCGCTGCTGAATCTGCAAGCCGGCTTGCCGCCGCAGGGTAGCGAACGAATCCGGATTCATTCCGGGGGGACAGTCCACGTCGCAGGCCGCGGCGAGTTGTACGACCGTTTGGATACCTTGCGCGTTCAAGCGAACGGTTTGCCCGCGACGCATGCGAGCGACCAAACTCAAGTGATCGTCTTCCTCGCGGCGGCGCATACATTCGGGCGACCAACTGCAAATAGAGCAGTGGCCGACCGGAGTCGGGTACGTGCCGTTAGCGCCGTGATTCGCTCGCTCCAGGAACGAGGCTTTCAGGCGACGGTAATACGCGCTATAGTCATCGACGCGATAGACCGATTCACGACCGTCGCCGAGAATGACGCGCATGTGTTCGGGATCGCTGCCCTGAATTTTCGCGATCATTTCGCTGTAAAAACACAGTTGCACGATGAAGTACGGCTTGGAGTGCAGCGCGAGTTTAGTGTCGGCCACCTCGTAGCTCCACGGCCATAAGGCGCTCGGGCGCTCCACCCGCGTCAGAAAATCGGAACGCCCGAACCACACGCCGTCGAAGAACGTGCCCTGATAGATGATGGGCGCGCCGCGCCGCATTGCCTCGGCCGTGGCGGTCGCGGCGGCTTCGATCGCGGCGCGCGTGTTTTCGACCGAGTCGGAAAACGAGACGACGCCTTCGACGCGCGATCGCAGCGCATCCACGTATCGCCGCTCGTGCTCGATGCCTTTGCGCGCGATCAGTTCGGCCTGATTCGATCGCTCCGGACGGCGGGCGAGTCCCTCGGCCGCCTTCCGGTCGAGCGTCGAAAGGTGCGCGCATTCCAGATAGTTGTTGAGGTCTGAAGCGGAGAAGACGAACCGCCCGTCGATTTTCTGCACGACCACAGTTTAACCGGAGTTCGTGCCACCCCTATGGCATTGTCGAAATCGCCGGAGGCTCGGGCGTCATTGGAGGTAGGCGCGGCTGATCGCGCCGACAGTATTTCGCAAGACGAAAACATGACCTACATTGCCCCTGTTTGTCGGGCGCATTTTGCGGTAGAAGTTAGGGAATGAAGCTTGGTTCGAGCGCGCTGGCTGCATTGACGACCGTTTGCATTGCATTTTCGGTCGTTCGCGTGCTGCCTTCGGACGGGGCGGGGGCGCCGGCTCCGTCGTTCACGCCCGATCAGGCGCGTAAGGGCCAGACGCTGTTTTACGAGCATTGCGCCGAGTGCCACGGCGCCAATCTGCAGGGCCAATACGGCCCGGCTCTCAGCGGTCCGGGCGGAAATTTGCAGTGGCAGCCGGTCAAGCAAATCTATGCGTATGCGGTCTCGCAAATGCCGGCCGGCAATGCGGGCGGCTTACCTCCGGGAGAGTACGTTGAAATCATGGCGTTCTTGATGCAATCGCACGGTCATCGTCCAGGAAGTAAACCGTTGACGCAATCCGCGGCAACAACCTCAACTGCGGTCATGGGTCCCTAGCGCGTGACGAGCATCCGAAAAGCCACGATCGGCGCGGCAGCGCTGTTTGCGATCCTGTGCGGCGGGTGCGCGGGGCATGCGAGCGAGCCGGCGTGGCAACCGGTGACCGACGATCGACTGGTTCACGCCGCGGGCGACGATGGCTGGTTGATGTATTTACGGACCTACCGAAGCCAAGCGCACGTGCCGTACACGCAAATCACGACTTCGAACGTCAAGCAACTCCACGAAGTCTTTACGCATGCCGTCAATATTCCCGAAGGCTTCGAGGCTCCGCCCATCGTCAACGGACGCACGATGATCGTGACCACGCCGATGGATCACGTGTATGCGCTCGACGCCGTAACGGGAAAGCAATTTTGGGAATACGATTATCCGGTTCCTAAGCAAGCGCTGCGCACGGTTTGCTGCGACATGGTCAACCGCGGCGTGGGACTCTATGGCAATCAGGTGTTCATGGCGACGCTCGACAGTCATGTCGTAGCGCTCGACGCGCGCACCGGCAAGGTCGATTGGAACACCGCGATCGCACCATCGGGCGAAGGCGACGCCATGACGACGGCTCCGTTAATCGTAAAGGGAAAGGTTATCGTAGGCGACGGCGGCGGCGAGTACGGCGGGCGCGGATTCATCGAGGCGCTCGATACGAAAACCGGCGCTGAGAAGTGGCGCTGGTATACGGTTCCGGCACCGAACCAGCCCGGCGGCAACACGTGGCCCGGCAAAACCTACCTGCACGGCGGCGGCAGTCCGTGGATGCCGGGAAGCTACGACGTCGAGACCAACACGTTGATTTGGGGCACGGGCAATCCCGGACCGTGGCTGGCGAGCGAGCGCAAGGGCCAAAACCTGTACACCGATTCGATCGTCGGCCTCGACCCCGACGCCGGTACGTTGAAGTGGTATTTTCAAGAGACGCCCAACGACCCGTGGGATTATGATGCGACCGCGACTCCGGTTCTCGCCGACGTTACGATCGGTGGGCGGCCGCGCAAAGTGTTTTACCAAGCAGCGCGCAATGGCTGGTTCTACGTGGTCGACCGCACGAACGGTAAGCTTATTTTATCTAAGCGATTTACGATGGCGACTTCGGTGACCGGATACGACAAAGCGCGCCGTATCGGGACCGTCAACGCGAGTCTCAAACCGAAGACCGGACAAAAAATCTTCACGTGCCCTGCGTTCTTCGGCGGCGACAACTGGTGGGGATTCTCTTACGACCCGCAGACCGGATACGCGTACGTCCCGACGATGCATACGTGCATGGACCTTTCGGGTCTGAAGCCGGTAAAGTTCCAAGCGGGGAACGGTTATTTGAATGAAGGATTCGCCACACAGCCGATGCCCGGCGCATATGGGTGGGGCGCGCTTCAGGCAATCGACGTTGCCACCGGCAAGAACGTTTGGTCGAAAGAAACGAAGATGCCGTGGAATGACGGCACGTTGACGACCGACGGTGGTCTGGTTTTTAGCGGGACGCCCGATCAGAAATTCTACGCATTCGACGCGAAGACCGGAGCGGTTCTTTGGACCCATCACATGCACTCCGGGGTGATCGGGCAACCGGTAAGCTATCGCGTCGACGGAAAGCAGTACGTCGCCGTGCAGTCCGGATGGGGTGGCGTCTCGCCGTTTTGGGGCGGGAAAAAGATGACCCCGATCTTCAAAACAATTCACCTCGGCGGAATGTTGTACGTCTTTAGTTTATAATTATAGCGATTGCACGTAGGTGGCGACGTCGGTTACGTCTCGATCGCTCAAAAACTTCGGAAAGAGCGCGGGCATCGGCGGCGCGGGATCTTTGATCCATGACATCGTGGCCCGCGCATCCATGCGCGATCGCTCGTGGCGCAGCGACGGCCCAAGCGTGCCTGCTTCGACACCGGTCGCTCCGTGACAGACCGCGCAGTTCGCGCTGAATGTGGCCTTCCCGCGCTCGAGATCGCCCGCGGCAGGGCTGTGCGCGGAGTGCGTGCCGCTGCCCGCGCATCCGGCCGCAATTGCCAGAGCCGCAAGTGCCGCAAGAGCCGTCGTCCGCACGCACACCATATTCACCGATGTTCTACCCAAAACGCGGGTAAAAGACCGCATCGATGAACGCGATAGCTTCGAACACACGACGGCTCGCTTTTCGGTGCGCGATCGGCTGCGCGCTGGTCGCAGCCGCGTTGCTTCCCGGAAGCGCCGCGGCGCAGCCCGACACCGGGGCTTCGTTGTACCAGTTGGATTGCGCGTCGTGCCACGGTGCGATCGGTCAAGGCTCGACCAATGCGCCGCCGCTCATCGGCAAATCGGCCGTGGACGTACACTTTATGCTCGACACCGGCCGTATGCCTGCGGCGGTTCCGAACGAACAACCCGTTCATAAGCCTTCGACGTTCACCGAGCGGCAGATCGGTGAGATCGTCGGCTACGTCATGTCGTTTTCGCCTAAGGTCGATCGTTCGCTTCCGGTTTTGGGCCCGGGAAACGTGAATCACGGCCGTGCGTTGTTTGCCGAAAATTGCGCCCATTGCCATGGCGTCACCGGCAGCGGCGCGTCGGTTGGTTACTCGAATGTCGCGCCATCCTTAGCACAGGCGACGATGTTTCAAGTCGCTGAGGCGGTTCGCGCGGGACCCGGCGAAATGCCGCGCTTCGGCACCGACGTGTTCAGCGCGCAAGACGTCGACGACATCGCGCGTTACGTCAATTACGTGCAGACGCAGGCGCGGGCGTCGAACCCGGGCGGCCTTGCGCTCGGAAACATCGGTCCGGTCGCCGAGGGATTCGTGGGTTGGGTCTTCGGCCTGGGTCTGCTCGTTTTGCTGGTGCGGCGGATCGGGACGACGACGTAGCCGCCATTTTCTTTGCAGGGGGCAAGCGTCCGCACGTCGCGCGTAACAATGCAGTTTCAGGGGCATCTACCGGTGCATCTAGAGCTTCAAAAATCGAAAGGATCCACCGTGGATGCTATTGCGCTACTAAAAGCCGATCACAAAAAAGTCGGCGAACTGCTCAAAGAAGTCGAGGGACTCAGCGAGACCGCTCACGCCAGCCGGCAAAAATTGTTTGCGCAAATCGATCGGGAGCTAACCGTGCACTCCAAGATCGAAGAGACGATTTTCTATCCCGCCGTGAAGGCGCGGGCGAAGTCGGAGAAAGAGGACGACGCGAAGCAAGAAGTTCTCGAAGCGTACGAAGAGCACGACAACGTCAAAGGCATGATCAAGAAACTCGAGAGCACCGATGCAACCGACGAAACGTACAACGCGAAGCTGCAAGTATTGAGCGAACTGGTCAAGCATCACGTTCACGAAGAAGAACACGAGATGTTTCCTGAAGTGCGCGAGTTGATGGATGAATCCGAACTCGAGGCACTCGGCGAAAAACTCGCCAAAGCAAAGGAGCAGCTCCTGGCAGCCGTACCGGCATAGTCGTCGCACGTCGGCTCGTCCTTCGACAGGCTGGTCCTTCGATAGGCTCGGCCTTCGACAGGTTGGTCCTTCGACAGACGTCC
>DATBTT010000050.1:0-4545 GCA_036559125.1 Vulcanimicrobiaceae bacterium
TGGGGTAGAGTGATGAATCGCCGGCGTGTAGGCGATCGGGTTGCCGTCATTTGCGTGGCGCTCAGGATGACGGGGCGTTTGACAGTGGCTCTGCGTCGAGTGTTGCGTTGTACACGCTTGAGGTTGGATTCTGCCGGTAGATCGTTATGGCGGCCTGCATTTTTGTCGCGCCTTTGGTTTGCGTAAACGTCGCCGATCCGAGAGTGTCGTTTGACGTTGCGGAGAGGGTGGACCAACCGGCGCTTTTCAGCTGGGCCCCAAAGGACTCCAAGAGTTGCGACGGCGACGACGAGGAGCGGAAGCTAGCGCTCGTTCCCGCGTTATTCACCGTCCATTGCGATACGACCGCCGAGGGCGCGACGAGCTTCGGCAACTGTCGTTCGGGTGCGGTGAAGGGCATCACTGCGTCATGGCAATTGCTGCTAACAATATTTCGGGGAATGTCGATCGTTACGTCGTTGCTGCTTGCGTCGGCGTATGTCGAGAAGAGAGGGAGGCCCGTCTTACAATAGGATAGCAAACCATCTTCGGGAGGGCTTACGAATCCGCGTTGCTCAAAGCGTGAGCGCGTCGGCGTCCAACCGCCGTCGTGCAGCGCCCGCTCGTACGCAGTTAGTTGGGGGCGCGTCAATCGGTAGTAGAGCGTATCGCGACCGGTATCACCGGACTCGGCGGGTATGAGCGGCACCACGACGGTACTCCCGACCAGCATCCCGTGCGGGAGGGGAATGGCGCGTGGTAAATCCGGCGGTGATTTGTGTAGGTAAATATTCGAAACGTCTTGGGATTCGCCGCGTAGCACGCGCTGGGTGAGCTGCACGAGCGCGGGTTCCATGGTTTTGGACAACTTTATCGGAATCTGCGGTACGCTTGGCTCGCGAACCGGGTTTGGATGCGTCGACGGTATTCCCGATGCGACGACGGCTGCATGAAACGCGCGCGGACCGGCGGCATAGATTGCAAGGAACGCATTCCATCTTTCGTCGGCTTCGCCGTACTCGTACGATGCGAAGGCGGCATGCGTGGAACGGCTCGCTTCGGTAACATGCCACCCTGCCGCTACGAATTGCACTTGAAATCGGTCGAGTAGCTGCGACGGGCTGGTTTTCCCCCGAATAAACGCCTCGGAAGACTCGCTCCCGCTGGCGCCCGCGGGGCCGGTGCCATAGCTCGCGGATCCCGATCCCTCATGCGTTACCGTCACGCCGTTCGGCGCCGTCAAAACCGGCAACGGAAAGTCCAGCGGCCCAATTTCCGGCGTGCGCCGCGCGCACGAGTTCATCATTCCCGTGCCCGGCGGTAAAACATTGACGCGCAGGTCGTCGCTGGAGCGCTGCGGGACGAGTATGTCAAGGCCTTGCGGGCCATGACAATACAATGCATTCAGCGGAATTGTACCGTTCGATTCTTCGAAGCCGCCGCGATTCCAGAAAGCCGCCGGCGTAGAGGTCGCGACATACCCCGCTTGTTTCAGTTCGGCGACGTAGGCCGCGTACGCGGAAGGCACGTCCGGCGGCGCGTAAAACAGCTGCGTCGAGCCGTCCCGCGGATGCTGGAGCGAGCCGAGAAGCGCCGCAACGGACGGCAGCGGTACCGGCGGGGTCCAGTCGCGCGGGAGCGCGCCGACCGTTATCTTGGCGCTTTCGGACGCGCCGTTGTCGGCGACGCGCGTTACGAACAGTTGCGTTCGATCCCCCGTCACAGCACTCGCGACGACCGGCGTGACGATGAGCCCGATTGCAAAGGCTATGGCTTTCATGTTCGTCATGGCACACCTCCCCGAACGTATCGTAGATTGTACCATGCGCCGGGGTAATCGGTAAGTCCGGCGCGCGGTGCGCCCTTCGCTACGCTAAGGATGACGGCGGAGTGCGGCACCGGCCGCGGTTGTTGGCCGCTGCGGTCGTGGCGGTGGCGTTTGCATCGCGACTCAGGTGGTCAATGACATCGCACCCGAGGATCGGCGCGCGGAGGTGATATCAAGTTATTACATCGCGTGTTTTCTCGGCAATGCCGTTCCGGTCATCGGCGTGGGAATCGTTTCGACTCTGTATGATCCGTTGATCGCAAGCATATCGTTCGCGTGTACGATCGCGGTTTTTTCGATTGCCGCGCTGTGGTTCGGTGTGAGGCGACGGCCGCGGAAGATGTGAAGCGATGCGTCCTTCGACAAGCTCAGGATGACGGGGGGCTGTCCTTCGACAAGCTCAGGATGACGGGGGGACGCGCCATGCTTGTGGTGTTCGTCCGTGATGAGGGCCGTCGGTTTTGGCTCATCCGAGTTTTTTTAGGTACACCGCTTGAGATACCAGCGTGAGAAAACATCCGCCGCAGACAAGGACACATCATTACGATATTTTCCGCATAGTCGATCACCGCAATCAGCCGATACTTGTTACCTTTAACGTTAAAAACCATGGTACGCAAACAACGCGGAGCGCTAAACCGAACGTCAGTCGGTGAATGCGGGCGGGCAGTTTGCGATGACGATTGCGGTTCGGGTGGGGTCGGACCAAACGGCTTTGGCGATCAGCGGATCGGTTAGATGGGTGAAGGCGGCGGTTACGTCGGCGCGCGTGCATGCCTGGCTCGAACCTTGAGTTCGCAGGAACGCGTCGACTAGCAGCATTGCGGCGTCGGCGGTTAGCAGCGGCGCCGTTGCTGCGCCGCCTTCTTTTGCAGCGGTGATTTGCGCGCGCCAGCCTTCTTGCGCAACGATGTGGGCGACCGTGGCCAGGCGCTTGCAGATACCGTGCGCGCGCTCCCACAATAGGTCGTGAAGGCGATCGATCATGAAACCGGGTTTGAGCAGCGTTCGTATTTCGAGCGGGTTCGCGCGGATCGCGAGCAGCGTGCGCAGGTCGGAAACGGTAATGGCGGTTACGGAGTGCGTCTGCAGTTCTTGCGCGAGTTCGAGTTCGTCGCCGAAGTCGGGACCGATTATCGCGCAGAAATCGGCGGCGTATTCGGTATTGAACTTTGAGGCTTCGAGACAGTCGGGCTGCGCGACTATCGATTTTGCCGTTTTGCATTCGAGCATGACGCGATAGCCGAGCACGCCCAGTTGCGCGTCGGCGTACCCGTCGGGAGCGCCGTGTCCGCCGACATGATACGCGGCGAAACCCAAGTGCGCGAACGCGTCGCACACGGCAAGTTCAAACGCGGCGGGGTCGGGCCCGGTACCGGTCGCGGTCAGTCGATCCATCACGGCGGTCGTTGCTTCGTCGGGCGGCGGCTGCGGCGGGAGCGGGTCGAGCGCGGGCCAGTCATCGGGCGGCTCGTTGATGCGAAAGCGCCGTTGCGCGTCTTGCACGATCGGCGGTTTACGATCGTGCCCGATCGAGCGCGCGATGTATTC
Organism: Vulcanimicrobiaceae bacterium; assembly: GCA_036559125.1. Lineage (GTDB taxonomy): Bacteria > Vulcanimicrobiota > Vulcanimicrobiia > Vulcanimicrobiales > Vulcanimicrobiaceae > JALYTZ01. Next base: position 3,359 of record DATBTT010000050.1, read on the forward strand.
GATAAGCGACGAATAGACGTACTTGCGCTTCGTCGCGGGCGGCACGAGCTTGCGTTTAAGCGCTTCGGCTAATAACTCGTCGGCGCCGCGCGCGACTCCGTCTTCCAATATGTCGATCGCGGCGGCGATTACATGACCGCGCGGTTCGGCAGGGTCTGCCAGCAGCGGCTTCGGTATCGCGATGCGCGCGTCGGCAAGGCGTTGGCCGGCGATGATCGCCAGTTCTTCTGCGAATACGTCGCCTGCTTCGGCGAGGCGGTGTTGAATAGTGTCGACGGTCTCCGGGCCGTTGCTCGCGCCGAGTTCCGGCCAGTGAATCGGCGTGCAAACCGGCAACGTGCTTCGGCCGCGCGCGCTGTATGGCAGGGCGCTGAAGTGACCGGGCGCGTTGCTCGATACGTGCACGTGAACGCGATTGGAAGCGTGCGTGTTCGGTTCCGCCGTTAACAGCGTTGGATGCGCGGCTACGGCTTTTGACACGATCCGATGAAAGGTGTTAAGCACGGCCTCGTGCAGTGGAGCGTCTGCAAACGGCACCCAGAGCGCCATTCCGTTCAAGCCATCGAAACAGGGAAGCGCTTCGAGGCCGGCGTTGAAGAGCTGGCTGCGAATAGCGAGCGCAGCTTCCTTTACCAGGACAAGCGACGGCGCGTGTTCCAGCAAGATGCGCCCGAAGCGCAGCCGGTTCGGATCGCCCGGAAGCGGAGCCCAGGAATGAAATTCGACGGCGTACATGCGGTGGCACAGCCAGAGCAGCTTCCGCATCGAAAGCGGGACGTCGGTTCGATGCCAGTGAGCCGGCTGGTCGAGGCCGCCGGGGAAATTTGCGAACACGATCGGCGTGCCGCCGAACTGTTTTTCCAGCAAAGGCCCGACGCGATCGTAGTGCGCCAGGACTCGGTTTTCGAACGCTGTCGTAACACCCATGGGCGCCGCTTCTACCAAGCAAGCGCACGCTCCTACGCGCGGGGCTTACCTATGCGTTGCGGGCCGATAGGCTTCTTCTATTTGATGTGTATGACGCGAATTTCGGCATCGCGGGCGGCGCGCGCTAACTCGTTGTCTGCCGTGGCGAGATCGAGCCGGTAGTCTAATGCAACCGCCAGGTAGGCGGCGTCGTACGGCGTGATGTCGTAGCGTAGGGCAAGATCCGTTTCGCCGCCAAAAAAGAGCCTTTGTCCGGGATG
>DATBTT010000051.1:0-67936 GCA_036559125.1 Vulcanimicrobiaceae bacterium
GTCCGGCAGCTCGGATTTTTTCGGCCATCGCAGGATGCGATCTTCCGAGCTTGCTCGGCCGAAAAAACCGCGCAGCGGAAAATGCGCAGGATGCGCATTTTCTAGCGGTGCCGGACGAACCCGTTACCGCACCCAACCTCCCAACCGATGCGTGCTCCGAGCGCGCACGGCGGCGTGAAAGCATGAAAACGCCCGCGTGGGCGTTTTCTGCATGAGGTGACGGCGCGGGTTGGTTAGATGTTGAAGTTTTGGCGGATTTCGTTTATGCGTTGTTGGAGCATGCTTTTGGCCTGGGATTGCAGGCGTTCTTTTTGCTCGTCGGGCAGGCGTTGGTACACGAGATAGCCGGCGGCGGACAGAATACCGCCGAGTAAACCGACGACCAGCGTTTTCCCGATCTCCGGGCTCGCACCGTTTTCCGTATTTTCGTAACTCACGTTTGCGTTCTCCGCGTAGGTGCCTTTGTAGCCGTTGCTACCGGACCATTGTTGTTCCGATGGCGATGACCGGAATGAATCTGACATGCTGCCTCCTTCGTGCTCGTTGCCATCTTACCCGGTTTCGGCAACGATGTTAGGTTTGCGACCGGGTGAGGGCTCGAACGTGGGCGGGGTATTGCTTGGCGATTTGTCGGATCGCGAGTTCGGCAGTTGCGACGATCGCTTGAACGGAGGCGTCGTCGCGGGCGGCTTGGGGCCATTGCAGCGACATGTCTCCGGCGCGCTGGACGACCTCAAGCTGAATTCTTGCGTGTGCTTCGAGGCCAAGGCGGGCCGCTTGCAAGATCGCCGAGACGGCGGCGCAGACGACGTCTTCGCCGGGTTCGGCCGCGTCGGCGTGTCCGGTTGCAAAAAGAGAGGACAGCCGATCGTGGCTGTCCCTGCAGAAGGTCACTTCGAGCATCGGCCGCTTTTTAGGGGAGATCGATTTTAGTGATCTTGACCTTGGCGAAGCGTTGCCGATGGCCGATCAGCTTGCGGACGCGCTTCTTGGGCTTGTATTTGAAGACCAGGATTTTCTTGGCTTTGCCCTGATGCAGGACGGTGCCGGTGACGACTGCGCCGCTGACCGTTGGTGCGCCGACCGTCACGGCCTTGTCGCCGCTGCCGCCGGTGCTCGCAAGCACGACGCTTTCGAACTTGACGTCCGAACCGACTTCGCTCTCCAAAAGGTCGCACGTAATAACGTCGCCCTCGGAGACCTTATACTGCTTTCCGCCAGTCTCGATGATCGCGTACATAACTTGAGAACACTAGCACCCCGCCGCCGTCGCTGTCAACGCAATTCGGCGGCCGGACCCACGGGGTCGCTTGACGGCGAAGGGTGGTAGGCGTATATTGTAGACAAATCTATAAAACAGACTAATCTGAATTGGGGATCACGATGGACGCTTTGGAAGCTCGGGATCATTTGGAGATGGTGGACCGGATCCTCGCTCAGGCCGAGCGGGGGACGAGTGCGGCTACGCCGTGGCTCTACATCGTGTGGGGAATAGTCGGCGCCGTACTGGACGCCTGCGATCAGCTCGTGCTCGTTGCGCACTATCCGCCGCGGCTATTCTTTTTTTCGGGCGCTTGCTTGCTGGTGGCGATCGGCGTGACCGTAGCGTATGGGATTCGCTTGCGGCGCATGGAGCGCGTGAGCACCTTCGAACGCCAAATCGGCCGTGTTTTTTGGGCGGCGTCGATCGCGGCGATGGTCGTGGAGATTGGCGCGGGGCATCTGTTCCCGGGTTGGGCCGCCGCGGCCATTTGGTCGGTCGTCATCGCGGTTCCGCTGCTGTTCGTCGGCTTGCAGGGCCATCGCGTTACGATGAGCGGAGGCGTCGTGCTTTTGGCGTCGGTCGTCGCCGCGAACTTCGTGCCGGCGAATCTCACCGGTTACGTCTTGGCCGCGGGGATGCTCGTGGGGCTCACGGGTTCCGGCATCGCCTTCGCGATGCTTAGCCGGAAGTAAAAGATGGACGAGTTGTTGCTCTCCAAGATCCGCCTCGGCGTGATCGCGGAGCTGCTCGCCTCGGAATGGGCCGCGTTCAGCGAACTTCAACGCGCGACGCAGACCACGAACGGCAATTTGGGCGCGCATCTGTCGAAGCTCGTCGACGCGGGATACGTAACCGAAGAAAAAATATTCGTCGAGCGCCGCCCCCAAACGCGCTATCGTTTGACGGCGCACGGACGTTCGGCGTTCATCGCGCACGTCGAAGAGATGCAATCGCTTTTGAAAGTGAGTACGGGCTCGTGATCGTAACCGCTCAGAATCTATGTAAAACGTACGGAACGAACAAAGCCGTGGACGGTGCGAACTTTGCGATCGATCGCGGCGAAATCGCCGCGGTGCTCGGGCCCAACGGCGCGGGAAAGACGACGACGCTGGAAATGCTGCTCGGCCTGCGCGCGCCGACCGCCGGCGTCGCGAAGCTGTTCGATGCGGATCCGCGCGACGTAACCGTGCGCAGGCGTTTGGGCGCCACTCCCCAGCAGAGCAGTTTTCCCGAAACGCTGCGCGTGCGCGAGATCGCCGAATTCGTTGCGGCCCAATATCCCAAACCCGCGAATGTGGATTCGACGCTCGGAGCGTTCGATCTCGACGCGTTGGCGCGCAGGCAAGCCGGTGGCCTTTCGGGAGGTCAACAGCGGCGGCTGGCGCTCGCGATCGCGTTCATCGGCAATCCGGAACTCATCGTGCTCGACGAGCCGACGACCGGACTCGACGTCGAAGCACGCCGGCGCGTCTGGGCGTACCTTCGCGAGTACGCGGCGGCCGGCGGCACGGTGCTGATGAGCACGCACTACATCGAGGAAGCCGAGACGCTCGCGTCGCGCGCGATCGTCTTCAGCGGCGGGCGCGTCGTTTTCGATGCGTCGCCTCAGGCGCTGCGATCGCGTATCCGAACGCGACGCGTGTTGTACGATCTCGACGGCGAGTGCGTTGACGTCGTCAGTAGCGATGCGGATGCCGTCGTTCGCTCGCTCGTGAACTCGGCGGTACCGTTCCGCAATTTACGCATCACGGAATCCTCGCTGGAAGAGGCACTCTTGACCGTCACCGGAGGCAACGTATGAATCTCTTCACGATTTTTTGCGCGCACGTGCGGGCTCGGTTGGTCGAGCTCTTGCGCATCCCGGCCTTCGCGGTGCCGACCCTGCTCTTCCCCGTGCTGTTCTTTATGATGTTCGCGGCGCCGTGGGCCCGAACGCGCGATGCCGCCACCGGTTCGATGCTCTCATTCGTTGCGTTCGCCGTCATCGGCGTGACGCTCTTTCAATTCGGCGTCGGCGTCTCCGCAGAACGCGCCCAACCTTGGGAACGATATTTGCGAACGCTTCCCGCTCCGTTGCTCGCGCGTTTCGGCGCGCGTTTGATCTGCGCGATGGTGTTCGGCGCGCTGTCGGCAGCGCTTGTGGTACTTTACGCGACGGTGCGCACGCCCGCGATGCTCGCGCCGGACGGGTGGATCGAATTGGCGCTTTTCGCGCTGATCGGCGGCGTGCCGTTCGTGCTCTTCGGGCTTGCAATCGGCTATTGGGCGGACGGCCGCGCGGCACTGCCCATAGCGAACATCCTCTATCTGCTGCTGTCGTTCGGCGGCGGGTTGTGGATGCCGCCGGCCTATCTTCCGCACGTCGCGCAAGTCATTTCGCCGTATCTTCCCACGCGCCAATTCGGCGAGCTTCTCTGGAGCGTTATGGGCACGCGCATTCCGGGGCACGCGCTCGAGGTGCTGGGACTCTATGCCGTCGTTTTTGGCGCAATCGCCGTGGCTGGGTATCGCCGCGACGAACGCGTGAGGTATGCTTGAGCGCGTATGCGCATGCGTTGGTTGTGGGCCGCGGTCGTACTGATAACGCTTTTGAGAGCGGTAGCGTCCGCGCGCATACCGCTGACCGGCGACGAAGCATACTATTGGGAATGGAGCCGTCATCTTTCATTTGGTTACGTCGACCACCCGCCCGCCGTCGCGTACGCGATCGGGCTCTTTGCGTGGCTCGGCCGTAATCCGTTCGCGGTCCGATTTCCGTTCGTGGCCTGCGGGGCGATTGCGGCCCTGGCGGTAGCGGGCGCGGCAACCCGCCTCGCGGGCGACCGCCGGGCGGGCGCGATTGCCGCGGTGGCGCTGACGTTGACGCCCATGCTCTTCATTGCGTTCGGCAGTGCCACGCCCGACGGCCCGTACCTGGCTTTTTGGGCGCTGGCGTTGTACTGCGTGGTCCGCGCATTCGACGAACGTTCGCCGGGCTGGTTCGCGCTCGCAGGCCTCGCGCTCGGCGGCGCCTTGCTCGCGCGCGTCTTCGCAATCGCCCTGCTCTTCGGCGTCGGCGTCTTTGCTTTCGGTCGCGAGCGGCGCTGGTCGTGGCGCGGCGGCATGTGGCTAACGCTCGCAATTGCCGCCTTGTGCATCGCCCCGTTTCTTGCTTGGAACGCCGCGAATCATTGGAGCACGTTTACGTTCGCGCTAATCGGACGCCACGCGCCGCACGTGCAGCTCACGCGACCGATCGTGTTGCACGTCATCAACGCCTTTGCATATTCGCCCGGGCTCTACGCGGCCGCGTTCGTGTTGGCGGTTCGTCACAAACACGCGCTCGTAGCCTGGACGGCACTTCCGTTTTCCATTCTCCTCACCGTGCTCGCCGTGCGGGAGCCCGTCGAAGTCTATTGGTTTTTCGGGCCGTACGTCTCGTTATGCGTCGCGATGGGCGTCGCATACGTTCGGCTTGCGGCACGCTCGCGCCGCCGCTGGGAGATCGGCGCGGGCGTGCCGGCCGTACTCCTTTCGGCGCTGCTCTTCGCTATCGTCCTTGCCCCGGCCGCGGTGTATGCCGGCGCACATCACTTCGGCGCGAAGCTGCACGACGACGGCCCGTTCGAAGTATTCACCTATCCGGCACTCGCGCGCGACGTCGCGCGCATCGCTGCGAAGAACGGCGCGATCGTCATGACCGACGGCTACGGTTTTTCGTCGGAACTGGACTTTTACGGCGGCATCGCGCCGGTCGTGATCGGCTACGATCCGCAAGGCGAGGAGTCGCGCCGCTGGTACGACGCGAACGCGCGCGTTGCACGAGCGCTGTTCGTCGATAAGACGCCGCTCTATCCGATTCCGGGTCAGCCCGAACAGGGTGCGGGACGCCCGGATTTTGCAAAACAACTGGCACTAGCGTGCGCGCGCGTCGAACCGGGTCCGACCTTGAAGTATACCTATGCAGGGACGTCGGGCCTTGCAATTCCCACGCGGGACTATTTCACGACGTGGTGCGATGGAATGCGGCCCGGCGGTCTGTCGATATTACAGTGGCGTCATGGAAGCAAGATTAGCCGTTCGCGAGCCGACGCGTCGACCGCGCGCGCGCCGAACGGCAACGGCTGGATACGTCCCGCGATCCACGCGCCGCTCAAATCGGTGTAGTGATGCGAGCCGGGTTCGCCGGATTCGCCGCTCGGAATGACGATGCCGCCGCCGTCCCAATTGCCGACGTCCCAGACCGCGCGGAAACTCTGGGAAAACCCGGGCGATTGCACGTGAATCGTGTACTTGTCGCCGTCCCCCGGTAAGCGCGCGCCGTTCAAAAATGAGATTCCCAGAGCGTCAAGCTGATGCGTAATCGTAACGGCGCCGCCCGTTCCCCAGGATTCGCGTGCGAACGTTTGCGGATTTTTCAGGACGTCGCGGCATAACGCCGTTCGCGTGGCTGCGGCGCGGTTGCCTCCGCTGCGGAATGCTTCGAGCACCGCGGTGAAGTTGGGCGCGTGCGATACGGCATCGATTCGCAGGGCTTGCGCGAGCGTCGCCCCGTTCGCATTTGCCGCGTACCGCCCGTCCCAGTTCTGCAGCGGCGCAAATGCGCCGGCGCAGCGCCGGCCGCGTGAAGAGCGCGCGAGATCGCGCGCGAATTCGAACTCGGCGGGCGAATACGTATCGAGCTGCATTCGCTCGAAATATGCGGCGTCATACGTTTTTCGCGCGGCGAGCATTTGGTGAATACGGTACGCGCGGTACGGGACGTCGAACGTCGCGCTCAGGCGATATCGGTATCCGTCGCCGTACATTTTGTTGTTTGCCGTGAAGACCACGGCGTTGCGTGAAGGCGCAACTCCGGGCAACGCGGTGAAAGGCACCGTCCCGTACGTGTGGTGTAGGTCTGTTGCGGGATGAACGTAGCGTGCCCATGCGGGGTCGTTCGGAATGATGCCGGCAAGATGGTACGCAGCCGTGCCGCCCGTATCGGCGATTACGAAGTTTTGCGTAGGTCCTGGATAGCGCGCCAAGACGCCGATCGCGGCCTGCGAAGACGTGGCGCGGTCGAGCGAGAGAAACGCGGCCACCGGAGAGTTCGGTTCGTCATATGCGCTCCAGCGCACCAGCACGATGCGTTTCGACGCAGGCGATGCCGGCACGCCGAATTCGTGTGGAGCGCGGTAATACCGGCGCGTGACGTCGCGACCGAAACGAACGTGAAACGTTTCGGTCACCCAATACTTCGAGGACAATGCGCCCGAACGGTACACGGAGAGTGATGCGACGGTGCCGTTGGTCGCACCCCATGCCACGCGTTCGTTATGCCCCAGGATGATGCCCGGCGTTCCGGCGATCGACGCGCCGGCGGCATGGAATCCCGGCGCTTGCAAATCGACGAGATACCAAATACCCGGAATCGCCAGCGACAAGTGTGGATCGTTGGCCAGCAACGCGCGTCCGCTACGCGTGCGCGTGCCACCCACTGCCCATTCATTACTTCCGATCGGCAAACGCGCGCGCGGCCGGAATCGGGCGAGCTCGCGAGCGAAACGGGCAGTCGGTACTGCTGAGGCGCGGTGGGTGTCGCGTCCCACAAGCGGCACGTCGTATTTTGGATCGGTGAGCGGATAGAACGCCGCGTAGACCGCAGGGCCGGCGCGATATGCAGGATCGCGACGCAAGACTTCATCCCATGAATCGTTGAGATCCAGCACGGTCGCAAAGCCGACGGCCAGCGAATCCTGCGGCGTCCAGGCCTGCGGGCGATAGAGCAGCAATCGAAACTCGACCGGCAGCGGTTCGCGCTGCATTGCGGCGTTTACGCCGTCGCTGAATGCTTGGATTGCTGCTTGCTGGTTGGGAGAGACTCGCTGCCACTCGCGCGCGACGATGCCGCGCACGTCGACGATGCGCGACCGCTCGTCGCTGCTCACGACAGAACTTCCGAGAACCTCGGCAAGTTTGCCGTAGACGAAGCGACGTACGAGGTCCATCTGAAAAAGGCGATCGGAACCTTCTGCGTAGCCTTGCGCGAAGAACAGATCGTGCAGACTGCGCGCGCGAATGTGCGGAACGTCGCGAGCGTCGCGAACGATTTGGACGGGGCGCCTAACCTCGAGCCCGCGTATTTCGCCGGCGGTCTGCGCGGCGACGTGCATGCCGGCAAAGACGTTGGCCGCGTAGAGTCCGACGATCGCGAGCAGCGCGACGATTGCGGCGGCAAACACCCGCACCAGCCGCACGAGCAATCCACGAGTGTTGCGAGTAGGCCGTTGCGCCCTCATTGCGCCTCATTTCGGCCAATCACTCGGGTCCGACTCGGACACCGCGGGTCAGCACCCTGCTAGACGTCCACGTAAATGTCGTCGCCGTCGACGCGAACGGAATACGAAGAGACCGGCATGACTGCGGGCAGCGTCAGCGCTTCACCGGTGCGCACGTCGAATTTCGCGCCGTGACGCGGGCACTCGATGCACGTGCCTTCGAGAAAACCTTGGTCGAGCGCTCCGCCGTCGTGCGTGCAAATATCCTCGATGGCGTAAATCCGGCCATCGACGTTACAGAGCATGACTTCCGTCCCGCCGATCACGACGCGTTTGGTCGTTCCGGGTTCGATATCCGATTTTTTAGCAACAGCTACCATAGGCCGCGCATTCCCGCTCCGCAAACCCTTGTCATCCCTTGACGGACTCGCCCTTCGCCCCTTCGGCAGGCTCAGGGTGACGGGGCTACGTGCCGGGTGACGAGGCTGGGTGACGGGGCTGCGTGTCGGGTGACGCGGCGGCGTGTCGAGTGACGGGGTCGGGTGGCGCGTGACGTCTCGCACGCGCCGAATTTTTGTCACCCTGAGCTTGTCGAAGGGCGGAGCTTGTCGAAGGGTCCGAAGGGGTCGGAAGTCGCGCGGCTTAGCCTACGGAGCCTTCCATTTCCATTTTGACGAGGCGATTGAGTTCGACGGCGTACTCCATCGGGAGTTCCTTGATGAAGAAGTCGAAGAAACCGTTGACGATCATGGCGGTCGCGTCGGCTTCGCTCAAGCCGCGGCTCATCGCGTAAAACAACTGTTCTTCGCCGATTTTGCTCACGCTGGCTTCGTGTTCTACGACCGAGCGTTGCTCGTGAATCTTCATCGTCGGTTTGGTGTCGCTGGACGACTGCTCGTCCATGATCAGTGCGTCGCACTTCACGCGCGTCTTCGCACCGACCGCGCCGGGGAAAATTTCGACCAAGCCGCGATACGTCGTCTTGCCGCCGTGCGCGCTGACCGATTTGTTCGTGACGACCGAGGTCGTGTTGGGCGCCGCGTGAATCACTTTCGCGCCCGCATCCTGATGCTGGCCCTCGCCGGCGAACGCCATCGAAAGGACTTCGCCGCGGGCGCCTTCGCCCATCAAGTAAATTGATGGATATTTCATCGTGAGCTTGGAGCCGATGTTGCCGTCGACCCATTCGACCGTCGCATTCTTGTATGCGATGGCGCGTTTGGTGACGAGATTATAGATGTTTCGATACCAGTTTTGAATCGTCGAGTAGCGGATCGAAGCGCCTTCCATGGCGATCAGTTCGACGACCGCGCTATGCAGCGAGCTGGTCGAAAACTTCGGTGCGGTGCAACCCTCAATGTAGTGAACCTTCGCGCCCTTGTCCGCGATGATCAGCGTGCGCTCGAACTGACCCATGTTCTCCGCGTTGATGCGGAAGTAGGCCTGGAGCGGCATCTTGACTTCGACGCCTTCGGGAACGTAAATGAACGAGCCGCCCGACCACACGGCGGAGTTCAATGCCGAGAATTTGTTGTCGCCGATCGGGATGACCGTCGAAAGATATTTCTGAACGATTTCCGGATGCTCTTTGACTGCCGTGTCCATGTCGCAGAAGAGTACGCCTTGCTTGTCCAGCTCGGCGCTCACGCTGTGATAAACGACTTCCGATTCGTACTGCGCCGAAACGCCCGAAAGAAATTTCCGCTCTGCCTCGGGAATGCCGAGACGATCGAACGTGCGCTTGATGTCGTCGGGTACGTCGTCCCACGAGCGCTCGGTCTGGTCGGTCGATTTCACGAAATAGTGAATATCCGCAAAGTCGATCTCGTTGAGGAGCTTGGTGTCGCCCCACGTCGGCATCGGCTTGCTCTCGAAAACGTCGAACGCCTTGAGGCGGAAGGCGTGCATCCATTCAGGCTCGCTCTTCATCGCGCTGATGCGCTCGACGATCTCGCGCGTTAGGCCTTTACCGGATTTGAAAACGTACTTGTCCTCAGAATCGTGAAAGCCGTGGCGATAGTCGTCTACGAGCGCCTCGGGAGTCGTTTTGAGTTCGGCAGCCATGTGTCAGCACTTCCTCTTATTATGGACGAGGTCCGACCTCTAGGGTACGACCAGGGTACCCCATAGTCAAGATAATTAAGTCGGATCTTCACTATCTAGAAACCGCCTCGAAGACGATTCGTTTCCAAGGCCTTTACAGGGGGGGGTCTAGGGGGTATCATGTTCGCCGGACCCTTGAAAAGGGGTCCACGGTTCATGGGAGGCGCGCCCGTACGCGCCATCGCGACGAATCGCCCGCGCACCGAACAAGCGCCGGCAAGAGTTCGTCGATAGGTCGGGGACGTGACTGCACTGCAGACGCCAGCCGACGAGGCCGGAGGTGGGATTTCCCCCGTAATCGAGGAGACAAGAAAAATTGAAGGCACTCGGAACGCACATCGTGTGTGAACTCTCGGGGTGTAACTCGGACACCCTAACCGACGTCGACGGCGTTCGCGCGACGCTCATGCAAGCGGCCCGCGAATCGAGAGCGACCATCATGGAAGTCGCATTCCACCGATTTCAGCCGCAAGGGGTCTCTGGGGTCGTTGTTCTGGCTGAGTCGCACATTTCGATCCACACCTGGCCGGAAACCGGCTATGCTGCGATGGATTTCTACACGTGCGGCGACCATACAGACCCTTGGCTGGCGTGCGAATATGCTGCCAAGGCGTTTGGTGCGAAGAGCATCCAAACGACCGAGATCAAGCGCGGCGTCGCGGCTACAAACGATCATTTCACCCACGTCGTAATCGTGGAAAACGAGGATCGCGCGCTGACCGCCTAACCTTCCTCGATCCGGACTAGAACGAGACACGTCGGTAACGACGTGTCTCGTTTGCATTTGTCAGCATCTTAACAGACGGCGTTTCTCCCGGGCGCGCGATCTGCCGACATAGTCTATAGAGCCCATGGAGGGCTCGGCGTTTTCAGGGAGGTCCCGGGTGCAATTTCGGCAGCAACCTCGCGCAGCGATGCACATCGCCGGCGCCGTCCTTTCGCTCGGGGCGCTTGCCGCGTGCGGAGGCGGTGGCGGCGCGGGCGGCGGGTCGGGTTTCGTGCCGACCGCCGTCAACGCCCAGCAGAATCTGGCGACGCCCGCTCCCCCGGGGGTGGCCCCGGCCGCCGGTCCCGTCTCCTACCTCGTTCAATCAGACCCCACCGCCGTCCGCGGCACGCTCGCGGCCGGAACGCAGTCGGCAATTGTGGCGGTCATGTCCGCGGCGGGCGATCCGCGTGCGGGAACCAATCCGAACTTCGCGCTCGACACGTTCGCGGTCGGCAGCGGAGCGTCGACGCAAAGTTCCCGTCGGATGCTCGCTTTCGGGCGCACCGCCACTCCGTCGCGCGAGTTGACTCCCGTGGAAGTCGCGCCTGCCGACGACGCACGCGTTCGACGCCTGTTGCAATCGCTGCCGCGCGCCGGAAATCTGTTGGCCGCGCCGGCGCGTCGCATGCAATCGGTGGTTTCCGGTGCGGGCGTCGGGACCGCCGCTAACATTTGGGTGGCACGTTTTGCGCTAGCCGGCGGCAATTCCAGCTACGAACAGGTTCCGGCGACGATGCTCGCGCAAACGCCGCACGCGAATATTTGGATCGATCGATCGCTGCTTTCGGGTCCGAACGCTTCGGACGCATTTGCGGCTGGCGCCTTGCAGAGCACCGTCGCGCAAATCGGGAGCGATTTCGAAAACGCCTATATCTCCGACACGACGCATTTCGGGACGGCCCAGTACCCATCGAGCGCACCCGGCCTGCGCACGCAAGTCAGCCGGTGCGATTCGTCCGGCAATGCGATTGGCGCTACCGCGCAGTACGTCGCGAGCCCCGCCGATGGTCGCGTCAACGTCATGGTTCTCGACTCGGCGGCACTCGGGAACGGCGTGGGCGGCTACTTCTCAGCGGTAAACTACGTCGCACAGGACGCGTGGAATTGTTTGAAGAGCGATGCGCCGAAGTCCAACGAAGCGCCGTTCATCTACGTCGGCTGGTTCAATCGTAACTCCAGCTCGTACGAGCTAAAGGAAGATCTGGTTCGCGGCACCGCGCACGAGCTGCAGCATTTGATCAGTTTTGTGAACCATTCGGTGCTGTCGGCCGCCGGCGGCGACGAAGACCCGTTCGTCAATGAAGGCCTGTCGATGCTCGCGCAAGATTTTGCGGCCGACCGCATGTTCGGCACGCATTTCGACGTGGCCGACGCCATGCAACGCGGGCAAGCATATCTGGCCAATCCGCAAAACTATTCAGTGTCCGGATTCGTCGGCATCGACGATCCGCAGTGGTCGGGCGACGGCAGCACGCCGCGCTACAACTGCGCGGGCGGTTGCTACGGCGCCGCCTATCTCTTCCAACGGTATCTCTACGACCGTTTCGGCGGCGACGCATACGCCCACAAAATGGAACAAAGCGCGATGGTTGGCTCCCAAGAACTCCAAGTTGCCACCGGTAGCGGGGAGTCGTTCGGTGCGATCTTGGATGACTTCGCCATGGCGCTGGCTGCGAATACGATGCACCTCACCCCGTCGGACCCGCGCTTTCGATTCGGCTCGCTCGATCTCACCGGGTCGTACAAAGACCAGCTCGGCGGCGTAACGCAGTTGTCGGGCGTTTACGCAACTCCGCTAAGCGCCAACCAGTCCGGCGACCTGCAAGCTCCGATCGGCGGGTTCGCGTTTGCAACGCTAAGCGGCAACATCGCCGGCGCCCCCATCACTATCCGCGACAAACAAAACGCCGCCGGTTTCGCTCTAACCGGAGGGCTGGCCCAGCACTAACCGAAGCTACGGCGCATGCCCAAGACCGAACACTGGCAATGGTACGTCGAGGAGTTCTTCCCGACCGAACAGCATCACCACGCCATCGAGCAGGTGTACTATACCGGCCGCTCCGCGTTTCAAAGCATCGGCGTGATCGAGACGCCCGTTTTCGGCAAGATGCTGATTCTCGACGGCGATACGCAGAGTTCACAGAACGACGAAAAGATCTATCACGAATCGCTGGTTCATCCGGCGCTCGCGGGAGCGGCCGACCGTTCCGACGTTCTCATACTCGGCGGCGGCGAAGGTGCGACGCTACGCGAGGCGCTGCGACATCCCGACGTCAAACGCGTTACGATGGTCGATATCGACGGACAAGTCGTCGAACTTTCAAAACGGTATCTGCCGGAGTGGTCGGACGGCGCGTTCGACGATTCGCGCTCCCGCGTCATCATCGGCGACGCGTTGAAATTCTTGGCCGAAGACCGCGACCGGTACGGCGTAATAATCTCCGATCTCACCGAACCGCTTGAGGATTCGCCGAGCAATCCACTTTTCTGCGACGAAGTATTTCGCAACATCAAAGCGCGGCTGAGCGACGGCGGCGTCTACGTGCTCCAGGCCAGCACCGCCGGTTTTCACAATATGTCGTTGCACGCGAAGATGGCGCGCACGCTGCGCGGATATTACAAGCACGTCGCGTCGTTCTACGCGCACGTGCCGGCCTTCGACAACGATTGGGCCTTTCTCGCATGTAGCGATCGCATCGACTTGGCTGCGCTCGACGCGTCCGAGGTGGATGCGTACTGCGCGCGTTTGCGCGGCGAAAATTTCTTTTACGATGCGCAGACGCATCGGCGCATCTTCTCGCTTCCGCTCTACCTGCGGCGCGAGCTCGCGGCGCCCGGCGACACGTTTTGAGCGATCGCTACGCCGGCAAGACCGTTCTGGTCACCGGCGGCGGATCGGGCCTGGGCCGTTCGATGGCGCTCGGATTCGCGAGCGAAGGCGCGACCGTATGCACCCTAGGCCGGCGTCAGGAAGCGCTGGACGAAACGACGCGCCTGATCGCCGAGGCGGGCGGGAGCGCGTTCGGGTATTCGTGCGACGTGCGCGACGCGCCGCGCGTCGGTGAGGTCATCGCTCGAATTGTCGAAAGAACCGGAAGACTCGACGTTCTGGTGAACAACGCGGCCGGCAACTTCGTGATTGCTTCGGAAGAGTTATCGCCGAACGGGTTCAAGTCGGTAGTCGATATCGTGCTCCTGGGCACGTTCAATTGCACGCGACTGGCATTCGAGGCGTTGCGTGCGACTCGCGGCACCGTTTTGAATATCATCGCAACCTACGCGTGGACGGGCGAGCCCGGAGCCGTTCACTCGGCTGCGGCGAAGGCGGGCGTTTTGAATCTAACGCAGACGCTCGCGGGAGAATGGGGACGCTACGGCATCCGGCTCAATGCGATCGCGCCCGGCCCGATCCATACCGAAGGAACCGACAAGAATCTTTGGAGCGTCGGCGACGTCGAAAAGCGGTTGATCGAAACTATTCCACTCGGCCGCCTCGGCGAGCCCGGCGACGTGACCCGCGCGGCCCTATGGCTGTGCTCGGAAGAGGCGCAGTGGGTGAGCGGAGCGACGCTGGCAGTCGACGGTGCCACGTGGTTGCACGGCGGGAGCCTCAACTTCCGCCGTGCGTACGACGCCGCTATTGCGAAGCGGAACCCTGCGCCGTAACCGGCGACGTGAATTTCAATTCGATCACGCTTCCTGCGGGCACGGTAATGTCGGTTTTCAGCGCTTGCGAGAGCATGTAGCCACCCGCAGCGCCCATGAGACCGCCATGTGATTTTCCGGCATGCTTGGCAACTTCATGTCCGGCGACGGCACCGCCGATCATCATGCCGATCGTCCGCAAATGATGGCTCTTCGGTTCGAACGCCTTAAACGAGACGAGTTGCGCACCGACCGGCTCCTTCGTGCCGTCCGGCATGCGGATGTCGTCGAACACGATGGTCATCGATGGTTTGTGCACGCCGGCGGCGGCATGCACGTCTTCCACGTGTCCGTCGACTACGGCGCCGTGCAACGCGGCGTTTTTGTGCAGCAACGTGTCGGTCTGCGCCAGCGCGAACGTATCGCCGTCCTTGCTGATCTTCGTGCCGATCGGCGCTTGAAGTTTGCCGTAGTAGCGCGAGCCCGTCGCGGCTACGACCGCCCCGGTGCCGGCGGTACTTGCACCCGGGCCGGCGCTTCGGGTCGTGACGTCCGAGTGGTGCCCGCAGGCGGCCAGAGCGACAGCCGCCGCGCAAGCGGCAACCAGGGCCCCGAAATGCCCGGGGAGCTTTTTGCTACGATTGAAACGATCGAACACGGTGCGTTCCTCCAATAGTCCGGGATTGTGGCGGCACGGTTGCTTCGACCCGAAGCAGCCCGACCTTTTCCGTCCCAGGGGGCTAACAAAAGCGATAGACGAAGGGCCGGGTGATCTGGCAGAATCTGGGGGCCCATGACGATCAATCAAGAGTCGGCTCGCCGGCAGTGGGATAAGGAGAAGTCGCACTTCGTCGAGCTTCTCGATTTGAAGTTAGAGAGCGTCGAAGACGGACGCGCGGTTATGCGCATGCCGTACCGGCCGCAAATATCCAACGGCACCGGTTCGGTTCATGGCGGCGCGATCGTAAGTCTTTGCGACACCGTCTTTTATCTCGCGCTCGCTTCGCTGTACGGGCGCGAACAGGACACGACGACAGTCTCGCTTCAGTGTAATTTTCTCGCTCCCGCCCGACCTCCGCACGACTTGGTGGCCGAGGCGAAAGTACTCAAGGCGGGGCGCCGCATCGTCTACGGCGAGGTCTACGTTCGTAGCGGCGAGAAAATCGTGGCGCACGCGACGCTCAACTTCCTCAATACGTATCGCGACGAAAAGCCCCCAAAGGTTTGATTGCAATGACGACGACTTCCACCGGCGTACGGCGCACGGCGCTTTACGACGAACACGTGCGCCTAGGCGCGCGCATGATTCCCTTCGGCGGTTTCGACATGCCGGTCCAGTACGCGAGCATTCTCAAGGAACACGAAGCCGTGCGCCGTCGCGCGGGTCTGTTCGATCTCTCGCACATGGGACAGTTCGTCCTTCAGGGCGAGAACGTCGGCGAATGGGCCGATACCTTGACGGTAAACAACGTTGCGACCATCAAACCGCTGCAAGCCCGCTACAACATCTTTACCAATCCGCACGGCGGCGCGCTCGACGACGTGATTTTCTACCGCTTGGAAAATCGCTGGCTGTTGGTCGTAAACGCGAGCAACGCCCAGAAAATGTGGAACCACGTCAACGCTCATCTACGCGACTCTGGCGTGAAGCTAACGAATCTTCATGGAAGCAACGCGTTGATCGCAATTCAGGGTCCGAAATCCGTCGAGATGCTCGCGCCGCACACCGGCGTCGACGTTGCAAATCTTAAATATTATTTCTGCTCCGAAGGTCGCGTCTACGGTAAGGCCGCGGTCATCGCCCGGACGGGGTACACCGGCGAGGACGGCTTCGAACTCTTCGTCGACGGCGGGGACGCGGCCGAAATCTGGAGCAAGCTTCTCGCGGACAACCGGGAAGCCGGCCTCGAGCCGGTTGGCCTCGGCGCGCGCGACGTCTTGCGACTCGAGGCCGGTATGCCGCTCTACGGGCACGAGATGAACGAGGAGATCACGCCGATTCAGGCCGGGATGAACTGGGCGGTCAAACTCTCGAAGCCTGAGTTCATCGGCAAGCAGGCGCTGCAGGCGCAAAAGGACGCGGACGATTTCCGGCGCGTCGCCGGAGTCGTCATGGCGGGCCGTGCGCCGGCTCGCGAAGGCTACAAGGTCTTTCACGGTGACCGGGAAGCCGGAGACGTGCGCAGCGGTTCGACGGCGCCGTCCGTCGAGAACAAAAACATTGCCACGGTTCTGGTCGATAAGGATGCCGCAACCCCCGGCACGCAACTCGCGGTCGAAATTCGCGGGACCAAGCATGACGCGACCGTGGTCGCACTCCCCTTTTACAAACGCCCGTCCTAAGGCAAGGAGACGTAATTTAGTGGCTCAGCCGCAAGACCTGTTGTACAGCAAAGAGCACGAGTGGGTGAAGATGGACGGCGATACCGCGACGATCGGTATCACCGACTACGCGCAAAACTCGCTCGGCGACATCGTCTACGTCGAACTGCCACGCGTCGGTGCGGCGGTCGAGCAATTCGGAAACATCGGCGTGGTCGAGTCGGTCAAGGCCGTCTCCGATCTGTTCACGCCGATCGGCGGCCAGGTCACCGAGATCAACGGCGAACTCGAGAACGATCCGGCGCTCGTCAACCGCGAACCGTATGGCGGCGGCTGGCTCTTCAAAGTGAAGCTCGCCGACACCGCGCAGCGCGATAACCTTCTTTCACCCGGCGACTACGAAAAAGAGATTGCAGAGTAAGCCATCATGCCCTATATGCCACACACGCAGCGCGACATCGAGGAGATGCTCGCAGCCATCGGAGTGAGTTCGCTCGAAGAACTCGTCAGAGTTCCCGATTCGGTTAAGCTGCGGGAGCCGCTGGACGTCGTGCCGGCGCTCTGCGAAGTCGACATTACGCGGCGCTTCGAGCATTTCGCAAAGAAGAACCCGGGTGTCGAGTACGTCTCGTTCCTGGGCGGTGGGAGCTATCGCCATTACGCGCCGCCGGCGATCGCCTCGCTTGCGATGCGGGGCGAATTTTTAACCTCCTACACGCCGTACCAGGCCGAAGTCTCGCAAGGCTATTTGCAAGCGATCTATGAGTGGCAGACTTACATATGTTTGCTTACCGGGCTCGATATCGCCAATGCATCGGTGTACGACGGCGCGACGGCGCTGGCCGAGGGCGCGATCATGGCCATCAACGCAAATGGGCGAAAGCGCGTGCTCGTATCGCGGGCGATCAACCCCAACTACCGGCAGGTTCTGCAAACTTATTGCGACGGCTTGGACGTACGCGTCGACGAACTGCCGTTGACCTCGGACGGCACGACCGATGCGGATGCACTCAAAGAGCGGCTCGCAACCAAGGAGTACGCTTGCGTGGCGATCCAGTCCCCGAATTTCTTCGGCAACGTCGACGTGCCGGCGGCCGAAGTCTCGGGCGCGATTCGCAACAGCGGCACGGTCCCGATTGCGGTGGTTGCCGAAGCGCTCGCTCTAGCGGCGCTCGAAACGCCGGCCGCGTGGGGCGCGCAAATCGTCGTGGGTGAAGCTCAAAGTTTCGGCGTCGCGGTCGCGTACGGCGGCCCATACGTGGGCTTTATCGCCGCGAGTAAAGAACACATGCGCCGCATTCCGGGACGTTTGGTCGGCAAGACGCTCGATAATGCGGGCAACGAAGCCTACGTGCTGACGTTGCAGGCGCGCGAGCAGCACATTCGGCGCGAACGCGCGACCAGCAACATCTGCACCAACCAGGCGCATTGCGCGCTCATCGCGACGATGTATCTTGCGCTGCTGGGGAAAACCGGGCTGCGCGACGTCGCGTCGGCCAATCTCAAACGCTCTCGCGAACTTGCGACCAAGGTCAGCTCGATCGACGGCTGCACGCTCGCGTTCGAGGCGCCTTTTTTCAACGAAGTCGTCGTCGACGTGCATCAACCTGCAAAAGACGTGCTCCGTAAACTGCAAGATCGCGGCATCCTCGGCGGCATCGATCTCGGCCGGTTCTATCCCGAGTATTCCAATCACATACTGATGGCCGCGACCGAATTAACGACGTCCGCCGACATCGAATTGCTGTGCAACGCGCTAAAAGAGGTCGTCCATGTCCCGGCTCGCGTCTGATCACACCGCGTCCACCCTGATCTTCGATCTCGGCCAAGACGGCCGGGCGAACGCGTACGTCGATCGCGGCGAACCGCTCTCCGACTACTTGCCCGAAGCTCTGCTGCGCGACGAGCTTCCGCTGCCGGACAATAGCGAGCTAGACGTCGTACGCCACTTTACGCGACTTTCTCAGCGCACGTTCGGCATCGACCTGGGTTTTTATCCGCTCGGCTCGTGCACGATGAAGTACAATCCGCGCGTGAACGACGCGATGGCGAACCTTCCGGCGCTGCGCGATCTGCACCCGTGGACGCCCGACGAGCTCGCGCAAGGCGCCTTACAAATCATGTGGGAGCTCGAACGAAGTCTCTGCTCGCTGTTCGGCATGGCGGCCTTCTCGCTCAATCCCGCGGCCGGCGCGCACGCGGAACTCGCGGCGCTGCTCATCGCGAAGAAGTACTTCAAAGAACGCGGAGAGATACAACGCGACAAGGTCATCGTCCCCGATACCGCGCACGGCACGAACCCTGCATCGGCGGCGATGTGCGGCTTCAAGGTGATCTCGCTGCGGAGCGACGATCGTGGGCGCGTGAGCGTCGACGAGTTGAAGAAGGTGCTCGGTCCGGATACGGCCGTCTGCATGATGACCAATCCGAACACGCTAGGCCTTTTTGAAGACCACATCACCGAGATAACGCACGCGGTGCACGACGTCGGCGGCCTAATGTACTACGACGGAGCCAATGCCAACGCGTTGATGGGCAACGCGCGGCCGGGCGACATGGGCTTCGACTTAATGCATCTCAACTTGCATAAGACGTTCACGATTCCGCACGGCGGCGGCGGCGCGGGCCACGGACCCGTCGGCGTCGCGCAACATCTCGTCCCGTATCTTCCGACGCCGTACGTCGTTGCCGCGAAGAAATCGAACGGCAACCCGGCAGCCGCGCCGAGCGATCAACTCGAATTTCGGCTCGATTTCGACCGGCCGAAGTCGATCGGGCCGATGCGGTCGTTCTGGTCGAACTTCGCGCACGCGGTGCGCGCGCTAGCGTACATCTACGCCAACGGCGCGGAAGGCCTGACCAAGGTGTCGCAGCTGGCGGTTCTGAACGCGAACTACCTTCGCGTCAACGTGCGCGACTTTTTGGAAACCCCGTACGACGAGATCTGCCGTCACGAGTTCGTGGCGTCCGCGCAGCCGCTGAAAAAAGACACCGGCGTCAAGGCCCTCGACATTGCCAAGGCGCTACTCGATCGCGGATTCATGGCGCCGACGATCTACTTCCCGCTGATCGTGCCGGAGTGCCTGATGATCGAACCGACCGAAACCGAATCGAAAGAGACGCTCGATCAATTCGTCGCCGCGCTGCGCGACATCGTCGAGCAGGCAAAACGCGACCCGCAAGCGATTTTCGACGCTCCCGTCAACACGGTCGTCGGCCGCCTCGACGAGACCCGCGCGGCGCGGCAACCCGACCTGCGGTGGACTCCCGCTTCGTCGTAGCCCGGCCGGCCCGCGCTCCTTTCGGGTACTGGTCGCTTCGTGCGGGAGCGCGGTTTCACGCTGATCGAACTGGCGGTCGTGGTCGCCATCGTCGTCGTGCTGTTGGCGGCGACGGCCGGCTTCACGCTCGGCTCGCGACCGTTCGCACTGCACTCGGCGGTGACGCAGTTCGACGGGCTTCTCGCACAAGCGCGTGCCGTCGCGGCGACCGGCGGCAACGGTGCGACGCTGCTCTTCGAGCCTCGGTCGCCCCTCGGTACGTCGATCTCGCTCTACGTAGGCCGTCCGAACGGCCCCCCGATGTCGGCGGCCGGCCCCGCGCTACGTATCGACGCCGACGTACGCGCATCCGGCGCCGGCCCGGCGCCTTTTGCGATCTTCATTTCGAGCGCCGGCCGGGCCACGGTTCTGGGCGGCTATCCGGCCGGGGCCTTCGATCCAGCGCATCCGCAACTGGTCGCTTCCGAACCGGCGTGCCCCGTGCCGCAGCGCCGTGCGGTGCTACTGACATTTGCGGCCGCAAGGGGCTCGACGGAACTGGCGCTCGGGTGCTCCGATGCCTCCCCGACCCTTCCCTGAAGCAAAGAAGGACGAACCTCCCGGCAGGCTCTTCTTGGTCGGTTCGGCTATAATTGAGGTAATCAGGAGGCGACCCGACAGGGGCGCCTTTCCAGTCCTTCAGGGGCAAAAAGATGCGGATCAAATACGAGGTTTCGGCCGGAGGACTCGTTCTTCGCCGGCGCGAGTCGTCTTACGACGCTCTGCTCATCGGCCGGGGATCGCCGCGTATTTGGACGTTGCCGAAGGGACATGTCGAGGCTCGGGAGTCGCACGAGCAAGCGGCTTTGCGCGAGGTTCGCGAGGAAACCGGCTGCTGGGCGGAGCTCATTACCAAGCTCAACGACATCTCGTATTGGTTTTACATCAATCGTGCCAAGCATAAGAAGTCGGTCACGTTTTACCTGATGCGCTACCTCTCGGGCGATACGGCCAACCACGACCACGAAGTGGACGAAGCCCGGTGGTTCGACATTTCCGCCGCGAAGCGGTCGCTCAAATACGTCAACGAAAAACGCCTGGTCGACATGGCGCTCGATTATCTCGTCGCGAATCCGGCGGCATTCGGAGACGTCCCGCTCGTCGCAAGGACGGCAGAGCAGAGAACTTCTTGAACAGCATCAGTCCCGGGACCGCCGCCTCGCCGGCGCCGCAAGCGCAACCGGACGATCGCGCGTTGCGGATATCCTTCGAAGTATTTGACGGGCCTCTCGACCTGCTCTTGCATCTGGTCAAAGAGCGCGAGCTGGACATCGCCACCGTGCCGCTCGCGATCGTGACCGAGCAGTATCTGTCGTACATTTTCATGATGGAAGAACTCGACGTCGAGGTGGCCGCCGAATACCTGGTGATCGCCGCGACGCTGGTCTTTCTCAAATCCAAGGCATTGCTGCCGCCGATTCCGAGCGAATTCCAAGAAGACGACAGCGACTCGCCCGAACGGGTCGAGGAGCGATTGCGCCAGCGGTTGATCGCCTATTCGAAATATCGCGAAGTCGGCGAAGCGCTGCGCGATCGCCAGCTGGAAGCGGCTTCGTACTATTATCGCGACGCCGGCGACCCGCTCGGCGAGCTGCGACAGCGCTACCGCATCGATCCTGAAAAGTTGACCAAAGCCTTTCTCGCGATGCTGCGCACCGCGCGCCCGGAGAAGCGCACGATTGCGCGCGAGCGCGTGTCGATGATGGCGTCGATGGATTACATCATGCGCCGGGTGCGCGAGAATGGTGAAGCGCTCTTTTCGGAGATATGCAAGGAGCTCGGCATGGCGCGCGAATCGATCATCGTTACCTTCCTTGCGATCCTCGAGCTGATTCGCCGGCATCGGGTGGGCTACGAACAACCCGAATTATTCGACGACATCCGTATTTTTCAAATCTCCACTTCTCCCGTCTCAGGATGACAGGAACTTTGGTAACGCAAGAACCGAACGTTGCGCCCGATGCCCAGGAACAACCCGATCTCGACGCCGCAATATCGCGCCTCCAGAGGCCGGTCGAGGCGCTGCTCTTCGTGGCGAGCGAATCGCTGACGATCAAGCAGCTGGCCAAGCTGACGCACGCGACGGAGATGGAGATTGCCGCCACGCTGCAAGCGATCGAATCGGATTTCGCGGATCGCGGCATCGTGCTGCGCGAGATCGCCGGCGGTTACCGCTTCGCGAGCGCACCGCTCGCGCGCGAGGCGGTCGAAGCGTATCTCTTGCCGCCTAAGAGCAATCTCTCGACGCCGGCTTTAGAAACGCTCGCCATCATGGCCTACATGCAGCCCGTCACGAAAAGTGAGATCGAAGCGATTCGCGGCGTCGCCTCAGACAGCGTGGTCTCCACGTTGCTCGACCGCAACCTCGCCGCCGAGGCTGGTCGCAAGGACGTCGTCGGGCGCCCGATGCTCTACAAAACGACGCCGGACTTTCTGGAATCGTTCGGGTTGCGTTCGCTCGACGATCTCCCGCAGATGGAGCTCGAACAAGGGCAGCCGCTCGAACTCGACCTGCTGACGGCAAACATCACCGCGAACGTTCCGCCAGAATCGGAACTGTTGACGGCGCCCGCGAGCGAGGAATGACCGCCGATTTTTCTGGGTTAGCGCAGGCGTATGCGGATAACCGCATCGGTTATTCGAACGAGCTGTACGAAACGATCGCGGCATATGGAGTCAAGCCGGGAGCGAGCGTCATCGACGTCGGCTGCGGTACCGGCATCGCGAGCGCGGCCTTTGCGAACAACGGCTTCCCGGTCACCGGAGTGGATTCGTCCGCTGCGATGCTTGCCAAAGCGCGCGCGGCGCTGCCCCAGGCCGCGTGGGAAGTTTCTCCGGCGGAACGATTGCCTTTCCCGGCGGAGCGTTTCGATCTGGCCATTAGCGCGCAGGCTTTTCACTGGTTCGATCGCGCCGCCGCGTTGGAGGAGATTCTGCGCGTTTTGAAATCGCGCGGCATCGTCGCGATCTGGTGGAAGACGCTCATGCGCGAGGATCCGATGCGCCAACTGCGCGACGAGGTCGTTCGCGAACTCGGTAGCGATCCGCCGGCGAGCGGCCTTCCAGGCGGTTTCCGCGAATTCTACGCTGCCCGCTTTGCCGAACACGCGTTGCGCGTTCTCCCGTGGCGCACGACGATGACGGTCGATCGCTTTATCGGCTACGAGCGTTCGCGCTGCAATCTCCGCCGGAGCTTGGGCGCGCAGGCCGACGAATACTTCGCGCGGCTCGAAACCCGTTTGCGCGAACGGTATCCGGGAAGCGATTCCGTGATTCCGCTTGCATACTTGCAGTATCTTTATTTAGGAAAGAAACCATAATGCGCATCGGCGTTCACGTGCGCGTCGCGGGCGGGTATGCCAAAGCGATCGAATATGCCGCGGGCTTGGGTTGTACGGCCGTGCAAATATTCTCGAGCAATCCGCGCAGCTACCGCACCACCGCGATCGATCGCCCCGCGCTCGAGTCGTTCAAAACGCTGCGGCAAGCTGCCGGTATCGACCCATGCGTCATTCACACGCCGTACCTGATCAATCTCGCCAGCGACGACCCGAAAATCGCCGAAGGGTCGCTGCGTTTGCTCAAGCACGATATCCAAGTTGCCGCCATCGCGGAAATCCGCTACGTCAACACGCATTTAGGTTCGTACGGAAAGCGCGATCGCGTCGAAGGATTCGCCGGTGCGTGCCGGTTATTGGAAGCGGCTCTCGAAGGCATCGCTCCCGACGTCTATCTCGTGATGGAAAATTCGGCCGGCGCGGGCGCCTTGTGCGGCGGCACGCTCGAAGAGCTGGGGCGATTTGTCAAAAGCATCGATCATCCGCAACTGGGCGTATGTCTCGATACGGCGCACGCGTGGGCGGCCGGATACGAGATCGATTCTCAACGCGGGGTCGACGCGTTTCTGTATGATGCTGCCGAACACATCGGTCTGGATCGCATTCATGTATTCCATTTCAACGATACGGAAGTTCCGCTCGGCGGCAACCGCGACCGCCACCACCACATCGGCGAAGGCAAGATCGGATTCGAGGGTTTTCGCGCTCTCGCCACGCGTACGGAGTTGCAGGCAAAAACGGCGATCCTCGAAACGCCCGGCGACGAAGCGGACGACCGCCGAAACATGGAGACGATCAGAGCCATCTTCGCCGGCGCCGGAGCGCCGGTGTAGGAGCGTCCTTTCACATCGTCGCGCATTTTGACGTCGACGCTTTTTACGCGAGCGTCGAAATCCGCGATAACCCCGCGCTGCGTGGAAAGCCGGTGGCCGTAGCCGGCAGTAGCCGTCGCGCCGTCGTGTTGACCGCTTCGTACGAGGCCCGTCCCTTTGGCGTTCGTTCCGCGATCCCGCTTTACAAGGCGTTGGCGGCCTGCCCGCAACTCGTCGTCGTCCCGCCCGACATGCAAAAATACCGAGCCGTGTCGCGCGAGGTCTTCGCGATTTTCGAAAGCCGCGGCCACGCCGTCGAAGGGTTATCGGCCGACGAAGCGTTCGTCGATTTCGGAGCGATCGGGTTAGACGATGCGATCGCGCTCGCGGCGGCAATTCGCGCCGAGATTTTGGAGAAAACCGGGTTGACCGTCAGCGCCGGCGTCGCAAGCGGAAAATTGTTGGCGAAGATCCTCTCCGACAACGCGAAGCCCGACGGCCTGCAAGCGGTCGCGCCCGGCGAAGAAGAAGCCTTCTTGGCGCCGCTTCCCGTGGGCCGCTTGTGGGGGGTCGGTCCGAAAACCCAAGAGCGTCTCGCGCGACGCGGCATCGGCACCATCGGCGACGTAGCGAAGCTCGACGACGCGCAGGCGCATGCGCTATTCGGTGCGTGGGGCCTGGAACTGCGCCAACTCGCGCGAGGCATCGACTCTCGCCGCGTTGAGCCGGAACGCGAAACCAAGTCGATCTCGACCGAGGAGACCTTCGAGTACGACGTGCGCGACGAACACATTCTCCTCAACACGCTGCGCGAGCAGTCGATCGAACTTGCGGGCAAATTAGCGAAGGACGGACTTTCGGCGCGCACGATCGGCATCAAAATCAAGAAGGGCGACTTCAGCGTCACCGGCCGGCAAACCAACCTCGCCGAACCGACGATGGACGCCGATCGCATCTACGCAGCCGCCGTGCATTGTCTCGAACGCGCGCAACTGCACCGAACTCCCGTGCGTCTGCTTGGAACCCGCGCCGCCTCCCTCGAACTCGGCGCCCCCCAACAAGCCGACTTATTCGACGGCTTATCACCCTAACGTCCCCAACCCGGAGCACCCCGTCACCCTGAGCCAGTCGAAGGGCGCACGCCACGGTGCTGCGTTCAAACGCCTTTGATCGTGATTTCACCGATTTTGCCGGCGTTGACTTCGACGAACCATATAATGCTCGGGCTGCAAGCGCCGCCGTTCGGACCGGCTATTCCCGCGGGTCCCGCATTGGCGGTGGGAACCGCATATTCGACGATGCTTCCTCCGGCTGCGATGCGGCCGATCTTGTTTGCGCTCCTTTCGGTAAACCACATCGCGCCGTCACCGCCGCGCGTAATACGCGCAACGCCGCTAGCGGCACTCGGTATCGGGTAACTCGAAAACGTCGTGCCTGCAAGCTTGCCGATCGCGTTATGGCCCGAGTCGGTAAACCAGAGGGTGTTATCCGTTGCGACCGCCATCCCGTTAACGAGCGTTCCGGGTGGCGTAGCATATTCGTGTAGTAGCGCGCCCGCCGGTGAGAGGCGATCGATATGCCCATCGGAAAGCGCAAACCATCCGTCGCCGTCCGGTCCCGCTGCGACTGCCAGAACGTTCACCGTGTAATCGCCCGGCAGATGTACGTAGGCGTACTCGCTGCCGGGTGGGACCGTTGCCGATTGCTTCACCGCTATCGGCGTGTAGTCGCCGCTTATCCCGTACCAAATATTTCCCGAAGCGTCGGCGACGACATCGGGGATCGTCGTAAATGGAGTGCCGCCTCCAACTAAGTCGGTTTTACCGGAGTAGTATTCTTGAATTCCTGAAGCGGCCGTCGCACTTTGGGGGCTGCGAAACGTTTGCATAGCAAAAAACGCGGCGTTCGAAGTCGCTGCCGCGACTGCCCCAAACGGAAAGCCCTCCACCTGCGCATCGAAGTATGGGATGGCGGTAAAAATACCGTTTGCATACCGCGCCCCGATGTCCGCATTTGAGTTCCCTAACGAAACGTAGACCGATGTATCGGGGGCGAGCGCGATGCCGCTCACCGCGTTTCCGAGCGACGACGGAATTGGAATTTCAGTTATCGAAGCTTGCGGCGCGGTCGAGCTGCTTGGCGCACCGCCGCTTTGTTGCGGCGGAGGGGGAACCATCGGACCGAGCGCATTGCCGCCTCCTCCTCCGCCGCAAGCAGACAACGCTAAAGCAATACACGACCCAAAAATAGCTTTGTAACGCACCCGTCAACCCTCACACTATCGCTGCAATCAGTACGAATCAACGTGATGCATCGCGTACCTACCGTCGAAGTGACCGGCGCCATGCGCGTTTAGGTATTCGGTCCTTCCTTGCTTTCCGCGCACGCAGTGTTTGGTGCGCCGGTCATCTCAAATGTGGTCGCTGCTCCATACGCCGTCGCTGGTCCCGGCTAGTTGCGCGCGTCGTATCAGCGATTTCCCACCTACGGAAAGGGGCGCCGCCATCCAGACGGCGCCCGTGCGCTTACGCACGGAACCGCGTGGTAATAGATCGCGCACCGGCGGCAAAGGTAACCAGCCCGTGACGCGCCGCAGGTCGCCCGCGGCGCTGCGTAGCAAGCGCGGAAGCTCTGCCATCGCGGCTTCGTCGGCAAAGCCGACTTCGTCGACCACGTAACAGTCGTGGGCCGGTTCGCGTTGGCCGAGCACGTACCCGACGATACTGCGGCCGCGTTTCATGGCGAGGTTCGTCGCCTGACCGGCGGCATGTTCGGAGCCGTGCCGGATGCGCATGCGCAACCAATCCCACACAATGGGAGAACGTTCGAATCCCCAGTCGCGCCTGCTCGCGAGCGCGTCGAAGCATTTGCGTACGCCGGTCCATTCGCGTTCCCCGATCGCCTCGACGGCTATGCGGCTTCCATCGAGGCGGTCGGAACGAATGGAGATCGACCGCGACGGCAGTTCGACGAAGCCGATCGTTTTGTAAAATTGAGGATGGATGTCGGAAAAAAGATAGGCGACGTCGATGCCTGCCGCACGGGCTTCGTCCAGCAGCAGCGCAAGCATGGCGCTTGCGTACCCGCGACCGCGAAAATGCGGCGGCGTGAAAACCGCGCCGATGCCGAAGGCTCGCAGCCGCAGGTTGTCCAGGCGTATCGTGCGCTCGTATCGCTTGAACGACGCGACCGCCGACGTCTGGTCATAGAGTCCGAACGTCCGGTACGATCGCTTACCGTACTCCGAGCGCGCAATTTCGAGCGTTTGCGCGACGTAGGTTTCGAACGTGCGATCGTTTGCCCACAGCTCGGCCGTCTGCGGTAAAACGATTTGCGCGTAGTTCTCCGGTTCGATCTCGCGCAGATGCATCGCTGCGCTCATACGACCGAATACATCGTGCGGGCCGGACGCCAGCGGTCCGAGAGGTCGACGACGCCGGGAATACCGGCCCTCTGCAGCTCGGTCAAGAATTCGGGGGCGGTGATTCCGCGGGTCGTCTTCTCGCTCGCAGTCACGAGCGCGCTACGCCGCGCGCGACGCAAGCCGTACACGAACGCGCGCCGTTCCTCTTTGTTGTATTGCTCCCGCGCTTTGGTGCGAAACATGTAATAGGTGAACTTTGCCGTTCGCGACGCGATTGCGTCTCCCACATTTTCCTTGGCGATCATGCCCATGCTGGGACTATAGAGAAATGCGTCGGGCGCGTACCAACGTGGAAAAGCGCCGGCGCGAACGTTCGGCAACACGACGTGATCGAACTCGTGACCGCGCGCGACGTCTATGCTCATGATCCGCACCGCGCCCGGTCCGCTCGAAGACTCGCAAGCTTCGAGATCGCTTTGCGCGCGCGCGTCCGCGTATTCAAGAAAATCACCTAGCGATCCGTCGGGATGCGACTGCGCGAACGCCGCGATTCGGTCCAGGAGGCGCCCGAGCGTGCGCTGCTGCGCGTCGGCGCGCGCCGATCCAGGCTCGCCGGCCGACGCGAGCCCTTCGCGCCAAATCGTCCGCGCCAGCGCGGCGAGCGTTAGCGAACGCGCGCTGCGAACCCAAGATACGCGCATGGCGCGAAAATGCCGGAGCCGCTCGAGCGCGGTTTCCGACAACTGCGCGTCCTGATCGCCGCGAGTGACGTTCCAGCCCAAACGCAGATCGCGCTTGACGTCCCAACGCCCCGCGCGAGAGGCGGCGCTCGGCTCGTCACCTTCAAAAAGCATCGTCTGCGCGTCGGGTGGTTCGTTGCACAGTAAGTATATGGCCGCGTCCGAGAGACCGAACGCGCGCCCGCAGAGCGTGCGCATGAGAAAGTCGTGACGGAATGGGTCGTACGCGTTCCAAAGCAAAGCGAGAGCATCGAGCGCCGCGGGCTGCGCGAACAGATTGACGTCGCCGACGGTCTCGACGCAGACGTTGCGGTCTAGCAGGGCGTCTTCGTAGGCGCGCGCGTTTGAAACCGAACGGCACAACAGCACGATGTCGTCGTGGCGGGCGCCCCCACGCAGCAGATCGATCACGTGCTCGGCGATGAACTGCGCCTCGGCGCGTTTGGTCGCGGCACGAAAGAGCGTAAGGCCGACTTCGCCGGCGGTCGAAAGCGGAGTCGTAGGAGAGGCGCCGGAGAGCCGGCTGCACGCGCGTTCGATGGAGAACGGACTGCGCAGTTGTTCGGACATTTCCACGCGCTCGCCGGCGATGGCGAAAACGCGGTCGGGACGGGCACCGCTAAAGGCGCCCGTTGCCGAATTCGGGTCCCCCGCCAGCGTGAGCGAACCCAAGTCCGCGCCGTAGACGGATTGCAGCAGCTCGAGCTCGCCGAGCGTGAGATCCTGTGCGTCATCGACGAACGCGCAGGCGTGCCGGCCTCCGATGGTCGCGGCACCTGCGAGATCCCCGCGAAGCACGCGCGTCGCTTCCGCGACGGCGTCGCGCGACGTCAAACATCCATGCGCGACTTGCAGCTCGAGATACGCTCGATACAATTTGGCGAGAATCTTGGCAAGATCGACTTCGCGCCGGTACTGTCGCTGTAACTCTCCCGGCGTAGCGTCCAGCGAATTGCGGTAGCTGTCCTTCGTGTAGAAGAGAAGATCGGGATTTGCGAGATTGGGCGGCTGGGCGTAGAAGGACGTCGCGCCCGAGAGCGCGCTCTGCAAGAACGCATCCGGTGCGATGCGAGCGGCGCGAAGCTTGCGAATCAGCCTGAAGGCCGCTTCGAGAAAGCGAGCCGGCGCGCGCAGACCGGGCACTTCGGGGTCGACCTGCGCTTCGACAAACTCGGTCCACTCTAGCGTGAGCAGCGGCTGCGCGGCGCGTTCGAAGAGGAAAGCCGCTTGTACGTCGTCGATCAATTCGAGCGGCCGCTCGAGGCCGCTCTGCGGGTGTTCGCGCAAGATGGAGAGCGCGAACGCATCCAGCGTCGAGAAGTCCGCGCCGATCCCGTCCAGTTTTTCGCGAATTGCATCCAACGATGCGATCGAGGATGCGAAAATCGTCGGCCGATCCCCCGCATCTGCCCGCGCGCGAATACGCCGCGCGAGTTCGATCGACTTGCCGCTGCCCGGCGCCCCGGTAACGAACGTGCTCACCGGCCGAATTTTTCTTCCGCCGGAGCCGGACGATCGATGCACGCGGCCTGGTAAACGCAATAGGTGCATGCCGACGGGTCGTCGGTTACCGGAAATGCGGTAATGGCGCCGTCGGACAGCTCGCGGCAGAGCTCGACCATGCGGGCGCGCGCGCGTTCCAATTCGGCAATCGAAATAGTCCCGGTCGGACTCTCAGACCGTCGGCCTTCGGAAAGCGAGACCGGTACGACTTCAAGCGAGATCGGCCGAACGTCGAGCAAAGCGTCCTTGAGAGGCACGAGCGCGAGCCGCGTTACGCGATCGCCTTCGTTCGTACGCGCCCAATAATAGAAGGGCAATTGAAAGTCTTTGAATTGCCGGACCTTCTCGCGATATTCGGCCGCGCTCGTGGCAATCGACCCGGTCTTGTAATCGATGACGGCGACGTTGCCGGTTCGATCGTCCCGGTCGAGGCGGTCGATATAGCCGATGAAATTATAGCCTTCCAAATCGAGTTGCGCCGCCAGCTCGTTGCCGACGACGGTGAACGGCGCTCGCCGGGCTTCGGCGACGATCCATTCGACGTACCGTCGCGCGGTCCGTTGGGCGCGGCGGCGTTGCAGTTCGTACTCGACGGGGGTCCCGAATTGATTCTTGAAGCGGTCGAACGATGCGTTGATGTAGCCGTCGATCTTGCGTTGCAAGTCGTCGGGATGCGCTTGGCTCGGGTGTGGGAACTCGTGATGCAGCGATTCTAAGGCGGCGTGAAATGCCGTGCCGTAGAACGACGCCGACGATCCACGATCTTCGACCGACGCGCATAGATAGCGATAGTACCATTTTCGCGGGCACTCGACGTACGCATTGAGCGACGATGCGCTAAAATGCGAATGACGGGTGCGCAGTCCGGCGCGCGGTTCGGGAACTACCGGCTCCGCAAGCTCGACGCCGCGCGCTTCGGCGCCGACCTGAGACGCGTCCGTCCTCAAGTCGAATTCGCGCGCCAATAGAGCTTCGACGTCGCCGGAGGCGGCGGTCGCGATGCGTTCGAGTTTTTCGCGGAATCCGAAGAGCAGATCGCGCGTTTCGCTGCCGGCCGCCAAGCGCTCTCGCGCGAGCGCGTCGAGCAACGACCCGTCGCGCGAGCCGACGGTCACGTAGGCCGTCGCGACTTCGTGCGGAACGCCCGAAAACGGCGAACGAATCAACCGGCGCGCGTGAATGTCGCGACGCTCGTCGTGCCAAGCGACGCCGGCAGCGAGAAAAGCGCGAAGTTCGGGAGAGCTCACACCGCCTCTTTGGGAGCGGTACGAAGGCGCCCCTGCACGCTGCGTATAACGCGCCTGGTGATGCGACGAATCGTAATCGGAATCAGCGGTGCCAGCGGTAGTCTCTACGGCTATATGGCGCTGCGCGCGTTGCGCGAGATCGGCGGGATCGAAACCCATCTGGTGTTAAGCGGGCAAGCCAAGCGAACGATCGAGCTGGAAATGGACGCGAGCGCCGCGGATTTCGAGGCGCTTGCGGATGTGGTATATTCCGACGACGACTTAGCCGCGTCGATCTCCAGCGGGTCCTTCCTTACCGACGGCATGCTCGTGATTCCGTGCTCGATGAAGAGCGCGGCCGCCATCGCGTATTCGATCAATTCGAATCTCTTGGTGCGCGCCGCCGACGTCTGCCTCAAAGAGCGCCGAAAGCTCGTCTTGGTCGTTCGGGAAACGCCGCTGCATCTCGGGCATCTGCGCACGTTGACGCAGCTAGCCGAGACCGGCGCCGTGTTGTTACCGCCCGTCCCGGCGATGTATGCCAAGCCTCGCAGCGTCGAAGACATCGTCGCGCACACCGTCGGCAAGGCGCTCGATCAGTTCGGCATCTCGAACGAATTATTCAATCGCTGGCATTCGCCGCCGCGATAAGCTTTTCGGCGAGCGCGATGTCGCTGACGCGGTCGACGTTGACCGCCGTCTCCGCATAGGGGGAGACGACGGCGCGAACTGACGCACCCAGCAACTGCGATGCGCGTCGCTCGGCATCGGCGATGGTGAGCTGCCGCAGCGCAAATCGCAGCAAAACGTCCCAGCCGAAGAGCGAAGCGAGCTGCAACGGATTCTTGCGCGCATGTCCCAAACGTTCGATGAACGCCGCGAGCGCCGGAAAGATGCGCGGCTTGATGGTAACGAACCCACCGCCGCAGTACGTGCCGTCGTGCAGGCGCGCCCAGGTGTGCGGCACCTCCGGAAAACGTGCGAGGTGCGTGCGCTTCTCCAAACAGCCGTAAGTAAGGTCGGCGTTCGTCGCTGAGGCGCGCGCGATGAAATCCGCGATGGCCGCCGTGGTGAGAATCGGCAGGTCGGACGTGCTGACGAGCACGCTCTGGTCGGGGGGCAGTCCGCGCAGACCGTTCTCCAGGCTCGCTCGAATCTTCGCGCCGTCGGCGCGGCATTCGTCGGCCGGCGCGAGCGCCGGGGCGGCGTGCGTTTGCGGTGGGGCGACTACGATGATGCGGCCAACGCTGGGCGTCGCTCGCAAAGCCTCGAGCGTTCGGGTGACCAGGGGCAAGCCGGCGATGTCGATGAAGGCTTTGTTCGCCGCACCCTCGGTATGCGCGGCGACGGCGTCGGGAGGGCCGCCCGCAAGCACGACCGTCGTTATTCTCACGCCTCGCCTCGCCATGCGCCGGCACGCGCGAAGGCTGCGACGTAGACGGTATATTCCGGCGGCAGCGACAAACGTGCGACGAGGAGCTGCAGCGCTTGCGCGTCGCGAGCAAGCGCAAAAACGCACGAGCCCGAACCGGTGAGCAGCGGGTGCTCCGCCCCGGCGTCGCGCAACGCGGCCAGCGTGCGCGCTACCTCGGGGAACTGCGAGGCGATCGGGGACTCGAAGTCGTTGTGGAGCAAGTGCGCAACCTCGTCGAAGGCGCCGCGTTGGATGGCATCGACTGCCCGCAGCGTTACCGAATCGTTTCGGGGGCGGCCGGCGCGCTCGGTTGCATCGAGCGTTGCGTAGGCTCGTGAGGTCGATACTGCGACCGGCGGTTTCACGATCGCCGCGTGCCAGGCCGGTAAGGCGCCGACGGCCGTCACCCGTTCGCCCGTGCCCTCGACAAGTGCGCCGCTCTCGACCAAGAAAAACGGCACGTCGCTGCCAAGCGACCGCGCGATAGCGAGATAGTCGCGCTCGGGCAGAGGGCCGAACGCGCCCGATTGCGCCGCCAGTAAAACGGAAGCGGCGTCGCTCGAGCCGCCGCCCATACCGGCCCCGGTTGGGATGCGCTTGTTCAGCCGGACCGAAAATCCACGCTCGGGCAGGTCCAGGGCCCGCAGCGCGTCTTCCACGAGGTTCCCGCTCGAGAGTGCCGGCTCGTCGCACGAAAAGGCGAGCGGACCGGGACGCCGCTCGACGATCAACTCGTCGGCAAGGTCGACCGGCACCATCAGACTTCGAATTGCGTGTAGGCCGTCGCCGCGGCGCCGCAGCACTTCGAGCGTCAAATTCAATTTTGCAGGCGCTTTGAATACCAAGCTACCGGTCATGTGGGTTGTGACGTGCTGCGCGGGCATGCCGTTACCCTGTCGTACTTCCACAGGGGTAATCTAGTGAAGGGGGCGTAGACTCCACCATGCGATCGAGTTATGACGCACAGCACAACGAATTTTGCGCGTACGTCTTACCCGAGGGCGAGACGCCCTATGGACTGTTGCTCGGAAATTTCAAAACCTTCGCGCAGTC
Source organism: Vulcanimicrobiaceae bacterium (assembly GCA_036559125.1). Taxonomy (GTDB): domain Bacteria; phylum Vulcanimicrobiota; class Vulcanimicrobiia; order Vulcanimicrobiales; family Vulcanimicrobiaceae; genus JALYTZ01. Next base: position 33,113 of record DATBTT010000051.1, read on the forward strand.
GACCGCCAAAGGCGGCATTCGCGGTCTGTGGGATGCCGATACCGATCAAATCATTTTCGGCACGCACCAAATCGCATATCGTTTGCGCGACGTCAAGCAAACGTATTTCCCGCATCAAATCACGCGCGAATTCACGTTTCTCCCGTACGCTCAGATTTCGGAGTTTACGTTGGAGGACCGCGTCCACGTCACCGAGGCGTTTTACGTTCCGCACGGACCCCGGCACGATCGGACGGTGAGCTTCGTCGTCGACGTGACCCTGTACAATCCCGGGCGCGAAGCTGTGGAGGTCGCGGTCTTTCCGTGGGCGCTGCTCGTGGGTCAACGCTTCTACGGAGAACCCGAGCACGAAGTGCGCGCCTGGGTCGACGGATCGTTCATTTGCTCGAAGAATCAACAGACCGGCGCCGAGCGATGGTGGGGAGCTTCGCGCGAGGCGCACGCCGGAATCGTCGGATTGCGCGAACAGGTCATGTTGCACAGCATGCGCACCGGGTCGCTGCGCCCGGAAGATCATCTCGACGAGGTGACGCCGGCGCTTGCCGAATGCGTGAGCCGGCGCATTTTCGGCGCGTTCGAATATCGCATCACCATCGCTCCGGGTGCGCGCGAAGCGCTGCGCCTGGGCGTCGTGTATCACAAGGACGGCCACGACCGCTCGCGACCGGTGCTCGAGCAATTGTTGCACGATCGCAAAGCATTGCACGAAACGCAGCGGTATTTCGCCGGGACGCTGGCCGACGCGCGCTTCATGACGCCCTCGCCGTCGATAAGCCGCGGCGTCGTTTGGGCGAAAGCTAACATGTTGCGGGTCATCAAGGAGTATCCCAACGGATGGGGCTCGACGAATTCCCCGCCCTCGGATATTCTGGTTTCGCGCGATACTTCATGGTTCGTGCACGGGTTCGATTACTTCTTGCCGAAATTCAGCCGCGATGCGATCGAAGTGTTCAATCGTTTCGTCGACGACAGCGGCGAGATGATCGAGTACGTTCGGGGCGTGACGGGCTTCAAGACGTCGTACGACCTGAACATCAACGACGATACGCCATTGCACCTCATTGCGATGTTGCACCATTACAACGCGACGATGGACGACGATTGGGTGCGAGCGTGTTTTCCGCTTATCTGCAAGATTGCCGATTACATGCTGAGCCAAAAGGACGACAAGGGATTGCTGTTCTGCCGCGCGAGCGGCGTCGACATGTTCGGCATCAGTTCGTGGCGTAATATCATTCCGTATTACACGCTCGACGGCGCGGTAACGGAAATCAACGCCGAAGGTGTTTTCGCGCTCGAAGCTGCGGCGATGCTCGCGGCGGTGGTCGACGACCACGAGCGTTGGCAACAGTACACGCATGAGGCGCAAGCGCTGCGCGAAGCGATGATGCAGTACCTCTTCAACGAAGACACCGGCGGCTTCGTCATGAACTACGATCAAGACCAAAACTATCAAGACAACTTTACGGCCGACGAGATATTCCCGGTGCTCTTCAACGTTGCCGATGCCGAGCAACGCCGCGCGATTCTCCGGCGTTTGAGCGATGCGGATTTCGTCACTCCGGTGGGGCTGCGCACGGTGTCCACCGCCGATTCGTGGTATTTCCCGTCGCACGGCTTCGGATTGCTTGGCGGCGTGTGGCCCGATCTCACGCTCTGGTTTCTGGTCGCGCTGGCGCGCAACGGTATGACGAACGAAGCCGTGCATTGGCTCGAGGCCATCTACGACACGATGGAGGGCGGCAGCGCGCGAAACACGGTGCCCGGAGAGTTCGGCGAGTGGTTCGACGGCGGGTCGCTGACCAATCGCGGCATGTATCTGTCGCCGTGGACGGGCGCGAAATATCTGTGGGGTGTGGCCGAGACGGTCGGAGGGCTCGACGGCTACCGAACGAGCGGGCGTCCGCACTTGGTCCCACTTCGTCCGCGCGGATGGAATTGGGTCGCCGCGGCTCGCGTGCATTGGGGAGGCCGCCGCTGCACCTACGTGATCGATTTGGTTAAAAACGTCATTTACGCGGACATGCAGGAGCTCTCGGCCGAAGAGCCGTTCGTGTGCATCCACGCGGGGCGCGACGTCAGCGAGGAAGTCACCACCTCGCCGGTCGAGGTGGGAGCGGTCGCATTCGAGGACGACAATCGTGCCGTGCGCGTCTTCTTGTGCAACATGAACGACCAACCGCGTCACGTTTCCATCGAATTTCGGGGTCTGACGGCCCGCGCGCATCTGGCGCCGGGCGAGTTGCACGAACTGCAATTGGTCGGCAAGCCGGCCGATCGCCAAGCCCGTGCCGCCAGCCGCGACGTCGCTCCCCAGCTTCAGCATGTATAAGCGCGGCGCTCTTCAAATACCACCACCGTGTTAGACCCCTCAAAGCGCTTCGTCACGCTGGTCCTCGCCTTGGGCATTCTGGTCCTCATCGCGGCTATTGCCATCGGCGAGCGAACGGGCGACCGAGTCATCGGTCAGGTAACGGAGAAGCGCATAACGAGCATCGCGCCGGTAACGGTGACGCCGGCCCCGGAGCAGAGCAGCGGACCGTATAGCCCGAATTGGAAGCGGTCGCAAGTGCTCTCGGCCGCCGCGGACCCGCAATTCCCCGATCCCCGCATTCCACCGGTGCCCCTGCCGACGCTGCCTCCGCGACCTAAGGCGACTCCGGCTCCGAAGACGATTCTGGCTTCGCCGACGCCGACGCCCAACCCCAATTTGCCGATTTGGCGCCGCGCCCAACCGCTGCCCACTCCGATTTTGCCGGTCGGCAGCCCGTCGCCCGGAGCGTCGGGAGCTCCCGGTTCACCGGAACCCGGTACTCCCTCGCCGGAGCCGAAGAAATCGCCCGGCGCTTCTCCGGCCGGATCACACCCCTAGGGTCACTAGCCGCGTTCCCAATGTCACCATTGGAACGTGCAGAACGGTTCGAGTAGAATAGGAACAAAGAGTCCAATTCTAGGAGAAACAACCGTGGCTGAAACCGGAACCGTCACCGTCAAGCGCGGCCTCGCGCAAATGCTCAAGGGCGGCGTGATTATGGACGTCGTCACGCCCGAACAAGCCGTCGTTGCCCAGGAGGCCGGCGCCGTCGCAGTTATGGCGCTCGAGCGCATTCCCGCGGACATACGCGCGATGGGCGGCGTGGCGCGCATGAGCAACCTCGAACTCGTTCAGTCCATCATGGACGCGGTCACGATCCCGGTTATGGCCAAGGTTCGCATCGGGCATTTCGCCGAAGCGCAGGCGTTGCAGGCGCTGGGCGTCGACTTTATCGACGAATCCGAAGTGTTGACGCCGGCCGACGACAAGTATCATTGCGACAAACACGGCTACACGACTCCGTTCGTCTGCGGCGCGCGCGATCTCGGTGAAGCGCTACGGCGCATCGCCGAAGGCGCAGCGATGATTCGGAGCAAGGGCGAAGCCGGGAGCGGCAACATCGTCGAGGCCGTTCGCCATATCCGCGCGATTCGCGATACGATCAACGAATTGAGCGTCGCGCCCAAAGAAGAACTGGTCGCCCGCGCCCGCGATTTAGGCGCTCCGCTCGAACTCGTGCAGGACGTCGCGAAGAATGGGAAGTTGCCCGTCGTGTTATTTTGCGCCGGTGGCGTTTCGACGCCCGCCGATGCCGCACTGATGATGCAGCTCGGCGCCGAAGGCATCTTCGTGGGCAGCGGAATCTTTAAGTCGAACAACCCGAAGGGGTTCGCGAAGGCGATCGTCGACGCGACCACGCATTTCGCGGACCCGCAGGTCATCGTGTCGGCGAGTAAGTCGCTCGGCAAAGACTCGCAGGCGATGGAAGGCATCGACTTGCGCAAGCTGCCCGAATCCGAATTACTCGCGCCCCGCGGAAACTAAAATGGCGGGCGTGACGGTCGGCGTTCTTGCGTTGCAGGGTGACGTCGTCGAACACGTGGCGGCGTTGCATGCCATCGAGGCCCGTGCCATTGCCGTCAAAACGCTAGCGGATCTCGAGAGCGTGGACGGACTCATCGTGCCGGGGGGCGAGTCGACGACGGTCATGAAGCTTCTCGACCGATTCCAACTGGGCGAACCGATCCGCCGGAGAGTGCTTGGCGGCATGCCGTTATGGGGCACGTGCATGGGCTTGATCGTAATCGCGCGCGACGTCGCCGGTCTCGCTCAGCCGACGCTCGACTTGCTCGACGTGTCGGTACGGCGAAACGCATTCGGCCGTCAAAACGATTCGGCCGAAATTGAGCTCGACATTCCGGTCCTAGGAGAACGGCCTTTCCCGGCGATTTTCATTCGCGCGCCGTGGATCGAGCGGGCGGGAGAGGGCGTCGAGCTGCTGGCGATGCGCGACGGGCACGGCGTGATGGTGCGCCGGGGCAACGTGCTGGGCACGTCGTTCCATCCTGAATTGACGGCCGACTCGCGCGCGCACGCGTACTTCCTCGATATGGTCCTGGCCGCGCAACGCGCCTCGCCAGGGAAGGAGCGCGGCGTCGCGTAAGTCCCCTCTGACCATGAGTTCGCAAGCTCGGGACGCGATGGCACTGCCCAGACCCGCCGCGCACGGTTGCCCAGCCGGTGCGGAAGCGAGGCCTACGAGCCTCGCTTCTTGCGTTTTCGACTGCATCGCAGAGGGCCGGGCATGAGCGAAGTTCTCGTGTTGAACTTCACGTACGAGGCGCTCAACATTACGAGCTTCCAGCGCGCGGTGCGTCTTCTCTTTGCGGGCAAGGCGGAGTTGGTTCACGGGCGCGACCGGACGATCTGCTCGACGACGTTTCAAATGCGCATGCCTTCGATCATTCGCATGCTGTACTATATCAAGCGTCCGATGCAGAAGGTCGCATTGACCAAGAAGAATATCCTGATCCGCGACGACCACATGTGCCAGTACTGCGGGCTGCGCGGCGACAAGCTCATGACCGTCGACCACATCGTCCCCAAGAGTAAGGGTGGTCCGTCGACCTGGGAAAACTTAGTCTGCGCCTGCATGCGTTGCAATAACCGCAAGAATAATCGTACGCCCGAAGACGCGAACTTGAAGTTGCGCCGGAAACCTCGTCAACCCAAGTACATTCCGTGGATTCAGATCAAGCGCAACACGCTCCCCGACGAATGGTGCAAGTTCTTGTTCCTCTACAACGTCTCGATTGAGGAACGGGTCGAATAGCGAGACGGTACACTAGGGGCGCGTCGCCGGTTGGCCAATCACGGCGGTAGTGAGCTCGACGCAACCAAGCCGCCTGTGGCTTCCCTTCACGCAGATGCAGGCCTTCGACCCCGCACGGCGCACGTTCGTGCGCGGCGAGGGTTGTTATCTTCACGACGCGCGCGGGCGGCGCGTGTTCGATGCAGTCAGTTCGATCTGGACTACGATCCACGGCCACGGTCATCCCGCGATCGTGGAAGCCATCGCCAAGCAATCCGCGCAACTCGATCATGCCACGTTGCTCGGCGCGACCAATCCCGTCGCCGAAGAGCTGGCCGCGCGCCTGAGCGCGCTTACGTTGATGGACTACGCATTCTTTTCCGGAGATGGCGCGAGTGCGATCGAAGCCGCGCTCAAGATGGCGCTGCAGTATTGGCAAAACGCCGGTCAGCCGAACCGCACCCATTTCGTGCGGCTGGTCGACGCGTACCACGGTGATACGTCGGGCGCGATGAGCGTCTCCGATATCGCACTATTCAAATCGCGCTTCGGCGCGCTCACGTTCGAAGCCGTCGAATATGACGCCGCGGGCGACGTGTTGCAGCGCGCGGACGTCGCGGCGATCGTCGTCGAGCCGATCGTCCAAGCGGCCGCCGGCATGCGCATCGTGCCCGCAGCGACCTACGACCGGCTGCGCTCGATGGAGCCGTTGCTGATCGTCGACGAGATTGCGACCGGTTTCGGGCGAACGGGCGCGATGTTCGCGCACGAACATTTGGACTTGCATCCCGATATCGTGTGCGCCGGCAAAGGCTTGACCGGCGGGACGCTCGCGCTTTCGGCGACGCTCGTTCGCGAACGTATTTACGACGCGTTCCTCGGCGCACACGCCGAGATGAAACAGTTCTTTCACGGCCATTCGTTCGCGGGTAATCCGATCGCATGCGCGGCGGCTCTGGCAAATCTGAACGTATTCGAACGCGAAGGGACGCTCGAGCGCGCGCGAAGCCTTGCCGACGATCTTAGCGTGAGGCTCGACGTACTGCGCGTGCACCCGCTCGTGCGCGACGTCCGGCAAGCCGGGCTCATGATCGGCATCGAATTGCGCGCCGAGGCGATCGGCGCGGGGGCGGCGTTGTCGCCGGCCTGGCGGATCGCAGACGGACTCTACGAGGCGGGACACTTCACGCGGCCCATCGGCGACGTGATACAACTCGTCCCGCCGCTTACGAGTTCGATCCACGACCTGCACGCGTTTGTGGACGCGCTGGAGGCGATACTCGCATGACGTATCTTGCCGCAGTCGAGCGCGAGCTCGAGCGGATCGAGCGTGCCGATCGCTACCGGCGCATCGAACCGGAGGCGCCGCGCGTGTTCGCGGACTTCTCCAACAACGATTATCTGGCTTTGGCCGCCGATTCGCGAATGATCGAGGCGCTCAAGCACGTCAAACGCGTCGGCGCCGGCGGCGCGCGCCTTCTGGGCGGCCGGCATCGCGAACACTTCTTGCTCGAAAAGGATTTGGCGCAGTGGGTCGGTCGCGAACGCGCGCTGTTATTTTCGTCGGGGTATCTAGCGGCGGCCGGAGCGATCTCGGTGCTTGCCGGTTTTGCCGGATTTGCCTATTCCGATGCGCTCAATCACGCCTGTCTGATCGACGCGCTGCGCGCGACGAAACTCGAACGCGTGGTGTATCCGCACCGCGAGTTCCCAAGCGCGGCGCAACGGCGCGGGCCGGCGCTGGTGGTGACGGAGTCGATTTACGGCATGGACGGTGATATCGCGGATTTGCGCGCCATACTGGCCGAGTTGCGCGACGACGATATTTTGCTCGTCGACGACGCCCACGCGCTGGGCATCGCCGGCGACGAAGGCGCGGGCCTCGCTCGCGAGCTGCAAGACGATCGTGTCGTCGTGATGGGAACGCTTGGCAAGGCAATCGGTGCGGCGGGTGGGTTCGTGGCCGGTCCGGCGCGTCTGGTCGAATTGCTCGTTAACTCGGCTCGAACGTTTATCTTCGATACGGCATTGCCGCCGCCGATCGCTTTTGCCGCGCGCGTCGGCGTCATGCTCGCGCGAAGCGCCGACGATCGACGGGATCGTTTGCACGCGCGCGTCGCGCAACTACGCGACGGGTTGCGCGAACTCAGCTTGCCGGTGATCGAAGACCGTACGCCGATCGTGCCGGTCGTACTCGGCAGCGAACGCCGAACGATTGAGGTCGCGAGCGCGTGTTTGGAACGTGGGGTGCTCGCGCCCGCGGTGCGACCGCCCACGGTTCCGGCGGGGAGCTCGCGCCTTCGCATATCGGTTCGCGCCGATCACACGACCGAACACATCGCGCGACTCCTGGAGGTTTTGGCGGCATGCAGCGCTATCTCGTAACCGGCACCGACACCGACATCGGCAAGACGCGGATCACGGCTTCTTTGGCTAAAGCGCTACTCGACGCGGGGCAGCCGCCCACGATCGTGAAGCTCGTGCAAACGGGACTCCGGCCGGGCGAGCCCGGCGATGCGTCGCGCGCGGGCCGTCTCACCGGTTGCCGCTACGTAGAACTCGCGCGTTTTACCAAAGCGGCCGACCCGTGGTCGGCGGCGCTTGCGGAGGGGATGCCGACGGTTCGAGCCGAGGACCTGCGCAACGCATTGAACGACATGGCTCGCGCCGTCGTGGCCGAGGGCGCCGGTGGCCTGGCCGTACCGCTAAACCGCACGCAAAACTTTGGAACGGTTGCGTTCTTGGCCCGGCTGCGCGTCGTGCTCGCGATCGGACTGCGACTCGGTTGCATGAATCACGCGCTGCTCACGCTTGCGTTGTGCGAACAGCTTGGCCTCGAACTCGCGGGAGCTGTTCTCGTGGATCGGTTCGAAGTCTCCGAGCAATCGTACGTCGACGACGTGCGCCGAGCATTGCAGGGAAAAATCGAGATTCTTGGCATTCTGCCGTTTGAGCCCGACGAGTCCGCTTCGGTGGCGGCCGGCGCGCGGCTCTTTGCTCCCTTGCTGTAGAGGTCCGACTTGGCTCATCCCGCGATCGATCGCGCTCGCGTGCGCGTTTTGGCTCAGCGTCTCCCGGCGGACCGCGAGCTGCTCTCGCAACTCGCGACGTTGCCGGGCGACGACGTCGCCGATCTCCTCGCGCTCGCCGACGACGTGCGCGCGGCATACTGCGGCAACGAGTTTGCGGTCGAGGTGCTCTACAACGCCAAAAAGGGCGGCTGCTCCGAAGACTGCAATTTTTGTTCGCAGAGCGCTCGCTACGCAAGCGACGTTGAGGCGGAGCCGCTCAGCTCGGTCGAAGGCTTCGTGGAGGCGGCGCGCGATGCGCACGCTCGCGGCGCCGGCGAACTGTGTATCGTCGTTGCCGTGCGCGGCCCGTCCACGAAATTGCTCGACCGCATCTGCGAAGCCGTGCGCGCGATCAAACGCGACTTTCCTTTACACGTAGCGGTATCGCTCGGGATATTGCGCGAAGACCAAATGCGCAAGCTCCTCGAGGCCGGCGTGGACAAAGTCAATCACAATCTTGAGACGTCGCGCCGGCACTTTGCGTCGGTTTGCACGACGCATACGTATCAGGAACGATGGGAGACCTGCCGGCTCGTCAAACGCTTCGGTTTGGAGTTGTGCAGCGGCGGCATCGTCGGACTCGGCGAGACGATCGACGATCGCATCGACTTTCTCGCATCGCTACAGGTCCTCGAGCCCGAAGAAGTGCCGATCAACTTTCTCAATCCGCGGCCGGGCACTCCGCTGGCGGATCAGTCGCTGGTCGAGCCGGTCGAAGCGCTGCGCTTCGTCGCGATGGCGCGTTTGGCGCTTCCGCAGGCGTTGATCCGATTCGCGGGAGGTCGCGAGATAACGCTGCGCGGCCTGCAAGATCTCGGCATGCGCAGCGGCGCGAGCGGATTGGTTCTCGGCAATTATTTGACGACCGCGGGCCGCCAAGACCGCGATGATTTCGCCATGCTCGAGCGCCTCGGTTTCGAAGTCATGGCATAGGCTAGCCCCGTGCTCGATCAAACCAAGGCTCCCTACTTTCAGGCGCTGCTCGACTATGTCGATGCGGGCGTGATTCCGTTTCATACGCCGGGTCACAAACAGGGCGTCGGTATGGATCGCGCCTTCCGCGAGTTCGTCGGCGATAATATCTGCTCGATCGATCTCACGCCGATGCCCGGCATCGACGACCTGCTGCAACCGACCGAGTCGCTCCTCGAGGCGCAGCAGCTGGCGGCCGAAGCCTACGGCGCCGACCGCAGCTATTTTTTAATCAACGGATCGACGAGCGGCAACCAGTGCATGATGATGACCGCCGTCAACCCCGGCGACAAGATCGCAGTACCGCGCAATGCGCACAAGTCCATGCTGGGCGGCTTGGTGATGAGCGGCGCGCATCCGATATACATGCAACCCGAAGTCGACGACGCGCTGCACATGGACAACTGCGTGACGCCCGAAACGATCGTGCGCACGCTCGACGAACATCCCGACATTAAAGCCGTGTATCTCGTCAGCCCGACGTACTACGGCGTGGCCGCCGATTTGGAGTCGATCGAGCGCATCGCGCACGATGCCGGCAAGCTGTTGCTGGTGGATGAGGCGTGGGGCCCGCACTTTCAATTTCATCCCGCATTGCCGATATCGGCCACCCAGGCCGGCGCCGACATGTGCATCAATTCGACGCATAAAATGCTGTCCGCGTTTTCACAGTGCGCGATGCTGCACCAGATTGGACCGCGCGTACGCGTCGACCGGCTCGAGTCGGTGCTCAAGATGTTTCTGTCGACGTCGCCGAATTTGCCTATGGTGGCATCGCTCGACGTCGCGCGCCGCCAAATGGCGGTCGAAGGCGCGGCATTACTCTCGCAGACCATCGAGCTGGCCGAAGACACGCGTCGCCGCCTCAACGCAATCGACGGCGTGTATTGTTTCGGCGAAGAGCTGCAAGGGCGTCCCGGCGTCTTTGGCCTAGATCCGACCAAGATTACGATAACGGTTAAAGATCTCGGGTACACGGGCTACGAGGCTTCCGAATTGTTGCGCCGCCGTTACAACGTGCAAGTCGAATTAGCCGACCTGTTCAATATCGTCGCGCTCATTACCATCGGCACGACGACCGACGCCGCAGACCGATTGGTTCTCGGCATGGCGGAGATGGCGCGCGAGGATCGCGCGGTCGACATGTTCTCTCCGTCGGGCGTATTGGAGCGCCGGCTGAAGACCGGCACCTATAAGCTGCCGAAGATTCCCCCCATGCGCATGCTCCCGCGCGAGGCGTTCTTGGCCGGCACGCGCTTCGTTAAGTTCAAGGAGAGCAAGGGGCTAATCTGCGCGGAAACGATTTCGCCCTATCCTCCGGGCATTCCGGTGATTTCGCCGGGCGAAGAGATCACACCCGAAATAATCGACTATCTTTCGCTCGAACTCAAAGCCGGCGTACGCATGCAGGGACCGTTCGACAAAGAATTGCGCACCATTCGCGTGGTGGCCTGATGGTGCGCTAGTGTACGTCCCGCAAGCGTTTTCGGTCGAAGATCGCGCCGAGGCGATCGAACTGATTCGCGCCAACCCGTTCGGTACGCTGATAAGCGTCGTCGACGGGGAGTCCTTCGTTTCACATCTGCCGTTTACGGTCGCGCAGATCGAACCACGAATCGTTCTCGCCGCGCATTGCGCGAAGGCAAGTCCGCATTGGCGGCACTTTCCCGAGAGCGAAGTACGAGCGATTTTTCAAGGCGAACACGGGTACGTGTCGCCGCGTTGGTACGGCGATCCCAAACGCGACGTTCCGACATGGAATTATGCGGTCGTGCATTGTACGGGAACCGTGCGGCTTGCGACCGGCACCGAGACCGACGCGATTCTGCGCGCCCTGGTGGACGAGATGGAAACGGATGCGGCCGAGCCTTGGACGTACGACGATCTCGATCTCGCCTATCGTGAGAACATGAAGCAGGGCATCGTCGCCTTCTACCTCGACGTGGCGGGCATGGTCGCGAAATTCAAGCTGAGCCAAAATCGCTCGCAGTCGGACCGCCAAGGCGCCATCGACGGATTGCGCGAGACCGGCCGCGAGAGCGACCGGAGCCTAGCAGATGCGATGGAACGATGCGACCGTAGCGATCGAAGCAGTTGATGCAGGGTCGCTGCCCGACGACGGGAAAAGGGTTTCGAAACGCTCCGAAGCTCCGCAAGGATGCAGAGACAAGCGAGGGTCAGTATTGGCGGTTAAAGCCGAGTCCATGTCTCCCGGTTGGGAACTCACCCAACTCCTCGATATCTTTCCGCTTCCGATTAGACAGTCGCTCGTTCGTCTTCCTAACCTGGAAGACATCATCGAAGTCGTACTCGATTTGGGACGGCCACCCGAAGCTCGTTTTGAAAACGACTTCGTCTATCTCTCCGACACGGCGGTAACGCAAGAGGACATCGCGCAGGTCTGCTCGCGCCTCTCGCCGTTCGGTGCCGACAACCGTGCGGGCATCGAGCAGACGCTGCATCGCATAAGCGCCATTCGCAATCGCACCGGCAAGATCGTCGGTTTGACGTGTCGCATCGGTCGCGCCGTTTCCGGGACCATCGACATCATTCTCGACGTTTTGCGCAGCGGGCAGTCGATCTGTTTGCTGGGGCGTCCGGGCGTCGGCAAGACGACGATGCTCCGGGAATGTGCCCGGATGCTCGCCGAGGATCGCAAGCGCGTCGTTATCGTCGATTCGAGCAACGAAATCGCCGGCGACAGCGACATACCGCATCCGGGAATCGGCACCGCGCGGCGCATGCAAGTCGCCGACCCGGCCCTACAGCACTCCGTCATGATCGAAGCGGTCGAGAACCACATGCCGCAGGTTATCGTGATCGACGAAATCGGCACCGAAGCCGAGGCGCAAGCCGCGCGGACGATCGCCGAACGCGGCGTCGCGCTGATCGGAACCGCGCACGGTCAATCGCTGGAAAACTTGCTGATGAATCCGACGCTCTCGGATTTGGTCGGCGGCATTAGCGCCGTAACGCTCTCCGACGAGGAAGCGCGCCGGCGCGGCACGCGAAAGACCGTGCTCGAACGAAAAGCGCCGCCGACGTTCGACGTCCTGGTCGAAATTCAGGAACGCGATCGTTTGGCGATCCACAAAAACGTCGCCGAGGTAGTCGACGCGTTGCTTCGCGGATACCAACCGCAACCCGAAGTGCGCCAACGCACGGCCAGCGGCGACGTCAAGATCGTGCAGGAAGCCGACCCCGAGTCGATGCCGCAACTGGCGGCTTCGGGCTCCTCGCACCTTCATTTTCACGACGATGGGCACGACGGGGAAGAACGCGACCGTCCGCTCATGATTTTCCCCTATGGAGTTTCGCGCAATAAAATCGAGCGCGCGATTCACAACCTACGCGTCAACGCGGTTATCGCGCGCAACTGGGACGATGCCGACGTCGTGTTGACGCTCAAGACGCTAGAGCGCAAAGAGCAGCCGAAACTCAAACAGATCGCGTCCGAAAACGTACCGATCTATTCGATTAAGACCAACACGACGACGCAAATTCAAGGGTGTTTGAAAGACGTTTTCAATCTGCCGTCAATCGACAACGAAGAAATCGCGTTGCGCGAGGCGGAAGAAGCCGTCTATCAGGTGCTGCTCGACAGTCAAGCCATCGAACTCTCGCCGCAGACTTCGTATGTCCGGCGCATGCAGCATCAACTCGCGGAAAAGTACCGTTTGCAATCCCGCAGTACCGGCCTCGAGCCAAACCGCCGCGTAAAGATATTCAAGGCCACCGACTCCGCCTAGCCGACCCTTCGACAAGCTCAGGGTGACGAAGTAGCCACGCCAACCCCGCCGAAGGGCCACCGTCACCCTGAGCCCGTCGAAGGGCCACCGTCACCCTGAGCCTGTCGAAGGGCCACCCCCCCGTCACCCTGAGCCTGTCGAAGGGCGCTCCCTCGTCACCCTGAGCCTGTCGGAGGGCGACCCCCGTCATGCTGAGTCGAATGGCGACCTCCCCCGGTCACCCTGAGCCTGTCGAAGGGCGCTCCCCCGTCACGCTGAGCCTGGCGAAGAGTCGCCCCCGTCGCCCTGAGCCTGTCGAAGGGTACAGGGCTAGCCGGGTTTTACGGTGCCGTCGTCGCCGATGAGGAATGGGGTGTCGTATGGGACGACTTCGTCGTTTATCGTGATGCGGCTGTGCACTTTGAAGCGGTGCATCGGCGGTCCGCCGGCCTGCTTGTGAACTCCGCTGTAGTACAGTTTCATCAACGGAATCTGACCGGGCCGGGGCGCGTCGAGTTTGTGCTGGCTAACCAAAACGGCGATGATCTTTTCTTGAATGGCCAACGGCAATAGGCGGTATGCGTCGTCGACGCGCTCGGGCTCGTCCTTGCGCTCAATCGGCTCGGGCGCATCGTTGACGTAACGCACGACGAGATCCCAGTGGTCCGCGGCGATTCCCAAAAACTCGACGGCATAGCGATGCCAGAGCTTTCCTTGCTGTTGTATGCGATCGTAGCTGGAAACTCGAACGCGAACCGGAATCTTCTGATTGCGAAGACCCATCGTGACGTTGAACTCTTGGGCCGCGATCGCGGCGGGAATGGCGAAAGCGAAACCGCGATGGGTTACTTCCATTCCCACCCCGGGGACGGCCGCTTTGCCGTCGGCCTCGGGATGATACCAGACGTGAAACGAACCGGCGCGGCGCTTTTCTTCGCGAGAAGCGCCCCGGTTGGTCAGCCATGAAATGACGCCGCCGAGCATCGAGCCGGAAGTCATACTGTAGTCATCGTTGAAAAGCGTCGGAATGTTTATTTCCTTTGAGGGAATCGAGGGTAGCGGCAAGACCACCCTCCTTCGAGGCGTCGCCGCCCAGCTACGACTCGACGGCCGGAACGTGCTGGAGACCCGCGAGCCGGGTGGCACGCCGGCCGGCGACCGCATCCGTGAGCTTTTCTTGGAGCCTGCGCTGCCGGTAGGCGCGATGACCGAGGTCTTACTCGTCAATGCTTCGCGGGCGCAGCTGGTGGCCGACGTGATTCGTCCCGCCCTCGAAGCGGGATCGACGGTGCTGTGCGATCGCTACGTTGACTCCACGCTCGCCTACCAGGGCTATGCGCGCGGTGTCGATCTCGAAACGGTCAAGCGCCTTTGCGAGGCAGCGACCGGCGGCCTATACCCGGACTTAACCTTTCTCGTCGATGTCTCGCTGGCAACCTCCCGCGGCCGCGTCGCATCGAGGCACGGCGGCTCCGATCGCATCGACGAGCAGGGTCTTGCCTTTCACGATCGAGTGCGCGACGGATTTGCCGCACTCGCTCGTCTCGAAAGCCGCATCGTCGTTTTGGATGGCGAACGCGCCGCGGAGATCGTGTTGGAAGCTGCCATGGCGGCAATCGCGAACTTCGCCGCATGAGCGAGTTGGAGTTCGACGTCGTCGGTCTCGACGGCCCGAAAGCTTTTTTTTCGCGCCTGACTAAAGGCACGATAGCCCACGGGTATCTGTTTACCGGTGCGCAGGGTATCGGCAAGAAAACGTTCGCGCGCCGGCTCGCCCAATCGTTGCTCTGCGAGGCGCCGAAAACCGGCGTCCTCGGTTACGACGGCACGTGCGCGTCCTGCAAGCTAGTCGGCAAGACGGACACCAAACATCCGGACCTGCTTGAGAGCGCCGGCGCGCTCAAGATCGGCGACACGGATTCGCCGCTCGGATTCCACGAAACCGACGACATGACGGCGCGCGATCTCGTGCGCCAGCTTTCCCTGCAATCCTATGCGGGCGGATTTCGCGTCTTTATCTTAGGCGACGTGGACTTTGCGACGCATCATGCCGCCAACGCGCTACTGAAATTTTTCGAAGAACCTCCGCCGAACGTCGTTATGCTGCTCACGACCGCCACGCCGGGACGATTGCTGACGACCATTCGGTCGCGGTTGGTCGAAATTCGCTTCCCGAACTTACGATCGGCCGAAGTCGAGGCGATTCTGCTTCGCCAAGGATTCGACGCCGCGCAAGCGCATTTAGGCGCGTCGCTTTCCCAGGGCAGCGTCGGGCGCGCAGTAGCGGCGCTCGGTGGTGAAGACGAGCAGCTACGCGGAGCGGTTGCGGAGTGGTTCTTCGCCGTAGTTGCGGGACGTTCGCCCGAGCAAACCTGGGCCACGCGCGAAACGCTCGAGGAAGGATTGGAAACGCTCAAGACGCTGGTGCGCGATTGGATTGCGGTAGGGGTTGCAAGCGGCGCGCCGGTGCTTGCGGTCGACTACGTCCCACGCCTCAAGGATTTAGCGCCGGTTGGTGCGGGAGAAGGCAGCGCGATACTCGGGAAAATCACGGATGCGCAGCGTCTCGCGCGAACCAACGTGAATCCGTCCATGGTAGGCGAAGTCGTCCGCATGGCACTCTCCGGCAAAGGTTAAAGCGGCGCGGGCTACCGGTAGCGGCTGAAAGCCAAATCCGCGTACTGTTTGGCAACCACGAGTGCGACGTATCCGGTGGCAATCGCGGGCAAGAGCAGACGAAGCACTGTGTATCCTGCGGAACCGACGGAAGGTCCTAAAACGCTCGGCAGTATCTGCCCGACGTAGAAGTAGACGAAAATGCTTACGACCGCGAGAATTGCCGTCGGCAACGGGTCGCGTCGCGCGATCCGAATCGATATCGAGAAGACGTCGGCGCCGTAGGCGCCGCCGATCGCCGCAGCCGGAAACGCATAGATCAAAAAGAACGCCGCGACTGCTTGGAACAATAGACTCCCGACGCTTCCGAGAAGACCGCCTATCAATCCCGCGATGTAGATCAGGAAGAAAAAGCCCAGCGTTGCGATGAGGATGTTGAGGGCTTTTCGGCGTGCTTCGGACCAAGCCGAAGCCAGGTTGGCGCGATCGTGCCGCCACGCGTCGTCGGCAAAGATCAACGCGACGCCGAACGCGAAGCCGAAAATCAACTGTACGATCAATCCGAAGATGCTCGCGCCCGCGCCGCCTAGCGGGGCGGTTAGCGGGCCGCTGACGTAACTGACGGCCATGCCGACGATTGCGGCGGCCAACGGAGCGAGCGCGACGCCGACGTTGCGCGCGTACAGGGGAAGCGCTCGTACGTAGAGCGATAGGTCGAGACGCTGCCCCCGTAAATTCACGTTATCCTCTGGCTCCTTCTAACGCGTGCCGGCACGAGCAATCGGCGGCGACGTCGATCTCGTTGACGATCTTATAGATGGCGTCCTTTACCCGGGCATTGTTTTTCTTGAACACTTCGATCACTTCGTGGTGCGAAACGGGTTGCATGCCCGCGAGGCCGACGTCGTAGTCGGTGATCAGTGAGATGTTAACGAAACAGATCTCGAGTTCGCGCGCGAGATAGCTCTCAGGATATTGGGTCATGTTGATCACTTCCCAGCCCTGGCTTTGATACCACTGCGATTCCGCGCGCGAGGAAAAACGCGGGCCTTGAATCACGACGACCGTTCCGTGGTCGTGCGTCTCGATGCCCAGGCCTTTGAGCGCGTCGACCGCAATCGGACGCAGCGTAGGGCAATAGGGATCGGCGAAGCTTACGTGCGTGGTTATGGGTCCGTCGAAGAACGTGTCCTTCCGGCCGCTGGTGCGATCGACGATTTGGTCGCAGACGACCATCGAACCCGGTGCGACTTCTTTCTTGAGAGAGCCGCAGGCATTGGGCGCGATGATGCGGCTCACTCCCAGCATCTTCATCGCATAGAGATTCGCGCGGTAGTTGATGGATTGCGGCGGAAAACGATGGTCTTTTCCGTGCCGCGGAAGAAATGCGACCTTCTTTCCCGCAATCTCTCCGAGCGCGACTCTGTCGCTAGGCGCGCCGTACGGCGTCTCGATCCAAACCTCTCGGGCGTTTTCGATCAACGAGTAAAAGCCCGATCCCCCAAATACGCCAATATCGGCGCGTTCTGTAGTTTCCATGGGGGCCTCTGGTTCGAGGTGCGCTGCGCGGCCCCTCGAAGGTACGCCCATGAAGGCGACAATCGCGCTACTAGCCTGCGTCGTATTTTTGGCCGCCTGCGCGCGCACCGGGTCGGAAAACGCCATCGTCGACGGCCGTCACGTGTGGAGCGTCCCGCACGTGTTGCGCTTTGCCGATATTCAAGATCCCGACCATCTCAATCCGTATCTCTCGACGATGGACGTGACCTACGATCTCTCGTCGATGATCTACTCCTACTTGATCGTAGCCGACGATCGCGGCCGCCTGATCGGCGATCTCGCGACCGCCGTTCCGACTCTGCGAAACGGTGGAATATCCAAGGACGGCACGACGTACCGTTACCATTTGCATCGCGGCGTCAAATGGCACGACGGCGCGCCGTTTACGTCGGCGGACGTCAAGTTTTCCTGGCAAGCGGTCGTGAACCCGCGCAACAACACGCTTCATCGCGAGGGTTACGACCAGGTTGCATCGATCGATACGCCCGACCGGTATACGGTAGTCGTTCATTTGAAGCGCCGCTATCCGCCGTTCGTCACGAAGTTCTTTACCCCACTGCAAGAAGGCGGCAAGGGTCTATTGCCGCGGCATCTGTTAGCGAAATACGACTCGATCAATCAAGTTCCGTTCAACTCGGCGCCCGTGGGAACCGGACCGTTCAAGTTCGTGAAATGGGATCGCGGCCGCCAGATCGTGCTGGACCGCAACGAGGCCTATTTCAAAGGCAGGCCCAAATTTGAGAAGATCGTCTTTAGCATCATCCCCGACGACAACACGATGCTCAACGAGTTGCGGTTGCATCACCTCGATCTCATTACGTCGCCGCCAAATCCGTTCTACGAACAGTACAAAACTATTCCCGGGATCGTCGTCGATACGGCGCCCTGGAACGGGCAAAGTTTGTTTCTCATCAATAACAGCCATCCGGGGCTTCGCGAGGTTCGCGTGCGCCGGGCGATCGCGATGGGCATCGACTACGACGCGATTATCAAGAAACTCACGCACGGCGTCGGCGAAAGGGCGTACGACGTCATCCCGCCGACTGCGATCGGCTACACGAAAAACCCGCCATACCGTTACGATCCTGCGCAAGCCAACCGCATGCTCGACGCGGACGGGTGGACGACCGGCCCGGACGGCGTGCGCGCGAAGGACGGCATTCGCATGGATTACGTTATGGACTTCATCTCCGGCTCGGCCAATCAGCGCGCGATCTCGCTTCAGATCCAAGCGTACATGCATGCATTGGGCATTAGACTCTCGCTCAAGCCGTATGCGTACAATGCGATTTTCGTACCCACCGGACCGGTGTACGGTGGCAGCTATGATTTCGTCAATTATTCCGACACGCTGAATTGGGACCCCGACGAATTATTTTATCTTGGGTGCCACTATTTTTACCCGAAGGGCGAAAACGTGTATCGCTACTGCAATCCGCAGGTCGACGCGTTAGAAAAGGCCGGGCTCGCGACGGACGATCCGGCGAAACGAGCCGCTATCTACCACAAGGCCGAGTTGCTGATCCACGACACGGTTCCGTACATCCCGCTCTACGAAACGCGCCGTTTAATCGTGCGTTCGCCCGACATCAAAAACTTCAGCGTCAATCCCACGAGCACACCCTGGTGGAACATCTGGCAATGGGACATCTAATGAACCCACCACTAACGGGTACGTCGCCGAAAGGGCGGCGTGCTTCGACGTGCTCAGCATGACAAATATCAGCAGTCGAAAGCGCGATATGCTTCGACGTGCTCAGCATGACAAATACCAGCAGTCGAAAGCGCGACATGCTTCGACGGGCTCAGCGTGACAAATACCAGCAGTTGAAAGCGCGACATGCTTCGACGTGCTCAGCATGACAAATGCCAGCAGGCGAAAGGGCGGCGTGCTTCGATGTGCTCAGCATGACAAATACCAGCAGTCGAAAGGGCGTGTTTCGACATGCTCAGCATGACAAATACCAGCAGTCGAAAGCGCGACATGCTTCGACGTGCTCAGCATGACAATTTGCCGTCACCCTGAGCCTGTCGAAGGGCGGACATGCTGCGGTGCGCGGTTAGCGATTGAAATCTGAGGGACGAAGTTCTTCGATGAATTTTTTGAAACGTTCGACGTCGGCTTCGTCGCCGTCGCCTTTCTTGTCGGGCACCGACTCTTCGAGCACGATTTTGTCCGAGACGTAAATCGGCGCGCTCGCGCGCAATGCGAGCGCGATGCCGTCGGACGGCCGTGCGTCGATCTCTTGCAGCTCGCCGTTGGTCCGCACGATCAATTTCGCAAAGAACGTCGATTCGCGGATGTCGTGAATGACGACTTGTTCGAGCCGCGCGTCGAGCGTCTCCAGAATCGACCGCATCAGATCGTGCGTGAGGGGCCGCGGGACCGGAGCTCCTTCGAGCGCGAGGGCGATTGCCGTCGCCTCGAACGGCCCGATCAAAATCGGAAGAAACCGCTTGCCATCCATGTCTTTGAGGATGACAACCGGGTCGTGCGTGAGCAAATCGATACCGAGCTTGTCAACCTTCATCTGCCGCATACTAATCCTATCCTACGCTCCCTATAACAATCCTGGCTTGCAGCTATGTGGCAGTGTACCCCTTGCTGCGCTCCTCCAAAGGTCGCGAGTCTCCGGCGGCCGAACGGAGCGCGGTTCACTATGGCTCTTTCGTGCGGTATCGTCGGCTTGCCCAACGTCGGCAAGTCTACCATTTTCAACGCGCTCACGCGCTCGGCGCAAGCCCTCGCCGCGAACTATCCGTTCGCGACGATCGAGCCGAATGTGGGCGAGGTTCCCGTCCCGGACGATCGCCTTGGAGTGCTGCACGAGCTGCTCGCTTCCGAGCGGGTCGTTCCGGCGACCATGCGCTTCGTCGACATCGCGGGCTTGGTGCGAGGCGCCAGTTCCGGACAGGGGCTGGGCAATGCGTTTTTGAGCCACATCCGCGAAACCGACGCCGTCGCGATGGTGGTTCGCTGTTTCGAGGACGAGAACGTCACGCACGTCGAGGGCGGCCCCGATCCGCGGCGTGACATCGAGATCATCGGCATCGAGATGGCGCTGGCCGATCTTGCGACGCTGCAGAAACGGCTCGACAAGCTCGAGCGCGAGGCACGTGCAAACCCAAAGGTCCGCCATAAGCTCGAAGCCGCGAAAGTACTCGTCGCGGCGCTGGAGGAAAATACTCCGGCCCGCACGTTTGCTAAGGGCTCGCCCGAAGCAGAGCTAGCCGCCGAGTCGTTCCTGCTTACCGCAAAGCCGTTGCTCTACGTGGCGAATATCGACGAGGAACAGATCGGAAATCCCGGGCCGCTTACGCGCACGGTGGAGGAGATCGCGAAGGGCGAGGGGAGCCAGGTCGTCGCCTTCTGCGGGAAAGTCGAGGCCGAATTGGCCGGGCTGACCGAAGAGGAGGCCAAGGAGTTTTGCGCCGAGTTGGGCATCGGGCGGGGCGGCCTGGATCAACTCATCGTAACGGCCTACGAGCTGCTCGGACTGATGACGTTCTTGACCGCGGGGGAAAAAGAGGTTCGCGCCTGGACGATCGAGCGCGGCATGAGAGCGCCTCAGGCGGCCGGCAAGATTCATAGCGACATCGAGCGCGGATTCATCCGGGCCGAGATCGTCTCGTACGACGACTATGCGCGCTACAAGACCATGGAAGCGCTACGGACCGCCGGCTTGATGCGCAGCGAGGGTAAGGAGTACGTCATGCAAGAAGGCGACGTCGTCAACTTTAAGTTTAACGTGTAATTCGCAGGAACAAAACGCCGGAGTGCGACTTTTCCGTATAGGGGATTGCGGTACCGGACTCCAAACGTAATGGGTTTGGTTTTTTACTGGAGGCTCTAAAGCTCTATGACCACTGGTGTGCGCGAAGTCTCGGTGTTCGGTGACGGCATCGCTTACTTTAACGAAGCGGCCAATTTGCTCGAACTGGATGCCGGAATGCGCGCGATCTTGACGCACCCGTCGCGACAGATCATTTTTTCGATCCCGTTTCAACGCGACTCCGGTGAGTTCGAGGTTTATACCGGCTATCGCGTCCAGTACAATTTCGCGCGCGGACCGGCCAAGGGGGGCATTCGCTACCATCCGGGCGTCACGCTCGACGAGGTCACCGCGCTGGCATTTTGGATGACCTGGAAGTGTGCGGTCGTCGACTTGCCGTTCGGCGGCGGTAAGGGCGGTGTCACCTGCGATCCCTCCACGTTATCGATGAACGAACTCGAGCGTATCACGCGGCGCTACGCGGCCGAACTGGTCGAAGTCGTCGGCCCCGACAAAGACGTTCCGGCGCCCGACGTCAATACGACGCCGCAAATCATGGCGTGGTTCATGGACACCTATTCGATGCACATGCGAATGTCGGTACCCGGCGTCGTAACCGGCAAACCGTTGGCGATCGGGGGATCCCGCGGACGCGTCGAGGCGACCGGCCGCGGCGTCACGATCTGTGGACTCGACGAGATGTCGCACATGGGCATCAAACCCGAAGAAGCGAAAATTGTCGTGCAAGGTTTCGGCAACGTCGGCATGTACGCGGCCAAACTCTTTGCCGAGCGCGGCTGCCAGGTCGTAGGAATTTCCGACGTGACGGGTGCGTACTATAACGAGGCGGGCCTCGATATCGCGGGCGCGGTCGCACACGTGCAGCAGAATCACAATCTCGATGGATTCAAAGGCGGCGACAAGATCAGCAACGCGGAGTTGCTGGTGACCGACTGCGACGTGCTCGTTCCGGCCGCGCTTGAGAAGGTGCTGACGGCCGAAAATGCGTCGAAGATCAAAGCGCGATTGATCGTCGAGGGCGCGAACGGCCCGACGACACCCGATGCCGACCGCATTTTCAACGAGCGCGGAATCACGGTCATCCCCGACATCATGGCGAATGCCGGCGGTGTCACCGTATCGTACTTCGAGTGGGTTCAGGACCGCATGGGGTTCTTCTGGAAGGAGTCCGAGGTCAACGAACGGTTGGAAGACACGTTGCTCACGAACTTCCACGAGTTGCGCAAAATAGTCAACCGGCACAACGTACCGTACCGTACCGCCGCCTACATGATCGCGATCGACCGCGTCGTCCAATCCCTAAAACTCCGCGGAGTCTACGCCTAGCCACCTCGTCACCCCGAGCCCGTCGCGCCCTCCGTCACCCCGAGCCCGTCGACGCCCTCCGTCACCCCGAGCCCCGTCGACGCATTCCGTCACCCTGAGCTTGTCGAAGGGCGCGTGCTAGAACTCGCGGATGTCGCCGATATCTTCGAGCGGCAGGCCGGCGTCGCACCAGCTTTTATACCCGCCCTCAAGTGCGCGTGCTTTCGCATAACCCTTGTCACGCAGCGTTTGGGCGACGCGACTGCACGAGTTGCCGCTGCCGCAGTATAGAACGACGTCGTCGTCTTTTCCGAACGGCAGGTTTTCGGTTCGTTCCAGTTGCTCGCCGCTGTAGCGCAGCGATCCGGGAATCTGTTTTGCATCGGGTTCTTTTCGAATGTCGACGAGCTTGTAAGAGCCCGGTGAGGCGCCGTGAAGATCGTTAGCCGCGATGGTCTCGTTCATGCCATAATGGTACCCCATTAGCGGGAACGCTCCCGCGGGAGGCACAGCGATGAACGAGCGCGATAAGAAGACCGGCCATCCGAGCGACTATGGCAGCCGCACGTTGGACGAGCCCATGCATACCGGTGACGGCGATCCGTTGGAAGAGCGCGGATATCTGCGCAAGGACAAGCCCGCACCGCCGGCCGCCGGGCAAAAACTCGGCGAAGATTCCAACGATGCGGACTTGCAACCCTAAGGGGTCTACCTGCGGGGCGCTATGACGCCGGGATTTTGCGAGCCTTGCTTTGATAGGGATCGGTCGCGTTGATGGCCGCCGGATCGACTGGGACGATCGTGAGGCCGAACGCGGTGTCGATCGTTTGGATGAACAAATTTGCGACCAATGCATAACCGGTGTTGGATGGATGCAGACCGTCAAGACTTAGCAATCCGCCGCCGAAAACGAGGCTACAACAGCCGGCGTTGAGCGGGAAACCTTGCTGCTGTAGCTGCACGAACGTTGCGTGGATGTCGACCAGCGGTGCGCCCGTTGACCGCGCCGCCGCGGCGATTGCCGCATTGTAGCCGTCGTTGAGTCCCTGAATCTGCGCGGCCAACGCGTCGGAGACATAGGCGCCGCCCAGCCCCGAACCTTTGCCGCTCGGATCCAATTGTATCTGGATTTGGGACGGCTGTGCGCCTTGCCCGAGTTGCGCGAGTATTTCTTGCAGCGACGTAAAGAAGCCGGTTTCCGTGAGATAACCGTTTGCTCCGACGCCGTAATTGGTTTGAATATCGGCCAGCACTTGGGTCGCCACTTGCTGACCCTCAGCCTGCGCGAGGGCGGCCGGTGCGCCTTGCGCTTCCAACCCCGCGGTGACTTGTTGTGCGACGCCGCAAAAGACGTAATTCTGCAGCAGGCACAATTGCTGGCTCGCGGGAGCGCCTCCGCGGAAGAACTGCGCGGTCGCAAGCACGTCGGGAAGATTCGCTACGACGACTTTCGCACCGGCGTTCTGCAGTTTCTGAACGATCAGCGTGATGTCGGCCTGCATCTGCTGCGCCGAATCGCTCGCAACCGGGTTGCCGCCGGAGAACGTAAATTTCAGCAGGTCGTTTGCGCCGAGCCAAACCGTCGCAAGCGTCGGACGAAGCGACACGGCGGCGTCGACCTGATCGAGGTGCGCGACCTTGCCGGCGAAGCCGCCGAGAACTGGATAAAAAGGCCCCGACTCGGTCGCCACCAGCGTTTGCAGACCTCCCGCGGTGGGGTCGTTAGGGTTCGACGCGAAACCGCACGACGGCGGCTGCGCGGGTGCCGTCAAAGGTCCGGTCATGTAGAGCGCTTCGTGCGCGGTTTGTCCCGGCACGGCCACATCGTACACGGTCGCTGCGGGATTCGCCCGCACGACCGAGAGCGCAGTGCTGAGTTGGTAGGCGGCCTGATTGAACTGATCGCACGCGCTCGTATGGGTCGTGGCAAAGGGCAGCGGTGCAGCCGCAACCACGAGTTGATCGTCCAAACCCGGCCCGTTTATCAGCGGTAAGGGCGATTTTTGCGGGTCGTACATTGTCGCCGCGTTCACGCCTTTGGCTTGCTGGTAGAGCAATGACCAGAATCCGTTCTCCTGACCGGGCGGCACTGCATGTCCGGGATAGGCGCTAACCGGATTCGTAACGCCGCTGACGCCGAGGAAACCTTGCGATTGATATCCCGCAGTTAAGCTGTCGCCGACACCGACGATCGTTGTCAGTATGCCGGCTCCCGTTTGCGGCGGCGTCACCGGCGGCGTCGACGTGCCGCCGCCGCCGCAGGCGGCAAGCGCGAAAAGCGAAAGGACGGCAATCGGGCGTGAGAGATGTCTGAACATTGTGCTGTATCCCATCTAAAACGGCAGCACGCTCGGAGAGCCGATGCCGAGCTGTATTTGAAGTTGCGTCGCTTTGAGACCGCCGATCGCGGGCACCGTCGTGTTGGCACAATTGCCGACTTGCTGGCAATAGAGCGCTTTGACGCCGTAGGGACTGTAGTTCGTCGGGCTGCCGCTATTGAGAACTAATTGCACGAACCCTTGTTTCCCGATTTGCTCGGCGACGCCCAAGAAGTATGCCGCCAAATGTTGCGCGTACGGATCGGTGGGCAGGTAATCGCGCGAGACCTGCGGTTCGAAAAACACTTTCGTCTTCGCATCGGGCGTGTATTCGAGATACAGAATATTGTAGAGCTGCGCGTGATTCTCTTGATTGACGCCCGCGGTATGAACCAGCCATGACGGCGCCACGGTAAACGTGCCGAACATCTTCGGCGTTTTTAGAAACGGTAGCGTAACCGCAAGCGAATAGATCTGCGCCGTGCGGTCGTGCACGTTAAACACCGGAAAACCATTGTACTCGAAGGGAACGACGTCGCTGTTCCCGTTTGCGGCCGCGATCGTCGACGTTCGCGCAACGTAGGTCGGCGAGATCACGATCGGTAGAACGCGCCCGCCCTTCAGATGAATTGCGAAAAGCTTCTCCAGGTTGATGAGCGTGAAGCGATCTTTGGTCGTGACGTCGATCTGTGGAACGATGGTTCCGAGATCGGTTGGCGCGCCGTTGGGTGGGCCCTGAATATATGTCGGAACGGTGCCGCTGTTGAAGCCGACCGGGTAGTGTTGCAACTCGTAGTAACTGGCCGTGAAGCGCGTAGTCGGGTTGAAGCCGTACGCAGCGACCACATCCATCCCGCCCGGCAGCCAATTCCGCTTGTTACCCACGTCGCCGAACGGATGCGCCATCGAAAAATCCAACGTATAGGTAAATCCGGTCGGCAAACCTTGCTGCTGCGCCCCTCCCACCGGGCTCTGCTGGACCGGTGGAACTTGCGCGACGCCGCCCGGAAGGCGCTCTTCGCGTTTTTTGTGCGCGTTAATGGCATTTTTTATGGCTATATTCGCCGACTGGACGATGCCGCCGGCGAGCGCTTCACCCGTGTCCGCGGCCGCCGGGGCGGCCATCATGCCCACCGAAGCGGCCAATGCAAGGACCGCCGAGGTACGAAATAAGGTACGAACCATATCGATCTCCATGCAGTGGGACGGCCTATTAAAATTATCAGTCCCGGTTGACCCGGTGAGTACCCCCCAATTGGCCCAAAACCCTGGCTCCGGTACGAGAAAAGTCGGTCATCCTGAGCCTGTCGAAGGACGGCCCTTCGACAAGCTCAGGGTGACGGGGACCTTCGACAAGCTCAGGGTGACGGGGGCCCTTCGACGGGTCAGGGTGACAAGTCAGCTGGGGAGTTGTTCGGGTTGGGGGGCGGGGAGGTTCGATTTGCCGTTGGTCGTTCTGCCGTTGGACTTGCCTCGGCCGCGCATGAGCGATTTTACGATGACGTAAATGACGGGGGTGATTGCAAGGTTGAGGATCGTTGAGACGATCATGCCGCCGAAGACTACCGTGCCCAGCGAGTGGCGTGCCGCGCTACCGGCGCCGGTGGCGAAGACCAGTGGAACGACGGCAGCGACGAAGGCGATGGAGGTCATCAGGATCGGGCGTAACCGCGTCTGCGCCGCGCGGGTCGCGGCCGTCACGATGTCTGCGCCCTGCCGCATTTGCTGATTTGCGAACTCGACGATCAGAATCGCGTTTTTGGCGGCCAGCCCGATTAACATAACGTAGCCGACTTGCGCGTACACGTCGCTCGGGTTGTGGCGCAGGTTGATGAACAGCAGGCCGCCCAGCAGGGCGCACGGTACGGCGAGCAAGACGATGAGCGGATCGATGAAGCTCTCGTATTGCGCGGAGAGCACTAAAAAGACGAACACGATACCGAGCGCAAAAATCAGCAGCGTTTGCGATCCGGCTTGCACTTCGTCCAGTGAGAGTCCGGTCCACTCGTAACTCACGCCTGCCGGATCGAGTTTTTGCGCGAGCTGCTGCATCGCAGTAATCGCCTGACCGGAACCCTTCCCGGGCGCCGCGCTGCCGCTGATTTCGATATTGCGGTAGAGATTGTAGTGCGTTATGACCGGCGGTGCCTGAACTTGCTGCGCGCTGACGAGGGCGTTCAATGGGATCGTACCGCCTGCGGCCGATCTGACGTACAGGTCGCCGAGTGATTTGAGGCGATCTCGATAGGGTTGGTCGGCTTGAACGTAGACTCGATACGACCTATTGAGATAATCGAAGTCGTTGACGTAGCGCGAACCGAGATCCGTTTGCATCGTGTTGAAGATGTCACTGAGGGAAACGCCGATGGACTTTGCCTTGTTACGATCGACGTTCACGAGCAGTTGCGGCGAGTTGATGCGAAACGTCGTGAACACCGCGCTAAGGTTCGGGTTGCTGTTGCCGAGGCCCATATAGCCGTACGCCGTTTGCATGAGTTTAGGCAGCCCGACGTTCCCGCGGTCTTCGAGTTCGAATTGAAATCCGCCGAAGTTCCCGACGCCCGAAATTGCCGGTGGATTGAATGCGAATACCTGCGCTCCGGGGATGCCGAAAAACGGCCCTTGCACTCGACCCAGAACCGCATCGAGCGAGTGAGCCGACCCGCTGCGCTGTGACCACGGCTTTAACTGGACGAACATCAAGCCTGCGTTGGGCGCACTACCGTTGAAACTGAATCCGCCGATGTCGAAGATATCCGCGACTTCCGGCTGCTTGCGTATGATCGCTTCAACCTTGTTTGCAATCGCGGTCTCCTGCGACAGCGACGTTCCTTCGGGTGCTTGGATCGTAGCGATAAAGAACCCCTGGTCCTCGTTCGGCACGAATGCCGTCGGCGTCGTTTTGAAGAGAACCGCCGTGACGACCAGCGCGACGACGAATGCGCCGGCCAAGACCCACCGCAAGCGGAAGAAGCGCGGCAGCATGCGGCGATACCATTGCCGGAACCCATCGAATCCCTTGTTGAACCAGATGAAGATCGGAAAGTGCGACGCCGATTCGGCGCCGATCAATCGGGCCGAGAGCATGGGCGTTAGGGTAAGTGCGGTGAAGAGTGAGATGCCGACGGAGGCTGCAATCGTGAGCGCGAACTGTTTGTAGAGCTGTCCGGTCGTTCCCGGGAAAAAAGCGACGGGTACGAAAACGGCGAGCAGCACCAGCGACGAGGCGACGACGGCGCTCTGCACTTCGCGCATTGCGGCATCCGCGCCCTCGACGCCGCGCATGTTCTTTTCCTGGATGTAGCGAGCGATATTTTCGATCACCACGATGGCGTCGTCGACTACCAAGCCGGTCGCAAGCGTCAGCCCGAAGAGCGTGATCGTATTGATGGTGAAACCGAATAACTTCATGACGAAGAATGCGCCGATCAACGAAATCGGGATGGTTATCGCGGGGATCAGCGTGGAGCGCGGGTCCTGCAAGAATAGATAGATGACGAGGATGACCAGCACGATCGAAATGGCGAGCGTGACCAAAACGTCCTTGATCGATTCATGGACGAACGTGGTTCCGTCAAAAGCGACCCCGTACGAAACGCCCGGCGGAAAGCTCTTCGCAAGCTGGTCGAGCGTTTTTCGAATTCCTTGCGAAACCGCGAGCGCGTTGGCCGAGGGCAATTGCAGGATACCCATGCCGACGACGTTATTGTTTCCGTCGAAGCGAATCTCGCTGTTGTAATCTTCGGCTCCGAGCTGCACGCGCGCGACGTCGCCGAGTCGCACGAAGCCGCCGTTGGGTTGAGCCTGCAGGATGATGTTCTTGAACTGTGCGGGGTCGGTCAGGCGGCCGATGGCACGCACGTTGATCGTGTACGGTTGGTTCGGGCCTTCCGGCGCGGCGCCGATGCTGCCGGCTGCGACCTGGACGTTTTGTTCTTGCAGCGCGTTGACCACGTCGGTAGTCGCGAGGTTGTTTTGCGCGAGTTTGCGCGGGTCGAGCCAGATGCGCATGGCGTATCGGCGCTGACCGAAGATGATTACGCTGCTGACGCCGGGGACGCGTTTGAGCGCATTGACGATTCGCAGGTCGGCGTAGTTGCTGAGGAATAGGCGGTCGTACTTCGAACTATTGGAGACCAGCGAGAGCGCCATTACGAACGAACCGGAATTTTTCGAAACCGTAACACCGGTCTGCTTGACTTCATTGGGCAGTTGTCCGCTCGCGGATTGAACTGCGTTGGCGACGTCGGTTGCCGCGATATCCAAATTCGTGCCGAGATCGAAGGTGCAGGTGATCGAGGCCGATCCTTGCGCGCTGGTCGAGGTTATATAGCGCAATCCCTCAACGCCGTTGATGGCTTGTTCCAACGGCGTAGTGACCGACGTTTCAACCGCTTGCGCGTTGGCGCCTATATAGTTTGCCTGCACCGTAACGACGGGCGGCGCTATTTGCGGGTATTGCGCGACGGGCAGGCTGGGGATAACCACCAATCCCGCAATGAGCACTACCAGCGAACAAACCGCTGCAAAGATCGGACGGCGTAAGAAAAATCCGGTCATCGTTCCTACCAAGACAGGGAGTCGGACGTAAGCGTTGCACGCTTGTCTGAGCGCCCGCTGGGTGCGAGCGCCGCTTGCACGCCGTACGTCTTTTAGCTGAAGGCTTGTTCCGCGTGATAGGAGCTGCGCGAGAGCGGGCTGCTCACGACTTGATGGAATCCTTTGGACTTGGCGAGGCTGCCGAGGGACGCGAACTTCTCGGGCGTGACGAACTCGACGACGGGAAGATGCTTTTTGGTCGGCTGCAAGTACTGGCCCATCGTAAATATGTCGATGCCGGCGGCGCGCGCGTCGTCCATCGACTGCTCGATCTCTTCCTCGGTCTCCCCGAGGCCCAGCATAAGCGACGTCTTCGTGTAGTACTGCGGCGCACGGCTCTTGGCATGTTCGAGAACGCGCAGGGACTGCTCGTATTTGGCGCGTTTGTCGCGCACCGTCGGCGTGAGGCGGCGCACCGTCTCTAAGTTATGAGCGAATACGTCGGGCGCTGCGTCGAGTACGATGTCGAGAGCCGTCAGATCGCCGCGATAATCGCCGCTCAATATCTCGACCCTGCTGCCCGGCACCTTTTCATGAATCGCCCGAACGGTGTTCGCGAATACCAGGGCGCCGCCGTCGGCCAGGTCGTCCCGATCGACGGCCGTCAGCACGAGGTACTTCCAACCGAGGTCGCGCACCGCGTTGGCGACCCGGACCGGCTCCAACCAGTCGACGACCCCTTTAGGGTTACCGGTCTTTACGTTGCAGAAGCGGCACCCGCGCGTGCACGTGTCGCCAAGAATCATGATGGTCGCGGTGCCCGCGCCCCAGCACTCGGCGATATTCGGACACATCGCCTCTTTGCAGACGGTGTTGAGCTGCAGCGTGCTGACCTTGGCCTTGACGCGCTCGTAGTCGTCGCCGCGCGGAAGCTGCACCTTAAGCCAATCGGGCTTCGGCACGCGCTTGGGCGCAGGCTGGTTAATGAGGTCGATTTCGATAGCCATCAGTACTTCTTAACGCTCATGCTTCGACAGGCTCGTGCTTCGGCCGATAGGTGATTGCTTCGAACGAGACGTCGAAAGTGCGTTCGAGCGCTGTCAAGAGGACGGTCTTTGCTTGCGACACCGTTACGTCGCGACCGGTTTCTTTACTGAGGCTCGTGATGCCCCGATCGAGCAGGCCGCAAGGGTTGATGAGGCGGTCGTAGCTCAAGTCCGTGTTCGCGTTGAGCGCGATTCCGTGCAGTGAGGTCATCCGGCGCACCGCAAGCCCGATCGCGCAAATCTGATTGCGTCCGACCCAGACCCCGGCGTGGTCGCTCCAGCGCTCCGCATTCACCCCGAACGCCGCGCACGCTTCGATTACCGCGCCCTCAAGGGCGCGAACGAGCGGGACGACTTCGCGAAACCGTTCGAGCTTTCGAATCGGGTAGACGACGAGTTGTCCCGGACCGTGGTAGGTAACGTCGCCGCCGCGCTCGATCTCGACGACGTCGACGCCGCTAGCGGTAAGAGTTTCCTGAGCGAGCAGCACGTTCTGCCGTTTGGCGGCGCGGCCAAGGGTGATCGTCGGTGCGTGCTCGACGACTATCCACGTCTCGGGGTCGAGTCCATCGCGAACGCGCTCGTGGATGTGGTGCTGCAGATCCCATATCTCTCGATAGGGACGCAGCCCGACGTCCAACATCCGCGCGCGCTTCACGATTCGCGCGCTTAGCGCGCCCCCGCGGCGGCGGGCGCCTTAGGTTTGGGATTCACGATATGGATCGCTTTACCGTGCGCGGCTTCGGCGGCGTCCATGATGCCTTCGGTGAGGGTCGGATGCGGATGGATCGAAAGACCGATGTCTTCGAGCGTCGCTCCCATCTCGAGCGCGATCACGCCTTCGCCGATGAGCGACTCGGCCTGCGGCGCGACGATGTGCATGCCCAGGAGCATGTCGGTCTTCGCGTCGCCGACGAGTTTGATAATGCCGTCGGATTCATTCATCGTGCGCGCGCGGCCGCTTGCCGCGAGCGGAAACTTGCCGATGCGAACTTCGTAGCCTTTGGCTTTGGCTTCGTCTTCCGAAAGGCCGATCGTCGCGACTTCGGGATCGGTGTAAACGCAATTCGGAATAGCGACCGGATCGAACGCCGCCGATTTATCGCCGCCGATGACTTCGGCCGCAATGACGCCTTCCTTCATGCCTTTGTGCGCGAGCATCGGAGCACCGGTGATGTCGCCGATGGCGAAGATGTTCGATACGGCGCTGCGTCGCTGCGCGTCGACGTTGATGAAGCCTCTATCGTCGGTCTTTACTCCGGCTGCCTCGAGATTCAGACCGTCGGTAACCGGACGGCGGCCGACCGCTACCAGCACGCATTCGAATTCTCGCGACTCGTCCTTGCCGCTCGTCCCGTCGCCGTTGAAGGTCGCCTTGACGATCTTGCCGGCACGCTTGATCTCGCCCACTTTCGTGCCGAGCATGATCTCGACGCCCTGTTTTTTGAGAATGCGTCCAAGCGTCTTCGATATCTCCAAATCGGTGCCGGTGAGAATTTGCGGCAGCGCCTCGATGACCAGAACTTTCGTGCCCAAGCGCGTGTAGACGGTCGCGAACTCGAGACCGATTACGCCTCCGCCGATTACGAGCATGCTTTTCGGGATTTTTTTCATTTGCACGGCGTCGTCGGAGTTGATGACGAACTCACCGTCGCGCGGCCACGCCTTTACGTCGATCGGCGCCGAGCCGGTTGCGATTACGACGTATTGCGCCTTGACGGTATCCTCGCCGCCGTCTTTATTTTTGACCGCGATTTCGTTCGCGCCCTTAAACGACGCTTGCCCGTACAAAAATTGCACGTTGTTGGCTTTGAATAGCGTCTTGACGCCGCCGACGTTGGAGTTGACGACATCGGTCTTGAACTTGGCAACGCCTTCGCGGTCGACATCGTAGCCTTTGACCTTGATGCCCAGGGCGTCGGCATGGCCGATCTGGCGCGTGATCTCTCCAACGTGAAGCAGCGCCTTGGTCGGAATGCATCCCCAGTTGAGGCAGACGCCGCCGACCTCGTCGCGATCGACACAGATCACTTTCTTGCCGAGCTGCCCCAGCCGGATCGCCGCATGATATCCGCCCGGGCCCGCGCCGATTACGACTGCATCAACCTGGTGTTCCGCCACTCCAAACTCCCTGTTAGAAAGGGCGCTCCGGACTGGAGCACCGCATTCGCAAACTTCGAGCCCAATCATAGCAATGCCCGGCATGTGCGCAGCCGACCAAAGTAGGGGTTGCACCAGCCAATTCGCGAAATGGATGGTAGATGGCAAAAATTGGATGGCCTGGCATGCTCCCCGCGCTCGACCGCAGCAGCATCGTGCCGCTGTATCGCCAGATCTACGAGGCGCTGCGGGAGTCAATTCTCGCGGGCACCCTCCCGGAATCGACTCGCTTGCCTCCCGAGCGGAACTTGGCCGATCGCCTGCACGTCAATCGAAGCACGGTCGTTCACGCGTATCGCGAACTGGTCGCCGACGGCCTCATCGAGCAGCGAGTCGGGTCGGGTTCGCGAGTCGTTCCGACGCTGCGCGCCGGCCAGCCCGAACGATCCGCGGCCGTTCCATGGTGGGTCACGCTGCCGCCTTGGCGCGTGGGCGAATTCCCGACCGTCCTCGGCGAACTCGCCGCCAAGCAGGAACCGGGACGCATCTCTTTCGTGCAGGGCGTCGCACCCGACGAGCCGTCGCCGCTAGCCGAGCTCGCTAAATCGTTCGCCGGCGTTGCGACCGACCCGCGATTCGTGCTCTCGTACGGCGACTCGGAAGGGTACGAGCCGCTGCGCGAGGCCATCGCCGCGCGCATGAACCTGCGCGGAACGCGCACGCAAGCTAAAGACATTATCGTTCTAACCGGGTCGACGCAGGGCATTATGATCGTCGCGCAATCGCTTGCGGAACCGGGCGACGAAATTATCGTCGAAACTCCCAGCTATCCCGGAGCGCTGCAGATCTTCCAAATTTGCGGCCTGCGAGCAATTCCGGTACCGGTCGACGATGACGGCATGCGGGTCGATCACGTCGAGGCGATTTTGCGCACGCGCCGTCCGCGGTTCATCTACACGATGCCTTCGCTGCACAACCCCACCAATGTGACGATGAACGCCGATCGCCGCGAACGCCTCGTTACTCTCGCGCGGCGCGCCGGTATCCCGATCGTCGAGGACGATCCTTACGGCGAGTTGGCGCACGCGCCGTCTCCGCCGCTGGTCGGTCAGGCTCCCGATTATGTGGTGTATCTCAGCACCTTCTCCAAGACCATCGCGCCCAGTCTGCGCGTCGGCTGGCTTTGCGCTCCGCGCACGATCCTCGAGCGCTTGCTGCTGCGCAAACAAGCCCACGACATGGCCACGAGCCTTTACGTGCAAGCTGCGATCTGCGACTATCTGCAGACCGGCTACGATCGTCACGTCGCGCAACTGCGCGAGGAATTGCTCGAACGCCGCCGCATTGCAGACGCGGCCATTTTAAAATATTGGCCGCATACGATGCGCACGAGTAAGGCCGGCGGCGGTTTCTATCTTTGGGTTACCACGCCGCGCGAACTGCGGGCGAGACCACTGCTCGATCAGGCCGAGCGCGTCGGGGCGTCGTTCCTCTTCGGTGAGGCGTTCTTCGCAAACTCCGGCGGCGATCACAACTTCCGGCTCGCGCTTACGGCTGTAAAGCGCGCGGAAATCGGCGAGGGCATTCGCCGCATCGGTCAGGCGATCGCGGCCGTGCGCGCATAATGTCGCGGGCGCAGAACGTAACCGATGCCGATTCGGACATACAGCGTTACCTGATTTCGGTTGCTGGAACCATCGGCGATTTTCTCGGCGAAGCACTGGTCGGGATATACGTGCACGGATCGCTCGCGATGGGGAGCTTCCATCGCGAGACCGGCGACGCGGACCTGCTCGTCGTGTTGCGCGGGGCACTGCACCCGGAAATGCGCGAAGGCCTCGCGCACGTGCTCCTACGGCTGAGCGATGCTCGGCCGATGCCGGGGGACATCGAGGTGACGGTGATTCAAGAGCGTCACGCGCGCGAATACCAACATCCGATGCCGTTCGAAGTGCATTACAGTTCGGCATGGCGCGATCGCATCGCTTCGGGCGAGGTAGACTATTTAGCTAACGATACCGATCTCGACTTGGCGGCCCACGTCACGGCCGTGCGCGAACGGGGAGTCCGTCTGTTTGGGCCCCCGCCGCGATCGCTCTTCGGGCCGGTGCCGTGGTTTGCGTATATCAACGCGCTCGAAGCGGATTTCAACTGGGCGGGCGAGCGCGCGAAGCGGCAGCCGGCGTACGCGATTCTCAACGCCTGCCGCACGCTGCACGGCGCGACCCAACGAGACGTGCGAATCTTGAGCAAGGATGAAGGAGCGCAGTGGGCGCTGCAAAGTCTTCCGGAAGAATTCGCGCCGCTCGTGCGCCAAGCGATCGACGAGTATCGCGGCATTCCGCAATCCGCTGCGTTCGATTCCGCGCGCGTCAACGCGTTGCGCGACTACGTGCGCGTGCGCGCACAGCCGGCGTTCGATCGCGCGAACGATACCGGTGACGGCGAAGACGACGCATGACGTACGAGATTCGGCGTTTGTTGCTGGGGTGGTACGCACGCGATGGCCGCGCGCACCTTCCGTGGCGAACCACGCGCGATCCGTATCGCGTATTGGTCAGCGAATTCATGTTGCAGCAGACGCAGGTCGAGCGCGTGCTGCCGAAGTTCGCCGCATTCGTCGCTCGTTTTCCGGACTTCCGCGCTCTG
>DATBTT010000052.1:0-11710 GCA_036559125.1 Vulcanimicrobiaceae bacterium
TTTTCTTCTTCCAGACGAGTTTGTAGTACGCGAACTGCAAGAGTAGGGCGACGCAAAATGCAATCGGGTAGCCCATCCAGACGCCGTCGAGACCGTAGTGGCGCATCAGCAGGTAGGCCGACGGCACTTCGACCGCTGCGATAGAGAACACGCCGATGATCGTGGGCCATAGGACGGTTCCGCTCGAACGCATGATGCCGCTCAGCACGCTTTGATTGCCGAACAGCAGGTAGCTCCACAGCGTGATCATCAACAACGCGTGCGCGATATCGAGCGTGTGCGCGTCGGTGATGAACCAGCCCAGCAACTGCCACGAGAAGATGTAACACACGGCAACGATGATCCCACTGATGATGTAGCTCAGCGCGATACCGGAATGAATGACGCTGGCGAGCTTGTCTTCGCGCCGCGCGCCGATGCACTGTGCGCCGAAGATCGACGCCGTAATGCCAATGCTGATCGCCGGAAACTGCACGTACCCGATTACTTGGTTGACGGCGCCGTACGCTGCCGTCGCCGGCGAACCGAATCGATTGACGAACGAGATTACCGCAATCTCGGCAAGCGCCACGGTCACGACCTGAATGGCGGTAGGAATGCCGATCCGCACGACCTGCCACAACACCTTCGGGTCGATCTTCAAGTCCGCGAAAATCTCGCGATCGAGTCGCAACGGATGCTTGACGTATTGCAAGTACGCGAGCAGGGCGAAGAACGCGGCACCGTTGGCGATGAAACCCGAGACCGCCGCGCTGGCGATGCCGATCTGCGGCAAGCCGATCCATCCGCGAATGAACGCCGGGGTCAAGAAAATCGACAGCACCGTACTGACGATCAAGAAATAAAACGGCGTCTGTGAATCGCCCGTGCCACGCATGAACGTCGTGTAGACCAAGTACGGGAAAAAGATCGGCAGGGAGGCGAAGACGATGCGCGAGTACAGCACGGTGTCGTCGATGATGTCGTGCGGCGTGCCGAGCAGCCGCAGAAGCGGATAGGTGAAGAGCAGGCCGATGATGGCGACGGCGATTCCCAAGATCAAGCTAACGGAGAGCGTCGTGCCTGCAACGGCTTTCATCTTGTGCATGTCGCGCGCGCCGAACGCCTGCCCGACGAGCACCGTGCTGCCGCTCGAAAGACCGATCAGAAACGAGATCAGCAAGAAAAGCACGGGAAAGAGCGCCGAGACCGCTGCGAGTGCGTGTACGCCGATCATTCGTCCGAGAAAAATGCTCGAGAACGTCTGCGAAGCCGATTGCAAGATGTTGCTGAGCATCAACGGCACCAGAAACACGAAAAAGACGCGCCACATGGGCACGCTCTCATCGAAAACATTGACCCCGGCACGTCCGCCGCTTGCGGGGCGACCCGTCTCCTCCCGTACAGACATCGTCCCCAGGTTGGCAGCCAAGATGCAAATATCTTGCGAGCGCCGCGGCAAAGGGGGAAGCGGCCGGCGAGCGTAAGCGCATGTGCGATGCGGCTCGATAAGTTCATGAAGGTCTCGCGGCTGAGCAAACGCCGGACGGAAGCGCACGAAGCTCTGGAACACGGACGGATTACCAAGGAGGGGCGTCCCGTAAAGCCGGGCTACCAAGTCAAACAGGGCGACGTTCTCGAGATACACTACGCAACCAAGTTCGTCACCGTTCGCGTACGCGAAGTGCCGCTGCGCATGACCCCCGGCGTAAAGGCCGCCGACCTCTACGAAGTCGTCGATCAACGCAGAGACGAACCATC
This sequence comes from Vulcanimicrobiaceae bacterium, assembly GCA_036559125.1. Taxonomy (GTDB): domain Bacteria; phylum Vulcanimicrobiota; class Vulcanimicrobiia; order Vulcanimicrobiales; family Vulcanimicrobiaceae; genus JALYTZ01. The sequence goes on from DATBTT010000052.1 coordinate 1,741, forward strand.
CGACTGGATATAACGCTCACCCTTCGACAGGCTCAGGGTGACGCGGGGGGACCTCTGTCATGCTGAGCCTGTCGAAGCATGTCGCGGAGGGACCTCTGTCATGCTGAGCCTGTCGAAGCATGTCGCGGAGGGACCTCTGTCATGCTGAGCCTGTCGAAGCATGTCGCGCCCGGATGAGTAGTTCGTTTTCGGCGGATACGAAGGATGCGCTGGCTCGGGACGTGCCTGAGGCGGCGCATTGCCGCGATGCGTTGCTGGCCGGACTCGCGCTGTACGGCCGGGAAGGGGATGGCGCGTCGTTCGTTACGCATCGCAACGCGATCGCGCGGCTCTTTCGCTCGCTCGTCCACCCCGCCGCTCCGGCAATGCAAAAAGTCGCGGGAAAGCGGCTCTTTCGCACGCCGGCCTACCGGATGGCGCTCTCCGAGCATCTGCGCGAATGGCCGAAAAAGCCGATGCACAAGTGCGACCGCATTATGGAGGCGCGCGGCGCATTTTTAGCATGCGGATCGATCTCGGCGGCCGCGCAGGGATACCACCTGGAGTTCGTGCTGCCCGCCAGCGAGCACGCCGAGCGGCTCGCCTGGACGCTGCGTGCGGTCGCCCATCTCCCTAAGCGCATGGAGCGAAAAGGACACGCCGTGCTCTATTATAAGGATTTCGACACGATCGCCGACGTGCTCGCCGTGATTGGGGCGCACGGCGCGGTATTGCACCTCGAGGACGTGCGGGCACTCAAGGAAACGAAAAATCGCATCCACCGCCTGGTCAACACCGAGGCGGCCAATCTCGAGCGAGCGGCCGCGGCGGGCGCCGCGCAGCGTCAAACCATCGATTTCATCGCGAGTGCCTACGGCTTGCAGCACCTCTCGCCCGCGCTGCGCGAGATAGCCACCCTTCGCGTCGCGCATCCCGACGAGAGCCTCGCCGAGCTGGGGCGACGCTGCAACCCGGCGATCGGCAAGCCTACGGTCAACAGCCGCCTCGCCGCGCTCGGCCGGCTCGCCCGCCGCCTACGCGGCGAATTCTCAGGTGGCGCCGGCCCAAGGCGCTACACGTCCCCTCGGAGTAACTCCTAGAGCCTTTTCCCTTCACAAAGCACGGAGATTCGCATGCGCATCGGGATCAACGGCTTCGGCCGCATCGGTAGAAACTTTGCCAAGGCCCTTATGGAGCGCCACGCGGGCGTCGAAATCGCCGCCGTCAACGACTTGACGAGCGCCGCCGAGTGCGCCCATCTGTTCAAATACGATTCGAATTATGGCCCGTACGACGGCACCGTGACGGCCGGCAGCGATTCGATTTCGATCGACGGTCAAACCATCAAGGTGATAGCCGAGCGCGACCCTGCGAAAATCCCGTGGAAAGCGCTGGGCGTCGACGTCGTCATCGAATCTACGGGGCTGTTCACCGATGCGAGCAAGGCGCGGGCGCATATCGACGGTGGCGGCGCGCAAAAAGTCATCATTTCAGCGCCGGCCAAAGGTGAGGACGTCACGCTGGTGCTCGGCGTCAATCACGAACAATACGATCCCGAGAAGCACCACATCATCTCGAACGCGTCGTGCACGACGAACTGTCTGGCGACCGCCGTCAAGCCGATCGTCGACAATCTGGGTTGGGTCAAGGGCTTCATGTCCACGATCCACTCGTACACGAACGATCAAAATATCTTGGACGCTCCGCACAAAGACATCCGGCGCGCGCGCAATGCCGCAACCAATATCATTCCGACGTCGTCGGGCGCGGCGAAGGCATTGTTTCTGACGATCCCCGAAGTGCAGGGGACCTTCGACGGCTTCGCGCTGCGCGTGCCGACGGCAACGGTGTCGATGGTCTACCTCGTGGCTCAAGTGAAGAAAGAGACGACGCGCGACGAACTCAACGCGATTCTGCGCGGTGCGAGCGAAAACGCGCTCAAAGAGTACGTGCTATATACCGAGGAAGAACTCGTTTCGAGCGACTTCAAGGGCTCGCCGTATAGCTCCATCATCGATTCGAAATTGACGCAGGCCAACGGCGATCTCGTGCAGGTCTGCGCGTGGTACGACAACGAGTGGGGCTATTCGTGCCGGCTCGCCGATCTGACGGCGATGGTTCTCGAAAAGATTCCGGCGCGGGCATAGCAGGTTAGTGTTTTCGCGATGTGTGCGCCGCGCAGCGGTCATCTGCTGCTCGAGCGTGGTTCTGGCGGGAAGCCCTGCTTACGCCGCCGCGCGACCGTTCGCGCTAGCCGATACGTACGCCATCGTCGGGCTCTCCTCACCGCGCGTTTCTCCCGACGGCAGCAAACTCGTTTTCGTGCGCTCGCACGTGAACTTGAAAACGGATCGACGCGATCCACAACTCATGCTGCTCGACATGAAGACGCGCGCCCAGCGCGCCCTGACGACCACGCGCGAGGGCGTCGGCGAACCGCAATGGTCGCCGCAGGGCGACGCCATCGCGTTCCTCGCAACCGAGAATCACCAACGGCAAGTCTACGTGATGCCGATGGACGGCGGCGATTCGGTGCGCGCGACCAATGCGCCGCAAGGCGTCGATCAATTCGTTTGGCGCCCAGACGGCAAAGCAATCGCCTACATTACCACCGACGCCGTTCCTAAGCGCACCGGCATCGCACAATGGCAAGACTCGTTTCGCGTCGGCGATAACGCGTACTTGAGCCCGGGACCGTTTCCGCCCGCGCATCTGTGGCTCGCCACGCGCGATAATGAGGACGGCTGGAGCGCGCGGCGATTGACGCACGGCGATTGGAGCGTCGCGAGCGGCGAAACGGGGTCGACCCTGACGTTTTCGGCCGACGGCGCGCACCTTGCCTACGTTCGATTACCCAATGCCCTATTGGGCGATGCCGAACGCTCCGTGGTCGAGGTGCTCGACGTTGCGAGCGGCCGCAGCACGCCGCTGACGGGACGTACGCGCTTCGAATATAACCCGCAAGTCGCACCGGCGGGCTCCCGCGTCGCGTACACCTATGCGCGCGACGGCGACGCGATGAATGTGGCGGACATTTTTATCTCCCCGGGTCGCGGCGTCGGGCACGACATCTCGCGCGGTATGGATCGCAATACGACGAACTACGCGTGGTATCCGGATGGCCGCGCGCTGCTGGTCAACGCCAACGACGGCACGCAGCGCGCGCTGTGGAAGCTCGGCGTCGACGGAACCTTCACGCGATTCGCGCTCGGAGACGTCAGCGCGTTCGGCGACTTCGACGGCAGCATCGCCCCCGACGGCGGGGTAGCGTTCGTGGGTTCGACGCCGCATCATCCGGGCGAACTTTATTACGCCGCTTCGCCTACCACCGCGCCGCTACGGCTAACGCACGAGAACGACGCAATCGCCGCGCGCGCGTTGGGAGACGTACGCAGTCTAACGTGGACCGGGCCGGGCGGCTTTCACGAAGACGGCGTCTTGACGTATCCGGTCGGGTACGCAAGCCTTGCGCGGGCGCACGCCGGTCAACATTTTCCGCTCGTGTTATTGATTCACGGCGGCCCGACGGGCGCATCGACGACCGGATTCGACGAACTCGCGCAATTGATGGCGGCGCGCGGATGGTTTGTCTTGCAGCCGAACTATCGCGGCAGCGACAATCTCGGCAACGCCTACCAGCACGCGATTTTTGCCGATGCCACCGACGGGCCGGGAAAAGACATCATGGCCGGCGTTAGCCAAGTCGAACGCGTCGCACCCGTCGATACGCGTCGCATCGCCGTATCCGGCTGGTCGTACGGCGGAATGATGACGTCCTGGATGATCACGCATTATCACATCTGGAACAGCGCCGTCTCCGGCGCCGCAGTCGACGATCTGGTGTACGACTACTCGCTAGCCGACGACATCAGCGCGGATCGCCTATCGATGCCCGGCTCGCCGTTCGTCGGGAAGAACATGAAGCTGTACCAGGACGTTTCGCCGCTAACGTATTACCGCGACGTCCGCACGCCGACGCTGATCCTCTCCGACGTGTACGACGTGCGCGTTCCGGCGGCGCAGTCGTACGCGTTCTACCACGCGCTGCGCGACAACGGCGTCCCGGTCGAGTTCTATCAATGGCCCGTCCACGGGCATTTTCCGGGCGACCCGGTCCGCATCGCCGACGTCTACCGGCGGTGGATGGGCTGGATCGCAACGCACTTTCACTAGGGTGGGACACATGGATTTTCACACGCTCAAGGACCTGCACGTCCGCGGTAAGCGCGTACTCGTACGCGAGGATCTCAACGTGCCGATGACATCCGGTGAGAACGGCCCGGCGATTGCCGACTACACGCGCATCGATGCGGCATTGCCGACGCTGCGTTATTTGAGCGAGCACGGAGCGAAGACCGTCGTCATGTCGCACCTCGGTCGTCCCGACGGGAAGCCGGATCCCAAGCTTTCGCTTGCGCCCGTCGCACGCGCGCTGTCGGAACGGCTCGGCAAAGACGTGGCTTTCGCGAGCGATTGCGTGGGCGAAACGGCGCGCGCGGCAGTCGAGCGATTGCAAGACGGCGATATTCTGCTTTTGGAAAACGTGCGCTTCCACGCCGAAGAAGAGCGCAACGATCGCGCGTTTGCCGAACAATTGGCCTCGCTCGGCGACCTCTACGTCAACGATGCCTTCGGAACCGCGCATCGCGCGCACGCCTCGACCGAAGGCGTCGCGCATTTGCTTCCCAACGCTGCGGGCCTGCTGATGGAAGCGGAGTTGCGCGCGCTCGCGGGCCTCGCGACCGATCCACAACCCCCATTCGTTTGCGTCATCGGCGGCGCGAAGGTCAAAGACAAGGTCGGCGTGTTCACCAATCTCATGGAGCGCGTGCAGGCGTTCTGCATCGGCGGCGGCATGGCCAATACGTTTCTGGCGGCCAAGGGGATCGGCGTCGGCACGTCGTTGCGCGACGACGATCTGGGCCCCGCTACAACGATTCTCGAACAGGCGAAAGGCAAAGACGTTTCGTTACTGCTGCCGGTCGACGCCGTCGTCTCGACCTCGTTCGACAACGACGCGGGGGCGCACGCCGTCGATTTGGCGCACATAGGCGACGCGATGATACTCGACATCGGCCCGAAGACCGCGCAAGAGTACGCGAAAGTGATCGAAACCGCACGCACTATCGTGTTCAACGGTCCGATGGGCGTCTACGAGAAACCGGCGTATCAGGCGGGCACCAAGGTGGTCGGCGACGCGATCGCGCGCGCGACCGAATCCGGCGCGATTAGCGTGGTCGGAGGCGGCGACGCCGCCGCAGCCGCACACGAACTCGGGTTCGCGGGCAAAATGACGCACGTCAGCACCGGCGGTGGCGCCACGCTCGAATTTCTCGAAGGCAAGACCCTGCCGGGAGTCGCGGCGCTCTCGCTTCATCGCGGCGACCGAGGGAGCGGCTAGTGCGCAAATTAATCGCGGGCAACTGGAAGATGTTCAAGACCGCGGACGACGCGGTCGCGTTCTTCGATGCCTTTCTTCCGATGCTCGCAACGATTCCGGCGACGTACGACATCGCGATCTGCCCGCCGTTCACCGCGCTTGAGGCCGTCTGCAAGCGGTTGCGCGGCAACGACCGCATCGCGGTGGGCGCGCAAAACATGCACTGGGAGCAAAGCGGCGCCTTCACGGGCGAAATAGCGCCGCCGATGTTGACCGATCTCGGCGTCCGGTACGTGATTCTCGGTCATTCCGAACGTCGCCAATACTTCGGCGAAACCGACGACGACGTCCGCAAGAAAGTTGTGGCCGCGCTCACCAACGGCTTGACGCCGGTCGTCGCGGTCGGAGAGACGCTCGCATTACGCGACGCCAGTCAAACGCGTGAGTGCGTCGTAGCCCAAACGCGCGCCGCATTGCACGGCTTGGGACCCGACGCGCTGGCGCGCATCGTGCTCGCTTACGAACCGGTCTGGGCGATCGGAACCGGTCGTAACTGCGACGCGGCGGACGCGGACGACGTCATGCACGCAATTCGCACGAGCGTTCGCGGCCTAGAGGACGTTCCGATATTGTACGGCGGCAGCGTGAAGCGCGACAATATCGCGAACTACGTATGCCGGCCGAACATCGACGGCGGGCTGGTCGGCGGCGCCTCGCTCGACCCTGCAGGTTTCGCCGAACTTTTACGCGCCGCGTGTGAAGGAATCGTGAATGAAGTATAAGCCGGTCGTGCTCGCCGTACTAGACGGCTGGGGCTGCAGCGACGCGACCCACGGCAACGCGATCGCGGCGGCGCAAACTCCACACTGGGACGCATTTTTCGGGCGCTATCCGTGGACGACTCTCGAGGCCAGCGGCGAGGACGTGGGGCTGCCCAAAGGCATTATGGGCAACAGCGAAGTCGGGCACATGAATCTGGGCAGCGGACGCGTCGTCGCGCAAGGCGTGGTCATCATCGACGCCGACATCGCGTCGGGTGATTTCGTAAACAACGGGACGCTCAACGCGGCCTTGGATCACGTCCGCAACAGCGGCGGAACACTACATCTAATGGGTCTGGTCTCCGACGGACAGGTGCACAGTTCGCTGACGCACCTGGTCGCGCTGATGCAAGCGGCAACGCAGGCTAACGCTCCATTCGTCCTGCACGCTTTTCTCGACGGCCGCGATACGCCGCCCCGATCGGCGGCGACGTACATCGCTGCAGTTGAGAATGAGCTCGCAACGCTGGGGCGCGGCGGGGCAATTAAAACCGTAATCGGCCGCTTTTACGCCATGGATCGCGACAAGCGCTGGGAGCGCACGCACCTCGCCTACGACGCGATCGCGCGCGCGAAGGCGGAGTATTCGGCGCAAAATGCGGCGGCGGCGCTGCAAGCCGGGTATGCGCGCGGCGAAAACGACGAGTTCGTAAAACCGACGCTCGTCGGCGGCGGCGCCCCCGTGAAGGACGGCGACGCGTGCATCTTCTTTAATTTCCGCCCGGACCGCGCGCGACAGTTGACGCTTGCCTTCACGGACCCGGCATTCGATGCGTTTGCGACCGTACATTACAACGATTTCATCTTCGCGACCATGACGAAGTACGACGAGACCTTTCCCAACCCGGTGCTGTTCGGGCCACGCCCGCAGTATCAAACGTTCGGCGAAGTGCTTTCACACGACGGCCTGCGGCAACTGCGGTTAGCCGAAACCGAAAAATACGCGCACGTGACCTACTTCTTCAACGGCGGCCGCGAAGAGGTTTTTCCCGGTGAAGACCGCGAGTTGATTCCGTCGGATCGCAGCGTCGCGACCTACGATCTGGCGCCGCAGATGAGAGCGCGCGAAATAACCGATTTCGCAGTTGCTAGAATTGCGGCCGGAACGTACGACGCAATCATCATGAACTACGCGAACGCCGACATGATCGGGCACACGGGCAAGTGGGAGCCGACGATCGAGAGCGTCGAGATTCTGGATGAGTGTTTGCAACGGCTTGCCGACGCCGTGCTCGAAGCCGGCGGGCTGCTCGCGGTCACCGCGGATCACGGTAATGCTGAGGAAAAGATCGACAAGGACGGAAATCCGCTGACGGCCCATACAACCAATCGCGTTCCATTGATCCTGATCGGCAACGGCGTCGAGGGCACGCTGCGGCAGGGCAAACTCGGCGATGTCGCGCCGACGCTGTTGCATCTGATGGGGCTAGCCGTGCCGTCGCAGATGACCGGCGAAAATCTGTTTTCGCCGGCGGCGGTCGCGAAACGGTGAGCCTCCCGCTCGAAGCCGACGCAGCGCGACTCAACGAAGCCGCGGGTGGCAGCGTCGAGATTGCGATCGTATTAGGCAGCGGGCTATCCGACGCGCTGGCGCGCAAAACTCCGTTCGTGCGCGTTCCGTACGCGCGTCTGGAGGGCATGCCGGCGGCGACGCTTGCCGGCCACGCCGGCGAAGCGCTGCTGGCAACGTGGCACGGGAAACGCGTGCTGGCTTTTGCGGGTCGCGTCCATTCGTATCAGGGCTTCAACGCGCAGCAGGTGACCTACAACATCGCGCTCGCCGCGCAGTGCGGCGCGAAGGCGGTAATCCTTACCAACGCCGCCGGCGGCTTGAATCCCGCGTTTGCGCCCGGCGACGTGATGCTGATCGCCGATCACATCAATCTAAGCGGCGCCAATCCGCTCGCGGGCGTTGCGCTTGCCGACCCGTTCGTCGACATGATCGATGCCTATTCACCGCATTTGCGCGCGCTGGCTCGCCGGAGCGACGCCGCGTTGCGCGAAGGCGTCTACGCAAGCGTTCTTGGCCCGAGTTACGAAACGCAGGCGGAGGTGCGATATCTGCGTGGGATCGGCGCCGACGCTGTCGGCATGTCGACCGTCCTCGAAACGATCGCCGCGCGCGCGCGCAACCTCGACGTTCTCGGCATAAGCCTCATCACGAACGTTCTCGGCAACTCCGCCGTTTCGCACGCAGACGTAACGGCAGTCGCGAAAGCCGGCGCATCCCGCCTAGCAAACCTAATCGACGCCATCCTGTCATCCTGAGCCTTATTCGACGCGATAGCTTCCGCTGGGGTCGACGGAGATGCGCTGATTCCCGATCGTCATCGAACGCACGGCGTGGTCCCAGAAGGTCAGTACGCGAACGACGATCGGCTTGATGCGGGAAAGTAACGCTCGCGTGCGCTGTGAGACCGAAAGCGCGTCCTTTACCCAGTGCGGATGCTCGCGCGGGAGCGGCGGCGTTTCGAGTTCGTCTTCCGGAAGAATCGGAAAAACATATGGCGCCGGCATGACGGGGGCGTACAGCGCGGCGCTGGACGGTTCGGCATCAATGCGCGGCTCGAGCATTCCAGTTCCTCCGTAAGGTCTTTAGCGCGGCTAGGTGTAGTTGCGATGCGCGTTGCGGCGAAATCGCGAAGCGTTTTCCGATCTGGTGTAGCGAGAGGTCCTGGAAGTAATGCAACGTTAGCAGCGTTCGCTGTCGCGCGGGGAGCGCTCGCAATGCGGCCTCCATCGCCGACCGGGCGCTACGGTCGCCGACAATCTTTGCCGGGTCGATTCCCCAGTCGCCCGAGAGCGATTCGCCCGTCGGGAGCGGCCCGTCGAGCGAGAGCGGGGTATAGCGGTACGCGTGAACGTGCGCGCGTCGCAGTGCCGGGCGGCGGCTTTCCATCTCGCGCTGCGTCGGCAACGCGCCGGTTTGCGTCGCGAGGGCGTACCGTTCGCGTTCGGCCTCGCGCACTTCGCGGCGCACGCGTTCCGAAACCGGGTCGAGTCGTCGCAGGCCGTTGAGCATGGCGCCGGCGACGACGCGACCGGCATACTGTTCGAGCGTGGGCCCGCGCGACGAATCAAACGAATCGACGGCGCGAATCAATCCAACGCTTCCTTCGCCGACGAGATCGTCCAAATCGCTACCCGGAACGACGCGCTGCACGCGGCGCGCGATCTTGCGCACGAGTGGAAACAACTCGCGGATGCGATCTTCGCGCTCGCCGCTATCGATCACGACGGCCGTCCAAAGCCGCGGCGACGAGCGCGCCGAATCCACCTGCGTCCTGCCGCGCTATCGATCGCGCGCATGCATCGACTGCGACCTCGCCGAGTTGCCCGAAGCTGCGCTGCAGCGGCGATAAAACGCGCTCCAACAACAGCGCCTCGAATTGAGCGCCGGCCTGGCGCGCGACGCGGCTATCCACGGGTCAAATTGTCCGCGACGCGCATCATCTCATCGGCCGCCTGCACGCCTTTGGCGGTGCATACAAAATGCAGATCCATGCCAAGACGTTAACAGCCGATCGTTGCCGGAAGATTGCGTCGTTATTACAAATGTGTGCGCCGCGGTTTCGAATGAATATCGAAACCCGCGCCGGGGCAGACGTCTAAGGCGTGAATCGGCTAGATAGTCGTTGAGGCAAGGTCGGCTGCACGCCGTTGGCTGTGCATACGAAGTGCAGATCGATGCAGAGAAAGACCCACTCCCGCAAATGAGGGAGTCGGACGTTTAGGCCCAGTATAGTCGAATCATGCAGAAGACGATCGCTGCCCTGGTACTGTTAGCGAT
>DATBTT010000053.1:0-146843 GCA_036559125.1 Vulcanimicrobiaceae bacterium
AGCTTCTTATTTCTCGACGCGTTCGCGCGCCGGTTCCCCTTTAGTCGTAACTGCTACATGCTGCGCCGTAGCAGTAGTGCGTAGAGCGCTAGCGGTATAAAAAACCCGGCGAAGTATAGCCCCAGGCTCCACAGGGAGCCGCTCCTGAGTGCTAACAACACCGGCACTATACCGAAGACCCCGATGCGTAGCAAACTACTTATGACGAAGATTCCCACGCGCCGGCTATCGGCAAGGCGCTCGTTCCCGTACATTACCAACCACGCGTTGCCGACTCCGCAGAGCCCGCCCACCGCTAGCGCCAAGGCAAGCGGCGCAGACCAATGGACGAGTAGCAGGGCAGCAAGGGTGACCAGGAAGAGCGTTCCGAGGCTTGCCGATCTCCTGAATTTGCGATAGTTCGCAAGATCGGCCGCGGCTTCGGCGGGGGTGTAGGTACGGCGGGTTAGGGTCGAATCCTCCTGGCCATTTGTTGGGTCCATCTCAACCTCACAAAGACCGTACGACCAACCGGTAGGCAGCAAAGCCCCCGACTAAAAATCCGGCGAAGAGGCCGCCTATAACCCACAGCGCTTGGCCCGTCACCCGTTCGAGCCAAACGCCCACCCCCAAACCGACGATCACGCTCGAGGCGAAAGCCGCCCCGGCGCCGACGATTGGGAGCGCGGAATTCATACGGCAGCGCGGGCTTCGAACGGTTCCGGATAGGCCCCGTCCCGAAGCCGGGCGAGCAGCCACGACACGATGCGTCCCGAAGCGCGCCCGTCCCCATACGGATTGCTGGCCTTTCCCATCCGTTCGTATTCGCCGGGTTCGGTTAGCAACCGCACGGCCGCGTCGCGGATGCGTGCCCGGCTGTGCCCGACCAACTCTAAGGTGCCGGCTTCCAATCCTTCGGGCCGCTCAGTTTCTTCGCGCATGACCAGGACCGGCTTGCCGAGACACGGCGCTTCTTCTTGCAGCCCGCCCGAATCGGTCAGCACGAACGTGCATTCCCGGACGGCTGCCACCATCTCCGCGTAATTTATGGGCTCCGTGAGCAGCACGCCCGGCACGTCGCCGAGTACCTCGTGCGCGATAGGCCGTACGTGCGGCGACGGGTGGACGGGCCACAATATCTGCGGGCGCATCGGCAACTCGACGATATCGCGCATGGCCAGCGCCATCGCCCGCATGTATTGATGATTCTCGCGACGATGCGCGGTGACCACGATCAACGGGCGGTCCGGATCGAGTCGCTCCCACCCGCCCGGATACGGAAGATCGGCGCGAGAAGCCGCCCCCAAAAACGCGTCGATCACGGTGTTCCCGGTCACGACGACGTCGTCGGTCGCGACGTTTTCGCGCAAGAGATGCGCCTTCGCAAGTTGCGTCGGCGCGAAGTGGTATGCAGCTAGCGTGCCGGTGAGGCGGCGGTTCATCTCTTCGGGAAACGGAAGCCACCGGTCGCTGGTGCGCAGACCCGCCTCGACGTGTCCCACGGGTATTCGCGCGTAGAAGGCCGCCAGCGCCGCCGACGTACTGGTCGTGGTGTCGCCGTGAACGAGCACGACGTCGGGACGAGCTTTTTCCAACACGCCGTTCATTCCGTCGAGCACCCGCGTCGTAATCTGCGTGAGCGTTTGATCGGCAGTCATGACGTTGAGATCGTACTGCGGCGTGATACCGAACAAGTCGAGCAAATCGTCGAGCATCTCGCGATGCTGGGCGGTGACGCAAACGACCGAGTCGACGCGGTCGTCGGCCTCAAGCGCGTGCACGACGGGCGCCATTTTAATCGTATCGGGGCGTGTCCCGAATACGGTCATCACTTTGAGTCTTTCGCTCACAGCGTCGCAATCTTGAAAAAGGGCTGCAGGCCGCCCGAGAGCAGCAGGGCCGCCGCGCCGAGCACCAGGCACACCGCGTAGATCAGCAGCACCGCCTGGCGCACGTTGAGTCCGTAACGGAAGATCAATTGATGGTGAAAATGCCCGCGATCGGCTTCGGTTATGCGCTTTCCGGAGCGCGCTCGCCGGTAAATCGCCGCCGCAGTGTCGAGAATGGGCAACGCCAGGATGACGAGCGGGACGATCAGCCCGACCGCGATCGCGGTCTTGCTGGCGCCGATAATCGAAACGGTCGCGAACACGTAGCCGATGAAGAGCGAGCCCGCGTCACCTAGAAAAATACGAGCCGGATTGAAGTTGTATGGTAGAAACCCGAACGCCGCGCCCGCCAGGGCAATGACGACGAGCGCGACGACGGGGTTGGCGTGCAGAACCGCGATCGCAAAGATAAAAATACCCGATATAGCGGTAACGCCGGAGAGCAGACCGTCGAGACCGTCGATGAAATTGATCGCGTTCATCATGCCGACGTACCACACCAACGTCAGAGGAACGCTGAACCACAGCGGAAACTCGATCCAGTTCGTATTGAGATTGTGATCGAATGGGTTGCGCGTCCCGGAAATCAAGAATCCGTAGATCATCGAAATGAGCGCAACGACGATCTGGGCCAGAAACTTGTTTCGGGGACGCATTTGCATGATGTCGTCCCACAAACCCACGCCCAAGATGAGCATGCTGCCGAACAGCAGACCGACGAGATTGTGCGCGTCAGCCAATTGATCGCGTAGTTGATCGCTCACCGACTCGTGCGGGTCGGGCGGGAAAAAACTATGCACGTGCGCGAGCGCGACGCCAAGCACGGCGAAGAGCGCAAAGGCAAACCCGAAGAAGACCGCGACCCCGCCGATTCTCGGCGTCTCCTTTTCGTGGACGCGACGTTCTTCGCCCAATCTGTCGATCACGCCCAGATGCGTGGCGAGTTTGCAGATTAGCGGCGTGGCGAAGGCCGTCGCCGCAATCGCGATGACGAAGGCCGCGACATAGAGATAGATGTCGTAGTTCACGAACGCGCGCCTTCGAGCGTCGAAAACTGTACGAGCGCGACGCCGGCTTCGCTCAACAGTTCCTGCGCGATTGGATCGGGATAGGCGTGTTCGTACACGATCTTCCGGACGCCCGCGCTGATGAGCAATTTCGAGCAGTTGACGCAGGGCTGGTGCGTGCAATAGGCCGTCGAATTCGCGACGTTGACTCCGTGCAGGGCGGCTTGCACGATCGCGTTGGCCTCGGCGTGCGTCGCCCGCATGCAGTGGTCGCCAGCGAGCGTGCAACCGACTTCAGTACAATGTGCGACGCCGCGCGGCGCCCCGTTATAGCCCGTGGTGAGCATGCGGTGATCGCGCACCAGAATCGCACCTACCGACGCGCGCGGACAGGTAGCCCGCGTTGCGACGGTTCGCGCGATTTGCATGAAGTATTCATCCCAACCAGGGCGCATGATTGCTAGTGTTATCCGGCTGCCTGATTACTGCCTGGGACGAACGGCAACCGGAACGGAGCTGGTGCTGCCGAACATTCTGTCGCCGGCATCGCCCAGCCCCGGCAGGATGTAGCCATGGTCGTTGAGTCGCTCGTCGAGCGCCGCCGTCACGAATCGCACCGTGGGATGCGCCGCGTGAATTCTGTGGATACCTTCGGGAGCCGCGAGCACGCTGATGAAGCTCAGTTCGCGCGCACCGCGCGATACGAGCGCGTCCAAAGCCGCAGCGCCGGAATTGCCGGTCGCGAGCATCGGATCGAGCACGAAGACGTGACGCTCGGAGAGATCGTCGGGCAGGTTCGCATAATACGGTACCGGCTGCAACGATTGCGGATCCCGGTAGAATCCGAGGTGCGCGACCACGGTATCGGCGATGACCTCGAGGAAGCCCGGTAACAATCCCAGGCCCGCGCGCAGGATCGGCGCGACGACCGGCCGCGTCGCAATACGCTGCGCGCGCATCTCCACCAGCGGCGTCACGACTCGCTCGTCGCGAACCGGTAAGGTGCGGGTCGCCTCATATGCGAGAAACGCGCCGATCTCTTCGAGCAGTTTGCGAAAAACCGGCATCGGCGTGTCGCGGTTGCGCAGACGCGCGAGGCGATCGGCAACCGCGGGATGATCGACGGTGCGAAGATCCGGCTCGATCGCGTCGCGCATTCTAGGGCACGTCGAAGCGTGCGGTCAGTTCGTGAACGCGACCGCGCAGATGCTCGATCTTCGCGCGAGCCGCGATGTCTTCGAGGCCGGCACAGATGATCTTCGCTACTTCGCGGCACTCATCGGTGCCGAAACCGCGCGTCGTGATGGCCGGCGTGCCGATGCGGATGCCGCTGGCCACGAACGGCTTTTGCCGATCGTACGGTATTGCGTTCTTATTGACGGTGATGCCGATCTCGTCGAGATATTTCTCGGTGTCTTTCCCGGTCAGATCTTTTACGGAAAGGTCGACGAGCATCAAATGCGTGTCCGTGCCGCCACCGACCAAACGCAGGCCGTTGTTCGTGAACTCCTCAGCCATCACCTTAGCGTTTTGGATGACGCGCTCTTGATACGTCTTGAAATCGGGGCGTAGCGCCTCGCCGAATGCGACGGCCTTTGCCGCGATGGTATGCATGAACGGTCCGCCCTGAATGCCCGGGAAAATCGATTTGTCGACGGCCTGCGCCCATTTTTCCGTGCACAGGATCAGGCCGCCGCGCGGTCCGCGCAGCGTCTTGTGCGTCGTCGATGTGACGAAATCCGCCAGCGGCACCGGTGAAGGATGGAGGTCGACGGCTACCAGCCCCGCGATATGCGCCATGTCGACCAAGAACGTGGCGCCGACCTCATCGGCGATCTCGCGAAACGGCGCGTACTCCATCGTCCGCGGATAGGCGCTCGCGCCGGCGATGATCATTTTGGGTTTGTGCTCGCGAGCGAGCGCGCGGACTTCGTCGAAGTCGATCAGTTCGCTGTCCTTACGAACGCCGTACGCGACGGCGTTGTAGAGTTTGCCGCTGAAGCTGACCTTCGTACCGTGCGTTAAGTGGCCGCCGTGAGCGAGCGACATGCCGAGTACGGTATCGCCGGGTTGCAGATGCGCCATGAATACGGCCATGTTGGCTTGCGCGCCCGCGTGGGCTTGTACGTTGGCGTGTTCGGCGTTGAAGAGCCGCTTCAACCGATCGATGGCCAGCGTCTCGGCGACGTCGACGAACTCGCAGCCGCCGTAATACCGCTTCCCCGGGTATCCTTCGGCATACTTGTTGGTCATCACGCAGCCCATCGCTTCGCGGACCGCCTTGCTGGCATAATTTTCAGACGCGATCAGTTCGAGATTCTCGCGCTGGCGCGTATCCTCGTGCGCGATCGACGCGAATACGTCGGGATCTTCGGCTTGGAGGGAGCTCATTTCTAGGAGATTCATGTCTGTTTCCTTACGGTCGTCCGCGGAACACGATGCGCCCGGACATAATCGCGATGATCAACATGACGACGGCCCACAACCACGCGAATAACGGATTTCCGCCTTGGCCGCGCAGGGCGCTCAGCACGTCATAGGCGCCAAGCAAAATCGAGCCGATGAAGACGACGATCATGACGACGCGTTGCGTCTGCGTCATTTCGGACTTGCCTGCAGATCGGCGATCGGCGTCGCGGCACCGGTCACTTCACCGCTTTCGATGACCTTGAGAGTCCGCTCCCGCTGGGTATCGGTATATTGAAAGAGTTGCTCGACCCGGTGCGCGTGCCGTCCACCGTCGAACGGCGTGGTCAAGAATACTTCGACGAGCCGCTCGATCATGTCCCAACCCGTAAGCCGTTCGGAAAGGGCGAGGACGTTTGCGTCGTTGTGACGGCGCGCGAGTTCGGCTGACAGCGGTTCGCAAACGGCAGCGCAGCGCACCCCCGGAACTTTGTTCGCCGCGATGGCGATGCCGAGGCTGGATCCGCAGACCACGATTCCGCGCTGGGCCTGACCCGATGCGACGGCCTCGCCGACGGCGTAACCGTATTGCGGGTAGTCGACCGGAATCGCGTTGCAGGTCCCAAAATCGGTCACGACATGCCCGGCGTCGCGTAACGCCTGCGCGATGCGATCCTTGTATTCGAAGCCGGCGTGATCGGCTCCAACGGCGATTTTCATGAGCGCAGGGCCTTCCCTCAAGCGGACGAAACGTGGACGCCCATGAAGCTGGCCTGTTCGAGCACGGCATTCGATCGACAACTTCGCAACGGCGATCTCACACAACTCGAATGGATCGAACTGTGCGCGCGGGAGCTTGCAGCCGACGGCGTCGTTTTTGACGTTGCGCACTTTCCGCGGACCGACAGTGACTACCTCGCCCAGACCAAGAAGATGTGCGCCGACCTCGGACTCACGGTAGCGGCGTTACGCGACGATGCGTTCTTCGGCGGCGACGAAGGTCGGATGTCGCAGACGATGGAGCAGGCGATGGCGCTGGGTGCGCCGTTGCTCGCCTCGCAGCTGGAAGCCGAAACGGCAGCATCGTGGAGCGAGGTGCTCGAACGGTTGGGTATGGCAACGTCGCTCGCGAAACGCTCGAACGTCACGCTCGCGGTCCGCAACGTCACCCAAACCTTCGCGGCGAGCACGCACGATCTCAAGCGCGTATCAAAAGAGGCCGATTCCGCGTGGCTGCGCTACGGCCCGGACTTCGCTGCGTTTGATTCCGCCGACGAGCCCGAGGCGCTGCTAGCCGGCACGGTGCTTGCTTGGTATTGCGGCGGTCCGGGGAACACGCCCGTTCGCGTTCGAGCATTGTTACGAGATTTTCGCGGCTTCTTGGCCGTTGACCAGACCGCGGCCGGGCCGAATCCGACAGAGGCCTTCGGCCTCTTGAGGGTTTGAGCGGCTTGCCGAACTTCGCACGCTCGCAGACACAACCGATCCCGTCGGGTACGGTTGCCTTTCTCTTTACGGATATCGAAGGCAGCATGCAGCGCTGGGAACGCTTTCGCGAAGAGATGGCGGCGGCCGTCAAACGGCATGACGGCATCGTCCGCGGCGCGATCGAATCGCAGGGTGGATACGTGTTTAAGACCATCGGCGACGCATTCTGCGCCGCGTTTCCGACGGTGCGCGACGCGGCCGCGGCTGCGCTCGATGCCCAACGTGCGGTATCGGCGGAAGATTTTTCCGGCGTGGACGCGCTAAAAGTGCGGATGGCGCTGCACGTCGGGCACGCCGACGAACGCGACGGCGATTACTTCGGCCCGACGGTCAACCGCGTCGCGCGCCTGCTCGCGGTCGGGTACGGCGGCCAAGTGCTCGTCTCGGGCGCCGCAGCCGATCTGGTTCAAGACGAATTGCCGGCGCAAGCGACGCTACGCGATCTCGGCGCGCACCGCCTCAAAGATCTCACGCAACCCGAGCAAATCTATCAACTCGTCGCGCCGGACTTGCAACAGCAATTCTTCGCGTTGAAATCGCTCGAAGCGCTGCCGAACAATCTGCCGTTGCAGGTTACGAGCTTCGTCGGCCGCGAGCACGACATCGCCGAAATTGCCGATCTGATGGGCCGCACGCGCTTGCTCACGCTCGTCGGCACGGGAGGCGTCGGTAAGACGCGCCTCGCGCTGCAGATTGGCGCGGATTTGCTCGACCGGCATCCCGACGGCGTTTGGTACGTTGAGTTGGCGCCGCTGGTAGACGCGGCGCTCATCCCCAATACGGTCGCGTCGCTTTTCGGCGTGTCGGAACAGCCGCAACGCACGCTCACCGACGCGATCGTCAGCGCGCTACGCAATCGGACTGCGCTGCTGATTTTCGATAATTGCGAGCATCTGGTCGCCGGCGCGGCGGCGATGGTCGATGCGATCATTCGCGGGTGCGCCAACGTTCGGATCATCGCAACCTCGCGCGAAGGGTTGGGCATCGGCGGCGAAACGGTGCACCGCGTTGCGTCGCTCGCGCTTCCCGAGACCGGCCTTTCGCTGAACGCCGAAACGGCGCGCGGATACGGCGCGATCGCGCTTTTTGAAGAGCGCGCCGCCGCAGCCAACACGCGTTTTTCCCTGACCGATACCAACGCGCCGGTCGTTGCGGAGATTTGCGGGCGCCTCGACGGCATCGCATTGGCAATCGAACTGGCAGCGACGCGCATCAAAGTTTTGTCCGTGGAGCAACTCGCCGCGAAACTGGACGAGCGATTTCGCTTGTTGACGGGCGGAAGCCGGACCGCGCTTCCGCGACAGCAGACGATGCGCGCCTTGATCGATTGGAGCTACGATCTGCTAGCCGGCAACGAACGTACGGTGTTCAGGCGCGTCGCGGTGTTCGCCGGTGGCTGGACGCTCGAAGCCGCCGGCGAAGTTTGTAGCGATGACAGCATAGAATCGTGGGACGTACTGGATCTCATGTCGGCGCTCGTCGACAAATCCATGATCGTCGCCGAACTCGGGGATTCCGAGCAGCGTTACCGATTGCTCGAATCGACGCGCCAATACGCCTTGGAAAAGCTCTCCGAAAGCGGCGAACGCGAGCACCTGCGCGACACGCACGCCCGTTACACGTTCGCACTCGCGCATCGCGCGGTAGAAGACATGTCGCGCACGCCGCTCGGCACGTGGATGACGGCGCTCGCGCCGGAGATCGATAACTTCAGACTCGCGCTGGACTGGCTGTTGACCGAACGGCACGACGTCGAACGAGGTGCCGAACTCGTCTCGCTTTTACACGAGTACTTTCTCGAGATGTCGCGACCGGCCGAATTTTGGCGCTGGGCCGAAGCGGCGTTAGAGGCGGTGGGTGCCGACGGAGATCCCAAACTGCGCGCGCCGCTCCTGCGCGAAATGGCCGAAACGTCGAGCGCTCTCGGCAAGGGTTTGACGCAACGCCGGAATCTCGCGCGAGAAGCTTCCGAGTTGTATCGCATAGCCAACGATCGCAAGGGCATGGGCCTTGCGAACATGACGCTCGGCTCCCAGCTTGCATTCTTCGGCGAAATCGAAGAAGCGAGGCCCCTTCTTTCGGACGCGCTCGAGATCGCGCGCGAGAGCGGCGACCGCCGTTTCATCGCGCAATGTCTCGCGCTTACGGCGTGGACGCCGGGGGCCTCGCTCCCCGAACGGCGGGAGCGCATGCAGGAAGCGATCGCGATCTTTCGCACCGCCGGCGACGAACGGCGCGTAGCGCACACGCTGAGTTGGCTTGCGGAACATGAATTCGCCGCCGGGGAGACGGACCGCGCCCTCGAGTGCGCGACGCAATCCATCGCCATCATGCGCAGGCGTCGCTTTCGAACGAATTTGATCGTTCAACTCATGAACAGCGCGGCCTACAACTTGTGGATTGGCAACGTCGAAGCCGCGCGCACCGCAGCGCGCGAATCCATCGGTCTATGCCAAGAGGTGCAAGACATTCTCGACGTTCCGATATGCATTCAGCACCTCGCATCGGTCGCCGACGCTGCGGGTGATTCGCGCTCGGCAGCGCGACTTGCGGGTTTCGTCAACGCCCGGCTCGTCCAAATCGACGAACCGCGGCAACCTACCGAACAGCGTCTTTACGATCGCCTCATGACGTCGCTAGCCGAAAAGCTCTCCGGCGCCCAGATCGCTCAACTGCAAAACGAAGGCGCGCAATACTCCGAAGACCGAGCCATCGACGAAGCCCTCGCCATCTAGCAAGCCCACCCGTCATCTAGCCCGTCGCGCCATCTAGCAAGCCCCGTCATCTAGCCCGTCCCGTCATCTAGCCCGTCCCCCGTCATCTCGACTCATCACCCCGTCATCCTGAGCTTGTCGAAGGACGGCCGCTCGACAGGCTCAGGGTGACGGAAAAACAAAACCGGCCGTTGCCGGCCGGTTGATCAACCACACGTGACATCTTCCGCAAGAGGTCTTGAACCTGCTATCTCGCAGGTGGGTGCGGCCCGGGCGCAAGCGCGGCAGGCATTCCGCCCAAGCCTCACTGTCGTATCCGGAGCTGATGCTCCCTAGGTGTTATCATTGGTCCAGCACCTAAATGCGGTGCGCGCCACGCGCAGTCGATGTTTCAACTCTACCACCGCGGTCAAGTCTTGACAGATCGTCTTAATGGGGTGCCGAAATGAGGCGCGATGAGGGAGCAACGCCGTAGCGTTGTGACCGAAAGAGCAACGAAGTTTTCGGCGGATCAGGTGGGTTCGAAACGGCGCCGGGGGTTTTCAGCACCCCGTTAATGGGGGTTTGCTCGCCGGGCGCCCGTTGCGAGGACCGCAAACGCTTCGAGCGCCCTCGCGCGCGCTCGCGCGTGATCGACGATCGGAGCCGGGTAATCTTTACCGATTTCGCACCGGGCTGCCGCGGCGACGATGGGCGGCATTTCCCACGGCGCGTGAACGTATTTGTCGGGAACGCGGCGCAGTTCCGGCAGCATCGCACGTATGAAGGTACCCTGCGCATCGAATTTTTTGCTCTGTAAAACCGGATTGAAAATTCGGAAGTACGGTGCCGCGTCGGTTCCAGTGGATGCGGCCCATTGCCACCCTCCGTTATTCGCGGCCATATCGCCGTCGGCCAGGTGCTGTTCGAAGTAGCGTTCGCCTTTGCGCCAGTCGATCAGGAGATCCTTGGTGAGAAACGACGCGACGATCATGCGCAAGCGATTGTGCATCCATCCGTACGTATTGATCTGGTGCATCGCCGCGTCCACGATCGGGTATCCGGTGCGCCCCGCGCACCACACGCGAAAATCGTGTTCCGAACTCCGCCAAGCAATACCCCGCGCGGCATCGAGAAACGGCTGTGCCGCCACGTGCGGCCACATCCGTAATACCGTGTGATAGAAGTCGCGCCATATCAATTCTGCTATCCACGTTTCGACGTCGTTCCGCGCGGCGCGATCGCGCTTTCCCAGCGCCGCAAACGCGCGCTCGACGCACGTGCGAATTCCGATGGTGCCGGCGCGCAACTGCGGCGACAGGTACGAGGTCGCCCGGAGTGCCGGCAGATCGCGGCGTTCGGCGTAGCGATCCACGCCGCCGCCGGCGCGTAGAAATCTATCAAGCAACGCGCGCGCGGTCGCCTCGTTCGCGTGCGGGTTGCGCTCCGATTGGGCGTGGCCGTACGCCTCGGGAGCGGGAACCTCGAGCGTGGCGCCGACGGCCGGTCGACCGAGCAACGTTCCCTCGATCGCGCGCGCCGAAGGAACCGGAAGTTTCGGACCGCTCGCGTGGCGATCGAGCCAGCGTTTTTTGTACGGAGTAAAAACCGCGTACGGATTTCCATTGGGTTGCGTGACGTCGCCTGCGCCGAAATAGACGTGATCGAGCGATGCGTACACGTCGATCGAACCTGCGCGCAAAGCGCGGGTAACGCGCGCATCTCGTGCGATCGCGTCGGGCTCGTAGTCCTCGTTGTAGAATAGAGCCTGCGCGCCGATGCGCCCGGCAAGTGCTCCGAGTTCTCGAGCGCAATCACCTTCCAGCAGTGCCAAGTCACTGGCACGTGCGCGCAAGTCTGCGCGCAACGCGCAGAGCGCGCCGAAGAAACTTTGCACGATGGGCGCGCCGACGCGGTCACCGCGCAACAGCGACGGGTCCAGGACGAACGCGAGGCAGATCGATTTGCTGGCGCGCGCGGCCTCGAAGAGCGCTACGTTATCCGCCAGACGCAGATCGCGTCGCAACCACACGATGCTGCGCTCGTACCGCTCGCTCACGCAGCCACCGATCGAAATCGAGGAGCCGCTCCTGCAAGGTTGAATCCGTTAGGCATGTCTGAACTCTCGCTCCGCCTCGAAACGCTCGAATTGCCGCTCGTGCATCCGTTCAAAATTGCGCGCGGCGTCGAAGAAGTTGCACGTACCGCCATATTCCACATGAAGTGGGGCGACCTGGAAGGGCTTGGCGAATCCGTCCCAATTCCGCGCTATGGCGAATCGGTCGAAAGCGTGATCGCGTACTTTGCGGCACATCCGCCGGCCGGGCGCACTCCGTATCTCCTGGACGACCTGCTCGCCCACGATATCCCTCCGGCGGCGCGGTGCGGCTTGGATCTTGCCTTGCACGACCTGATCGGAAAAGATTGCGGTAAACCGCTCTACGCGCTGCTTGGGCTCGATCCCGCGAAAACGCCGGTTACGTCATTTACGATCGGCATCAGCGATCCGGAATTGACGTTGCAAAAGGTCGCGGAGATCGGCGACCATCCGATCGTGAAGGTGAAGCTCGGGCTGGGTACGGCGCGCGAAGAAGTCGAGACCATCGCGCTGATTCGTTCGAAGTATACCGGAACGATTCGCATCGACGCAAACGAAGGCTGGAATGCCGAACAGGCCGTCGAGGTACTGCACGAACTCCAACGCTACGACATCGAGTTCTGCGAGCAACCCATCCCCGCGGGACATCCCGAGCAGTTGCGGTTTATCAAGGAGCGCAGCCCAATTCCGATCGTTACCGACGAAGACTCACTCGACGCCCGCGATCTCCCCAAGCTGATCGGCTGCGTGGACGGCGTGAACGTAAAGCTGGCAAAGACCGGCGGCATTCGCGGCGCGATCGAAATGATTCACACGGCGCGCGCGCTCGGCATGAAGATCATGCTCGGCTGTATGGTCGAAAGCCAGATATCTGCGACCGCGGCGGCGCAGATATCGCCGTTGGTCGACTGGGCGGATATTGACGGCCCCTTCCTTACGAAAGAAGATCCGTTTACCGGCATCAGGTACGAGCGCGGAAAGATCGTGCTGCCCGACGGCCCCGGATTGGGCGTGCGCCAGACCGCGGCCGTCGCGTAGCCTGCCATGCGCCGCTACCTGATTCTCGCTCCGGATGAATTCGCGGACAACGCAAAAACCGCTCACGGCGTCATCGCTTACGGCGCCGATCGGACGGTTGCCGTCGTCGATCCGTCGCACGCGGGTCGCACCGTGCGCGACGTGCTGCCGCACCTGCAAAGCGACGCGCCTATCGTGGCTTCCGTCGCCGAAGGTTTGCGACACGAGCCTACGGCGCTGCTCATCGGCACTGCGCCCAAAGGCGGGAAATTGCCGCAAAGCTGGCGCGACGAAGTGCTCGCCGCTTTGCGCGCCGGCTTGGAGATCGTGAGCGGCCTGCACGACATGCTCGCCGGCGATCCCGAGTTCGCCGCCGCCGCGCGCGAACGCGGGACGTCGATCTGGGACGTGCGCGAACCACCCGACGTGCCCATCTTCACCGGCGAGGTTTACGACGTGAAACCGCCGGTGCTGCTGGCGGTCGGCAACGATTGTGCGGTCGGAAAGATGACGGTCGTGCTCGAACTCGCGCGCGCCGCCGCGCAGCGCGGCGTGCGTGCGGAGTTCGTGCCCACCGGCCAGACCGGCATCATGATAGCCGGCTGGGGTATCGCCGTCGACCGGGTGATTTCTGATTTTGCCACCGGCGCGGCCGAGCAGCTCGTGCTGCAAGCGGCCCAGCGCGATCCCGACTGCATTTTTGTCGAAGGGCAGGGTGGGATAAACCATCCTGCATACGGACCCGTGACCCTCGCGCTGATGTATGGCGCCGCTCCCGACGCACTCGTGCTGGTCTGCGACGTCAAACGTTCCGTCGTCGAAACGTATAACACGCCCATCCTCCCGTATCGGGAGCTGATCGCCATCTACGAATCGCTGCTCGCAACCGTTAAACCCGCGAAGATCGTGGGGCTCGCGCTCAATACGCACGGTCTTTCCGACGCGCGCGCTCGCGACGAAATCGACCGCGCGCGAAACGAGACCGCACTACCGGCCGACGACGTCGTTCGCTTCGGTCCGCACGCACTCTACGATGCCATCGCGCCGCAACTGCGCAAGCGCCCATCACTCGCCGCGGAGGTCCACGCATGAAATTTCTTCGATCGCTGCTTGCCCTGGTGCTCTGCACTGCGTCGCTTGCCGCATGCACGAAAAGCGGCGGCGGCTCGACCGTCGGCGGCCACAATTCGTGGACGATCCCCGGAACGCTGCGGTACGGACGCGAGGACGAACCCGACAGTCTCAATCCGATGTTCGCGCACACCGACGCGACCGATCAGACCTCCGGGCTGCTCTTCTCCTCGTTGCTTCGCTACGACGACAACGGCAACTACATTCCGGATCTCGCAACCGAGATTCCGACCTATGCCAATGGCGGGATCAGCAAAGACAACAAGACCATTACGGTTCACATGCGCAAAGGCGTGGTCTGGTCCGACGGGGCGCCGTTAACCGCGAAGGATTGGATGTTCACCTATCATGCCGTCGAGAATCCCGCCAACAACACGAAATTGATGCTCGGTTGGGATAATATCGCGTCGGCTCTGGCGCCCGACGACTACACGATCGTCATCCACCTGAAGAAGCCCGACGCATCCGTGCTTGGAATTCTTGCGTTCGGCGGCGCTGCGTACCCGCCGCTTCCCGCACATCTGCTCGCGAAGCTGCCGGACATCAATCGCGCCCCGTTCAACGACCATCCTATTTCGAGCGGGCCATTTCTTCTCCAAAAGTGGCAACATGGCAGCGAATTGGTGTTCGTCGCCAATCCCCGGTATTTTCGCGGCCGGCCCAAGCTGGATAAAATCATCTGGAAGGTTGTGCCCGACCCCAACACGCTCTTCAACCAGTTGCAAACGCACGAGATCGACGTCTACCCTAGCGTCGGCGAAAACGACATCGCGCGCCTGAGCGGAATTCAAGGCATTACCGTAAACAAGAAACTGGTCGCGAACTGGCGGCACATGGGCATGAACACGAGCCGTCCGCAATTACGCGACGTTCGAGTGCGCCGCGCGATCGCCGAAGCGATCGACTTCAAGCGCATCAACGACACGATCTATCACGGGTATAACGACCTGGCCACCAGCGACGTTTTTCCGGACTCGTGGGCGGCGCCGAAAATTCCACCGTATCCATACGATCCCGCAGCCTCGAAAGCACTCCTCGCGCAGGCCGGCTGGAAGATGGGGAAGGACGGCGTGCTGCACAAGGGATCGCTAGCCATGAATCTTACGATATCGACGCAGACCAACAAGCAGCCCAACGAAGACTCCGAGATTCAGATCCAGAGTCAACTCAAACCGCTGGGAATCAACGTCACGATCCACAACTATCCGGTAAGCTTGCTCTTCGCGCAAAACGGACCGCTATACAGCGGAAATTACGACCTGGAATGGTCGATCGAAACAAACGGGCCCGACCCCGATAATTCGGGGCTGTGGGAGACTGCGTTTATTCCGCCGCATGGCGCGAACACGAGCTGGCTGAGCGATCCGATCGTCGACAAATATGCCGAAGCCGCGAAGCGCACGTTCGACCAAACGAAACGCAAAGCGTACTATCAACTGGAGGAACAACGCTTGCACGAACTCGTCCCGAACGTCGTTTTCTATTGGGAGAATTCGTATACCGGCATGAACAGCGACCTCAAAAACTACAAGCCTGCCGCATTCGTTCAAGATACGTGGAATGCGTGGCAATGGGAGATCTGAGATTCCGTTGACGTTCGTGACCGGCGTCGCTTCCACGGCGACGCTCACGTTCGAGCCGTCGCGCGAGGGCGTCTTGAGCTGGAATACGTTTGCCGAACGCGGCGCGATCGATTTTCGCCTGCTGAGAGCGCACGTATCCGCGACGCCGTGGCTGCGCCATATTGAGTGGACCAGCGACGGACGCAATTCGCACAGCCCGGCGCACGGCGACGTCACCGTATCCACCGACGTCATCCAAAGCACGCAGCCGTTCGACGGCATCGAAATCCGGGCCGACGGCGTCGAGTTCAACGCGCTCGCCTTCGCAACGCCGGCGCACCACCGGCCGTCGCTGCCCTTCGCGGGCCAAGCGCGAATTTTAGACGTCCCCGCGCGCTCGCAATACGTGACGGAAAACGAACGCGGATGGTGCAGTCCCACGAGTCTCTCGATGCTCAACGCGTACTTCGGACTCGACTACGACGTAGCGTCGACGGCGCGCGCCGTCTTCGATCGCGCGTACAACGGCACCGGGAACTGGTCGTTTAACGTTGCGTTCAGCGGAAGCTTGGGGCTACGCGCCGCCGTCGTCTATTTGCGCAACCTCGACCATGCCGGGCGCTTCATCGATGCCGGGATCCCGATCGCCATTTCGTATAGTTGGAGCGCCGGCGAGCTACCGGGCGCGCCGCTCGAACATTCGGACGGTCATCTCGTCGTTCTGT
Source organism: Vulcanimicrobiaceae bacterium (assembly GCA_036559125.1). GTDB lineage: Bacteria > Vulcanimicrobiota > Vulcanimicrobiia > Vulcanimicrobiales > Vulcanimicrobiaceae > JALYTZ01. The sequence continues at coordinate 15,996 of DATBTT010000053.1, forward strand.
GCGGGTTTACCGCGAACGGCGACTGCGCGGTCAACGATCCGGCGCACCCGAATCTGCGCGCCGTCTATCCGCGCGGTGCGCTCGAACGCGTGTGGCAGCGCAGCAAAGGCGTGGCATACGCAGTCGCGCCCGTTGGTCTGGATTTCGTCGCCCTTGCCGAGGGCTGATGCAGCCCGCACAACGCGTCACCTCGATGGATGGCGTGCGGCAAGCGCCCTTGCATGTAGCCCTGGTCGAGCCGGAAATCCCCCCTAACACCGGCAACGTCGCGCGACTCTGCGCGGCGACCGGCGTCGCGCTGCACCTCGTCGAGCCGCTCGGGTTTCGCATCGACGATCGCGCGCTAAAACGTGCGGGGCTGGATTATTGGAAACATCTGGGCGTGGTAATACATCCCTCGCTCGATGAGTTCGTGCGAGCAACCGCCGCAATGCGGCGCTGGTATCTCACGAAACGCGCAACCGCACGCTACGATGCAGCGACGTTTTCGCGCGGCGACATGCTCGTCTTTGGAAAAGAAACCAAAGGGCTACCGGAACGATTGCTGGCGCAGGACCCCGAGCACTGCCTGCGCATCCCGATGCGCGCGGATAGCGTTCGCAGCCTCAATCTCTCGACGGCGGTCGGCATCGTCGCATACGCGGCGCTCGCGCAACTGCATTTTCCAGAACTGCATTAATCGTCACCCCGAGCCTGTCGAACGGCCGGGTGGCTAAACTTCATCGAGTGCAGCGTCAACGAGCCGAGACATGAAACGGCCGCAACGGTCGCGATCGCTGTAAAGACGGCAATCAGGCCGAAACGGTCGCCGATCGCGCCGAAGATCGGCGCGCCGATGCCGCCGACGCTGACCGCGAGTCCGAGCGTCACGCCCGATGCGACGCCGATGCGATTGGGCAAATATTCTTGACCAAGCACGACCAGAACACTCGCGGAGAGCGCCATGCCGAAACCTAACATCACCGCGAGCGCCACCACGAGCACCTGCGGCGCGTGCAAGCTGCCGGCAATAGCGAGTGCCGCGGTCAACAGCGCGATCGACGCGATGGAGAACGTCACGATCGTATGGCGCGCGTAGCGATCGGCCATGCGCCCGCCGGTCACCGTTCCGAGCGCGCCCGCCAGCAGCATGAGGCTCAACGCAAGATTTCCTTGCGAGGCGCTAGCGTGCAGAACGCGGATGAAGAGCAGCGGCAGAAACGCGACGGCGCCGAAAAACGCGACCGAACGCAGGCTCACGACCGCAGTGAGCCAACCGAATCCACGCCAATCGTCGGGTTGCGGGGCTCCGGACTTTACCCGCGCGAACGCGTGCTTGCGAAAATGCTTGAAGCGGCCGAGTTCGCTCCACATAAGCGCGGCGGCGGCGATGCCGGGAACGATGAGAAATGCCGTCCCGCGCAACCCGAAGGCCAGCAGCATCGGCGTGACGAGTATGGGTCCAAGCGCAAATCCGCCGTACCCGCCCAGCGAGAACCAGCCCATACCGGTCGCGCGCTGTCCGCGCGAGCAGTAGTTCGCGTAGCGCGAACCTTCCGGATGGAAGGCCGCTACGCCGACGCCGGCGATCATGGCTCCGACGAACATGCCCGTCATCGAGTGCACCAGCCCGATTGCCGAGGTACCCGCTGCCGCGACCAGGACCGCAACCGGGATGACCCATGCGAGCGACCGCCGGTCGGAAATATACCCGAAGAGCGGCTGCACGACCGACGAGCTGAGATTCATTGCGAGGATAAGCGAGGCGGCGGCCGCGAGACTGACGTGTTCCTTAGCCACCAAAAACGGCAGCATCGCGGGGATCGCGCTCTGATTGAGATCGTTGAAGACGTGCGCCACCGACAGCGTGGAAACGCCGCGGCGGTCGAGCGGAAGCGCGATGGTGGCCATATCCTTAAGTATCGGACACGGCGCACGATACGTCCAATAGATTGTTTGACTACGAATGATAAGCTAGGCTTATCATGGAGCTGCGTCAAGTCCGGTATTTCATGGCGGTGGCGCGTCACGCGCACTTCACACATGCGGCCGAAGAGCTCTCGCTCGCGCAGCCGGCCCTTTCGCAGCAAGTCGCCGCGCTCGAGCGCGAACTGGGCGTCCGCCTCTTCGACCGGACGAATCGCCGGGTCAGCCTCACGTCGGCGGGCCAGGCGTTTTTGCAACGCGCGGTGCGCATCGTTGCCGATGTCGATGCCGCCGCCGAAGAAATGAGCGCCTTTGCCGGCGGGCTACGCGGGCGCGTCGTCCTGGGCACCAATCAATCGCTATCGGAATACACGCTACCCAAGATTCTCGGACGCTTTCACGCGCGTTATCCGGGCGTCGAGATCGCGCTACGCGAAGGCCTCGCGCCTCAGATGATCGCCGGACTGCACGATGCCACGCTGGATCTGGCGATCGGCGATATGGGCGATGCGACGTCGCGCGCGCTGCGCGGGATGCGCTCCGAAAAACTCTATACCGATGAACTGGCAATCGCCGTTTCCGTCGCGCATCCTCTTGCCGCGCGCAAGCGCATAGAGATCGCGGCGCTGCGCGACGAACGGTTTATCGTGTTCAAACCGGGTTCGTCGTTGACGAATATGCTCTATGCGCTCGCGCGAACTGCGGGCTTCGAGCCGCGCGTCGCATTCGAGAGTGCCGATTCGGTGACGGTACGCGCGCTGGTCGCCGAGGGGCTGGGCGTCACCCTGTTTCCGCGATCGATCGCGCAACCTGCCGGTCCGGCCATTGCGATGCTCTCGCTCGCCCCCAAACTCGTGCGCACGATCTCGCTCGTCCACCGGCGCGCGCCGGCGCATGGCCCGGCGGCACAAACGTTTCTCGACTACGTCCGCGAACAATTGCTACGATGAAACGCGATACATGCGATTCAATCGATGCCGTCTCGCAAGCCGTCATCGGCTGCGAGCGCTGTCCGGAACTGCGCGCCTACTGCGCCCACGTCGCTGCGGAGAAAAAGCGCGCGCACCGCGACCAGACGTACTGGGGGAAACCGGTACCGGCCTTCGGCGATCCCCGGGCACGCGTGATGCTGGTCGGTCTTGCTCCCGGAGCGCACGGCAGCAATCGGACCGGCCGCATGTTTACCGGTGATGCATCCGGCGATTTCTTGTATCCGGCACTCTATCGTGCGGGCTTCGCAAACCGGCCGGACGCAATCGCACCCGGTGACGGCTTGCGATTAAACGATTGCATCATCACCGCGGCGGCCCGGTGCGCGCCTCCCGGTAACAAGCCGACGCCGCAAGAGTTGCGCAATTGCTTTCCTTACCTCGTCGAAGAGTTCGCCGCACTCGATGGCGTGCGCGTCGCGATCGGTTTGGGCGTGGTTGGCACGAACGCGGCGCTAAAGATGCTGGCGGCGCGTGGCTTCGTTTTCGAGAAACGCGCCTTCGGACACGGCGTCGAAATCGCAGCACGCAAGGATGGGCGCATCGTAACCGTCATCGCGTCGTACCATCCGAGCCGGCAGAACACGAATACCGGCGTCCTTACGACCGCCATGTTCGACGCAATATTCACTCGCGCTCGGGAGATATTGCATGCGTGACCGATTGGCCGCTGGAGGTCGCGCACTGCAATTCGCCGGTATCGGAATTGTCGCGCTTGCGCTTGCTGCCGCGATTGCGGCGCATTTCTCGCTTGGTTCGTCGCGAAGCGCATCGATTTTCGTTGGCGTCTTCACAAGCGTGCCCGTCGCGCTCCCCGCGCTGCGGGTGACCGGCTCGGGCACACGCGTACGTCTCGAGATTCGGGCGCTACAACCGGATCGGCGCGTGGACGGGCAAGCCATTTTCGCCGGCACGACCCGCTGCGTCGATGCCGCGGATCGCGTGCTGGGCGCGCCGCTCGGCGCGCACTACTATCGCATCGCGTTTTCGCTTTACGGGAAGCCGTTTGCGGCGACGTGCGACCTTCGCGAGGGTGCGATCGTCCACAACGCAAACGGGAACGATCTGCACGCCGGTATGCTCGAACCCTACAAAGTGGCGTATTACGTGCGCCGCGGATTCGAGCCGGCCCACGGGCTGCGGGTCGATCTAAGCGACAACGCACTAGCGGGCGTCACGTTCGACGCGGGACTGGCGCAGCCGCCGCGCGCCGGCTCACCCGCGTCGCCGATGGTCCGGTATCTCTCGCGCTACGGCGAGGATTTCGCTCCCGCGCTGGTCGCGCATTGGCGCTAGTGGAAGTGCGTCACGCGGCCGCACGAATCGATGGCCTTGTCAGGGACCATCATCGTGCCTGACCCTTTGCGAAAACTGATGATGCGTAGGGGAGGCGCGTCGGCCGCTTCTTCGCCGTAGCGTCGCTCGAGCTGCAATCGAACGTCGTGATCGAGTTCCATGTTTTTCGAGCTACCCACGAGCAGGTATTGCTGGACCGATCCGTTCTTGGCGAACAGGATGCGGTACTCGACTCCGCGATCCGAACGAAAAGCGACGTCCTTGCACGCCTGCGCCGCGGTGGCCCCGCTTCGCATGGCCGGGATTGCAAGAAACGCGGCGCCTAGGGCGAGCGCGGTGAGGCCCACGCGGGCCACGAGGTGGCGATCCATCACTTCACTGTATCGGCGGGAGACGCCGTGCTCTTCAGCGCGAGATCGCGCAGGAGCCGCTCGGGTACGGCCGTGGGCGCGTCCATCATTACGTCGCGAGCAAGCTGGTTCTTTGGAAAGGCGATGACGTCCCGGATGTTGGTCTCGCCCACCGCGAGCATCACGATGCGGTCGATCCCGAGCGCCATGCCGCCGTGAGGAGGTGCGCCGTAATCGAGGGCGCGCACGAAGAAGCCGAACCGATCTTCGACCTGCTCTTCGGTCATTCCGAGCAAGGTAAAAATCTTGCGCTGGAACTCCGGCTTATGTATGCGAATCGAGCCGCTGCCGAGTTCGAAGCCGTTGAGCACCATGTCGTAATGCTGGGCGCGCATCTTCATGGGCGCGGTGTCGATCAAATCCCACTGCCCCTCTCCGGGGGCCGTGAAGGGATGGTGCGCGGGCGCGGGCTTGCCGGTCTGCTCGTCGGCTTCGAAGAGTGGGAAATCGGTGATCCACGCAAATGCGTACGCGCCCGGATCGCGTAAGCCGCACCGGTCGCCGATCTCGTTACGCATTCTACCGGCCACGCCGAGCGAAACGTCGCGCGCGTCGGCAAAGAGCAGCAGCGCGTCGCCGCGTTGCGCCTGCGCCGCGGCTGCGATCTTGCCTACCATCGCATCGTCGAGAAATTTCGGCGCCGAACTCTTGAGCGCATCGACGCCGTATGCGACCCACACCATGCCTTTGGCGCCCATCGTCTTGGCGAGCTCCCCGAGCGCGTCGAAATCGCGCCGCGAAAGCGTCGCTCCGCCCGGGTAGCGCAGTGCGACGATCGCGCCGCCGCTCTCGACGACCGATTTAAAGACGACGAACTCCGTGCCGGCGAAGAGCGGCGTCACGTCGGCGAGTTCGAGTCCGAACCGCAGGTCGGGCTTGTCGCTTCCATACGTGGCCACGGCGTGCGCGTGCGAGAGTCGTGGAAACGGCGGCAACTCGATTTCGAGAACGCGCTTCCAGACGTAACGGATGCACGACTCCATCAGTTCGAGCACTTGTTCTTGCGTGCAAAACGACATCTCGACGTCGATTTGCGTAAACTCGGGTTGGCGGTCGGCCCGCAAATCCTCGTCGCGCATGCAGCGCGCGATTTGCATGTACCGCCCGAACCCCGCGATCATGAGGATCTGCTTGAGTAGTTGCGGCGACTGCGGCAACGCGTAGAACGTGCCCTCGTGAACGCGGCTGGGAACCAGATAGTCGCGCGCGCCCTCCGGCGTCGACTTGATGAGCATCGGCGTCTCGATTTCGAGAAACTCGCGCGAATCGAAGAAGTCGCGCATCGCTTTGACGATGCGATGCCGAATCGTGAGGTTTCGCTGCAGGCGCGGCCGGCGCAAATCCAGATACCGGTATTCCAAGCGCAGGTTCTCGTCAACGTCGTCGTCGGTGTTTACTTGAAACGGCGGCACCAGCGAGCGGTTGAGCACCTCGAGCCGATCGACGCCCACCTCGATCTCGCCGGTTGGAATCTTCGAATTTTCCGTCCCCGCCGGACGTTTGCGCACGCCGCCGGTCACGCGAATGACGTCTTCGTGGCGCAGATGTTCGGCATCTTTGAAGCATGGTTGCTGCGGGTCGAACGTGATCTGCGTGATCCCGTCGCGATCGCGCAGATCGACAAAGATCAGGCCGCCGTGATCTCGGCGGCGGTTGATCCATCCATTGAGCTCGACGGTCGAACCCTCGTCGCCGGCGCGCAACGCGCCGCAAGAACGTTTTTCCACGTGTGCTTCTGTCATGGGTTAGCGGTCCGTATCATCCTTTTCTGCGAGGGCATTCTTTATGCCGGAAACGTAGTAGTACTGTTGCACGAGATCACGCGCCAATTTGGAATTGCGAGCGCGCCGGTCGAAGTATCCCAACAGCCACGGCATCCGGCTCAACGCGCCGTGTAATCCGAGCGATACCGGCGTCATGCCGAGGTTGAGCTTGACGTCGAAATTGGGATGTTTGCGATAGAACCGCACCGTCGAGCGTCCGGCGAGCTTCATTTTTTCCTTTTGGTCGTCATGCGGGACGTCTTGACAATGATAGTTCACGGCGCGCGGTTCGTACACGATCGAGATGCCGGCGCGTTCGAGACGATACCCGAGCTCGAGGTCTTCGTGCCCGTATCCCGTAAAATTCTCGTCGAAGCAACCGACGCCGAGCAAGTCGTCGCGCCGCACCGATGCGTTACCGGTGAGGAAGTACAACCAGCTCAAGGTCTGTCGCGTCGGCCGGTGCAGCGACCCGCGAAGCTGCGGGCGATCTCGTTTGAGCGCATAGTCGTCCAAGTCTTTGACCTGCACTTCCCACCCGACTACCGCGATCTTTTGACGCTCTCGGTGATGGCGCAGATGTTGCGCAAGCAAATCGGGCGAAGCCAGGATGTCGGCATCGTTGAAGAGCACGACCTCTCCGGCGGCGGCGCGAATGCCGGCGTTGCGAGCGCCCGCGCGACCGGTGTACGGGCCCGGCAGATGACGAACGTTCGGGTGCTCCGCGGCGACCTGCGCGAGATACTCCTTCGTGCCGTCGGTCGACATCGAATCGCAGACGAGTACTTCGAACGATTCGGCAGGCACGTCTTGCGCCATCAACGTCGCAATGACGTGGGCAAGCGTATCGAGCCGGTTGTAGGTCGGAATAACGACGGAAATATCAGGCATTCAACAATTGCGCTACGGCGCCGACGATCTCGCTGCGAAAACGTTCGAGCGACTCGCCGGAAGCATCGGCCGGCTTGCGAACCAGCACGTTTGGGACGCCGTATGGCGCCCATTCCTGCGAGTTGAGCCGGAAGTAGCGATGTTCGAAAGCGACGACCGTGGGCCTGCGCATGGCGCTCGCGACGTGGGTGGCCCCGGTGTCTACCGTCACGACGACGCGCGCCCGTTCAAAGACCGCCGCCCAGCTGAAGAACGGCAAGCCCCCCAGCAACACGTCCGCGATGCGCTCCCGCGCGATGGCTTCGACGTACTGTTCGCACTCGGGGGCATAGGTGACGACCAGCGGTATCCCCAAGCGCGCGAGCTGCCTAATGAGCTCCATCGTGCACTCGAGCGTGCTGCCGTCGGTGAACCACCGCAGGCCCAGGTGCATGACCAGCGGCCGATCGGGCAGGTACGCGATGGCTGCCCGGTCTTCGTCGGTGACGTCGAGCCGGAGTTGCGTGACGCGATCGTTCGCTCCCGCCAAAGCGACAAGGTCGAGTAGTTGATTGACTTCATGCCTGACGTGGCGATGGGGATTGCGCTCGCTCAAGTCGGGATCGGCCTCGGAGAGCATCAACCGGTTTACGTACAGGCGCGCGGTCAAGCGCATCGAGTACCGGCGCACGTAGGTGTAACCGACGCGAATGCGCGCGCGGGTCGCGCCGACGAGTTGCAGATCGACCGCGCGGGGCGCGAGCGCGATCGCAATTTCAGTCTCGCCACGGAAGCGAGCGCCGAATGCGCGCGGCGAACCGTTCCCGAGTTCGACGACTTCGTCGACGTCGGTGTTACGCTCCATGACGATGCGATTGTAGCGACTGCACGCGATGGTGATCCGTGCCTGCGGAAAAGATTTACGGACCGTCGCGATCGCGGGCGTCGAGAGGATCAGGTCGCCCAAACGATCCGTTCGCGAGAGCAGGATGCGCATCAGCGGTCCGCGCGACGCGCGCGATCGAGCTCTTCGAAATATGCTTCGGAAACGAGGCGCCGCGCGATTCGCAGTTCGCGGTTCGAGAGAGCGCGGTCGCCACGAAGATCGCCCAGCTCCGTGCGAAACGTACGTGCCGCACCGATGCCGCGCATCCACGCATGCAGCGCGCGTTGGACTGCGTTGTCTCCGGTCGCGAGCGCCGTTCGCCACTGCGGATGAAGCTTCGCGAGTTGAACCGCCGTGCGCGCCTGCGCTTGCGCCTGGCGGATCATCTTCTCGACGCTGCCGCTGCGCGGGCGCGGCTTGTAATGATAGACCAAGGCTTCTTTGTTGAATATCGCTCGCACGCCGCCCGCGCGCAGCCGCAGGCCGACGTCGATATCTTCCCATCCGTATTCGGCGAAATGCTCGTTAAAACCGCCGATGGCGCGGATCGTTCGCAACGGCACCGACACGTTTGTCGTCCAAAAAAAATTGCCGCTGTAGTCTTTGAGACTCCACACCGGAGGCGGCAAGTCGTCGAAAGACTCGACGTTGATGGCCCCGCCGCGAACGATTGCGTGCGGCGACGCGTCGTGCGAACGAAGATGCTGTTCCACGAAGCTGGGGATCGGCAGCACGTCGTCATCGATAAACACGATACGCTCGCCGGTCGCGCGTGCGATTCCCGCGTTGCGTCCCTTGGCTAGGCCGGAGTTGACCTGATCGATAACGGTAAACGCGCAGGTGGCGCGCGCCCGAAGCCGCTCGATGACCGATGGCGTAGCATCGGTCGAACCGTCGTTGACGAGCACGACTTCATACGAGTCGGCGCCGGCCGTCTGCTCGAAACACGCGTCGACGACGCGCTCGAGCAGCGCCGCGCGATTGTACGTGCATAGTTGAATCGTCGCCTTCATGGGGCCACCGCAGGCGCGCTCAGCAGCGATTCGACGGCAGTCACGATGCGCGCAACGTCGAGATGCGCGATGCAGGCGTAGTCGGGGCACGTTTCTTTGCGTTCCCCAGGCCGGCAGGGGAAGCTCGCGCGCACGATCGACGTCCGTTTTCCCAGAGGCGCCCAGCGTTCGGGCGTGTCGGTTTGAAACGGGAAAATGCCGACCGTCGGAGCGCCGACTGCGGCCGCCACGTGCATCGACCCCGTCGTAATGCCCGCAAAAACCAGCGCGCGTCGCGCGAGTGCGCCAAATCCACCAATCGAGGTGCGCCCCGCGATCGCGATTGCACCGCCGCCGCGCGCGACGTCGTCGACGATGGCGGTGTCGGCAGCCGAACCGCTCACCAACACGGGCACCGACAGCCGTTCGCGCAACGCGCCGGCCAACGCCGCCCAACCTTGCGTCGGCCAGATGCCGCGCTCCGAGGCAACCGCGTTAGCCGGATGCACGATCGCAAACGCGCGCCCGCTAAGGCCGAGCGAAGCCAGCAACGCATCGCATTCGGCGTCATCGGCATGCGTCGGGACGAACGCAGGGGCCGCGTCGTCGGTATCGCAGCCGAGCGAGCGGGCGTAGTCGAGCAAAATCTGCGACCAGTGCGAGGTAACGTCGCCCGCCTCGCTGCGCACGTCCACGCGATGTGTGAAACGATGCGAATACAGACGATGCGATTGTCCGACGCGAATGGGAATGCCGGCGACCTGCGCGATGCTCGCGCTACGCGAAGTCGCCCAGGTAACGACCGCCGCCTTGTAGCATCCGCGCGCCACGCGCGCGGCGAGGTCGCGCTGCGAGCCGCCCTCGTCGACCAAGATCCGATCGAAGTCGGGCACGCGCTCCAGTGCCGCCGCGTGGGCAGGCAGCGCCAGCGCGTCGATCGGGTCGAAGCGGGCGCGCAACGCGCGCGCGACGACCGACGCGACCAGAGAATCGCCGATTCCCCCGCCGGCGCAAAGGATCAACGCGCGCTCGGGCAGGCCTTTATTCACGATGCTACTTCGGCGCAAGCGCGCGGGCGAGCTCCGCGGTATACATGCCGTCTAATAATTGGGATCTCGCAAGCGCGCGCACGGCGGGCGGAACGCGCTGGTCGGTTGCGATGCCGGCATAGAACGGCAGCAACGGGGCGAGCGCCCGCGCGCGAACCAGGTTTGCGGCGTAGGCGCCGGTTGCCGATTTCACGCGCGCCGACGGATTCTTGCGCACGAAGCGAACGGCCATGCGCGCCTTCTCCACCGCTTTGCGTAGCTGCAGTTCGAGCGTGTCGTCGTGGGGCGGCTTGATATGCCAGATATACGCGCTCCAGTCGAACTTTGCGCGCATGCCGGCTTCGCGCAAACGCACCCCCAGTTCGGTGTCTTCCCACCCGTAGAGATTGAATTGCGTGTCGAAGCCGCCGACCGCATCGAGGGCGGCTTTTGGAACCGAGACGTTGCACGTGCAGAGAAAAGCGCGCGAGAAATTTCCTATCGACGGTTTGGGCCGCTCGCTGTAAGACGCGACATTGAGAATAGGCCCGTTCACGACGAGATTGCTCGTCGTATGCGCCGCTTCGTGGGCGGCTAGAAAAGCCGGCGGTGCGAAGACGTCGTCGTCGCAAAAGAGCACGACGTGGCCTTGCGCGACGGCGATGCCGCGATTGCGCGCGGCTGCTCGATTGGGCCGTTCCTCGAAGACGTAGGTTACTTCGAAAGGATACTCGCGCTTGGCTCGTTCGACGATTTGTGGGGTCGGGTCGGTCGACCCGTTGTCGACGATAACGACTTCGAACGGCGGCGCGCCGATCTGCTTGGAGAACGATTCGAGCGCGCGGTCGAGATACTCCGCGCGGTCTTTGGTGGCTATGACGACGGATAGACGCATTTACGATACTAATTCCACGAGCTCGCGCGCCATACGTTCGGCTGCGCCGACGTGCGCTGTGTACAGGGTCGAAAGGTCCTTCGCGCTTTGTGCGAGCCAAGCCCCGTCGGCGAGGCGTTCGAGGGCGACGCGCGCGACCCGCCCCGGCGTCAGCGTGCCGTGCAATTCGTGCACCAGCATTGCGCCGGCGTCGATGTTGGGTTGGGTGTGGTAGACGAATCGGCGGCTCACGCCCACCGCGATCGCGCGCTTGAGCGGTACCCCGATCAGAGGAATGCGATTGACGTACGTCAACGGCCCGTTGATCGTAATTTCTTCGGGCGCGTTGAGCGGCGTGATCGCGATCATCGGCTTCCCAAGCGCCGCGAGTTCGATCGTTTTGGTGCCGGGGATCGTCACGACCAAGCGCGCGACCGTTGCCGCGGACAGGGCGTTGCGCAGAATCGGAAAGCGATGCCGTCCGTCGACGCTAGTGACGAACGCGCGGCCGTCGTCTTCGATCAGACGACCCTTACGCGCCCACACGCGCGGATGCCCTCCGGCCTCGATCGCACGGCCTACCGCGTCGAGCGAGGTGAACGGCGAAATGCCGAAAGCAATGGGCATTAACGGGTGCTCGCGCTGCATCCACATCGCCGCCGTGAAGAAAAACGGAATGAGATGCTCGACTTCGTAGCGTCGCGAGCCGGGCATAAACAGAACGCCGTCTCGCGGGGCCCCGGGTTCGATCGGGTTACGCGCTTCGAGCAGCGCCCCGTCGATGGCGAGATTTCCGATCTTCGCGATGCGGCCGGCCGGCGTTTTCGATCGCAGCAGTTGCTCCACGTTCGCATCGTCGACGGCAAAGACGCGCGCGAACGTACTCGCCAATCCGGGCCGCGAAAACTTGTAGCCGGTGGCGATTCCGTGCAACCGCTTGTGCAAGCGGGCGACGTGCATGAGGTCGCCGCCGAGGTACTGCACGATGTCGACCGAGCGCGGAAGTCCTGGCACGGTGCGCCCTAGAGCCACTTGCACGTAGGTTTTCGGATCGTAGACGCGCGCGTTCGGAAAGAGCTCGCGCGCCAGAACGGCTTCCTTTCCGGTCGCATAGTCGTCGGGAACGCAAAATACGTGAACGTCTGCGTCGGGAACCAACGCGTAGACTCGCCGCAGAAGCGGACGCACCCAGCCGGCCATTTCGCCCGGTCCGTTACAGGTTATCGCGATGCGCAAGGCAGTCTAGCCGTATCGTGAGATGATGCGCGCGATCGTATCGGTGGTCGAAGCACCTTCGAGGTGCGGGGCGAGTTTAATGATTCCGCCGCCGGCGATAACGACGTCGCGTTCCGGCAATTCGTCCTCGCGATATTGAGCGCTCTTGACGTGCACGTCGGGCTTGATTCGATCGAGCAGAACTTCGGGGGTTCGTTCGCCGAAGCCGACGATCGCATCGACGCTGCGCAGTGCAGCCAACACGCGCGCGCGCTCGCCGAAGGGGACGATCGGACGCAACTCGCCTTTGATCGCGCGCACCGACGCGTCGGTATTCAGCCCAACCAGCAACGCGTCGCCCTGCGCCCGGGCCCACGCGAGATAACTCACGTGTCCCGCGTGCAAGACGTCGAAGACGCCGTTGGTGAACACGACGCGCCTTCCGGACGCTCGCTGCTTCTGACGCCATTCGTGCGCGGCTTCGGCTTCGAGCACGCATCCAAAGAACGTATCAGGATCCATGCTCGACCAAAGCCGTGATTTCGTCCGCGGACGCAGTAGCCGTGCCAAGTTTTTCGACGACCGCACCGGCCGCGAAATTCGCTAGTTGCATCGCAAGTTCGATGCGCGCCCCGGCCGCCAGCGCAAGCGTGAGCACGGCGATGACCGTGTCGCCGGCTCCGCTTACGTCGAACACCTTTCGCGCGACCGACGGAATATGCAGTCGCTCGCCCTTGCGCCCGAAGAGCGCCATTCCCGCGTCGCCGCGCGTTATGACGACGTACTCGCATTGCAGAGTCGCGAGCAACGCGGCGCCCGCGCGCTCGAGCGACGCGTCGTCGGAGATCGCTATGCCGCTGGCCAAGGCGGCTTCGTGCGCGTTGGGCGCTACGCACGTTACGCCGGTAAACAGGCCGAGGTTTTGCGGCTTGGGATCGGCGAGCACGATCGGACAAGCGAGCGCGGCCTCGACGATGCCGCGCGAAAGCAATCCCTTCGCGTAATCGCTCAACACGATCGCATCGACGTTCGACGCGCGCTCGCGTACCAGTTCGCACAAGCGGTCGCGATCTGCCGGCGAAAGGTCCGCGGCCGATTCCCAGTCGGCCCGCACGACCTGCTGGTTATGGGCGACGACGCGCGTCTTACGCGTCGTCGGGCGATCGCCCACGGTCATTAAGCCGTCGCGCCCGACGCCTTCTTTGTCGAGCAAGTCGCGAACGCTCTGCGCAAACCAATCCGTTCCGACCGACGCGACGAATTCGACGTGCGCGTCGAGCGCGCGCAAATTGTTCGCGACGTTCCCGGCGCCGCCGAGCGTAAACGAATGATCGGTGACCGCAACCACGGGCACGGGCGCTTCCGGGGAGATGCGCGTTACGCTTCCCCAAATCCATTCGTCGATCATGACGTCGCCGACGACGAGTATCTTGCGCCCCCGCATGCGCGCGAAGAGCGTGCGCGCGTCGGGCGGAGCCAGCACGAGCGTATCTGCCATTACCTAAAACTCAAAAATGATGCGCTGTTCGACCAGATCGCAGATGATGTGGCACATGCGTTGATGCACTTCTTGCACGATCGCCGAGTATCCGTCCGGGCCCATCAGCACGAGATCGGCGACATCGGCGACTTTGCCGCCGCCGTTGCCCGTGATCGCGACGGTGGTCGCGTCGCGCTTCTTGCCTTCTTCGAACGCCAGCACCAAGTTCGCGCTGCCGCCGCTGGTGGTCAGTCCGATCAACACGTCGCCCGCCTGAACGAAGGCTTCGACCTGACGCCGAAAGACCTGATCGTATCCGAAGTCGTTACCGATGGCGGTCAATGCCGACGTATTGACGCTAAGCGCCTCGCTGTGCAGTCCGGGGCGTTCGCGCAAAAAGCGGCCGCTGAGTTCGGCCGACATGTGCTGTGCTTCCGCCGCGCTTCCGCCGTTGCCCATCCAAAGAATCTTGTTACCGCGGCGCAACGCCATCACCATCGCATCGGCGATCGCCTCGACCTGCGCTTTGTAATGTGGCGCGTCGAAGATGCCGTTGCGATCGGCCATCAACGCCTCGAAGCCGCGTTTCCCCTTGACGTCTACGGTTCGATCCAAAACATCTCCTGACCGAGCGAGACCAACTCGCCGTTTTCGGGCACGATGCGCGCGACGACGCCCGCGTAGTCGCTCGTGATTTCGTTGAACAGCTTCATCGCTTCCAAAATGCAAATCACTTGCCCGGATTCGACACGATCGCCGATCTTAACGAACGGTTCGGAATCCGGCGACGACGACCGGTAGAACACTCCGACCAGCGGGGCCGTTACTTTCTTCACGTTGGGTGAGGCGGCGGATGCGCTGCTCGTGCTCGCCACCGACGCCGCGCTCGAGGCCGCGGGCGCCGACTGGGAGCTCGAGTTAGCGGAGACGACCATGCTCGGCTCGCGACGAACCAACTCGAAAACCTGTTCGCCGACCTTGACCTTTAGCGCGTCCAGGTCGTGCTCGTGCATGATGTCCAGAAGTTCTTGTAGGGTCTTGGTTTCGTCCATTACCGTCCCACTTCAACGAGAGCCGCCGCGACGTCTTTTCCGCTGCCGAGAGCAACGGTCCGGTCGGTGCGGGCGACGAGGTCGCGCAGCACGATCGTACCCTCGGCCAACTCGTTGGTCCCCAGAATGATCGCATAGCGGGCGTTGTTACGATCCGCGAGCTTCAGTTGCGCCGCGACTTTGCGATCCGCGTAGTCCATGAATACCGGCGCACCGGTCGCGCGTCGCAGTTCTTCCACCAGCGGGAACAGCCGCTCGCGGGCTTCCTCGCCAATTGCTATTGCCTGCACGCCCGCGCGCTCCGGAGCGTCCAAGCCTCCTGCAGCTTCCACGATCATAAGGAAGCGTTCGAGACCCAGTCCGAACCCGACCGACGGAACGTCCGGGCCGCCGAGCGAGCGCACGAGGTGGTCGTAGCGCCCGCCCGCGCACACCGTGCTTTGCGCCCCGAGCGACCCCGAGATGAACTCGAAAACCGTTCGCGTGTAATAGTCGAGGCCGCGGACGATTCGCGGATTGACGACGAACGGTATCCCGAGCGCGATCAAATACGCTTTGACGTCTTCGAAGTGTGCGCGGCAGCCGTCGCAAAGAACCTCTTCGAAGGTGGGAGCGGAATCAACGTACGGCTTGTCTTCGGCAGCCTTACTGTCGAGCAGCCGCAGCGGGTTGCGCTCCAGCCGCCGCTGCGAATCCTCGGAGAGCGTTTCCAAATGGGGGCGGAAGTGCGCGAACAGCGCCTCGCGGTATTTCGGCCGGCAGACGTCGTCTCCGATGGAGTTCAGATTGAGCACGACGTCGCTCAGGCGATAGGACTGTAGTAGTTCCCAGGCTAGCGCAATCACCTCCACATCGGCCTCGGGACCTTCGTAGCCGATGCACTCGATGCCGAACTGGTGCGATTGGCGGTAGCGGCCCGCCTGCGGGCGCTCGTAGCGAAAGATGGGACCGAGATAATACAGCCGCTGCGCGCCGGCGGCAAATAGATTGTGCTGCAGCGCCGCGCGCATGACCGGCGCCGTCCACTCGGGACGCAGCGTCATGCTGCGCTCGCCTTTGTCGAGAAACGTGTACATTTCTTTTTCGACGATGTCGGTCGTCTCCCCGACGCCGCGCACGAATAACTCGGTCGCTTCGAAGATCGGCGTGCGAATCTCGCCGTAGCCGTAGCGATGGGCGAGGACGTGGATGCGCGATTCGAGCTCCTGCCAGCGGCCGGAGAGCGGCGGAATGAGGTCTTGGGTTCCGCGCGGCGCGGCGATCTTGGATGCCATGGCTTGAGCCCTGTTCGCAACGCCGGTGGCTATTCTTGCCGGGCGCCGCGCTCGTCGTGACTGAAACGACGTGCGGCCGGTACCCGCGTTTGCGGCGATTCTCGTGCTCGCCGCGCTGCCGGCGGCCACGACCCGGGCGGTGCTCGCGAGCGCAGCGAGCACGCTCTTGGAGAGCATGCCCTTCATTCTTGCCGGCTCCGGACTCATGTGGGCTTGGGGCCGGCGAGGCGCGCGAGCGGTCCCGTACCTCGGATGCGGGTGTGGGGCGGGGCCGTCGGCGCGTTCGCTTCCGGCGGCCGTCGCGACGTGGATTACGTTCGGCGCGCCCGTCGCAATTGCAAGGGTGATCGCGGCGATGTGCGTGGAGCGCGCGTTCCGCTCGACACATTGGTGCGCAAGCGCGGAATCTTCGCCGCTGGAGCAACTCGCGACGCTCGCGCCGGTCGCTGCCGCCTCCGCCGCAGTGCTGACGTTGACGCGATCGTTTCTGCATCCAGGAGCCATGCCGCACGCCGCAGCGTTCGCGCTCGGTGCGGCAATCGGGACCGGTGCTGCGCCGTGCGCCATCGGCGCGGTCGGCGTGGCCGCCGCGCTTCGCGGTGCCGCGCCGCTTGCAGCTTGGGGTTTTCTGTGCACCGCAGGGATTGCCGACGTCCGCGCCTTCGCGCACCGTCACGGCAGCGCCGCCGCGCACGACGGCCTCGCCTATGCGCTCGCTGCGCTGGCGTGCGGTTTCGTCGCCTGGCGCGGCGGCGACGCGCTCGTGCATCCGCACTTCACGCAGGCACTATGGGTGTGCGCTGCCGCGCTCGCCATTCTCGCGTGGCGCAACCGCAACGCGCGCGCGCCGCGAGCGTGGCTCGCGCCGGCAATAATGCTGTGCGGTGCCCTCGCCGGCGCGCCGCTACCTGCATATCACGCGACCGAGACGACGCTCGCGGATGCCTTCGCCGGAGAACGCATCGACTTTACCGGCGAACTCACCCGCACGGGCAACGTCGCATCGATCGTGCGCTACGCGATCACGTGTTGCCGCGCGGATGCTATGCCGGTCGTCTTGCGCGTGACCGTCGCACCGTCGCGCGTGCGCGGCTGGGTGCGCGCTCGTGGCTCGCTCGTCGCTACTCCGGACGGCCTGGAATTACGCGTCGAACGCTTCGACGCGACGGCGCCGCCGGCCGACCCATTCGTGTATCGCTAGCTCACGTGCTTTTTGCGCCGTTCGAAAGTCGCCCACCAGCTCCACGTGCACCGCTAATGCAAAAAGTACCGGTGCGTCGAAAAAACCAGGGACACGCCGAGGCGATCGGCGGCGGCGATGACTTCGGCGTCGCGCACCGAGCCCTCCGGCGCGATGATCGCGGAGCAGCCGGCGGCTGCTGCTTCTTCCAGACCGTCGGCAAACGGGAAGAACCCGTCGCTCGCGCAAGCGGCGCCGTGCGCCTTTTCGCCGGCACGAATGCCGGCGATTTTGACCGCGCTCACTCGATTGGTTTGACCCGCGCAAATGCCGCGCGTCGCCCCGTTTTTGACAATGACGACGCCGTTGCTCTTCACGTGCCGGACGACATCCCAGGCAAAAGCGAGATCGTGCCATTCCTGCGCCGACGGTTGGCGCGCGCCGACGACCCGCCAGCTCTCCGAAGCGAACTGCGGGTCTTCTTCTTCGGCGAGGACGCCGCCGAGTGCGCTGCGCACGCGAAGCTCCCGTTGTAGTGCTTCGGGCAAACCGGTGGCGTACCGCATGATGCGCAGATTTTTCTTCTTGCGCAGCAGCGCGAGCGCGTCGTCGTCGAAACCGGGCGCCGCAACGATTTCCAGAAAGAACTGCGCGAGCGCCTGCGCCGCCTCCACGTCGATCGGTGAATCGACCGCGATGATGCCGCCGAATGCCGAGATCGGGTCGGCATCGAGCGCGTCGCGAACCGCCTTGTCGACCGTCGAACGCTGCGCGACGCCGCAGGGCACCGTGTGTTTGACGATCGCGGCGCGCACGAAGCGCTCGTGCTCCGAGTCGATCGGCGCGCCGATCGGCGCGCGCGAGAGCAGTCGCAACGTCGCGTCGAGGTCAAGCAAATTATTGTAGCTGAGTGCTTTTCCGTGCAACTGCTCCGGCAAGCGGTCGTGATGCCCCAGATAGAAGGCGGCGCGCAATTGCGGATTCGTCCCGTATCGCAGACGCTGCTCGAGCGGAAGCGTGAGCGTCAGCGCGCCCGGCAATTCGCTGGGCAAAAACGCGCCTTCGCCGGCGAGATAGTGTGCGATCGCCGCATCGTACTCCGCGGTTCGCTCGAACGCGGCGACGGCAAATCGGCGACGACCCTCTTCGTCGAGACCGCCTGCCGGAAGGGCTGAAAGGTATTCGGCATACTGCGCCGGATCGCTCAGGATCGTGACGTCGTGAAAATTCTTGGCGGCCGCACGCATGAGCGCGACGCCGCCGATGTCGATCTGTTCGATGGCCTCGTGCAGCGTCGTCCCGTCTTTGGCAATCGTAGCCTCGAAGGGATACAGGTTGACGGCCAGCACGGAGAGATCGGCAATGTGATACTGCTGTGCCTGCGCACCGTGCCCGACGTTGGTGCGATCGCGCAAGATTGCCCCGAACACCTTCGGATGCAGTGTTTTAACGCGTCCGTCGAACAGCGCCGGAAACCCGGTCAGGTCCTCGACGTCGCGCGCTTCGACGCCGTTCTCCTGCAGAAACGTGCGCGTTCCCCCGGTCGCGTAGATGATGTATCCGCACGCAACGAGCGCCTCGGCTAGTTGCGCCGCGCCTGTTTTGTCGGAAAGAGAGAAGAGCGCCGCCTTAGGCAAGCGCGGGCTCCGGTTCGCGCTCGCGCTGGGTCAGCTCGGCCGAAATCAACGTGCTGATGCCGGCTTCGCCCATCGTTACGCCGTACATGCGATCGGCCAATTCCATCGTCTGTTTGTTATGCGTGACGATGATCATTTGCGAACCGCCCGCGAGTTCGCGCACCATCTTCGAAAAGCGCTCGACGTTTGCATCGTCGAGGGCCGCATCGACTTCGTCGAGCAAGTAGAACGGTGCCGGGCGCACGCGGATGAGCGCAAAGATCAGCGCCGCCGCCGTCATCGCGCGTTCCCCGCCGGAGAGCGTCGCCAAAGGCATCAATTTCTTACCCGGCGGTTGCACCGAGATTTCGATACCCGTTTCGGAGAGATTGTCCGGATTGGTTTGCCACATCTTGGCCAAGCCGCCGGGGAACAGGCGTGCGTACACCTCGCTAAAGGCTTCGGCGACCGCATTGAAGGTTTCGTTGAATTGCACTTGCGTCTGCGCTTCGATTTCGCGAATCGACTGCAGGAGCGTCTCGCGCGCCTTGGCGAGATCTTCAAGCTGCTCTTTGAGAAACGACTCGCGCGTACCCAATTCCTCGCGATCGGTCTCCGCGTTTAAGTTGACGTTCGCCAAACGCGCCAAATCTTCGCGAAGACGCGGGAGTTCGTCCGCAAGCGCATCGGGTTCGTCGCGATAACGCCCTTCGACGTCGCGGCACTCGTCTTCGGTGGCGGGGTTCTGCGCGAATTGCGCGACGAGCATGCCCAGTTCGGCTTCGATCTGCGCCAGGCGCGTGCGATGGCGCTCGCCGCCGGCGGCGGCTTCGCGCTCCTCAATCTCCGCCATGCGCACGTCGGATTCGAGCGCGGTAAGGCGCTGGCTCGTGCTCTCGCGCTCCTTACGTGCGGCGTCGAACTGCGCGTCGGTTACGCCCGCTTGCGCGCGCAACTGCTCGATTTGCGCCGAGGCTTGATCGGTCTGCGCGACGAGATGTCCGATGTCGGCGAGCATCTGCTCGCGCGCCGTCCGCGCACGTTCGCTGTCCCGATCGATGATGCCCAAACGCGCCTTTGCGCCTTCGCGCTCGGCGCCCAGAGCCGCAAAGCGTTCGCGTAAGTCGCCGGCATGCGCGGCGGCTTCGCTCTGCGTGCCTTCGGCCCGCGCGATTCGTTCTCGCGCTTGCGCGAGCTGCGTTTCCAGGCGCACGCGATCCTCGTCGCTGCGCACCTCCTGCGGAGCGGCGCCCTCGAGTTCGCGTTCCCGCCTGCGCGCTTGCTCGACCTTCGCGTGTAAGTCGCCGGCCTGCGCGCGAGCGGTTTCGTATTCGGCGCGAACGCGCTCGACTTCCGACGAGAGATTTGCCAACTCGCCGCGCATTTCGGTCAGAGCGACTTCGGCCGCGCGTAGCGCTTGGTTCGAGGAGTCGCGCTCGGCGACCGCAGCCTCGTGAAGCTGCGTCGCGGCCACTACGTCGGCTTCGAGCTGCGCGAGTTTGTTGCGCATTTCGGTGAGATGCTCGCGCAGCGTCTGCGCCTGCACGCGCCGCGAAAGTATCGATTTCTCGCGTCGATATCGGCCCCCGGTAATGGCGCCGCCGCCGGTGATCTGTTCGCCCGAAAGCGTAACGATGGTGTCTCGGAATCCGCGATTGCGAACCAGATCGATGCCGGTCTGCAGCGTGTCGACCACCAGCACGCTGCCGACGAGAAAACGCACGACGCCTTCGTACTGCGGTTGCGTGCGGATCAACGCGTGCGCGAAATCGATGACGCCGCGAACGCCGCGCAGCTCCGGCGTCAATTCTTTGCCGGGCCGATTGGCGAGCGTGTCGAGCGGCAGAAATGTGGCACGTCCGCTCTCTTTTGCATTGAGATGGTCGATGGCGCGCTCGGCGTCTTCGGACGTCGACGTGATGATGTTCGACAATCGCGCGCCGAACGCGACGTCCATCGCGCGCGCATACCGTTCGTCGGTCGTGATGAGATTGCTGACGATGCCTTCGATGCCGCGCAGTTCGCCCCGCTGCCACGCTTCGAACACGGCGCGCGTACCCGGGACGTGCCCTTCGAGCGACGCTTCGAGTTCTTCGATCGTATGCAGGCGCGATTCGGCGCCCTTGACTTCCCCGGAGTACTCGCGCGTTGCCGACATCGCTCGCGCGAGTTCGGCCTGCATCGCGCCCACGGCGCGTTCGGCATCCTCGAAGCGCCCGCGCGCTCCCGTCAAAACCGTCTCCAGCGCAGTGAGGTGCGATTCGCGTTCGCCAAATCGGTGCGCCGACGCGCCGGCTGCGATCTGGAGCTTTTCGGCGCGGTCGCGCGCCGTCTGCGTTTCGCCTTCGAGGCGTTCTGCTTCGGAGCGAGCGTTCTCGCTCTGCACGCGCCGTTCGGCCTTTCGCGCGGCATATTCCGCCGCGGCCGCTTCTACTTCGCGCAATTGCGTGAAGATGGCGTCGAGGGCGCCGCGCGCGGACGAAAGATCGCTTTGCGCGCCGAATTCGAGCTCTCGCGCCGCTTCGAGATCGCCCTGCAGCGGCATTATGCGCCGATCCAGATCGGCGATCGTGACTTCGAGCGTTTCGCGTTCGTGCTGGACGCGCGCTACGTCTTCGGACGTTTGCGTGCTCTGCGATTCCAGTGCCTCGCGACGCGCGAGCGCTCCGGCATAGTCGGCTTCCAAGCGTCCCAACTGCGCGCGCAACTGCTGGCTGCTCGTCCGGAGTTCTTCGAGTGCCAATTCGTGCTGGTAGGCGCGCGTGCGTGCGGTCGCGAGATCCGCACCGAGCGATGCCGCCTTGGCCGCGGCGCCGCCCCGCACTTCTTCGTTCTTTTCTAGTTCGCTTCTGAGCGTTTCGCGCTCCGCGCGGCGCGACGCGCCGGCGCGAATGTATGCGAGAATCTCGATATCGCGCACGCGCGCGCTCAGCTTGCGATAGCGCTTGGCCCGGCGAACTTGCGTGTCGAGCTCGGGGATTCGGCGTTCGAGTTCTTGGATGAGATCGTTAATGCGTATCGCATTGGCTTCGGTTTGCTCCAGCCGGCGCATGGATTCGTTTTTACGCGACAGAAACTTGGCGATGCCGGCGGTCTCTTCGAAAAGCGCGCGGCGATCGGTGGGCTTGCTCGTCAGGATCGCGTCGATTTGCCCTTGCGAAACGATCGAGTAGCTGCCCGGGCCCAGTCCCGTGCCCATCAACAATTCGAGAATATCTCGCAGCCGGCACTGATTGCGATTGATGTAGTATTCCATCTCGCCGGCGCGATAGGCGCGGCGCGTGATTTCGACTTCGGTGAAGTCGATCGGCAGACGGCGATCCGCGTTGTCGAACGTGACGGATACTTCGGCCAGGCCGAGCGGCTTGCGCTTCTCGTTGCCGGCAAAAATTACGTCTTCCATCTTACCCGAGCGCAAACTCTTGCTGCTGGTTTCTCCCAGCACCCACCGAAACGCGTCGATCAGATTCGATTTCCCCGAGCCGTTCGGGCCGACTATCGCGGTGATGCCGCCGGAAAAATCCAAGGTGGTCGGTTCGGCGAAGGTTTTGAATCCGAAGGTTTTGAGCCGTTTTAATTTCATGTGCGAGCCTGAAGGGTTTGGAGTGCTTGAGCGGCGGCATTTTGGTGTGCGGATTTCTTTGAGGGGCCGCTCCCCGTTCCGAGCCGTTCGCCGGCGACGCTGACGGTAGCGGTGAAGACCCGCTCGTGCGCCGGGCCTTCGGCTTCTTCAGTGTAGAGCGGCGTGCACGCGAAGCGCTCCTGGCTCAATTCTTGCAATTGCGTTTTGGCGTCAGCGACGTCGGCGCGTGCGTGGTCGACGTACGCGATGTGCTCGCGCTCGACGAACGACTGCGCCGCCGGCATGCCGAAGCGCCGATAGAGCGCCGCGATAAACGCCTCGAACACATCGGCCAGAGTCGACGCGCGTTCCGTACCGCCGTGTGCGCGTTCGCCGGCGCCGACGAGTACCAATTCCCCAAAACCTAGGCGTTTCGCATTTGCAGCCAACGCCCGATCGCTCACCAGCGCCGCCTTGCGTTTGGCTAGCATGCCTTCTCTGTCGGCGGGGTAATTCGCATACAGCCAGTTCGCGACGATCGTCCCCAAGACGGCGTCGCCTAAGAATTCCAGACGTTCGTTGCTGGTCAGCCCGGCTTCGCGCGCGGCGCTTTCATGAATGAAGGCGGCGTCGATGTCCTCAAGCTCCTCCGACGCAACGCCGGCAATTTCGAGCAATGCGCGCAGGCGCCGGCGGCGCGCTTCTCCAGCCATTTGCGCTACTTCAGTTTGCCGAAAACGAGGACGCTGTTATGACCGCCGAACCCGAAACCGTTCGACATGGCAATGTCGACGCGCGCTTTGCGCGCGACGTTGGGAACGTAGTCAAGCGTGCATTCCGGATCGGGCGTTTCGTAGTTGATCGTCGGCGGCATAATGTCGTTCTGGACCGCGAGCACCGTCGCGATGCCCTCGATGCCGCCCGCCGCACCCAAGGCGTGCCCGTGCATCGATTTCGTCGAGCTCACGGCGACGCGCACGTTCGGACCGAAGACTTTTTCGATCGCCTGCGATTCGGCGACGTCGCCGAGCGGCGTCGAGGTACCGTGCGCGTTGATATAGTCCACCTCGTTGGCGGCAACGCCCGAACGATCCAACGCGCGCTGCATCGCCAGTTGCACGCCGCGACTCTCGGGGTCGGGCGCAACCAGATTGTAGGCGTCGGCGGACTGACCGTAGCCGAGAACTTCGCAATAGATCGTGGCGTCGCGGCGCAACGCATGCTCGTAGTCCTCGAGAATGAGAATGCCCGCACCTTCGGCCAGTACGAAGCCGTCGCGACCTTTATCCCAGGGCCGGCTTGCTTTGGCCGGATCGTCGTTGCGCGTCGATAGCGCCTTCATCGTACAAAATCCGCCGAGCGCCAGCGGAGAGATAGTCGCTTCGGTGCCGCCGGCCACCATCGCGTCGCAGTCGCCGTTGAGGATGTAGTTGTACGCGGTTATTATTGCGTCGTTAGCCGACGCGCAGGCGCTGGCTACCGAAAAGAAGGGACCGCGGAAACCGAACTGCATCGATATGTGCGCGGGCGCCGCGTTTGCCATCAACATGGGAATGAAAAACGGCGTAACCTTCGACCACGTACCGTTCTTGTTGGCGGTATCCGAATTGTGCCAGAAGGTGAGGATGCCGCCGATGCCCGTGCCCAAGACCGAGCCGACGCGCTCTTTGAAGGCTTCGTCCTGCGGTAATCGCGCGTCTTCGATCGCTTCGCGCGCGGCTACGACCGCGTATTGCGCGAAGCGATCCATGCGTTTGGACTCTTTCTTTCCAACGAGTACCTCGGCATCGAAGTCTTTGACTTCGGCGGCAAACCGCGTGGTAAAATCGCTCGCATCGAAGGCGGTGATCGGTCCGACGCCGCTCTCACCGGCCACCAATCGGCGCCAGAATTCTTCCCGGGTATTTCCCAGAGGGGTCACGGCGCCGAGGCCGGTCACGACCACGCGGCGCCTAGCCCTGCTCGGGTTTATCGAAGCATCCAAAACGCACTCCAGTTACGGCGAGCCCGAACCGGAACCTCTTGAAACGACCCGCGAGCCACCCCTCGCTTGGTAACAAAATCGTCATTTACTTTCGTTCTTAAGAGCGACGACATTCTCAAGCCCGCATTTCAGCAAGGAGTCCTGCTCGATGAACAAACTCTACGTGACGGCACTCGCGGCCGTCTTCGGCCTCGCCGGGGCAACGTCAGTCGCGGTACACGCCGCGCAACACCCGGCCCAAGCCGGCGGCGCCGGCTTCTTTAGCGGTCAGGCAGCCATGGCTTTAGCCGACGGCGACGACCATGGAAACCGCGGCAAGCACAAAGGGCACGACCGCGGTCGCGGGCACAACAACCGCGGAAACCAAAATTGCGGCAATTACTACGGTCAGAACGGCCAGAACGGCCAGTGGAATGCCAATGGTAGCTGTACCAATTGCGGGTCGAACGGCGACCGCGATGACAATCAAAACAACGGTAACTGCGGCAATTACGGCAACGGCAACGGCGGATACGGCGGGCGCAATCAGCGTGGCGGGAACTCGCAGGTCAGCGGCCTGATCGTCGGCGTAAACGGCAACCAGATTACCTTGCAGGAAGGGATCGGCCGGCAGATTCGGGTTAACGACCAGCCGGCACTTGACCGCCAGCAGACCGGTCGTGTCTACGTGGGCCGCTCGGTTACCGCCTATGGCTACTACCAAAACGCCACGTTCTACGCCACGAGCATTCAGTAGCACCATCGGGTCCGCGCGCGCCCTTCGACAGGCTCAGGTGACGGCACGCCTGCCGAAGGTTCCGCACGCGGCAGCCCGCGTTTGACTCGTGGGCGGCGCGGATGCTATAGTCTTGCGGCTATGTTCCAGTTTGATCTGCAACTCTTTGCGTCCAAAAAGGGCGCCGGTTCCACTCGCAACGGGCGCGATTCCAACGCGCAGCGCCTTGGCGTGAAGAAATTCGGCGGCCAGGTCGTGCTCGCCGGAAACATCCTGATCCGCCAGCGCGGCACGAAATTTTATGCGGGCGACAACGTCGGCATGGGCAAGGATCACACGCTTTTCGCAACCAGCGACGGAACCGTCGAATTCGCGACGCACCGCAATCGCAAGCACGTCCACGTGCGGCCATCGGCCGCCTAAGCCCCTACCCGTCGATACGACAAGAGAGGGCCCTGCGGGTCCTCTCTTGTTTTCTGTCGGAATTCGTAGCGTGAAATTCATCGACGAAGCCGCCGTTTCGGTGGCGGCCGGCAACGGCGGCGACGGTATCGTGGCTTGGCGCCGCGAGAAGTACGTGCCGAAGGGCGGCCCGGCCGGCGGGGACGGCGGCCACGGCGGTACCGTGTACCTCGAAGCCACGCCCGAACTCTCGACGCTGGTGGACTTTCGGTTCAAGCGGCAATTTGACGCGCCTTCGGGCAACGCAGGCGGCACCTCGAATAAATCGGGGAAAAGCGGCGAGGATCTAATCATCTCGGTTCCCGTCGGAACGCTGGTCTACCGGACGCTCGAGGATCAGCCTGAGGCATTTCTGGTCGACCTCAAATCACCCGGAGAGCGCGTGGTCGTTGCCAAAGGTGGGCGCGGGGGCCTCGGAAACCAGCACTTCGCAACCAGCAAGCGCCAGGCGCCCCGCTTCGCGGAGAAGGGCGAGCCCGGGCAAAAGTGCTCGCTGCGCCTGGAACTGCGGCTGCTTGCCGATTGCGGCGTCATCGGTCTTCCGAACGCCGGGAAATCGACGCTGCTCTCCGTGGTTTCGGCCGCTCGCCCCAAAATCGCCGACTATCCGTTCACGACCCTCGAGCCGCAACTCGGCGTGGTGCGCATCGCCGAAGAGGAATCGTTCGTGATGGTCGACGTGCCCGGGCTTATCGAAGGCGCGCACGAAGGTGCCGGTTTAGGCGATCAATTCTTGCGCCATGTCGAACGAACGCGCGTGCTCGTCCACCTGCTAGACGGCGGCAAAACACTCGACGAGATTTTGCGCGATAAAGACATTATCGAAAACGAACTCATGGCGTGGAATCCACGGTTGCGCGAAAAACCCATGCTGCTCGTGGTGAGCAAATTGGACTTGCCGGACGCGCGCGAACGTTTGTCCGACCTGCGCGCGCGATTTCCCGAGATTCGCGGCATCAGTTCGGCAACGGGTGAAGCGGTTAGGGACCTTCTATACGCGGCGTGGCAGACGATTCAGGCCACGCCGCTGCCCGAAGTGGACGTTCCGGAGCCCCCGCGCATCCTGCTCAAACCCAACGAGCCGTTCGCGATCGACGTGCGCGGCGACACGTTCGTGATCTCAGGCGAACGCGTGGAACGACTGGCCTCGATGACCGACTTCGATTCGGATGAAGGACTCGCGCGCTTCGAGCAAATCCTCGCGAAACTCGGCGTCGACAAAAAACTACGCGAGCTCGGCGCCAAGGAGGGCGATACGGTCCGAATCGGAGAGTTCGAGTTCACGTATTCATGACCGCAGCGCAGGCCGGCCCGGAACACCTTTCCATTGGCATCTTCGGCGGCACGTTCGATCCGGTGCACAACGCGCATCTGTTCGTCGCAGAATCCGCCCGGCGGCTCGAAAGGCTCGATCGCATACTGTTCGTACCGACCGACGTCGCGCACTACCGCACCGCAGCACACGCTAGCGTCGCGCATCGCTGCGCCATGATCAAAGGCGCTATCGCAAGCAACAAGCACTTCGTTCTCGACGAGACCGACCTGCGTGAGGGGGGCACGGGGTACACCGCCGATTTGCTTCCGCTCGTGCAAGCGAAGTATCCGAACGCGACGCTGACGTTTATCACCGGCGCCGATTCGCTTGCGAGCAATTCGTGGGTGCGATTCGAAGAAGTCCTGGAGCGACTCGAATCCTTCGTCATCGCGCCGCGCGCGGGCGTCAAACCGGAGACCGTTTCTCGCGTCGTCGGCGCGATGCCGAAGCCTTTGCGCGAACGCGTCAAAACACTGAATCTGCCGGATTTGCCCGAAAGCGCGACTTTGATTCGCACGCTGCTCGGTCAGGGAAAATCGGTGCGCTATCTCGTCCCCGAAGCCGTCTGGCACTACATCGTCTCGCACAATCTGTACGGCATCGCTTCGAACGATGCGTAAAGATACGGTCGTCGCATTGCTCGCGCTCGGCGGATGCGCCGCGCACCTCGCAAGCGTTCCGGAAGCCATGGACGCGTGTTCGCGCGGCGCAAGGTACGTCGAAGTTGCCGATCGTGGAACGATCGTACGCGTATTGGGCATGCGCGAATCGCGCAGCGGGCTGCACGAAGGTTTCATCGCACGTTTGCACGGCGTTACGCTGAAAGTCGAAGACAACGCCGATATCACCGGACCCATTGCGCTGCGAGCCGGCGAACCGATCGCGCTGCAAGGTCAATACGAATGCAACGACGGCGTGGTTCACTGGACGCACCACGATCCGCGCTTTCGCCACTCCGCCGGTTATATCGAAGCGGGGGGCAAACGATACCAGTAATGCTGCTGCGCCGCATCGTGCTCGCGAGCGCATCGCCGCGACGTCTCGAATTACTGCGCAGCTTGCGTTTCGAGGTCGAGGTCGTGCCCAGCGCATACGACGAGCCCGAACGTCCCGGTCTCTCTCCGCGCGAGCTTGCGATCGAGCACGCGCGCAACAAAGCTTCTGACGTTCGAATCTCGCGAGGCGACGCGGTCGTCGTGGCGGCCGACACCGTCGTCGACGTCGACGGCGTGGCGTTCGGCAAACCGCGCGACGCGCACGACGCGCTGCGTATGTTGCGCGAGCTTTCCGGTCGTGCGCACTTCGTGCACACCGCGTATGCGCTCGCGATTCCTACGCGCGACGCCCTCATTGAAGAATGCGCGAGCAGCGCCGTTACGTTTTACGCTTTGAGCGACGACGAAATCGCACGGTACGTCCGAAGCGGGGAGCCGATGGACAAGGCCGGCGCATACGGAATCCAAGCATACGGCGCGACGCTGGTGGAGCGGGTGGATGGGGATTTTTATACCGTTATGGGCTTTCCGCTCGCAGGCTTCGTGCGGTCGCTGCGCCGCCTGGGTTTTAGTCTGCCGATAGAGAATTAAACGCATAACGGCGTCTGGAATCGGGGAGCGGGCAATATTTACGTATCGTGACGAGCGACGACTCTTTGCGGTAATCAGCGTGATTATCGTGGCGGCTTTGGTCGCGCTCGTCCAAGTGAGCGCCGCCCGCAACGGCTCCCCCAGCCCGATCACCGTCGCAGGAATGACGGCAGCCGCGCTATTCGAAGAGCTCGCCAGCGGCGCGATCGGCGGGGTCCGCAACGGCGGTCAAAGCCTCATCGCCATCCCGCAACTCGAACGGGAAAACGCCCGGCTGCGCGCCGAAGACGTCGCCGTCGCCCAAGAGAATGCCCGCTTGCACGAGGAGGTGACGGCCTACAGCCAGCAGGTTGCCCTCGCGCCACGCATGGCTGAATACCGCAATTCCATCGCCGCTCGCGTCATCGGATTCCCTCCGGAAAACGAGTCGCGCGCCGTGACGATCGACCGGGGGACGCGTAACGGAGTGAGCCGCGACGACGGCGTGCTCACCGCCAAGGGCGTGGTAGGCCGGGTCATCGAAGCCGGCCCATTCACCAGCAAAGTCGCGCTCATCACCGATTTCACATCCAACATTCCGGCAGTGGTTCAGCGCGGCCGCTACTGGGGCATTGCCAAGGGAAACGACGCGAGCGTGCGGTTGGAGTACGTCTCCCAGGACGCGCCGTTGAAAATCGGTGACCGCGTCGTAACCGGCGAGGCGCGATCGTTTCATTCCGGCGCGCTGATCGGCACCATCATACGAATCGAACGGGGCGACACCAACCTTTACCAAACCGCCATCGTCAAACCCGCCGTGGATCTTTCAAGTCTCGATCGTCTTGTCGTTGTCCCGAAGTAAGGTCCGTGAGACTCCGTTCACCGGACCGGTTTGGTGGGTGGCGGGCGTTTATTTGGCCCTCGCACTTCTCGCGCAAGTCGAGTTGTTGCATTTCGCGCGCTTTCGCGGCGCCGAAGTTAGTCTCGTGCTGGTTGTCGTCGTTTGGTACGCGATTCGCGTCGACGCGCGCCGCGCCGCCGTCTACGGCCTGATCGCCGGTCTCTGCGAGGACGTTCTCGCAACGCAGACCGGAGCGGCGTGGACGATCTCTACGACGATCACCGCGATTCTAGCCGGCATGCTTTCGCGCGGATTTTTCGCCGATTCGACTCCGCTCGTGGCCGGAATCACGTTCATCGCGACGCTGATCCGCAGCTTGTTCTTTTGGATCGTCATGGCCATCGAGGGCTATCCGGCCGGGTATGCGGCCATTCATTTCCACCAGGCGTTATGGCAGGCACTGCTCAATGCGGCACTCGTTGTCGTCCTGACTCTGGCGATTCGCTACCGCGAAAATCTTCCGTTCCGATGATCCCCAACTACAAGCGCCGGAAAACGCCGTGGGAGCGTTCGCCGTGGCGTATCGGCGCATTCGTCGCCGTCGCCGCGCTCGCTCTCGTGGCGCTCGTTTTCCGCCTGACACAAGTCCAGATCGTCCACGGCGACGAGTATCGCTTGCAGGCCCAAGCCAATCAGGTGCGGCTCATTCCAGTGGCCGCGCCGCGCGGCATCATCTACGGTCGCAACGGCAAAGTGCTGGTGCGCAGCCGGCCATCGTTCGTAGTCGCGCTGATTCCCTCCGAAGTCAAGGACGTCGAGGCCGAACTCAAGACGCTCGCGCACGTGACCGACATGCCGCTATCGAGTCTCAAACAGCGCATGCTCCACCACCACGGCGTGAACTACAAAAACTTCGACGAGCTTGCAGTCTACGAGCCGTACGGACCGGTAATTCTGGCGTCGGACCTCTCCGTCGCGAAGGTGGCGCGCGTCTCCGAGTTGCTCAACGATCTTCCGGGCGTCGATCTCGAAGCGCAACCGATCCGCAATTATCCATACGGGCCGATGGGCTCGCATTTATTCGGATACGTCGGTGCGATTACCGCAGACGAATACAAAAAACTGCGCCACATGGGGTATTCGCCAAACGACGTCGTCGGCAAAGACGGGCTCGAATACGAATACGATCGGTATCTGCGCGGTCAGCTCGGCGGCCAGCGCATCGTGGTCGACTCGCAAGGACAGGTCGTTCCGACGATCAAGCTTCCCTCGAAGCAACCCGTCGCCGGCGACGGCCTCGTAACGAGCATCGACTGGCGTTTGCAATCGCTCGCCGAACGCGCGCTCGCAAGCGAGATCAAGTCCTGGGGCCACGGCAGAAAACTTTCGGGAGCCGTCGTTGCACTCGATCCGTACACCGGCGGAGTCATGGCGCTGGTCGGCTATCCGAACTTCGATCCCAACGATTTCGCGGCCGACAAATACAAGAAAATTTCGTTCTACCTCACCGACCCGACGCAACCGCTTTTTGACGACGCTATCGCCGCGGCAACTCCGACCGGGTCGACGTTCAAAATGGTGACGGGGTCGGGCGCGATCAGCGACGGCGTCGTCAAGCCAAACGAAATCGTGTTCGATTCCGGCGGGTGGAACTGCGGCGGGTACTACGCGCGCGACATCGCGTCGGGCGGTTTGGGACGCACGACTTTCGTGCCGGCGCTCGCCGCGTCATCGGACGGATATTTCTATCAGATGGCGTGGCGTTTGGGCAACGCGCGGTTACGCAAGTGGGCGCTGGCCTTCGGCCTTTCGAAGAAATCCGGAATAGATCTGCCGGGAGAGAACGAGGGTAACTGGCCGACCAACGCCTGGAGCCTGAGGGTCAACGGCGTGCCGATGGAACCCGCCGATGCCTGCTTTCTCGGCATCGGCCAAGGCGCGATGCAAGCCACGCCCTTGCAGATGGCCAACGTAGCGGCCACGGTCGCCAACGGCGGCACGCTTTATCGTCCGCGCGTCGTGTGGCAGGTGCGCGACCCGCACGGACATCCGATCCGGAGCTGGCGACCGCAAGTGATTCGCCACGTTCCGGCGACCGAACAAGCGCTGCAAGCGGTGCGCGAAGGCATGGCCAAAGTCACCGACCCCGGCGGCACCGCGTACGGGTTCGCAATCGACGGCCTGCCGTTCTCGGGAAAGACCGGAACCGTCGAAACCGGGAACGGCGCGGGAGCCAATACGACGTGGTTCGTGTGTTGGGCGCCCACGAAGCATCCAAAGTTTGCGATGGCCGTTTTCGTCGATCGCTCGGGCGGATACGGCGCGTCGGTGGCAGCGCCGATAGCGCACGAGATCCTCGTAAAATACTTCCACAAAAAAGGCTAGCTGGAGCGGTTGGCGAGAGCGCGTTCGAGTGCGGTGCGTATTGCAGGCGCGCGTTCTTGCGTTGCGGCGGCGCGCAAGATCGCGACGCTCCACTGCGTGTCGACGAGCGCGAGACGCTCGATCATTTCCAATCGCGCGGTTTCGTCGAGATCCACGAGCGATGCATCCACGTCGAGCGGCCACGTGACGGCATCGCGCGTGGAATGTTGCCTGGGCTGCGGCGTTGCATCCGGTGGCGCGGCGACGGCCTCCGCGCGTTTTGCAGAACGCGTCAGCGCGGTGCCGATCCCGAAAAGCAAGACGCCGATCAGAAAAGCTATACCCAGAGGGAGGGAAAGACTACTCGACAACAACGTGCGCGAGACTGCGTAGCTCGTCGAGCACGGCGCCCAGGGCGGCGTCGAGCGTGCGATTGACGCTCGTACTAAGGACGCGATGGAACTCCGGCATCGGCAACGCTTCGAGCAGCGAGAACACGTCGAGTAATTCGGAACGGTAGGCGTGCAGAACGCGGGAGGTGCCGCGCGTCGATTCGATCGTCGTTCCGAGAACGTGAGCGTACGCAATCCATGGCGCTACCGCTCCTAGCGGAGCGCTCTCGAGCCGCGCAAGCAGCTCAGGCAGCGCGGCGGAATTCGCGCCACCGCAGAGTCGCACGACGCTCTCCGGCCGATCCTGCGGCAACCCATCGAAAGGACCGCATTCGGCTACGTCTTGCAGCACGGCGCGAATGGCAAAGCGGCTGTCCCGATCTTCGAGATCTTTGCCGGTAATCGTCAGGCGCGGCAAATGCATGCGCACGAAAAAACGATCCAGCGGCGCTCGCATCGTACGCGCCGCGGTCTGCAGATTCTGGGCGACGTCGGGCGGCGCACCCGCTATTCGATCCGGGAAAAACGTGCGGATGGCGAACAGGTGCGCGATCAAGCCGCCCGCATCGCTCTTTTCAAGCGTGCGAATCGCCTGCACGAGTTGCTCCTGGGTGAAGTCGACGTAGAGTAGCGCATCGGCGACGGATTGCTCGCCCGCGAAGCGCACGGGCGCCTCGGGCTGCAAAACCTGTCGTGCGTCCGGAAGATCGTCGAATGCCGGTCCGCGGGCGGAGGCTGGTTCGGGTTGCGCCGGTACTTCGCGAGCGGGCGGTTGGAACTGCGGAAAGATCTGCGCGACCGAGATCGGCGTCCCGACCGACGTCGCCTCGAGCGACGGTGTGGAAACGACGTGCAACGGCGCGGCCGATAGCGCGAGCGATTTTTCGCCGTCCCACTGCACGACCGCGCGCGCCTCGATCGCCGTTCCGCCGGGCAGCGGCGATATTACGATCATCTCCCACCGCACGCGCAATTCGACGTTAGGATTGATGTCCGTGAGCATCAGCCCGCGTTGAGACCACAGCTGCGACACGCCCAAATCGTCGGCCACACCCAACCCATTGATCGCCGTACTTCCGGGTACGTAGACCGCGAGATTTGAGGGGATCGCGCGAAGGACGAGTTGCTCCGCCTGGCCGTCGCCGGTATTATTCAAGCGCAACTCGTAGGTCACGCGTTCGCCCGCGTTTATTTGCTCGCCGGGATTGCCGCGCAGTTCCGCGCCGTTCGCGAAATTCGCCTCGGCGAAGATCGGAATTTCCAATGACGCAAATTGCACGGGGCTCACGCCGCGACCGTAGAGAGAGCCCGCGACCGCGAGCACGCGATCGCGTTTGGGCGCCCGCAGTAGCCGCACCGTAACGTGCGCTTCGTGCGTGCGTTGCGCGGGAACGTCGCCGAAATGCAGGACGTTGCGCTCGCGACGCGCGTTCTGCGCTTTTTCCACCGTGAGTTCGTCGGGCATGGCAAGCTCCATGCGTGCATCGCGAAGCGCATCGGATCCGTCGTTGGTGAACCGAATGACGAAATCGCGCGTCTGGCCGGGACGCAAATCGCCGGCATCGGCAAGTTCCCAATTGCAGTGTTCGGCCAGCAATTGCGGGCGCGAGCGCACGATCACGGTACCGACGCCCAAATCGAAATCGCCCGACTCGCGTTCGAGCACCGCGCCTAAGACCAGTTGCGAGCGATCCGGCACGGGCGATGCGACGCGGGCGGCGATCGTAAAGGTACGTTCGGCGTGCGGTTGTACGATGCCCAGCGCGAGCGGCGACCCGTAGGGGACCGCTTCGCCGGGAGTTTCCGCGATTCGAACGTCTTCCAAAAACGCGCCCGGGATGACCCGAAGACCAACATTGCGCTCCGCGGCGGTTCCGTCGTTAAAGACGTGGGCCGTGAACAGCACGTCTTCGCGTGCGTGCGCCAAGCCACGGTCCACTTCGACGTAGTTGCGCGCGCGCGTGAAGCGCGGCGTAACGCGCACGACGAGCCGGCGCGCGAATCGGCGCTCTCCGCTTTTCCAACGCAGCGTCGCTTCGACCGGCAGCTCGACGTCTTCGCCGGAGGGCACGGCGACCGTAGCGCTCAAACCGATTTCGATCTCGCGCCCCGCCGGTACGGCTCCCGCGGAGAATGTCGTCCCCGCGAAGCTCTCGTCGCCGACGGGCTGTCCGTCCACTGTGGCCGAGCCCGGCGTATACATCAGGCCGGACGGCAAATCGAATTGCATAGAGACGTTTTGCGCTGCGCCGGTACCGGCGTTGAGCGCGCGCAGCGTCAGCGGCACGCGCATTCCCGGCGTTACGATATCGTCGCAATGCAACGTGAACTTCGTTTCGTCGTTTTCGAAGTTGACCGGCGAATGTACGAGAATTTCGGCCGAGGATATCGGGAATTCGGCGATCTCGCGAGACGCGACGACGCCGCTGACTTTGAGGCGGGTACCGTCGGGAAGCGGCGCTTCGATCGTGGCTTGATATTCGACGACGATCGATTGACCGGGACCCAATCGTTGCGCGACGATCGTTTCGGTCGAGTAATCGAACGGCTCGCCCTCGATGTTGAGCAGCGCTCGTCCGCCTACGCGCGCGCTGCGCGGCACGTATGCCGCGTACTCGGGCAACGGCAGGCTGATCATCACGTCGTGGGCGCTCGACGGCCCGTTGTTCGCGATCGTGGCGCGGACGCCGATCGTATCTCCGGGCTTGAGATCGTCGGGCGCGCCGAGCGTCACCAACGTCTGCGTGTTGCGCAACACGGGCGAGCTGCGCACGACGCGGCGCTCGATGTTCGAAGCGACCAGCGCCGTCTGGTCGGCGGCGAGTACCGCTTGGAAGGCCAGCTCGGTTGCGTCCTCGACCGGTTCGTCTACCCGAAAGCTGCACGCGACCGCGCGCTGACCGTTCGTCTCGAGGTCTGGTAGCGCGGCGCCTTCAGTCGCGGCAAAACTCGATCCCTCGCTCAGAGGCGCGTCGTCGACCATATCGGTGCCCGGTACGTGCGTGACGCCCGGAGGAACGGCGAATCGCACGCGCACGCCGGTAGCAGTTGCGCCACCGAGGTTGGAGAAGCTAAATTCCACGCGGATCGTTTCGCCCGGAGTAACGGTGCGCTTGGGCGTGACGATCAAGGTCCGCAGGCTCTCAAAGAGAGCCGGCGATCCCGGTGCAAAAATTCCCGTCAGCGTGCTCGTCTGTGCCCGGTTGGGTGCAGCCACGATCCTACCTTTCCCTAACGCCGGCGGCGCTTACTGCCGTCAGTCCAGCAACGCGAGCGTCTGCAATACCGTATCGGCTCGAATTCCCGGATGCGCTTGCGCGAACTCGCGAACTTCGTCTATGCGGCCGTTGCGGGCGAGCGCGTGGGCTGCGGCAAGCGCGACGCCGTCGGCCGGATCGTCGAGCGCGTGGACCAGCAGCCGGTGCGAGCGTTCGTCCTCGAGAGTCCCAATCGCGAAGATCAAATCGCACCGCGCCGATTCGGAGAGACTCGCGAATTCCGCGCCCGCGTCGGCCGTCCAATCGCCATTTGAAAAACGCACGGGCGCGAGCGGCGTTTGGGGTGCCGGCGCCCGCACCTCGACGCGCTTGGGCGCGAGCAGCGCATAGGCGCCGAGCGCGGCCCCGATGACGAAGATCGCGAGTACGACCCAGAGCGGCGCCGGCATCAGGTGGCGACGGCGGAGAGGCCGGCACGAACGACGTCGAG
Source organism: Vulcanimicrobiaceae bacterium (assembly GCA_036559125.1). Taxonomy (GTDB): domain Bacteria; phylum Vulcanimicrobiota; class Vulcanimicrobiia; order Vulcanimicrobiales; family Vulcanimicrobiaceae; genus JALYTZ01. The sequence goes on from DATBTT010000053.1 coordinate 51,734, forward strand.
CGCGGCGTCGAGAACCGGATACGGTTTGCGTTGCAACGCGTCGATGAATCCGTTCGAGTCCAACGCGACGGCTTCCGCGAGCGCTGCGAGCAACACGTCGCGATAATTGCGCATGTCAGGCTGAGCGGCCGGAATGAAGCGCGCGAGCGTCAGCCACGGAAGCGCCGTTCCCAAAGGCGCGTCCGCCACATCTCCGCTATTTTCGCGCAGCGCCGAAGCGTCGATTTCCCCTTCGAATACGCGGGCGCCGGGGGGCGGCGCCGGGGGTTCGCCTTCGGCCTTGCCGGCGGCGGCGAGGAATGCCTCGAGCGTCGCTCGCGTAGCGCTGCTCTCGAGATCGCGTGGCGCGATCGTATAGTGCGGCAACCGCAGTTTAATGAAGAGCCGGTCGAGCGTTTCGCGCAACGATTCGCGCTGAAGGGCCGGCGCGCCGGAGCTGCCGATGGCATCCGGGAAGAACGAGCGAATCGCGAAGAGATGGCTTACCAGACCGCCGAACCGCGCCTCTTCCAAGAAACGCATGGTCTTTTCGATCCGCTCCGGCGTGAGAGCGAGTTGCAGCTTCGTTCCGGACGCGGGCTGCGGCGCGTCGACATGGCCATTGGTGGGCACCGCGGGCGACGGCAGATAGCGCGGCTCGGGGAATTCTAATTCGTACGTGCCGTCGCGCGCGACCGGGGTCGCCGGCGGTAATTCGACAAACTCGCTGCCGGCAATCGCCCGTTGGCCGGGCGCCGGACCCGCCATGCCGTCCAGCCCGAACGGCAGGCCCGGCACGTTGTTGGCAAAAGCCGGAGCGGAACGCACCTTGATCTCGTTCGAGGTTAGATCGTCGGTGCGGTCGCCGTCGTAGCGAACGTGCGCGATTCGCACGATCGACTCGCCTGCCGGCAACCCGTTATGCACGACGTCGCGCCAGCGAATCGTTGCTTCGATGCCCGGGTCGACGTCGTTGAGCGCGATGCCGCGTTCGGAAAGAAACGGCGCGCCGGCGCCGACGTCGCGCACCGGAACGTCGTTGACCGTGGTGCTGTTCGGAACGTAAATCAGCGAATCGAGCGCATCGATGCGAATCTGGACGCGTCGCGCGGGGCCGTCGCCACCGTTGCGCACGTGCAGGACGTAGTCGACGGTTTCGCCCACCTCCGCGACGTCGGCGGGTTCGCTTCGGAACGTTCCTACCGAGAAGTCCGGTTCGGCGGTCGTCACGATGGTCAAACGATGCATCTGCACCGGAAGCATCGCATTAGCGGTGAGAACGCCTTCGAGCGTTACCGGATATTCGCGCGCGAGGCTGCGCAACAGGCGCAATCCCAGCCGCGCTTCGGCAGTTGCGCCGGGCGCGATGTCGCCAAAGAGCAGCGTGGACTTTTCGCGGGTGGCGCCGTCCACCGATTCGAGTCGCGCCTCCGGAGAAACGTACAAACGCAAACGCACGCCTTCGGCCACGTCGGTTCCTTCATTGCGAAGACGAACGTACACGTCGGCGAGTTGGTTCGGACGAAAGACGTCGTCGTTGATCAGACCGAGCGTCGAGGTGTCGGCGGAAAACGCGGGATGCGAATCGACGCGCCACGAGGCCTCGCCCAATTGCGTTTCGCCGAGTTCGTGCGCGTGCAAGCTCGCGCCCAGGCGGAGTTCCGCGCGATCCGAGTACGGCGAGCGCACGCGCGCCCGAACGTTCAACCGCCGCGAGCCGTACGGTTCGATCGTGCCCAACTCGATGCTGTCTCCCGCTTGCCCGGACCCGGTCGATGGATCGAGCGCGACTTTCCCGTTCTTATCGAAGACGCGCACGTCGTCGAGCGCCGGATCGACGCGCAATTGCAACACCGCGTCGGTCGCCGGAGCGCTGCCGTCGTTGGCGATGATAACGATCGCTTCGCATTCCTCGCCCGGACGCACGACCGCGCCGTTGTCACGTTGGATGGCGTTGCGGCGCGGCGCGAGAAACGGCTCGGACCGCACCCCTACGACGCGTTCGAAGCGCCGCTCGCCTCCGTCCCACGCGAGCGCGACACCCACGGTCAGTTGCGTTCCGTTTGCGATCGGCGACGCGACGACGGCCTCAATCGAAAGCATGGTGCCGGCGCGCGCGTCGATGCGCCCAAGATCGTACGCGAGCGTTTCTTTCTTCCGGTCGCGTAGCGGACGACCGTCCAAGCGCGCGCCACCGCGCACCGGCAGCAACCCATCGGGCAGCACGACGGCGATGCTCGCGTTCTCGGCGGCCGTGGTTCCGGCATTGGTGGCGCGCACCGCGATGGTTACGCGCCCGCCGGGCGCGACGTCGTGCGCCGGCTCCGCCGTGCAGGTCGTCTGATCGTCGTCGAAATCCGGCGCGGCCGAGACGATCAGCCGCGCGGGTTCGGGCGAAAACACCGGCGTCTCTTGCGCCGCGACCGCAACGTGCGCGACGATCGCCGTACCGTGCGCCAGCGGCGCATCGACGCGCACGCGATAGCTGAGCGTTACCGTCGCGCCGGCCGCGAGATTTTTTGCAATAACGGGCGCGTGGACGCGGTCGAAAGCCGCGCCGAGATCGCGCTCGACTTCCCGTCCGTTCACGCGCGCGGAGTTGCCGATGTAGCTCGTGTGCTCGGGAACCGGCGCAACCACAACGACGTCGTGAGCGCTCGATTCGCCGGAATTGTGCACGCGAACGGTGAGTGTCGCCTCGCTGCCGGGCTGCGCGTCGTGACGCGCGTCGATCGCGACGACGGTCTGCGCGTTCTCGAGCGCGGGTTTGCTGCGCGCGACAAGTCGCACGACATTGGAACCCACCGGCGCCAATTCGAACGCGGCGACCGCGGCCTGCACTTCGACCGTGGAGCCGTTTTCGATCGCCCCCGCGACGTTGTAGGATATCTCGATTCGTCGCTCTTCTCCGGGGGCGACGTCGCCTATGTGCGCGCCTCCGCGAGCGAGCAGCGGCGAGTTGCCCTGCTCGTCGTCGAGTTCGTGCCCGTCGAGCTGCCCGGTACCCACAAGGTACATCAGCCCTTCAGGCACGTTGAAACGGACGCGAACGCCCGTGGCGGCCGCGCCGCCTTGATTGCGAAAGGTGAACGCGGCGCGCACGGTCATCCCAGGTTCCAACTCTCGCTCGGGCGAAACGACGAGCGTTCGAAGGCCCTCGGGTAGTGTTGGCGCTCCCGGCGCGAAGACTTCAGTCAGGGTACGCATGCGCGAGAGACTTTCGTCGTAGGCCTTTAGGCCCCTTGACTCGCATTCAAACGATTTTGAAAGGTACCCCGATGATCGCATCCAACGCCGATCGCTTCTGCGCCGCACTCTCGCGCCTGGGAAGCGAGAGTGCATTCGAAGTTCTCGCCCGCGCCCGCGCCTTCGAAGCGCAGGGCAAGCGCGTCGTGCACATGGAGATCGGCGAGCCCGATTTCGATACCCCGCAGCACATCAAGGAAGCGGGCATTCAAGCGATCCGCGACAACTACACGCACTACTCGCCGTCGGCCGGCATTCCCGAGCTCCGCGACGCGATCGCGCAGTACGCGGGCCCGTTTCGCGGCGTGCATTTCACGCGCGACAACGTCGTCGCATCGCCCGGCGCGAAGCCCATAATCTGGAACGTGCTTTCCGCGATTCTCGATCCGGGCGACGAGTTCGTCTACTTCGATCCCGCGTATCCCGCATACGCGTCGTGCGCGAGCTACTTGGAAGCCGCCGTCATCGCGATACCCCTGCACGAAAAGAAAAATTGGCGAATGGACCTCGACGAACTCGAGCGTCGCGTCTCGTCGAAAACCAAAGCGATCATGATCAATTCGCCCCACAACCCGACCGGCGGCGTGTTGATGCGCTCGGACCTCGAACGTATCGCGCAACTCGCGCAAAAATATGACTTTTGGGTAATCGCCGACGAAATCTACAGCCGTAATTTTTATCTCGATTCGAAGTTCGACTCGATCGTTTCGATCCCGGGCATGCAAGAACGGACCATCATCGTCGACGGGTTTTCCAAGGCCTACGCGATGACGGGTTGGCGCCTGGGGTATGCGATCATGCCGCCGGACCTCGCAAAGCACGTGACGCTCTTTAACAACAACACGTTCTCGTGCGTCACGACCTTCGTGCAAATGGCCGGCATCGCGGCCCTGCAAGGGCCCGACGAACCGGTTAAAAAGATGAACGAAATCTTCCGTCAACGGCGTGACCGGCTCGTACACGGTCTCAACCAAATCGACGGCGTCTCGTGCACGATGCCGGAAGGCGCGTTCTACGCTTTCCCCAACGTCGCGAAGATCGCACGCGACGACAAGGCGCTGGCGGCATTCTTACTTGCGGAGGGGGGCGTCGCATGCCTGGGCGGATCGGCATTCGGCGAGGCGGGTGCGGGGTATCTGCGCTTCTCGTATGCCGCATCGCTGGAAGACATCGACTTCGCCCTAGCCAGCATGGCCAAAACGATCCCACGCTTCAACAACTAAGCACATCCTGTCGAAGGATGAGCCCTAGAGCAGGCGCATCGCGCGTTTTACTTCGGCAATGGTTTCGGCAGCGACGATGCGCGCGCGGGCGGTCCCGTCGGCGACGATACGCTCGACCTCTCCCGGATCGCTCGCATACAGCGCGCGTCTTTCGCGCATGGGGCGTAGATACGCGTTGAGCTGCTCGGCGAAATCACGCTTGTCATCGACGCATCCAAGCGCACCCGAACGGCACTCCGCCGCAATACCGTCCACCTTCAACGGATTGACGAAATTCCAGAGTGCAAACACCGGGCAGATCTCCGGATGCCCCGGGTCGTTGCGCCGGATCTTTTGCGGATCGGTAACCATCGAGCGAACTTTCTTCGTCGTGGTCTCTTCGTCGTCGGCGATAGCGATGAAGTTGTTGTACGATTTGCTCATCTTACGCCCGTCGGTCCCGGGCACTTCGGGAAACTTGGAGAACATCGCCCTGGGTTCGACCAATATCGGCTCTCCGGAACCGTAGAGATGGTTGAACCGGCGCACGACCTCGCGCCCGAACTCGAGATGCGCGAGCTGATCCTTGCCGACGGGCACGTCTTCGCCCTTGAATGCCACGATGTCGCACAACTGCAACAGGGGATATCCGAGAAAGCCGTACGTTGCGATTGCGTTACCTAACGCTTCGATCTGCCCTTTGTACGTCGGCACGCGCTCGAGCCACGACTGCGGCGTGATCATGCCCAGTAATACGTGCAATTCCGAGATCTCCGGAACGCCCGATTGTAAGAAGAACGTGGACTTTTGTGGGTCGACCCCCGCGGCTAACCAGTCGATCACCATCTCGTTGCGTGCGGCGCGAATCTTTTGCGGGTCGGCGAACTCGGTGGTGTACGCGTGCAGGTCCGCGATCTCAAAATAGGCATCGGCAACCTCCGTATAATGCACCCACTGCGTGAGCACGCCGATGAAATGGCCGAGATGGAGTTTACCCGTCGGTCGCATGCCCGACATTACGCGCGGTCGTTTGGCGGAAACGGCAACTGTCATGATTGGCTATTTAGGTTTTACTAGCGGCGTACGATATCTTCCGAAGTGCGCTCAAAACGCGACGTGCAAATCGCCGATCCTGACGCCGGCGGCAATTCGCTCGCGAACGAAGGCTCGAGCCGAATCAACCGCCGCGCGCAGCGTGCGGCCCCGAGCCAGTTCGCACGCCAACGCCATGGCGAGCGTGCAGCCCGTGCCTCGCATGTTGCCGGGCAGGCGCGGCTCGCAAAATCGCTCGATCGCGCCGTCCTCGGCCAAAACGTCGGTTGGATCGCCTTCGAGATGGCCGCCCGTGAGCAACACCGCGCGCGCCCCGCGTGCGAGTATTTCCGCGGCTGCATCCTCCATGTTTCCCGCCGTCACCGGACGCCGCAAGAGCACGGAGGCTTCGTCAATATTAGGTGTTAGGACGACCGGAAGGGTTGCGATCCGCGCTTCGAACGCAGCAAGCGTCGATTCATCGGTAAACGAGCCGCCGAGCGTTGCCGTAAAGACCGGATCGACGACAATCGCAACGCGCGACGGCATCCGTTGCAGAAACGCTGCCACGAGTTCGATGGCCGGCACGCCGACTATCGCACCGACGCGGATCGCGTCGAGATTAGGCGGCATGTCGGTCAATTGCGAGGCGATCGCTTCGGGCGTAATCGCTTGCACGAGCCGCATGCCGCCGGCATTTTGCGAGCTCACGGCGACGATGGTTTGCACGTGCCGCACGTCGTAATCCGCCGCGACGTGAGCATCGAGCCCGACTCCGGCAATATTCCACGGATGCGTCGTCCCGATCGACGCCACAACCGCGCTCATGCGTTGTCGTTCCAGAGTTGCACGAGTTCGGCCACCGCGCCCCGCGGATCACCACTTTGCGCGATCGCCGAAATGACGGCTGCCATCGCCACGCCCGTCAGCGCGACTTCGCGTATGCTCTCGTGCCCGATCCCGCCGATCGCCGCGACCGGCAACCGGCAATGCCCCGTTACGGCGCGCAGTCCCGCTATGCCGATCGGTTCGCCCGCGTCGGCTTTGGACGGCGTCGCGAAGATACTCCCCACGCCGATGTAGTCGACGTCGCTACCCTCCGCCGCGCGGCCCTCGGCGGCGGTTCCGCAGGAGAGCCCGATGAGTTGCTCGGGCAGCGCTTTGCGGATTTCCGTAATGTCGCCCGGGCCGACGTCGTCGGGTCCGACGTGAACTCCGTCCGCATCGTATGCGGCCACGGCACGCCACGTATCGTTCAAAATAAAGAGCGCGCCGGCCGCTCGAGTCAGCTCGCGCATCGCCTGCGCGTGAGAAGGGACGATACCCGACTTCGCGCGATACTGCACGATGCGCGCGCCGCCGTCGAGAATGGCGCGAGTCAATTCGACCGCATCGCCGGGCCCTTCGTTAACGATCGCATAGATGCCGTGCAGTCGTTGCGCAAGGTAGGCCCGCGTCACGAACTCTTGCCCCTATGCATGCGAACCCAGATGTATGCGTTGAATGCCAGATATGCAAAATAGATCGCGAGTAAACCGATCGCAAGGTTCACTTGATGTCGCGAAAACGCGAGCGGAACGAGAAAAACGCACACGAAAACCGTCGCCATCAACAGCGCGATGACGCGCTGGAAATTTACCACTTAGTCGACGGTGCCGACGAGTAACTCGGCGATGCGTATCAAGTCTTTCTCATTACCGTAGCGAATTTCGATCTTTCCGCCCGCCCCGCTACGGCGCAGAGCAACGCGGGTGCCGAGGCGCACGCGAAGTCGTGATTCGAACTCGCGCTGATCGGGCGAAAGCGGCGACTCCGCAGTCGCCGCTTTCGGCGCGCGGGGCGCAGACAATGCCAGAGCCAAGCGCTCGAGCGCGCGCACGGTCATGCCGTCGCCGGCGGCGCGTTCGGCGAGTGCGAGGCGGTGTGATTCGGGCGCCGAGAGCAACGCCCGGGCGTGGCCCGCAGTCAAACGCCGCGCTACGAGCATCGCTTTAATCGGTTCGGCAAGCGCCAGCAATCGCAACGCGTTAGCGACGGCGGGGCGGCTCTTTCCGAGGCGATCCGCGGCTTGCTCTTGCGTAAATCCGTACTCATCGATGAGATGTTTGATGCCGGCGGCTTCTTCGAGCGCGTTGAGGTCTTCGCGCTGCAGGTTTTCGACGATTGCGACTTCCAGACTGTCGCGATCGTCGCTCGTCCGCATGATGGCGGGGATCGTGGGCCGTTGCAACGCCGCCGACGCGCGCCAACGCCGCTCGCCTGCGATCAACTCGTACGCGCCGTTTCGTTCGCGCACGATCACGGGCACCAAAACTCCGAACTCCGCGATCGAACGCTTCAGCTCACCGAGCGAATCTTCGTCGAAGCTTTTGCGCGGTTGAAACGGATTGGGCGTGATTTGGGCGACGGCGATCTCGCGCACGCCTGCGCCGCTCCCGTCCCGATGCGAGGCGGGCGCCGTGCCGGCGTCGCCGAGCAATGCGCCCAGCCCACGACCGAGGCCGCGTTTTTGATTGGAACCGCTCATGCGACGACTCCACTCTGCGCTTCGAGCATTTCGCGCGCGAGCGAAAGGTACGCTTGCGAGCCGCGCGATTTCAGGTCGAAGAGAATGGCGGGCTTGCCGAAAGACGGGGCCTCGGAGAGCCGCACGTTGCGCGGAATCTGCGTTTTGAACATCTGCCGTGGAAAGTACGCGTTGAGCTCGTCGAGCACTTCCATCGCGAGTTTCGTGCGTCCGTCGAACATCGTGACGAGGACCCCGGTAACTTGCAGCTTCGGATTGAGCACTTCTTGCACGCGCCGGACGACGCTCGTAAGTTGCGACAAACCTTCGAGCGCGTAGTATTCGGCCTGCACCGGAATGATGATCTCCTCGGTTGCGGTAAGCGCGTTGATCGTTAACAGCCCAAGCGACGGCGGGCAATCGATCAGGACGAAGTCGTACGCCCCCGCGATCGGCCCCAACACGCCTTTGAGGCGATTTTCGCGCGAGAGCGCGCTAACCAATTCGATCTCGGCGCCCGCGAGATTGATGGTCGCCGGAATAATGTGTAGCCCTTCAATCTCGGTCTGCTTGAGCACGTCGCTGATACCCGAATGATGCAACAGCATGTCGTAGACGTCGCGTTTGAGCTCTTGTTTGTTTATGCCGAAACCGGTCGTCGTATTTCCTTGCGGATCGAGGTCGACGATGAGGACTTTTTTCCCGAGCACTGCGAGCGCCGCGCCGAGGTTAACGGTCGTCGTACTTTTGCCGACGCCGCCTTTTTGATTGACGAGCGCGATGATCCGCGACAGTGTTGGAGTCCCCCTAGCGATAGGTCGCTCGTGCCGGTTCAAACGTGAACGCTCCTATGCGCGTCCGGCGCCGCGCAGGGCGTCCAGGTACTGCTCGAGGAGCGTTTGAAGCGTGCTCGGCTCGTTACGCTCGGGCGCGTCCGTAACCTGCTCGAAGAGGTGCGCCAGCGCGTCGCCGACACGCTTGTCGCCGCGAAAACCGGGCGCTGCCAAACCGGTGCGAATCATGGTTGAGAGAATCGCATCGCCGTCGATGCGCAGATCGGCGATGGAGAAGGGCGGTTTGCGCGCGACTTCAGCCCAAACCCGCGATTCGAAGCGCTCGTTGCTGTCGTCGCGCTTCGGCATACCGCTGCCCTCGACGTCCGCGTGACGCAATCCGAACTGCAGAGCGAGGCGATCGACGCCGACGCGCCGCACGAAGCGCCGCACCGCAGCATCGGAAAGTCCGGGATCCTGGTTGTACATATGCTGACGAACCAAGTGTTCGGTCGTCTCGATCACCTCGTTGGAAAAACGAAAACGTCCGAGCATCTCGCGAACCATATCGCCTCCGACGTGCTCGTGACGATAGAAATGGGGCCCGTCTTTCACTCGCGGCTTGCCGACGTCGTGTAGAAGCGCGGCCAGACGCAGGATGAGGTCGCCCGCCGGCGCCGCGTCCAGGGTCGCCAGATTGTGACGATAGACGTCGAAAGCGTGCCACTCGTTTTGCGCGACGCCGTATCCTTCGAGCATTTCGGGCCACAGATGTGCCAGCACGCCCGTCTCGCGCAGTAACTCCAGGCCGGTTGAAGGCCGCTCGGCGCGCACGAAGAGCTTGGTCAGTTCCTCGGCGATTCGCTCGCCCGATACGCTGCGCGCAAGCGGAGCGGCCTCCGTCATCGCCGCACGCGCGGCATCGCTCACCCCGTACGCAAAACGCGCGGCGAATTGGGCGGCACGCAACAGCCGGAGCGGATCTTCTTTAAACGTCGCGGCGGTGAGGACGTCGATTCGGCGTGCGCGGATGTCGGCTTGCCCGCCGTAGGGGTCGATAAGCGCCCCGGACGGCACGCCCCGCGCAATCATGTTCATGCGGAAGTCGCGACGCGCCAGGTCCTCATCGAGTCTGACGGCCGGTCCGCTTGCGACGTCGAAATCGCGATGACCGACGCCTACCGAGCGCTCCCGGCGCGGCAGGGCCACGTCGACGGTTTCGCCGTCGACCGTCAGCTTGATCACCGCGAACGACGCGCCGACGAGGTCGACACGCCCCAGGCGGGCCAGGGCCGACTCTAGATTTGCGAACGAGACTCCGACGACCACGTAATCGAGATCCTTGCTTGGGACCTCTATGTTGTCGAGCTCGCCGCGCAGCTCGTCGCGCACGCGGCCGCCGACCGCGAACAGACTGTCGGGCGGCAATACGCCGGCGATTCGACGGTCGAGTGGGTGCTCCGTAAACATGGTCCGTAGTAGTGTATCACGCGCGCGGGCACCGCCCGCGAGGGGTTCAAAGCGCCAAGAATACCCAATAAAATACTATTATTAGTTACCATGCGGAATGGGCGGGACCCGGTTGAAGCGCGGTGACAAAGGATGGCTTCTGCCTGTTTCACGTGAAACGAGCCTCACATGACGCGCATAGGTCTCAGTTACGCCGACGGCAACGATAGCTATGAGAAGTATCCCGCGGCTCTCGCGGCAGCAGCGGAAGGCCTCGGTATGCCGGTGCAACACGTATGGCTTAGCGGTGGCCGCGCTCCCCACGACGCCCTTTCTGATGTCGACGCCGTCCTGTTTACCGGAGGTGGCGATATCGATCCGCAGCGTTTCGGGCGCTCCGATCTTTCCGGCGCCTGCGCGGGCATTAACCTCGCACGGGATACGACCGAACTTCGCTTGGCCCAGGAAGCGCTGGCGCGCAAGCTCCCCGTTCTCGCGATCTGCCGCGGCGCGCAACTCCTCAACGTCAGCCAAGGCGGCACCCTACTCGTCGACATTCGCGGACACTCCGGATCCGACGGCGTCGACGCAGAGCACGTCGTCCAAATTGCCGAAGACTCGGTCTTGCGCCGAATTGTCGGCAGTCCGCGCGCCGCCGCCAATAGCTCTCATCACCAGGCAGTCGGCCGGATCGCGGAACGGTTCCGCGCCACCGCCATTGCGGATGACGGAATCATCGAGGGATTCGAACTACGCGAGCCCGCCGGACAGCCCTTTTTGTTAGCCGTCCAATGGCATCCCGAACGGCTTGGGAGCGAAATCCCGGCCGGCGGCGGCATTTTCCGAGCTTTCCTCGCGGAAGCCGGCCGGCTCTAAGGCCGCCTTATGTTTCACGTGAAACAAGCGCCGATGGGTCGAAACCTACCAACAGAGCGGACGCTTCTCCGGGACGCCGATTCGGCGCGGGAATCGGCTTGGCGTCGCCTCGCGCTTCCGCACGACGACCACGCGGCGATCTCCATCCTGCGCGATCTCTTGCTCGACCATTCCTCCAAGCATCGGCGCCGCGTCGCTGAGCGCGTTGCGCTCTCGCGGCTCGAGCCGCCCGCGCTGCAGAATTGCGGTCCCGCCAATCGCGATGAACGGCAGCAGCAATTCCGCCACGGCCGAGGCGGACGAAACGGCGCGGGCCGTTCCGCTCGCGAAGCGCTCGCGCAGATCGTCTTCGCGCCCGGCCGTTTCTGCGCGGTGCGCGACGACTCGTCCTACCAATCCCAATTCGTCCAGCACGGCTCGCAGGAACGCGGCCTTCTTGCCGGTCGACTCGATCATCGTCACCGGAACCCCGGTGGCGATCGCCAACGGAATCGCCGGCAGGCCGCCGCCGGACCCAACGTCTACTAACGAATCGCGGACCAGCGGTGCGATACTCAAACTGTCCAGAAGGTGCGGAAGCAGCTCGTCCGGCGACTCCGCGCCGGTGAGATTCATGCGCCGGTTGGCCTCCAGAAGCAAACGCCCGTAGCGCGCTAACGGTTCGCAGAACGACCGCTCGACAAGCGCGTCCTCGAGGAGCTGCCGTAATGGGTCCATCCGGCTAAATGGCTTCTGTAGTCCTGGCGGCGCGATGGACGTAGAGCCCGAGAATGGCTAAGTCCGCGGGCGTCACGCCGGGGATGCGGCCGGCCGCCCCTAAAGTACGCGGGCGTTGGAAGGTCAATTTTTCGCGCGCCTCCCGCGACAGCGCTACGATGCCGTTATACGCGAAGCTCTCCGGGATTGCAACCGCCTCGGCGTGCGCCGCCTTTTCAATCGCTATCGCCTGGCGGCGAACGTACCCTTCCATTTTGATCTCGGTCGCCACGCGCTCCCCGACCGATCGCGCCATCTCCGGGGCGAAGCGATCCGCTACGTCGGCGAATCCCACTTCCGGACGGCGTAGCACATCGGCAAGCGTCGTCCCAGCGGGGATAGCCGTCTCGCCTATTACGCATACGCCCATACGCGTGGTCTTTGCGTGCGTCAATCCCGCCGCTAGCGCTGCCTGTCGTTGCCGATAGGCCTCCCAATCCGCATCGCTAACAAGCCCAACGTCGCGGCCGACCGGAGTCAGTCGCGCATCTGCGTTGTCGTGGCGCAGGATCACGCGGTGTTCCGCGCGCGACGTGAGCATGCGGTACGGCTCGTCGACCCCCTTGCTCGTCAAATCGTCGATCAACACGCCCACGTATCCGCCTTCGCGCCCGATCCGCAACGGCTCCCTGCCTTGCGCGGCGCGTGCCGCGTTGATCCCGGCGACGAGCCCCTGCGCCGCAGCCTCTTCGTATCCGGACGTCCCGTTAAGTTGCCCGCAGTGATAGAGTCCCGCAATGCGTCGTGTTTCGAGCGTGTCGAGCAGCTCCGTCGGCGGCACCATGTCGTACTCCACCGCGTAACCGGGGCGCACCATGTCGACGCGCTCCAAACCGCGGACGGTATGCAGGATGCGCAATTGCACGTCGGCCGGCAGCGACGTCGACAAGCCGCCGACGTACCAGGTAGGCTCGTCCCAGCCTTCGGGTTCGATAAACAATTGATGCGCCGGATTGTGCGCGAACTTGATGACCTTGTCTTCGATGGACGGGCAGTACCGCGGCCCGATGCCTTCGATCAAATCCAGGCCGTACAACGGCGACAAGTGGAGGTTTTCGCGCACGAGGGCGTGCGTGGCCGCGTTGGTTTCGGTGACGTAGCACGGGAGCTGCGGACCGGCAAAGCGCGGCTCGCCGTTAAACGAAAAGGGCAAGGGGATCTCGCTCGGCGGTTGCGCCTGCATTGCGGCCGTTTCGACCGTGGCGCGATCGACGCGTGGCGGCGTTCCGGTCTTCAACCGCCGCGTCGGGAAGCCGAGCGCACGCAGCGCGTGCGGCAAACCGACCGCCGGCGCTTCGCCGAATCGTCCGGCTGCTTCGACGCAATCGCCCCGAAAGATTTTTCCCCCCAAGAACGTACCGGTTGCCAGCACGACGCGTCGCGCGTAATACTGCGACCCGTCGTCGCAGATGACGCCGCGCACCGCGCCCGCCGAAACGATTAGCGCGTCGACCAGTCCACGCACGATCTGTAGACCCTCTTGCGAGCGCAGTGCGAGCAACGCGTGACGGGCGTACGACGGCTTGTCGGCCTGCGCGCGCAACGCGCGCACCGCCGGACCCTTCGATTCATTTAGAAACCGCGAGTGGAGGGAACACCGGTCGATCAGCCGGCCCATCTCGCCCCCTAGGGCGTCGATTTCGCGAACGAGTTGCCCTTTCGCGCTGCCGCCGATTGAGGGATTGCACGGCAGCGTGCAGATGCGCTCGGGATCACCGGTCACGAGTATCGTCGGCACGCCCATCCGCGCCGCGGACAGCGCCGCTTCGACCCCCGCGTGTCCTCCGCCGACGACGATGACGCCCGCGTCGTCGGAACCTAGCGATTCGTTCATGACGGCCCGGCAGGGCCGTAGCGTTGTACCCCAACAGCAACGACGTTTTCGGCGAAGCAGGCGGGTTCGAAGCGGGGCCGGGGGCTTTTCAGCATCCTGCTAGTGTACCAGCTCGCGGCCTTTTCGCCACCCGTGCGTAAAGCCGGAAGGCGGCGGTTGTCGAACTACCCGGCATGCAACGATTTTCCACTCTGCTGGCGGCGCTTGCCTTCACGTTGGTTTTCGGACACCTCACCGATAAGACGACGGGTCAGCCGTTGACCGACGTCACCGTGCAAGCCCGAAGCTCCAGTACGACCCAAACGACCCTCACCGATCGCAACGGCCATTTTCGTTTCCAAAAATTGCCTCCGGGGAACTACACGTTGATGCTCAGTTCCAAAGACGTGCCGCCCCAGAGTTTTCATATCGAGATCGGTAGCGACGCCCAGACCATCAACGTCAAGGCCTGCAGCACGACGCTCGATTATTCGTGCGTACCGGGCGATGGCGGGGGCGGGGCCTAACAGGCTGGCGCCGCGCCCACTATCCGCGGCGTTTCGAAAGGGCGATGCCTAGCGCCGCGACGCCGGTAAGCGCGAGCCCGGTTACGACGAGAAGACGCGAAGCGAGCACGAACGGAAACAGAATCGCGCCGAGCGCGATCAAAACCGGTCCGAGAATTAGCCGATACGCAGCCTTGCTGCCCGTCGCGCGCGCGTGCGAACGTACGCCGCTTACTAAGAGGAAAACCCCGATTGCGGCGACGAGCAAAACGATCGACACGCCGCTATTTCCCGATGCAGAACCGGCCGAAGATGCCGTCGAGCAGTTCTTCGTTCGCGGCATCGCCGGTCAGCCGGCCGAGCGCGGCAAATGCCAGCTGCAAATCCGGCACGGCCAAGTCCGACGGGTCGCCCGACGCCACGGTTCGCTGCGCGTCTTCGAGCGAGGCGAGTGCCGCGTTTACCGCGTCGAATTCGCGCAACGAGGCCAGATGCGGGCGTTCCAAGTCGGGGGCTTCGCCGCCCCAGCCGGTGCGGGCGATCGCGGCGCGCAACGCATCCAGCGTCGCCGCTTCACGCACGCTGCCGACGACTGCCTCGAAACCCTCGAGCTGCTGGGTGCCGCGATCGCCCAGATCGGCCTTGTTGCTAAAGATGATGCGGGCGCGATCCTTCGTGCGATCGAGCATGCTTTGCGCTTCTTCTTCAAGCGGTTGCGATCCATCGAAAACCAGCAGCGCCACCCGTGCCGACTGCAATGCGCGCTCCGTGCGCGCCATGCCCGCGGACTCCAGACGGTCCGCATGCGCGCGAATCCCCGCAGTATCGATCAGCCGTACCGGAACGCCCTGCAGCGCAATTGTTTCTTCGATCGTGTCGCGCGTCGTGCCCGGAACGTCCGAAACGATCGCGCGGTCGTCGCCGAGGAGTGCGTTGAGCAGCGAGGACTTGCCGGCGTTCGGCGGTCCGACGATCGCAACGCCCACCCCCTCGCGCACCAGGCGGCCGATTTCGCCGTCGCGCCGCAAGCGACGCAATGCGTCCCCCACGTGCGCGATGGTGCCGTACACGCGCGCGGGATCCGGTTCGGCGACCTCGTCGGGAAAATCCACCGCTGCGGCGAGTTCTTCCAGCAACGCGGTGAGTTGCGCGCGCACCTTGCGAACCTCGTTGGCCAGACCGCCGCCCAAATTGGCAAGCGCCGCGCGCGCCGCCGAGCGGCTCTCCGCGTCGATGAGATCCGCGACGGCATCGGCGGCGTGCAGGTCGAGTTTGCCGTTGAGAAACGCGCGCCGCGTGAACTCGCCGGCGTGCGCGAAGCGCGCCCCGCAGGCCAGGGCTGCGCGCAACACTTCGCGTGCGACGACCGGCGAGCCGTGCACGTGC
The DNA here is from genome assembly GCA_036559125.1 of Vulcanimicrobiaceae bacterium. Lineage (GTDB taxonomy): Bacteria > Vulcanimicrobiota > Vulcanimicrobiia > Vulcanimicrobiales > Vulcanimicrobiaceae > JALYTZ01. The sequence continues at coordinate 67,258 of DATBTT010000053.1, forward strand.
AATTCCAGCGTGTCCTCGCCGGTGTAACTGTGCGGCGCTTGCGCGAACAGCGCGAGCCCGCGATCGACGGGAATGCCGTCCTCGTCGCAAATCGTACCGTAACGCGCGCGATGGTGCTCGATCGGTTCGTGCGAACGAAACAAGCGCGCCGTGAGTGCGCGCGCTTGCGGGCCGCTAACGCGCACGATTGCGATCGCACCTTTGCCCGGCGGCGTCGCTATCGCGGCGATCGTATCCTCGCCGGTTAAACCGGAAATATTACAACGCGACGTTCCGGCTCGACGCCCTCCGACTCGGTGCGCACGAGTTCATTTTCGGCTAGGGCGATGTGCACGATTTTGCGCTCCGACGGAAGCATCGGCTCCAGCCGTTGCGGCTTCTTTTCGCGAATCACGCGATCGAGCGTCATCAACGCGAGACTCTTGAGTTGCTCCGCGCGGCGCGCGCGATACCCCTCGGCGTCGATCGTATAGTAGCGGCGGTTGTTGCGCACGCCCACGTTGATGATGTTGTTGAAGATCAGGTTCAACGCCTCGAGCGTGTTGCCGTGGCGGCCTATCAACATCGCGAGATCCGGTCCGTTCACTTCGAAGTACTCGCCCTCGGGCCGGACGATATACTCGATCTCCGCGTGCGGCACGCCCATCTTCGTCAAGATCTCTTGCAGCAGTTCGCGCGCGGGTTGCGCGGCTTCCGGCATGTCGCCCTTCGCGCGCGTCGTCCGCGGGCGGCGAGCCGCAGGTTTGGCGCGGGCGCGCGAGCCGGCGCCGCTACGTCCGGGAATCTCTCGATCGCGAATGTCCGCGGGTTGTTGGTCGTCCGAATCGTCGTGCATGGCTTACTTCTTCGCGCCTTTCCGCTTTTTGTTCTTCCCGGCGCCGTTTTGAACCACGCCGTTGCCTTTGGTGACGTTTTTTGCGCCGTTGACCGAGGCGAGCGCTTTCGGCGCCGCGGCCAGTTCGGTAACCGCGTGTTCGTTGTCGAGCACGGCCAGCGGCTGATGGTACTTACGCAGGAGATAGAATTGTTGCGCCATCGTGAACGCATTATAGGCAAACCAATACAGCACCATCGCCGACGGCCATCCGTACTTGAAGCCAAAGATGCCCAAAAGCACGGGCGACATGATCGCCATAATCTTCTGTTGATTGGCCATCGACGGATCGGGCGATGCCATCGTCGCGTAACGCGAATACAGATACATCGAGATCATGTAGAGCACGAGCAGGATCAGATCCGGCTGGGCCAAGCTGGGGCCGAGAACCGGTACGCCCCAGAGTTTGGGCACGTGTGCGGAAAGCGCGCTGCCGACCCACAGCCACGATTGCCCCGTCAGCAGATCGCGGTGCTGGATGACGGCGTAGTACACGCTAATGATGACCGGATACTGCACGAGCATCGGCCAGCAGCCGGCCATAGGATTGGCGCCGGATTCCTTGTAGAGCGCCATCGTTTCTTGTTGATATTTTTGCGGGTCGCTCTTGCCGTACTTAGTCTGCAGCGCCTTGAGCTTCGGGCCGATCTTCTGCATGTTCATCATGCCCTTGAACTGCGTGACGTTCAGTTGCCAGGCGATGAGTTTGAAGACCAATGCGAAGATGACCAGGCTCCATCCCCAGTTGTGCCCCGGCAGGTACGTGTGGATGAAATTGATGATCGCGAAGACGGCGTCGGTGACCGGAATTAACGGATTCGCAAATGCGAGCAAGAGGTGCAAGAGAGGCCTTTCAGCGAGTATTTTTATCGGGGACGGGGTCGACGCCGCCGGGGTGGAGCGGATGGCAACGCGCTAGGCGTTTTGCGGCCAGGATACTTCCACGCAGTGCCCCGTGTTTCGCGATGGCCTGCGCCGCATACTCCGAACAGCTCGGGTAAAATCGGCACGCCGGCGGCAGTAGCGGCGAAAGCAGCGTCTTGTAAACCCGCAGAAGCGCCAACAGCAGCAAGCGCACGCTTAACGACCCACTACCGCAACGCGCGCTCCACCTCGGAGCGCAGTCCCGCAAATGACGTCGCGGCCGCCGCCGGACGCGCGACGATCAACAGACGCAGGCAACCGCGACCGTCGAGTGAATCCTGCACGATCGCGGCCAGCCGCCGGCGAAGCCGGTTACGCACGACGGCGGTGCCGACGGCCTTGGAGACGGCGATGCCCACGAGCGGCAGCGGGTCGGCCGGGACCGCGTCGCCGCGAAAAAACGTAAGGTTGGGAGTCGCGATGCGCCGGCCGCGTTGACGCAGACGGTTGAAGTCTGCCCGTCGCCGCAGACTGGCAAAGCGCCGCATCAGACCGAAAGGCGCTTGCGCCCCTTCTTGCGGCGAGCCGCGATCACGCGCCGTCCGTTCTTGGTCGACATCCGCTCGAGGAATCCGTGCACGCGCTTGCGACGGCGGTTATGCGGCTGAAAAGTCCGCTTCATGGTTGTTTAAACACTCCTAGATAAAAAATAGCGCCTGACGGCACACAGCCACTCAGTATAGAACCCCGTCCCCGGCAGCGTCAAGGGAGAGTTGGCAAAGATCGTCGCCCCCACGCTCGGACCACCCAGTTTCGGAGTGCTTTCCACACGTGTGGACAACGCTGTGGAAAACACCTCTGCGGAAACGCTCGCCAAACGCCGCATTCATGCCATTTTCCCGCACTTTTCAGCGCTGTCAATCCCCCCGAAACGGCGGTGCGCGACGTCGATTTAGGGCCGGAAAACCGTCTTCTTTTGCCTGTGTATAAGTGGATAACAATTTGGGATTTCTCCGCAGGATAGCAGGCTGATTAAGCCAACTCACGAGCCTCCACGCTCGACCGTGTACTCGCGACTTTTGTCGTCAAGTATGGCGGTCGAAGTATTGTTGCTAAGGACGGTCTTTTAGCGAATGGCGATTGCAGTCGGCAACTCTGACATTTCGAACGAACTCTGGCAATCGGCACTACCGGCGTTGGAGCGGACGTTTTCCAAGCCCATTTTTGAGATGTGGATCAAGCCGTTGCGCTTGGTCTCGCTCTCCGGAAACGAACTGCTTCTCTCGGTCCAGAACAATTTCGCGCGGGACTGGGTCGAGAATCGGCTCAAAGCGCAGATCGCCCAGGTTCTCTGCGAAACCTTCGGCGCGGAGCTGGAGCTACAATTTACGGTGGTCGCGGAAGCGGCCGACCCCCAGCACGGTTTCCAGGCGGCCGCCCCCGTCCCGACGATCGCGCCCCGCGGCAGCGAAGACTTTCGCCCGGGCAACCTTAATTCGCGCTATACCTTTGAAGAGTTTGTAGTCGGAAACTCGAACCGGTTCGCGCACGCCGCTTCGCAGGCAGTTGCTGCCGCCCCGGCCCGGGCGTACAATCCGCTCTTTCTCTATGGCGGCGTCGGCTTGGGCAAGACCCACCTGATGCACGCCATCGGACATCGCGTGATGCAGGACAATCCGACCGCCAACGTCGTGTACGTATCGAGCGAAAAGTTTACGAACGAATTTATCATCGCCATCAAAAACAATCAAACGCTCGAATTTCGCAACAAATACCGGCACGTCGACGTGTTGCTCATCGACGACATTCAATTTCTCGAAGGTAAGGAACAAACGCAAGAAGAGTTCTTTCACACCTTCAATTCCCTTCACGAATCGGGACGCCAACTCGTCATCTCAAGCGACCGTCCCCCAAAAGAGATTCAGACGCTGGAATCGCGCTTACGTTCGCGGTTTGAGTGGGGCTTACTAACCGACATCCAGCCGCCCGACTTAGAGACGCGCGAAGCCATTTTGCGCAAAAAGGCCGAGTCCGAGAAGATCCCGGTCCCCAACGAGGTCACCTCTTTTATCGCCAAGGTCATCCCTTCAAATATCCGCGAACTCGAAGGCGCGCTCATTCGCGTCGTCGCGTTTTCCTCGCTGACAAAGTCGTCTATTACCGTCGATCTTGCCGCCGAAGTACTCAAAAACGCCGTCGCAAACGCGCCGCTGCGCCGCGTTACGATTGCGTCGATCAAAGAGAAGGTGGCGAAGGCGCACGGTCTTACGGTCAAGGAAATGGACAACCAGCGGCGCGATCAGCGTTTGGCCGCGCCGCGTCAGATCGCCATGTTTATTTGTACGGAACTGACGGACTGCTCGCTGCCTCACATCGCCCGCGAATTCAATAAGAAAGACCATACGACGGTTATGTACGCCCGCGACAAGGTAAAAGATCAAATGCAGCGTGACGAAGCATACCGCAACAAGATACGATCGCTGGTCGCGCTCTGTCAGAACGATTAAAACCGGCGCGCGCCGTCTTCATGCAAAAGCCCGGCGGCTCGGAAAAGCCCCGGGCCGTTTTGTATGCGCCGGCGGGCAAGCCGGATTCACCGTTTGGTGCACAGGGCGCGCCCACGCGCGTGGATAACTGCTCCGGGGCGCCATCGCGTGGAAATGTGCATGGTCATGCGGCGATCGTACACAGCTTGTTCCAGGCGCAAACCCGCACGGGACCTGGACGATGGGTGCTTCTTCACAGAATGCACCGCCTTACTACTAATACGGTTACCTTCTTTACCTATAACTACCAAAACACGCTTCGCCAAAACCGGTGGACAAAAATGAGCCCGTTTAATGAAATTCACCTGTAACACAAAAGACATCGCGGGGGCCGTCGGTGCCGCGAGCAAAGTCGTCAATGCGCACACGACGGTGCCGATACTTTCCAACGTCCTGCTCCAGGCCGAGTCCGGGAAGATCTCGGTGCGGGCGACCGATCTCGAGTTGACCCTCGAACACGCGTTTTCAGCAGAAATTGCCGAAGGCGGCAGCGTTACCGTGCCGGCTAAGCTCTTTTCGAGTTATCTCGCCAACCTGCCGGCGGGGCTCCTCGAGTTGACCGGTACGCCGACGCGCGCCAGCGTTAAGTGCGAGCGGAGTAACTACGACTTTCACGCATTACCCTCCGACGAATACCCGCCGCTCCCGTCGGCGCAAAAGGGGACGAATTTCACGATTGCGGCCAAACGCTTTCGCGACGCGGTGAACGCAACTATTTTCGCGGCGTCCAGCGAAGAAGCGCGCGGCGCGGTGCTTATGGGTACCCTCTTGGAGGTCGAAGGCGATTCGCTCACGATGGTCGCGACCGACGGATATCGTCTCGCAAAGTCGCAAACCGCGCTCGATAACGGCATTTCAGGCAGTGAAAAATTCATCGTGCCGTCCCGAGCGCTGGCAGAAGCGGCGCGTAACCTCGGCGGCGGCGATGCCATCACGGTTACCGCGCTCGGCGCGTCGAGCAATCAATTAATGTTTCAATCGGGCGACACGTCGATCGTGGTTCGCTTGGTGGACGGCCAATACCCAAATTACGGACAAGTGATTCCCGCGAAGTTCGACCGGTCGACGACCGTCAACACGGCGGCGTTTATTTCGTCGCTTCGTCGAGCCGAACTGGTTGCCGGCGATCGCGCGAGCATGGTCAAGCTCGCGGTGAGCAATCAAACGCTAATCGTAACGGCGAGTTCGGACGTCTCCGGAAACGCGTACGAAGAGCTGGAAATCGAGCAAATGGGCGACGACTTAACGATCGCGTTCAACGCGCGCTATTTGGTCGAAATACTCAACCACATCGACTCGCCCCAGACCGTCATCGAATTTTTGGGGCCATTGTCGCCGGCGGCGATACGTCCGCTCGAACCCAACGAAGGCGCGCAACAGCTCTACGTGCTGATGCCGCTGCGCCAATAAACACGCGATTTTCCCAGGTAGGGATGCAGACGGCGGGCGCGAGCTCGTCGTCTTTGCGTAAAGCACCCGTCTTGTCGTGAAACTCGAGCGTATCGCGCTGGCCAACGTGCGTAATTACGCGACGCTGGACGTGGAACCGGTCGCCGGATTAAACGTCTTCGTCGGCGAGAACGCGCAGGGAAAGAGCAATTTGCTCGAGGCTATTTCGTTGCTGGGAACGGGGAAGTCGTTTCGCACGAGCAAGGAGAGCGACCTCATTCGCAACGGTTTGGAACTCGCTTCGATCTCCGGCGAAGCCCGGATTCGCGCCGGTACCGTGAGGTTGGGCTGCACGATCGCCGCGACCGGGCGCGGCACGCGCAAACTCTACACGATAAACGGGCGGAGCGTTAGGTACGCAAAATTTCTGGGAAGCCTGCGCGTGGTGACGTTTGTGCCGGCGGATCTCCACCTGGTTAGCGGGCCCCCCAGCGGCCGCCGTGGATTGCTCAACGTCGCACTCGCGCAAGATTCGCCGTCGTATTATCGCGATCTCGCACGCTACCAAAAAGCCCTGCAACAGAAAGCCGCACTCCTACGCGGCGCGGTCGAGCCCGACGCCGAGTTATTTTCGATTTACAACAGCGCGCTGGTCGAAGCGGGAACGGCGTTGATGCTCGCACGCCGGCACTTCGTCGCGGCGGTCGCCGGTGCCGCCGCAAGGGTCCACGCGCAGTGGACCGGCGGCGCAGAGCGCTTGGCGGTGCGCTACGAACCCAACGTACGGTTTGAAGCCCCTACCGAAGACTCTATCGCAAGCGCGTTTGCGGAGCGGTTGCGGGAGGTGGAAGCCGCCGAGCGCGCCCGCAAAATATCCTTGGCCGGACCGCATCGCGACGACGTGGCGCTGCTACTGGACGGCGAGTCGCTCGCCGCCTACGGCTCGCAGGGGCAGCAGCGTACGGCGGTACTCGCCCTTAAGGTTGGCGAATATGCGGTCATGCACGAACGCTCCGGTGAAGCTCCGCTCCTGCTCCTCGACGACGTGCTCTCCGAGCTCGACGCCCGGCGCGCGCGTGCGTTCCTAGCGGGCGTCGGCGCCTACGAGCAAGCCTTCATAACGGCGACGCATCTGCCGCCGGAGCTGGCTGGAGCGGCGGTCTATCGCATCGCCGATGGAGCGATCGAACCCCGGGAGAGCGGTCGCACGTGACCCTGCGCCCGATCAAAAACGCCGTCGGGTCGTGGACGCCCGGCGTGACGGTGGCCGAAGATCCGCTGGTCGCAATTCGCGGCGCGTGGCCTTCGATCGTGGGGCCCGACGTCGCGCAGCAATGCCGGGCGGCCGAACTCGAGCGCGGCGTTTTGCTGGTCGTAACGAAGTCGAGCGCCTGGAGCCAGCAACTCTCGTTCCTGAGCGAGCGCGTTCTCGGTGCGATTGCCGCGCGTACCGGCGCGACGGTCGAGCGAATACGTTTTCGGGTCGGGCGGGTCGTACCCAGTAGTGCGGCCGCGGGAGCGGCGCGCCGACGGCGGGCGCATAAGGCGCGTCCGGTGGATGGGCGCGAGGCTCCGGCCACGCTGGACGAGGCCATCGCGCGATTCCGGGCCGACGTCACGGCGGTACAGCGGGCGAAAGCCGCCGCCGGGTGGAAAGAATGCCGCCAGTGCGGAGTTTGGGTAGCGCCGGCTTCCGGACCGCTGTGCGTGCCGTGCGTTAACGCGCGTTCCCAGCAGCGGACGGCGGCAGTGGCGCGACTGCTGTACGAGGCTCCCTGGCTCGGGTATTCCGGCGTCGCGGAATTGGTCGGGGACTTAGGCCTGCAAGAATACGAGTCGATCCGCAAGCGTCAATTACAGCGCTGGTGGGACGTCCTTGCGCGCGTCGCCAAATCCGGGCGCCGGGCGCTCACGCATCGCGAACGGATGATCGCGAGTTCGTACGTCTTGCTCAAGAGTGGGCTCGACCCCGAACGCATAGCACCTGCCGTCGTGCGCGACTTGCTCGGTGACGAGCTGCACGACATCTTATACGGTAACGAGAGAATCTAAATAACGAATGTCAGATAAATACGGCGCCGAACAAATCGAAGTCCTCAAGGGCCTCGAGGCGGTCCGCAAACGCCCCGGTATGTACATCGGCAACACGTCGGAGCGCGGGTTGCATCAACTCGTGTACGAAGCGGTCGACAACGCAGTCGACGAAGCGCTAGCGGGGTACGCGAAGAACATCAACGTCGTTCTCTACAAGGACGGCGCCTGTTCGGTTGAGGACGACGGCCGCGGCATTCCCGTCGACATGCACGCCGAAGAACGCATGCCTGCGGTTGAAGTGATCATGACGATCCTTCATGCCGGCGGAAAGTTCGGCAAAGGCGGCTACAAAGTCTCGGGCGGCTTGCACGGAGTAGGCATTTCGGTCGTCAACGCGCTGTCGGAGCGGATGGAAACGCGCATCAAACGTGACGGAAATCTCTACGAGATCAAGTTCGAGCGTGGGCTAACGACGCAGAAGCTCAAGAAACTCGGCAAGGCGGACGACGCGCACACGGGCACCTACCAATGGTTCCTGCCCGACACCCAAGTCTTCGAGACGCTTGAATTTCATTGGGACGTCCTTGCTAAACGCCTGCGCGAACTCGCGTTTTTAAACCGGAACATCGCGATTACGCTGCGGGACGAACGGCCCGAGCAAGTACGCGAACGTACGTTCAAGTTTGAGGGCGGCATCGTCTCGTTCGTCGAGTGGCTCAACGAGAAGAAAGATCCCCTTCACCCGATCATCATGACGCATACCGAGCGCGATGGCGTCGACGTCGAGGTCGCGATGCAGTGGACCGACACGTACACCGAATTAATTTATGCGTACGCCAACAACATCAACACCATCGAAGGCGGCATGCATCTTACCGGCTTTCGCACCGCGGTGAGCAACTCCGTCAACGGATACGCGCGCAAGCGCGGCGCGCTCAAGGAGTCCGACGGCAACCTTTCCACCGACGACTGCATGGAAGGGCTTACCGCCGTCGTTTCCGTCAAGCTCCAGGAGCCGCAGTTCGAAGGGCAGACGAAAACCAAGCTCGGCAACGCGAAGGTGCGTAACATCGTCTACGGCCTGGTCAACGAACGCATGGATTTCTTCTTTGAGGAAAACCCGAAATTCGCGCGGGCTATCATCGACAAATGCATGCAGGCGCAACGCGCTCGCGATGCCGCCAAGAAAGCGCGCGACCTCTCGCGTCGCAAGAATGCGCTCGAAGGGTCGGGGCTGCCGGGCAAACTCGTGGATTGCAAGAACACCAACCCGGCCGAAAGCGAACTGTTCTTGGTCGAGGGCGACTCGGCCGGCGGAACCGCCAAGGGCGGGCGCGACCCGAACACCCAAGCGATCCTGCCCCTGCGCGGCAAAATTCTCAACGTAGAGAAAGCCCGCTTGGATAAAGTGCTGTCCAACGAAGAGATTCGGACGATGATAACGGCGCTCGGGACCGGGTTCGGCGACGAGTTCGATACCGGCAAACTTCGCTACCACAAGATCATCATCATGACCGACGCAGATGTCGACGGCTCGCACATCCGCACGCTGCTGTTGACATTTTTCTACCGTCAGATGAAACCGTTGGTCGAAGAGGGCTACGTCTACATCGCCCAGCCGCCGCTCTACGGCATCCGCAAGGGCAAAAAACAGTGGTACGCATTTAGCGAGAACGATCTAAAGTCGATCATCGGCGATGCGGACGCTAAGGATTTTGCCGTGCAGCAATACAAGGGTTTAGGCGAAATGGATGCCGAGCAACTCGCCGTCACCACGATGGAAGTCGGCAACCGGCGCCTCAAGCAAATCACGGTGGAAGACGCAGTCGAGGCCGAACAAATCTTTACCGACCTCATGGGCGACAAAGTGGAAGCGCGCAAGCAATACATCTTCGAATTCGCGAAGCTCGTCAAGAACCTCGACCTCTAAACCGCGCGAGACGGTGCCACGCCACGTCATGCTTCGACAAGCTCAGCATGACATGGTGAAAGCTGCGACGCGAACGATGACGTGGTGAAGCCGCGACGCGAACGGTATGACGTGGTGAAGCCGCGACGCGAACTGATGACGTGGTGAAGCCGCGACGCGAACGGTATGACGTGGTGAAGCCGCGACGCGAACTGTATGACGTGGTGAAGCCGCGACGCGAACGGCATGACGTGGTGAAGCCGCGACGCGATTCGGTATGACGTGGTGAAGCCGCGACGCGAACGGTATGACGTGGTGAAGCCGCGACGCGAACGGTATGACGGGAGTTGATTCTGTCACCCTGAGCCTGTCGAAGGGTCGCCCCTTCCACAAACTCGGGAGATTCGGCACTCTTGCGGCGCCAGGACGCGTTAGCGTTCTGGGGTATAACGAGCCTCGGAGGGGCGTTTGCGCAGGAGAGTTCTTACCGGCCTGGCCGCTGCGGCGGTGCTTATCGTGCTCGCCGTGGTCGTGTGGCACCACGCCGTGGCTCGCTTTGCCGTCGCCTCCATCATCGGTCTCACGACGGGGTACCATCTCGACATCGGCGAGATGCGCCTGGGCCGAAGCCACGGCGCGTTCATCGATCTGCACGTTAGCCGCAAGGGCGAGCCGGTGCTCGAAGCGGCGCGCGTGGATCTGTACTATAGCCTGCGCGACCTCTTACCCGGAAGCGGGCATCGCTTTGGGTTGCTCGGCGTTACGATCGACCACCCGCAGCTGACGATCATCCACCATCAGGACCGAACCTACAACATTGCTTCGCCGGGGGGCGGCGCGCCGGGGCAACCGGGCCGCCCCGATACGGTGCCGTTGAACTTCACGGCACGCATCCGCGGCGGCCAGGCGCAGTTGATCGACGACTATCAGTATTATAAGGACGCACGGACCGTTCGCGTTGACAACATCAACGCCGACGTCTCCATCGATACGGCTACGCGCACGAAATATCGCGTTAGCGGCGCCTTTGAAGTCGCGCGCGCCGAACCGTTCGCGGCCGCGGGCACGATCGACTATACCAAGGGCTATGCGATGCATCGCGTGCGAGCGTCGGCGCTTCCGATAAAGACCATCGGAAACTACGTGATCAATTCGCCCGCCGCCCAAATCCTCGCCGGCACCGCACGGAACTTCGAGGCAACGATTTACGCGCTCGGCATAAAGGCCGGCGTGCCTTTCAGCTACCACATGACGGGGCATGCCGACGTCGCCGACGGACGGGTCTACATTCACGGCCTGAGCGATCCGCTCGACAATATTCGCGGCACGCTTCGCATCTTCGACGGCGGGCTCGCCGCCAAGCAACTCGACGCGACCGTCAACGGGATTCCGATGCGCGTCGCGGGCGGCGTGTTTGATTTCGCGCATCCGCAATTCCGGTTGGGAATAACCGGAGCGGGCGACTTGCAGCGCTTTCGGCACGTGCTCGCGTTCGCATCCAAACAACCAGTGCGCGGTCACGTGCAGCTCAACGTGCTGATCGAGGGGCCGATTTCTCAGCCGCTCTTGTTGATCGGATTCGACGGACAGCGCGTCTACTTTCAAAAGCTTCCCATCGACCGGCCGCGCGGCGTCGCGGCGCTCTACAACGGCGAAGTCGCAATCGTGCCGTTCAAGGCATACTACTCGGGAATCGATTTGCGCGTGCGCGGCCGGCTAACGCTCAAGAACCCGTTACAGACCGAACTGACCGTCCATTACGTGGGTCCGTCCACGCGGGTCCCGTATCTCGGCGCGCTCGTAGCCGATCAGCCGCTCGCGGGCGAAGCGCTGCTGGCCGGTACGGGTACCGCGATCGGGGCGCGAGGATTTCTTGCATCGGTGACGCAGCCGCAAAACCTCAGCGCGTTTTACGACATCGGCGGGGACGGCGTGGGAACGATCGGCCCGCTCTCGATCGCCGCAGCGGATGGCGGAATGCTTTCGGGCGCGTATTCGCTGGATCGCAAACACGGTACGAGCGCGTTTTGGGCGGTTGCGCAAAATCTACGGGTGCGCCAGCCCCATCCGATCGTGATGACCGGCGTCGCGCTGCCTCAACTTCCGGCAATCACCGGCACGATCGATACCGCTGCGCTCGCGGGAGCAGGGGGTGCGAAGGATTTGGTGCTCGGCGGACGGGTGCTCGTCGATCGCGCGATCGTTGCCGGCGTGCACTTTGCGTCGCTGGGCGCCTCCTTTGCGGGGCCGCTTGGGAACGTAGCCATGAGCGGCGTGCGCGCGAACGGCTCGTTCGGAACGTTCGGGGGCCAAGGGTCGTTCGCGCCCGGACGGCTAGTCGCGCGCGGCACGTACGCCGGTTCGTTGAGCGATTTGCAACAGTTCACCGGAAACCTCAACGCCCGCGGTACCGCGCGCGGGCCGGTGGCTCTCGAAATCGCCGGCAATCGCACGATCGTGCAAGCTCAAAACATCCAGTTACTCAACGCGAGCGTACACGGTATTCCCGTGCGATCGGCTTCGGGAACGATCGCGGTGGGCAACGGCATCCTGCACGTCTACAATGCGAGCGCGAAGATCGCGGGTGGATCGCTCGTCGCCGCGGGTACGTACGCAACGTCGTCCAAAAGCGCCGCGCGCGGCGGCGAAGCGCTTGCGCTGGTCGCCACCCGGCTCGACGGTGCGCAATTGCGCGGACTCGGGCTACCGCTCCAAGGCGGAACCGTCGACGCGGCCGGCACCGTGAAGGCCGGTGGAAAGATTCCGGCTTTTGACGGCGGCGTCGTGGTGCGCGACGGCCGCGCACAGGGCTACCCCGTCGCGGGAAGCGCGGACGTGCAACTCGCCAACGACGGCGTGCAGGTGCGCAACGGCGTCGGATCGCTGGGAACGACATACGGCATCGTCGATGGCGCGGTACTCGGTCTTACGTCCGGAGCGCCGGCATATGACGTGCGCGCTCGCGTACCCGCCGGTAGCATATCCAGCATTGCCGGGACGTTGCATCTGCCGACCTATATGACGTTGGGAAGCTTTAGCGCCGACCTGCAGATCGGCGGTCGCGGCATCGATCCATCAGTCGGTGGCCCGGTGCAAGTTCCGGTGGGCTCGACTAATGGGCTGGGTTTTCTCGATGCGAGCGCCGTCATCGATGCGAGCCGCGGCGGCGTTAACGCCCGCGGCGGTAGCGTGCAAGTCGGCAGCACGCACGCCAAATTCAGCGCCACGCTCGGCAAGAGGACGACCGTCGTCTACGTCCGCGCGCCACGCGCGAATCTCGCCGACTTCAACGATTACTTCGATACCGGCGACACGCTCGGTGGAACGGGGTACCTCGACCTTTCGCTCGCGCAGCGCGGCCAAGCGATATCGACCAGCGCCGATCTCGATGTTGACGCGTTCCGGTATCGCAGCCTGCCGATCGGCAACACCGACGCGCATTGGGCCAGCACGGGCGACGTCGCTCGCGGGCGCGTCTCCGTCGGCGGCGAACACGGGTTGTTGAAAGCGTCGGGAAGCGTCGCGCTTTCGCCGCGAGCGACGTTGCCGCACACGATCGAAAACTCGCGCTACGACATCAGCGGAACGCTGCAAAATCTCGACCTATCGACCTGGCTGCCGGCGCTGGGCTTTCCGCAACTTCCGATCACGGGACGCGTCAACGGGGTCGCGCGCGTTTCGGGGCGCTATCCGCACATCGGTATCGGGGGTCACGCGACGATGAACGGCGGCAACATCGGTCCGTTACCGATCGAGCGCGCCGAAGTATATGCGCGGGCGAACGGCACGCGCATCGACGTGACGAAGGCGCTAGTCGATTTCCCCGCCCTCTCCGCTACGGGAAGCGGAAGTTTCGGGTTCGCTCCGACCGATCGCGTCGCGTTCCAGCTGCAGGCGCAGACTAGCGACCCGCGCCGGCTTGTGACGGAACTGACCAAGAAGACGATCCCGGTCACCGGAACGTTTGCGACGAGCGTGCAAATCGGCGGAACGTTCAAAGCGCCGAGATTCTCGGCCGCCTTTGAGGCGAGCAACGCCGACATGTACGGCTTGCTCGTTCCATCCGCCGTCGGATCGGTCGCGCTATCGGGGCGCAATATCGTCGTGCGCAACGCCGAAGTCACGCTGGGCAAAGGCCGCGCGACGCTTGCCGGCGCCTTGCCGCTGCAGCTCTCGCCGTTCGGCATCGGCCCCAGCGGCGCGCCCATCTCGCTCGATGTCTTCGCTCGTGGGGTCGATCTGGCGGCGTTTGCGCCGTTAATCGGCAACCAAACGAAGCTGGGTGGAACCCTCGACGGGCACGTCGATCTCGACGGCACGGTCAACGACCCGCGCGCCTTCGGCGAACTCGCGCTTGCCAACGGGACGTACGTCTCGAATCTTGAGACGACCCTGATCCGGGACACCAACGCGCACGTCACCTTCAACGGCACGAGCGCGACGGCGGACAAACTGCACGCTCAATTGGGTAGCGGAGCGCTCGATGCCACCGGTTCGATCGGCTTCAACGGCGGCGTCGAGCACGGCGCCATCGCCTACGACTTTAATGCGACCGCCCGCGGCGCCCGGTTGGACTTTCCGCAATACGGCTCGGGCACGCTCGATGCCAAGGTGCGCTTGGCGCACTCGCCGGGTTCGTTAGCGCTGCTCTCGGGCACCGCGTCGATTGCCGATGCGGTCGTGCCGTTCTCCGCTTTCTACCATCCTAGCGCCGGCGGCGGCGCGGGCGCCGGCGGAGGTTTGCCGTTCAATCTCGCCTTCAATTTGAAGGTGAAGGCTGGGCGCAACGTGCGCGTGCGCGCGGGGGGCATCGGCGCCGGCTTCGACATCACCGGCACCGGCTCGGCGACGCTTGCCGGTACGCTCGCAAAGCCGACCCTCGATGGCCGTTTCGATTCCGCGGGCGGAACGCTAACCTACTTCGATCACGCCTTTAAAGTCCAGTCCGGGTCGGTCGCGTTCGATCCGGTCAACGGCCTCATTCCGACCGTGGACGCCGTTGCCACGACGCACGTGGTCAATCCCGATCCCAATCTCACGCGCAACCCGACCGGCGCCGTCGACATCACCCTGAAGGTCAACGGGCCGCTCGATCAGCTTTCGACCGGGAACGGGGCCGGACTGAACTTTTCATCGAATCCCGGCGGCTATACCCGCGATCAGCTCGTCGCGCTGCTGTTGCCGTTCGGCGGCTTCGTGACCGGCGTGCAGTTCACCGACACCGGGCAGATCGTGCCCCCGGGCCAACTCAAGGGGGCCCCCCCGCCCGGAACCGGAGCCCTCCTGCCGCAAGAACTTGGGTTGTTCCGGCAGAATGGAACGCTGACTGTGGGCCAGGAAGCCTTTAACGTGTTCAACGCGCAATTCGCGACCGGGCTGCTCGCGCCGATTGAATCGGTATTGAGCAAGACGCTCGGCTTTTCGGATGTGAATTTCACGGTCGACTACAACGGAAACATCGGCATCGATTTGCAACGTCAGCTTTCGCACAACTTCAATGCATTTTACGGCACGACGTTCAAGACGCCGCTGCGAGAGAGCATTGGCGCGCAATACCAGCCCGGCCCGTTCTCCACAGCGCAATTTACGTTTTTTGTGCAGCAGGGGACGCTGACTCCGGGGAGGGTGCGAGCCGGGCAAGCGCTGCAGAGCACGAGCGGATTTACCTTCACATATCAACGCCTGTTTTGAGCGCCGCCCCCTCGCAAGGACCCATCGGGTGTGCCTCGAACAGGCGTCCCGGGTCGAAACGGCGCGCACTCTGGGCGCGTTACACTGCTAACATTCGAGTTGGCGAGCGAACTCTCAAGGAAAGATTTTTCGATGACCTCTAGCCTCCGGCGTGCTCGCGGCGCGCTTGTCCGGTGCACGGGCTTCGTCCTCGCACTCGCCATTTTGATAACGGTGGTCTCGGTGGCCCCCGCGGATTCGGCGACTGCGCCTACGATCGTCTCGGTCGACGTTTCCGGCAACGTCCACGTGCCGGCGGACAAGATTCTCGCGGTGGTGCAAGCGAAGCCGGGGCTGCCGTACGATCCGCGGATGGTGCAAAGCGACCTGCAACGCATCTTCGCTCTCGGCTATTTCGCCGATCAGGCGACTCCGTTGATCCGCCAGCGCCCCAACGGAATCGCAATCACCTATCGCGTGATCGAGAATCCGATCGTCACGAAAATCGCGTTCACCGGAAACACGCACGTCCCCAGCGACACGCTGTTGGCCCTGATGGACACCTCGGTCGGCCAAGTGCTCAACACCGAGACACTCAAGCAAGACTTCCTCAAGATCAACAGTTACTACGAGCGCATCGGATATCGCGGCCAGTTGCCGACGCACGTCAAGGATCTCAACATCGATCCGAAAACGGGCGCCCTCAACATCGCGATTCAAGAAGGCCTGACGATCAACAAGGTCATCATCGGCGGCGATCCGCTGTTGCCTCCGAACGTCATTCTTCCCGCGCTCGCGGCAAAGCCCGGCGTCGAGTACTCCGACGATCTGCGCGATAAAGACTTTCAAGCGGCACAGAAGCTCTACGACAAGTATCAGCTCGTACTCGCCAACGCCGACGGCGGCATCGATCCATCGTCCATCGACCTCAAAGCCGGAACCGCGAACGTGAAGTACGACTTCTACGTCGCCCGCGTGGGCGCGGTGCAGATCACGGGCAACACCAAGACCAAGGATCAGGTCATTCGCCGGGAGTTGCGTTTGCGTCCGGGCATGGTCATTACGACCGGTGCGTTGCGCACCGATCGCGATCGGCTGAACAATACGAATTACTTCTCGAAGGTCGATTTGAACGTCAAAGACGGGCCGGATCCCAAGAACCATCCCGGGTACGTGACGATCGTTTGGACCGTCACCGAACAGCGTACCGCTTCGGCTTCCGTCGGCGCGGGATATTCCGGCGGCATCACCGGCGAAGGTCTCTACGGTACGCTCGGTTATCAGGACAACAACTTGCACGGCACCGGAAACGGCCTCTCCGTGCAATTCCAGCGCGGCTCGCGTTCGTATGTAACGCAGGCGTCGGTCTCGATTCCGTATGTCGGAAACACGCCGCAATCGCAACGCTACAGCTTCGGCGCCAGCATCTTTGCGAACGGCTCGACCTATTTCTACCCCGTATATGCGACCGGAACGAGCGCGCTCAACCAGGCTCCCGGCGCCACGCAAACGCAGATTCCAGTCACGTTGCTGCCCAACGGCAACGCGCAACTGGTCAACGGCGTCGTCTCGACCAGCACGGCGAAATCGACGGGCGTTTCGTTCAACGTGGGCCGGCGCCTCACGGACTTCGTGACCGCCAGCGTCGGGGTGAACGCCGAAAGCGTCACCAACAACACGACGGTACCGACTCCCTATTTCTTCCAGAGCGGACAGCCCAACGTCATCGCGGCTCCGACGCCGGGTCCGCTTCAGAACTTCACGCCCAATCAAAACGGCAGCTTCGGCATCAACGCGACCTCCATCGCGAACGTGAACACGGGCGCGCCCTACCGGTTGAATTCGGTCGTCTTCGGAGTCGCGAGCAATCCGGCCGCCACCCTCGACGATATCTTCAATCCGCGCCACGGTTCGACGTACTCGCTCAGCGAGGAAGTGAGCTCGCCGTCGATCGGCTCGAACTTCACCTACACCAAGTCCACGCTCGACCTCAAGAAATTCTTACCGGTTCTGAAAAACGCGACGTTCGGCATACACGTTCGAGCCGTCGGGACGACCGGCGCCATTCCTCCGAGCGCGTTGGATACGTTCTCCGATCAGCAGTTGCGCGGCTATCAAAGCGTGTTCTACGGAACCGATACGATACTCGGACAAGCCGAGCTGCGCATTCCGCTTACGGCCGATGGTAAGTTTGGTTTGGCGGCATTCGTCGACGAAGGCGGGTTCCGCGTTCGCGGCGCGCAGCCGTTGCTCGATCCGTACACCAATCGCATCATTAGCTATCCGGGAAATTTCGCATACCGCGGCGATTACGGCGTCGGTCTACGATTCGACGTGCCGCAACTGGGCCTGCACACCATTCGCATCGACATCGCGCACGGCGCGAACGGCACGCACACGAGCTTCGGCATCGGACAGAGCTTCTAGGGGATATGAACATTCGCAAATCCTATGCATTGATCGTCGCCGCGGCACTGCTTGCCGCGGCCGTTTCGCCCGCGGCAATCGCCGCCGATCTTACCGACGTCGGCTATATCGACCAGGCGGCAATCGGCGCGCTGCCCCCATTCCAAAAAGCCAACGCCGAAATGGCGAAATATCAGGCGCAGTTGCAGTCGCAGGCCGCGACGGCCATGAAAAAGGCTAAGTCGGACGCGCAGCGGCAACAACTCTACGCGCAGTTCCAACAGAAATTTGCCGACCGTCAGCGTACGGTGCTCGGACCGCTCTTCGCGCGCGCGCAGACCGCGATCGCGCAAGTGAGTTCGAACAAGAGCCTGTCGGTCGTGGTCGACAAGCGCATCGTCATTTACGGCGGCCAAAACATCACCGATGAGGTGGTCAATCTCGTTAAGGGACCGGGCGCCGTCGTGCCGCCTGCGGCGACGCCGCCGCCGTCGGAAATCGGCTTCGTCGACCAGCAACAGATCGACCAGCTTCCTAAGGTCAAACAAGCCAACGACGACTACTTGAAGTTCGCAAACCAGCAAAAACAGCAGGCCGAGAAGCAAATGGCAGCCGCCAAGACCAACTCGGACCGCCAAACGATCGCCAAGAGCTTTCAAAAGACGCTCGGCGATCAGCAAGACAAGGTGCTCAAACCACTGGTCGATCGCACCAAGAACGCCATGGCCGACGTCGCCAAGAAGAAGAACCTGATCTTGGTGGTCGACAAGAACGACATCATCTACGGGGGCACGGACATCACCGCTGATGTCCAAAGCGAACTCAAGTAGTGTCCCCCAGCGGACTTCGCGCGTAATGCTCGCCCGGCGCTTTGCAGTAGCGCTGGCCGCCGCGGCGGCGTTGGCGGGATGCTCGCATCCGGTCGACGTGAACGCGCCCAGCATCCGCGGCGTCGGCTACGTGCGTTTGGAAGAAGTCGTTAAGGTGCACCCGCTCTACGGCCAGCTTTCGCAGATTGACGACGCGATGAGCGCGCTGTCGCTGCAGACGCTCGGGCCCGCCGTTCCGAAGACCGGAGCGCAAATCGCGCAAGAAACCAAGGAGCTCAACGCCGAACTCAAAGCCGCGCAAGATCGCGCCAATGCGATTCTGCGCCACAAGCAGGCCGACTACGGCGCGCGCGAACAGACCGCGATTCGCGCGGCGCTGGCGGCGGCCGGCGAAGCCCCAAGCGGGGCGCAATCGGCGCAACAAATGCAGAACGTCTCGCAAGCGCAGGCCCAACAAGTAACCGGTCAGGCCAATCAGGACTTCTTGACGTATCAAAAGAGTGTCGTCGCGCAAGATAACGTGGCGGTCGGGGCGATCGATAAGCAACTGTCGAAGCGCGCGGACCTGCAATACCGGCAGAAGGCCACGCAATTGCAAGAACGCGAGTCGCAGCTCTCGCTCGAGCTTTCGCAGCAAGACGCGAACAAGCGGCTCGAACTGCGGACCAAACTCTCCAATCTCGCGCTCGACGACGCAACGCGCAAGACGTATCGCGACCAATTGAACGCCATTGAGAAACGCGAGGGCACGGCGCTCGCGCAGCAGCGCGGCATCGACGCCAAAGAGCTTGCGAAGTATCAGGCGCAATTGCGTTCGCAGACGCAGAGTCAGATCGCGGTGCAGGCGGCGAAGATACATGCCCAGACGCGATCGAAGCTGGAGAGCCGGCGCAACGAAGTCAGCACGCAGATCGCGTCGCAGTTGAAGGGACTCGCTCCGGCGCAATTACCGGCGAATGCCTCGCCGCAGACGCGCTCAAAGATCGCGCAGATCGACAAGCAGTTTAAAACCCAGTTCCAAGCCGACGCCAAAGCCACCGTCGAGCAATATCAACAAACCAAGTCCGACTTGGATGCGCGGTACGCGGCCCTGCACGGGGTCGACGCGGGAGCCGGTGCTGCGGCGAACGCGCAGATGGGGACCCTAACCAAACAGCGCGACGACCTCTACGCCAAGATCGTCGATCAGATCAAGCATGAGGCCGCATCGGTCGCGGCCAAGCGCGGATTGCGCGTCGTTTTCGTCAGCCCGGCGGCGGCCGGAGGCGGCATCGACCTGACCGACGATTTGAAAAAGGATATCGAGAGTTTACACCAGTGATGAAACGTAACGTACTCATGCTGTTGGCGGCGGTGGCCGCTCTTGCCGGATGTGCGGGAAAACAAAGCGCAGTAGGTCTGGTCGACGTGAGCCGGCTAACCGCAAACTGGCCCAAGTACATCGACGCGCAAAATCAACTCAACGCCGACGAGCAGGGCATCGTCGCGAGCAAAGGCTCGCGCGCGACCAAACAGCAGCAAGTCGTCCAACTGCAAAAACACTACGCGGGGATCGAGAGCGACCTGGTCAAGCAGGTACGCGACGCCTCCACGAAAGTTGCGCAAAAAAAGCAACTCAAACTCGTGCTCACGACCGAGTTCGTCGGATATGGCGGCACGGACATTACGCCCGACGTCGAAGCGATTCTCGGGATTACGGAGAAGGCGACTCCGACCCCATAGCACACGCGCCGGCGCCTATGACGGGAGAACGATGCTAGGGACCTTGGCGGATCTTGCTTCCAGAGTCGGCGGGCGGGTTGCCGGCGACGGCGCGCTGCGCGTCGAGCGCATCGCGGCCATCGGCGAGGCCGGTCCCGAAGCGTTGACGTTTGCGACGACCGAACAATATCTCGCATCCGCATTGCGATCGACAGCCGGCGCGATTTTGCTCGACGACACCCTGGCCGCGCCGCTCTTGCGCGAGGCTCGGGAGCGCAAACCATTGCTGGTCGTAGCCAACACGCGGGCGGCGCTCGCGCAGTTGCTGCGTGCGTTCGATCGTCCGCTTCCGCAGGGGCCGTTTCGCCATGCGAGCGCGATGGTCGACGAAAGCGCGACGCTCGCCGCCGACGTGTACGTCGGTGCGACGGTCTACGTCGGGCGAAACGCGCACATCGGTCCGGGCACCATTCTCGAAGCGGGCGCATACGTAGGGAACGCCGTCACGCTCGGCGCGCAATGCCGCGTCTACCCGCGCGCGAGCATCATGGATGACTGCGTCGTGGGCGATCGCGTCATCCTTCATCCCGGCGCGGTAATCGGCAGCGAGGGGTTCGGCTACGTGTTCGTCGAGGGACGCTTCGAGCGCATCCCCCAAGTCGGCAACGTCGTCCTTGCCGACGACGTCGAGATAGGCGCCAATACGTGCGTCGACCGCGCCCAAACGGGCAGCACGCAGATCGGTCGCGGAACCAAGATCGATAATCTCTGTCAGATCGGCCACAACTGCCGCATCGGCGAGCACTGCGGGATTGCGGCGCTGTGCGGTTTGGCGGGCTCGACGATCCTCGGTGATTACGTGCAGGTTGGCGGTCAGGCGGGCTTCCGCGGGCATCTCAGCGTGGGCTCGCGCGCGATGATCGGCGGTCAGAGCGGCGTGTGGAGCGACGTGGCTGAGGGGAGCTTCGTGAGCGGCCGGCCGGCCCGGCCCCATAAGGACGATTTGCGCCAAGAGGCATTGGTTCGGAACCTGCCTAAGCTCATCGCTCGTGTGGATGCGCTGGAAGGCAAGTCGAAACGCGAAGGGTAGCGGCGTTTTGTCGTCCGGAACCGGCGTTCGAACGCGATGACTGATTTTCAGACGACGGTCCGCGAGCGCATCGTCTTCGAAGGGGTGGGATTGCACACCGGCACGCCCTGTCGGGTCGAAGTGGCACCCGCACCTCCGGAAACCGGCTTTCGCTTCACGCTGGACGGCGCCGTGAGCTTTCCGGCGCATGCAGAGTACGTCATCGAAACCGCGCGCGCGACCGTTCTGGGCAAAGACGGCAAGACCGTCTCGACCGTGGAGCATCTCCTGGCGGCAATTTTCGCCATGGGCGTAAGCAACGCGCAAATCAACGTCGACGGTCCGGAGATTCCCGTCGCCGACGGTAGCGCGAAGACGTTTGCGGATGCCATCGCTTCGGTCGGACTCGCGACGCAGAGCGAACCGCGCGAACGATACGCGCTGAGCGCCCCGTTCTTCGCTCGCGACGGCGAGAAAACGTTGATCGCGCTGCCGGCCGCCAATTTCCGGGTGAAGTTTGCCGTAGATTATCCGCCGCCGGTCGGAGCCCACTACTTCGATTCGGAGATTACTCCGGAGATTTTTCGTAACGAGATCGCCGGCGCGCGCACGTTCGGGTACCTTCACGAAGTCGAAGCGCTGCGAAAGCGCGGCCTCGCGCAAGGCGGAACGCTCGAAAACGCGATCGTGTTTGCGGCCGACGGCCCGATGCAGGCTTTACGCTGGCCCAACGAAGTCGTGCGCCACAAAGTGCTCGATCTGCTCGGCGATTTCGCGCTGCTCGGCGCGTGGCCGCAATTCGAAGTCGTCGCCATCAAGAGCGGCCACAAGCTGCACTGTATTTCGACCAACGAGTTGCGCAAACAGTTCGTCGGAAGACTCTCGTCCGTGAAAGTGCGATAGCTTTGGCCGAACTCGACATCCGTCAGATCATGGAGATCTTGCCGCACCGCTATCCGATGCTGTTGGTCGACCGCATCGTCGAGATGGAGCCGGGCGTGCGCGCGCTGGGCTTTAAAAACATCACGAACAACGAGCCGGTCTTTACGGGGCACTTTCCGGGCAACCCACTCTTCCCCGGCGTCTACATGATCGAGGCACTGGCGCAGTTGGGCGGTTGCGTCGTGCTGGAGCCCGGTGAATTCTCGCGCAAGACTCCCTACCTCGCCGGTATCGACAGCGCGAAGTTCCGCCGTCCCGTCGTTCCCGGCGACCGCTTCATGATGGAAGTGCGTCTGGTCAAGCACAAGCGGAACATCGGTTGGGTGCGCGCCGAAGGCAGCGTTGACGGCCAACTCGCATGCTCCGCCGAACTCATGTTCTCGATCGCATCCGATCCGCGGCTTTTCGGCTACGACGCGACGGTGCTGCATGCATAGAGCTTCGATAACGGGCCTGCGCTGAATGATTCATCCCACCGCCATCGTCCACCCCAACGCGAAAATCGATCGCCGGGTTGAAATCGGGCCGTACTGCGTGGTCGGCGAGCACGTCTCGGTCGGAACCGGAACCGTCTTGCAAGCGCACGTCGTGGTCAACGGTTGGACGTCGATCGGCGAGGACTGCCAGATCTTCCCTTTCGCGACGATCGGCGCGTCGTCGCAGGACCGTAAATACCAGGGAGAGATCGCCCATACGCGGATCGGCAATCGAACGATGATCCGCGAATACGTCAGCATTCAGCGGGCGACCGGCGAAGGCGCCGTCACGTCGGTCGGCGACGATTGTCTTTTGCTCGCGTACGTGCACATCGCGCACAATTGCATCGTCGGCAACGGCGTTACCATGAGCAATCTCGCGCAGCTCGCAGGCCATTGCGAGATCAGCGACAACGCGACGATCGGCGGGATGGCCGGCTTGCATCAATTCTCGCGCGTCGGCCGGTACGCCATGGTCGGCGGCGCGAGCAAGGTCAATCGTGACGTGCCGCCGTTTTTTTTGGTCGACGGCAATCCGATCGAGCCGCACGGCCTCAACAGCGTCGGCTTGCGCCGCGCGGGATTCAGCGCCGAGGAGCGCGCAGAAATCAAGAGATTCTATAAAACGCTCTACAGTCCGAAGATGAACGTCTCGCAAGCAATCGATGCGATGCAGTCGGAGGTCGCAACCGATCCGGGCCGCCAGATCATCGCATTCTTGGAAGCCCAATCGCAACTCGGAGTGCTCAAGTAGCGCTCCGCGATGCGGTATTTTTTTTCGAGCGGCGAGGCGTCGGGCGAACTCAACGCGACGCTGCTTGCCGATGCGATTGCCCGGCTCGACGAGCGGGCGCAGTTCGAGGGAATCGGCGCGGAACGCATGCGCGCGGCCGGGTTTCGCCTTTGGCGCGACCACTCGGGCTGGGCGAGCATGGGTCCGCTCGCGGCTATTCCGCGCGTGCCGAAACTGCTCGCGACGATGTACGTTACCGCCCTGCACATCGCGCGCACCAAACCCGATCTCGTCGTGCTGGTGGACTTCGGCGCGTTCAACGTACGGCTCGCGAAGACGCTGCGCCGCTTGCGATACCGCGGTCCTATCCTGGACGTCTTTCCGCCTGCGACTTGGCTCGATAACGCGATGGCGGCGCGCGCCGTCGCGCGCGCGACCATACCGGTGACGGCGTTCGATCACCAGCGCCGGTTCTACGAATCGCTCGGGTTGCCGATCGCCTATTTCGGACATCCCCTCGTCGGGCGCTATGCGATGCGAGCGCCGCGCCCCGCTCCGCTCCGGGATGGCGGCACGATTGCGATTTTGCCGGGGAGTCGCGACGGCGAGTTGCGATTTCACTTGCCGGCGCTGCTCGATGCGTTCGCCTTGCTCAAAGCGCAGCGTCCGCACCTGCGCGCGATCGTAGGCGCCGCCGGCGATCGCGGCGCGATCGCCATCGAGCGCGAAATCGAACGCCGCCACCTCGCTTCGGGCGTGCGCGTCGCCCACGGTACTGCGGCCGCCATCGCCGATGCCGACGCCGCGTGGGTTTCGTCCGGGACCGCCGTGCTGGAGACCGCATTGTGCGGCGTGCCGTCGGTGGCGCTGTACATCATCACGCCGATGCTCGTCAAGCACGCGCGCCGCGTCTACCGCGGACGCTATATCACGCTGCCGAATCTCGTCTTGGGACGCGAAATCGTCCCGGAGTTCTTGCAAGACGCGGCGACCGCGCAAAACCTCGCGAACGCGATGGAAGCGGTGCTGCGCGATCCGGCCGTCCAATACCGCGAACTCGAAGCGTTGCGCGGCGCGCTCGGACCGCCCGACGCGCTCGAGCGCTGCGCGGCTTTCGCGGTCGACGTGGCGAAAGCCGCAACGAACTGATGCGCATCTATCACACGTCGGATCTGCACGACCATGGCGGCTTTGCGCGCCGGCTGCGCGAGTTGCGCGAACGCGACCCCGGCCTGCTTTTCGATTGCGGCGATTCGTTACGCGGCAGTCAAACCGTTTACCATAAGCGCGAACCCATCATCGAGGAGATCGACGCCGCCGGATACGACGCGCAGGCGATCGGCAATCGGGAGTTTCACTACGTGTTCGGCCTCTTGCGCGCGCGCGCAAAACAGATGCACCATCCGTTGGTGTGCACCAATCTGCTCGATACAAAAGGGCGCGACCTTCCGTTCGTGCGCTCGTTGATGCTCGAGCGCGACGGCGTCCGGGTGCACGTTCTGGGGCTGCTCGTCATGCAATATCCCGTGGGAAGCCCGTGGGAGCGGTTCTTCGGCTGGCGATTTCTCGCACCGCCCGAAGCGATCGCCGCGTACGCGAAGAACGTTCCCGAGGGCGACATGCTCGTCGTGCTCTCGCACGTCGGTTTATCGCTCGATCGCAAACTCGCGCTGGCGGTTCCGCGGATAGACCTGATTTTGGGTGGGCACAGTCACGACACGTTGGCGGAGCCGGCGTACGTGGGCGACGTTCCTATTCTGCATGCCGGACCGTACGGCCGCTACGTCTCGCGCACCGGGCTCGCATACGATGCGGGGGCGCGCCGATTTCGCATCACCGACTTCGCACTCGTGCCGCTGCTCGGCGCGGCATGACGCGCGCGCTGTTCGTGAGTAACGGCCACGGAGAGGAAGCGATCGCCGCGCGCATCGCTCGCGAACTACTCCAGCTCGCGCCGGTGCAGTGCGATCATCTGGCGCTCGTCGGCCAGTTCGGGCATCCCTCGGTAATGCGCGACGTCGGGCCACGCGCGCGAATGCCCAGCGGCGGTCTGATCGCCATGGGAAACGTTCGCAACATCGTGCGCGACTTGCGGGCCGGACTGGTGGGACACACCCTCGCGCAGGTACGTTTCTTGCGGGCCGCGCGCGATTACGACGTGACGGTTGCCGTCGGCGACATCTACGCCCTGATCATGGCGCTGCAAACGCGAACGCCGGTGGTGTACGTCGGCACGGCAAAGAGCGTCTACGTCGCGCCCTACGGGCCGATGGAACGCAAGGTGCTGCGCCGCGCGCGCGCCATTTTCGTGCGCGACGCGCAGACCGCACGCAGCTTACGTGCGCGCGGCGTGGCCGCCGACGCACCCGGTAACGTGATCGTGGACTTATACGGCGACGGGCACGACGACCGCTTCGAACAGGCGGCCGGGGATTTCGCCCCGCTGCTCGGGCTTTTCCCCGGCAGCCGCCCTGCCGGCGCGTACGAGGACGCGCGGTTTTTATGCGCGATCGTGCGAGATCTCGCGGGCTCGCTGCCGCACGTGGGCGGCGTGCTTTCGATCGCTCCCGGACTTGATGTTGCCCGCTTCGCGCAGACCTTGGCGGCTGACGGCTGGCGCGTGGTGGAACGTGCGGACCCGGCGATGCCGCTGGTTGTGGCCGACGGCGAACGCGAACGGATTCGAGCGTGGTGCGCGGGAATTGGGCCGATCCTGGAACGGGCCACGATCGTGCTCGGCCAAGCGGGCACGGCGAACGAAGCCGCGGCCGGCGCGGGCGTGCCCGTCATGGCTTTCGAAATACCCGGCACGAAAAAAAGTGCGTGGTATCGCACGCGACAGGCCGCGTTATTAGGAGAAGCGCTACGCGTCGCACCCGGCACGCCCGAGCGCGCGTCATCCGAGGTGCGGGCCCTCCTTGCCGACGCGCCGGCTCGAGTTCGCATGGGCAGCGTGGGCCGCGAGCGGATGGGCGCACCGGGCGGCGCGCGCGCGATCGCACGTCGCATCGTGGAAATTGCCGAATGGTGAACCGGCAACTCGGCGTGCGGATCATGCCGTGGGCGCTGGCGTTCACGTTTTTCGTCGTCCCGCTTTTCCCGTCGTTCATCGCCTTGACCGCGGTAACGATACCGGGTGTTTCGCTCGTACCGCCGCGCGTTTCGATCGCGCTGTTAGGGATCGTTGCGGCGATCGCGATATACGCGCTGGTTATGCTCGTTCGGCCCCCGCGCGAACGGCCGCCGACGCTCGTCCCGCTCGTGCTCTGGCTCGGGGCGGCGCTTTTGGCGGCGGTGCTCGGCTTCGACCCGCGGGGCGGAGCGCTCTTCATCGGAATCTTCGGCTTATCGGTGGTGTGGCATCTTTGCGTGCTGCGCTTCTATCGCGCGCCGGGCGTCGCGCGCGCCATCTTTTGGAGCTACCTGCTTTCAGGCGCGATCGCGTCGTTTGCCGCGATCGTCATGATTCTCACGCGACGGCCCGCCGACGAGTACACCATCGGCCACGGGCGCGCGATCGGGACGTTCATTTTGCCGGGCGAACTCGCCGGCTATCTCATCATCTTCTTGCCCGTCGCCTACGGCGTCGCGCGCGTCAGCCGGAGTGCGGCTTTGCGCGCGCTTGCGTGGAGCGCGCTCGCGCTGGGCTCAGCCGCCTTTGTGCTCACGTTCTCGCGCGCGGGTTGGATGGGATTTGCCGCCGCGGTGGCGTTTTTTGTGTTCTTCACGCAACGCGTGCGCCGGCGCTATGCGCTCGCGGTCCTCGCCGCAGGCACGGTGGCGGTGCTGGTGGCATTCAACGTGCATCACAATCCTTCGGAAAATTACACGCGGCTGTCGATTTGGCAGGCGGCGCTCGAGATCATGCGGCGCTTCCCGCTCACCGGCGTGGGACCGTTCGATTTCGCGCGCATTTACCCGCTGGTTCGTTTGCCCGACGGCGATCCGACCGCGTTTCACGCGCACGGTTTTTTGCTGACGATCTTCGCCGAGACCGGTTTGGTCGGCGTGCTCGCCGTGCTGTACGCGTGGTGGCGTTTCGTGATCGCGCTGCGCGCTCGTTTGCGCTCCGCTCCGCGCGGCTACGCACTGCTGGCCTATGCGGTCGCAGCGGGACTCGTCGGCACGTGGGTGCAAGGCCTCATCGATACCGTGAGCGTGGTGATTTTTGGGCTTTGGCTACCGTCTATGGCTCTGGCGCTGGCGTGCGCGAGCGACGGGCTCGCAGAGGATCCGCTTTGAGCGCGCGCTGGGGCGGCTTGCTCCTGGTCGTGGCTTTGGCGGCGTGCAATCCGCGTCCGGAGCACGCCTTGCAAGCCACGCCGTCGCCCGTGCCGAGTGCCGACGCGACCCTCCTTCCGATTCGCATCATCGGGAAGGGAACGGCAAAGCGCCAGGTCGTCATCGTCGAGCAACAGGGCAATCGCAAGCTCTACGAATTGCACGCCAAGTCGTACACGAGTAATTCCACCCAAACGGTCGCGGAGGCGCGCTTTTCGCAAACGCAGGTAACGTTTTATGATAAGAGCGGCTCGACGCTGGTGGCGCGCGCGCCGACGACCACGGTGGACGAGCGGCGTCGCGAGGTCGTCATGACCGGCGGAGTCCACGCCACCTCGAGCACGGGGATGACGCTTACCTGCGACCAACTCACCTACAACAGCCACACGGGAATGCTTCACGGCGAGGGCAACGTGCACATGACGAAGACCGACCACGGCGTATCGAACTCGGCGTTCGGAAACAGCTTCGATTCCGACGTAAAGCTGACGAAGATGCAGATGCATTAGTGGCGAGCGTACAGGCGCCCGCGACGAGGCAGATCGTTCTGCGCGATTTGGTCAAGCGGTACGGCGAGCGCGCGGTCGTCAACGGCATAAGCGCCGAAGTCGGCACGAGCGAAGTCGTCGGACTGCTCGGTCCAAACGGCGCGGGCAAGACGACGACGTTTTACATGGTCGTTGGTCTCGTAAAACCCGACGCGGGCACCGTCCTGCTCGACAACGAGGACGGGGCGCTGGATTTGACGTCGGCACCGATGTATCAGCGCGCCCGCCGCGGCATCGGATACCTCGCGCAGGAAAACTCGATCTTTCGCAAACTTT
Organism: Vulcanimicrobiaceae bacterium; assembly: GCA_036559125.1. Taxonomy (GTDB): domain Bacteria; phylum Vulcanimicrobiota; class Vulcanimicrobiia; order Vulcanimicrobiales; family Vulcanimicrobiaceae; genus JALYTZ01. Next base: position 95,806 of record DATBTT010000053.1, read on the forward strand.
CGGTCGGCGACAACATTCGCCTGATCTGGCAGATGAACAACGTTCCCAAAGAGGAGCAGGAAGAGCGTTTGCCCGCGTTGCTGGAGGAATTCGGCCTGCTCAAGTTCGTAAATGCGCGCGGCGACAGTCTCTCCGGCGGCGAGCGTCGCCGCGTTGAGATCGCGCGCGCGATCGCGACCGAGCCCGCCTTCTTGTTGCTCGACGAACCGTTTACCGGCATCGATCCGATCGCCGTGGCCGATATTCAAACGATGATCCGGCAGCTTCGCGATCGCGGGCTCGGGGTGTTGATCACCGACCATCAGGTTCGCGAGACGCTCGCGATCGTAGACCGCGCCTACATTTTGAACAACGGCAAGATCGAGGTGTCCGGCACCGCCCAAGAAGTGCTCGATAGCCCGATCGCTCGCCAGTTTTACTTGGGCGAAGGGTTCCGCTTGTAGTGCGCCGGCCCGGAGGCACGCCTCTGCGCTTCACGATTCTGGACCGGTACCTGCTCTCCGAGCTCGCCGGCCCGTTTTTGTTCGCGCTGTCGGCCTTCGTGCTCATCTTCGCGGCCGCGCAGATTCTCGCGATCGGCCGCGCGGTCTCCGACGCGCACGCGCCGCTGATCGCCGCGGTGGAAGTCTTTCTGTGGCAACTACCCTACATCGTCGTCGAGGTGATCCCGATGGCGATGTTGCTGGGCACGCTGTTGGCCATGCAGCGGCTTTCGGGCGAGAGCGAAATAACCGCGATGAATGCCGGCGGGATTACGTTTGCGCGTATAATCGCGCCGCTGCTGGCGGCGGGGTTGCTCCTGTCGCTCGTGACGCTGGTCCTGCAAGAGGGCGTGGTACCCTACGCCAACGATCGCGTCACCGAGATTCAGAACATCGTCATCAACCACACGAGCGTTTTCGGCCAGGACCTCACGGTGCGCGCTCCGCTGCCCAACAACGCCGGTTTTCAAGAAACCATCGCGCAAGGGGTCGAGCAGCATTCGCAGGCGCTCTTAAACGTCACCATCGTTCAGTACGACGCCCAGAATCATCCAACGCGCGTGCTCTTTGCCGACCGCGCGGAATTCGCTGCGAATCGCTGGACACTTCAGAACGTCAGCGCGTATGCTTTCGCAAAGGACGGCACCGTAACCGTCGAGCCCGACACGCCGCAGTTGCAGGTCGATATCGGCGAAAGGCCAACCGATATCATCAAGCGCGTGGCGCAGGACAATCCCAACGCGATGAGCCGCTCTACCATTGCCGATATCGTCCGCTCCGGGCAGCTCACGCCGTCGGAATACAAGAAATACGTCACGACGTATTGGCAGAAGTTGGCCCAGCCGTTCGCGTGTTTCGTTTTCACGCTCGTCGCCGTGCCCTTCGGTATTCGGTCGGTTCGCGGCGGCGGGAGTACGTCGATCGGCTTCGGTCTCGCGTTGTTGATCATTTTCATTTACTACATCGTGCTAACGATATTCTCGTACGTCGGGGAGGCGCTCGTGCCGATAGCCGCGCTCGTCGCGTGGATGCCGAACATCATCTTCACCGCGATCGGTCTGCGCCGCTTGCAGAAAGCGGCTTGAAGCTCGATGAGCGTTGCCGATTTCTTTCGCGGCGTCGGACTCGTGCTCTTCATCGTAGCGTTGGCGGGCGCGATTGCGTACGTCGGCGACCGGGTCGGGCATCAGGTAGGTCGCAAGCGCCTCACGCTCTTCAACATACGCCCCCGTTACACGTCGACCATCATCGCGGTCGGGACGGGCATGATCATCGCGCTCGTCGTCACTCTCGCAGCCATTTTTGCAAATCAAGAAGTCAAGCTCGCGTTCTTTCATTTAAACGCGATCAATCAGCAGATTCAATCCCTGCAAGCCCGCGCGCACGAACTCGAAAACAAGGTCAACAATAGCCGCGTCGTTGCCACGACCGACACCCTGATGTGGCCGGCGATCGCGCGCATACCGCAAAACACGACGCCCGCGAAGCGCACGCAGATCGTGCAGCAGTATTATAAGGACACCGTGCATGCGGTAGATCAAACCTGGACGAAGTTCGGACTCAAACCGTACAAGCCGCCGAGCGATATCGATCGAAAACTCGAAGAGCTTGCGAACGGTGCCAAGACGCAGGCCGCCCTCGCGCAGAGCGACGTGCTGTTGCTCACGACCGCCGGCCAAAACCTGTACGAAAAAGATCGCATTCAATTCGAGATCAACGGCGTTTTGGACAAGTTGGTCTACCGCGCCGGCGAGCCGATCGCCCAACTCACGATTGCGGCGAACAAGAACTTCAACATCAACGCCGCTTACCAGCAGCTCTTCCTCGACGTTCAGCGCGAGGCCAATCGCCGCGGGCTTCCGCAATACTTCGAAACGATCACGTCGGTGCGTTCGCTGCAGGTTCCCGCGCGGATGCAGCGCACGGTGAGCCAGGGCAGCGGGACCTACGTGCTGACCGCGTTTGCCGGCGCCGATATCTACCCCAGCACGGGCATCTCGATCGTCGTAACGTTGGCCAAATCGCCGTGAGCGGCGCGATGGTGCTTGGGGTCGATCCCGGAACCCGTAAAGCGGGATACGCCATTGCCGATTCCACGGGGCGGGCGCTCGAACTGGGCATCGAGCCGGTCGAGACCCTCCTCGAACGTCTGCGCCAGCTCGCGGGCACGCACTCGATAATCGCGGTGGCCCTAGGGCGGGGCACCAACGCCTTGCCCGTTCGCGACCAGATCCGGTCGCTTGGCCTGCCGGTCCACCTCATCGACGAGTCGGAAACGACCTTGCAGGCGCGCGGTCTCTACTTTGCGGACCATCCGCCGCGGGGTTGGCGGCGCCTCATTCCGCTGGGCCTGCAGCTCCCGCCGCGGCCGATCGACGACTATGCTGCCCTCTTGATAGCGCGCCGCTTCATCGAACGGGGGGCGAGCGCCCCCGCGTCGTAACTATATCGTCCGCTTCTAGTAGCCGATACTAGAAGATGCCCGCTTTTGCGGGTAGGAGAGGAATGATGATTCGCTTCGCTCGCTTTGCCTTAGCCGCAGCGCTCGTTGTAGCGCTGTGCTTCGGCGCGCGGGCGTTTGCTGCGTTCCCTCCGACCGCGCACCTCTCGTATAATCGCGTGTTCGATCGGACGAACGCATCGTTTTTGCGAGCCGCGGTCGCGATGTTGCCGTCGACGAATCTGATTAGCGACAGCGCCTTCGGCATCGACGTCGAACTCCCGATCTTTATGCGCACGTCGGCGACCAAAGCGCTCTACGACGGAAGCGGTGCGGTTCGTTTGGCCGAGAATCTGCAGCGATTGAACGTGAGCGCGGTCGACGAAACGCCGTGGGTTACCGGACTGACGTTCCGTATGCACGGCGCGAAAATCCAGATGCAGTATCAAACCGTCGATGCCGCCAGCACGGCCCCAAGCCGCGCCGCTGCGCGCGTCGCGATGCCGCCGGTCGTTCCGAACGAGTTCGCATCGTTAAACGTCGCCGGGTACGCGCCCTCGTTCTCATACTCATCGCAGGCACCGTTCTCAACCGCGACGCCGGGAAATTTCTATGCGCCGTTCTCCACCGCGCCCCAAGCGATCGCGCAACGGCTGACGTTGCCCGTTCGCATCGGACCCGTGCGCTTGTCGAATACGCTCGAAGAATCCGCGCTGCCCAATCGCTCGGCGAGTTCGTTCGACGCGATGAGCCAATGCGGCACCGCCGATCCTAACGGGGCATGCGCGGCCTTGCATCAGCAAGATAACCGGTTAGCCGCCGGCACGTCGTTCAACGTGCGCGCCGGAGCGCGCCGCGTCAACCTCAACGTAACCGGCTCGGTCGAACGGCAATCGCTTCCGGACGACACGTCGTTCCCGTATCTTCCGCTCGACCCGCAAGCTCCGCAGGCTTCCACCCAGGCGGCGCCGCTGGGCGGCGGTAGCGCGATCTCCTATCCCAATCTCGTCGACGTTACCAAACACGGGCTAAATGCGAATCTCGCCGTGCCGGTGGCCAATCACCTTACCGTAAATCTCGGTTACGATACGCAGCACTTTCAGGGCGGGTACAACGCCGCAACGTCGACCGGAAACGCGTCCACGCTGATACCCGGCATCGACGCGCGCAAGGATACCTATCTCGGCAACATCACCTATCAATTGCCGCACACGAATAGCGCGATCACGTTCTCGGCGCGCCAATATCGCTATCAAGATAATTTCGTCCCGAACCTCAACCTCACGCAGACCCGCGCCGACGTCAATTTCACGGTGAAATTCTGACCGAAGCCCGCCGCGTCGCGTTCGTCCACGGAATCCTGGCAGCCATCGTCCTCGCACTCGTCATCGGACTGGCAACCGTGCAATTCGCATCGGATGCAATTTTCGCGCGCGCCGGAGCGCCGGCTTCGTTGCCGGCGCATCTTCCTGCCGCTACCGGCGTGCGCATCTATCTCGTCATCGAGCGCATCGCGCCGGCGGCGTACGTCGAAGGCATGCTTGCGCGCGCGGCCTTCGCGCGCGGCGCTCTCGACGAATCGAAACGCCACGCGTTGCGGCTGCCTCCCTCCGGCTTGCGCGACGAATTTCTGGGACGCATCGCGCAGGCGCGTGGCGAAGAATCGGCGGCCCAGGCGTATTTTCTTGCGGGTGGCGACTTCTTTGCCATTCAAGACGACGTCGATCGTCTGGCGCGCCGCGATCCAGCCGCCGCATACGAACTCGAACATACGTTGAAAAATCGGCTACAGGCCTTGACCACACACCCCGACGCCGTGGCGGAATCGTATTGGCATTTAGGGCAGATCGCGACGATGCGATCGTGGCGCTATGCGCTCGGATCGCAACCGCGGCGGCACTGGGTTGAGGTCGGCATGCGCGATTACCGGCACGCAATTGCTCTGGCCCCGTTGGCGGAGCGGTATCTTCTCGCGGCGGGCGCGCAAGCGCTGGAATTGCACGACCTTACCGGTGCGCGGCAATTCTACGCTCGAGCGATCGACGTGAATCCGGCCAGCGCCGATGCCTTTGCGGGGCTGGGCGTCGTTGCGTTGCGCTCGGGAGATCGCGCCGGGGCAGTACGTTACGCGGCGCGAAGCCGCTCGATCGACCCCGCGTCGGCCCTATTGCAGTCCTTGCAAATCGACCTGAAGTGATCGTTGCGATCGACGGTCAACTCGCCGTCGGTACCGCGACCGGAATCGGGGAGTACGCGCGCGGGCTGGTCGACGCGTTGCGCGTCGCGGGCGTCGACGTGCGCGAGCTTGCCGAACCGGCGCTCGATCCGTGGCGGTTCGATCGGCGCCTGCTCTGGGATCAGGTACTCTTGCCGATGCGAGCGTGCGCGAGCGGCGCGCAGTTGTTGCATTGCACGTCGGGTACGATGCCGCTTCTACGTACCTTACCCACGATCGTTACCGTGCACGACGTCGCGTGGCTCAAAGTGCAGGCACACGCAAAGGCCTACGCGCGTTGGTATTTTGGCCCGTTCTCGCTGAAACGGTATCGCGGCGCTCGGGCGATTGCCGTCGATTCGAATTTCTCGCGCGACGAGCTTCTCGGCGTGCTCGACGTAGCTCCGGAGCGCGTGCACGTGGTCTATCCGGGGGTTGCCGCTGACTTTGCCGGAGTGCGCCGCATCCCCGGTGGCGACGAGCCGATCGTACTGGTTCCGGGCACCGTCGAGCGGCGTAAAAATTTGGAAGTAGTGATTCGGTCGCTGCCGTTGCTCAAGAAGGTGCGCGTCGTTTCCGTCGGTCCGGCGACTCCGTACGCGCGCGAGTGCACGGCGCTCGCGGATTCGCTCGGCGTAGGCGAACGCGTGGAGTTCCGCGGCTACGTTACGCGCGGCGAACTGCTCGATTTGTACGCGCGGTGTGCCGTCGTGGCCGTCCCGTCGCGCTACGAAGGATTCGGATACGCGGCGGCTCAGGCACTCTGCGCGGGCGCGCCGCTCGTCGTTTCCGATCGCAGCTCGTTGCCCGAAATTGCCGGCGGCGACGCGCGCGTCGTGCCTGCCGATGACCCCGCGGCATGGGCACGCGAGCTCGAAGGATGCGTCGCCGATTCGCACGCCGGCGCGAACGCGTCTGCCGCGCGTGAAAAGGCGATCGCGCGTTTCGCATGGTCCGCAACGGTCGCCGCGATGTGCCGCATATACGACGCAGCGTCCCGCTAGTAGATGGGAGAACCCGGGGCGCCGGGAGCTACGCTTCCGTCGTCGGGTGCGAAAATCAATTGGAGCGGTAGGCTCGAGCCGCTATCGGGAATCGTGACGATCGTTACGCGAACGAACCCCTTGGCGGGCACAACGTATTGGCGGATTTTATAGCGCGAGAACGGGGGCGTCGCGTGCGATTGAATGAGCACGCCGTCGATGAGATAGGTGCCCGTCGCGCGGCCCCCTCGAGGACTCTCGTAAATTGCTATCGGTTGCGGATGCGACGTCGGATTCTGCACTTTGATGACGAAGGATTGACTGACGCCGTAATCGCCGGAAAGTGCCTCGCCCGCCAGCAAGTTCGGCAACGGAATCTGCCCGACGGAGAGCGCCAAGTAGGGATCGGTCGTGTTCCATAAGGTGCTGTAGTGAAACTCCGGGATCGCGTATCTTCCGCGCGCGTGTGCGCGGGCGCCCACGAGCAACATCGACGATGTGAGCGGTGCGTCCGGCGATTGCGTCGCGTCCTGCGCGAAAAGGGTCAGGTGCACGACGCTGCCGTTGAGCACGCGCAATTGCAGCGTGCTGCTCACGATGTTGCCGGGCGGCAAACTTTGATCGACGAGATTGAGCGACCCGCTGCCGGGAATTTCGATGATGCGCCCCTCGTTTTGCACCAAATGGACGAGAAAGCGTTTGGTCGAGGTGTGCCCGACTTCCATCTCGTTGGATCCCGGGCCGCCGTCGCCGCCGATGAATTGCACGAGCGCGGGTTCGCGCGAGGCATTCTCGGCGCGCAACACGATCCTGCGCGCCGGTTGTCCCGCGGGGTTGTAATGAAAGAACAGAAAACGCGACGGCCGCTCCGCTTTGAGATCCGCGGCGAAGAGCACGCCGTCTTCAGTGAGCGTTTCGGGATAGTCGCTTACCAGCAGGGAGTCCGGCTGGATCTTTGGCGCGGCTTGATTCTCGACGCGCACGTGCGTGGTTCCATCGACGCTGATGTAATCGTTGCCTTGAACGAGCACGGGTACGTCGATCGTCGCGACGTCGTCTTGCGCGAGGGGCGCGTTGTAGGGGATGCTGTCGGTCGCAAGGACGATTTGCGCGCCGGGCCGCGCTCGAGCCGCAGCACGCGCCGCTTGCGCGGCGACTTCGCGCACGAAGTCTTGATCGGCGGGATCGCCGGTAATGCGTACGGTCGTCGCGTCGGCGACGCTGCCGGCGTCGTACGCGACGTGAATCGGGACGGTCGCCGTGATTCCGCGCCGGTCGACGATCGTGAGCGTCGTCGAGCCGGGTGCGAGCCCGGTCAAGATGACCGTCTGTGCGTCTTGATCGATTCTGATCGCGACGACTTTCGCATCCGCGACCGTGGCCGAAATCGGGCCGAGCGCCGATCCGACGCGCAGCGTCTGATCGAAACCAACCGCGACCTGCGCGGAGGCCGGATCGACCACGATCGGCGGCGGCGTCGGAGTCGGCGTGGGCAGCGGCGTAACGCTGGGAGCAACGCTCGGCGCGAAGCTCGGATAAGGGCTCGGCTGGACGCTCGCTTGCGGACCGGGACTAGGCGTTACCGGTACGTTGGTCGCGATCGGAGCCGGTGGATTGACCTGCGCGGCGGGCGTTATGCCGGCAAACGCAAGAAGACATCCGGCCGCACTCAAAACGGTCAGAAACGAAGCTACCTGCACGGACGGCTAGGCGATTTTGGCTTCTTCGCGGCTTACCGCTGAAGCGAGCAGCGTCTTGTACCCGATGGTTGGAAACAGCACGGTGACAAGGTCTTTCTCAGCGCGTTCCACAGTGCCTTGTCCCCATTTTGGGTGGAACACGACGTCGGCGATGCGATAGCCCGAGTTCGGCGGCGCGATCTGCCCTTGCGGGGTTTGATTGGCTGCAACGGCGGCCGGCGCCTTAAGGGCGCGCAAACAGTTGTCGCACGCGCCGCAGCGTGGCCGATCGTAGTCTTCGCCGAAATAATTGAGAATGAACTTGCGCCGGCACGCTCGCGTTTCGGCGTACTGCAGCATCATCGCGAGTTTGCTCTGATCGTACGACTTTTTCGTTTCGTAACTAGCGAGATTGAGGACGAGGTCCCTGTTCGCGCGCGCTTCGTCGGTTAGCGCGTACTTGGAGCGGCTCGGCGTTTCGATGAACCCACCCTTCTTGAGTAGCGCGAGAATGACTTTGAGTTTGGTGAGCGGGAGCTGCAATATCTTGCGCAGGTCGGTCATCGAAACGCCGCCCTCCTGCGTTCCGAAAATCTCGAGCGTACCGAACGTCTTCTGAACCTCTTCGATATCCGGATATTTACCCGTAAGGAAGTAGTTCTGCACTCGCGTGTCGCTCATGCGGTAGATGAGAATGCACTTTGAGGCGAGCCCGTCCCGTCCGGCGCGGCCGGCTTCTTGCGTGTAGGCTTCTACCGAACCCGGGAGATCGTAGTGCACGACGAATCGAATGTTCGGTTTGTCGATGCCCAGGCCGAACGCATTGGTTGCGACGACCGCGCGAATGTGCTCGTCCATGAAGAGTTCGTGAACGGACGTACGGTCTTGCTTCTGCAGTTTCGAATGGTACACTGCGGCCGGCACGTCGAGCTGGTCGTGCAAATATTTCTGTACTTCGAGCGCGTTCTTGATCGTCGCGGTGTAGATGATGCCGGTACCCTCGAGTTCCCCGGTCAAGAACAATTGCCGCAAAATCTTGAGTTTATCGGCCTCTTTCTCCGCGCGCCGAACGTCGTAAACTAGATTGGGCCGGTCGAATCCTTTGACGATGGGCTTTACGGCCGGAATGCCGAGTTGATGGAGGATGTCTTCGCGGACGGCCGGCGTTGCCGTGGCGGTTAGCGCCAAAACCGTCGGATGGCCGAGCTTTTCGATGACGTGCCCGAGCGCCAAGTAGGCCGGTCGAAAGTCGTGGCCCCACTGGCTGATACAATGCGCCTCGTCGACGACGAAGAGCGGTACGTGAAGTTGTTGCAGTATGTGCAAAAACGCGTCGTCTTCGAGCTTTTCGGGGGTGACGAATACGACCTTGATGGTGCCGCCGCGAATCCGGGCGACCGCCGCTGCTTCCTGATCTTCGGAGAGCGTCGAGTTAAGGGCCACGACTTCGGTCACGCCGCGATCGCGCAGCATGTCGAGCTGATCTTTCATCAGTGCGATGAGTGGAGAAACGACGACGGTCGTCCCATCCAATAGTAAAGCCGGCAGTTGGTAGGTCAGGCTCTTTCCAGCGCCGGTAGCCAGAATGGCGAGGGTGTCCTGTCCCTCGATGACGCGCCCGACAACTTCCTCTTGGCCGGGTTGGAACGAGTCGAAACCGAACTTCTCTCGAAGCGCAGCTCGTAAGTCCACGGTATCTCCCACTTGGGTCGCCGGCACGCCCGGTCGTGCCGCCAGACGATGCATTCCCCTCCTCTATAACGCATAGAGAAGTGGCGACGATTCAGGTATACCCTGCGGCAGGCGCTCTGAAACGTCCTAAAGTACCAAAGGACGTGTCCCTTTATCGAACCTGGCGCCCAAAGACCTTCGCCGATCTCGTCGGCCAAGACGCGGTAGTCCGCACGCTCTCGAGCGCGATCGAGAGCGGAAAACTCGCGCACGCGTATCTCTTCTCCGGGCCCCGCGGCTCGGGCAAGACGTCGGCGGCAAAGATTCTCGCGCGCTGCATCGACTGCATCAACGGCCCAACGCCTACTCCCGACAACACGTGCGACTTCTGCCAGGCAATGCTTGCCGGCACGGCGCTGGACGTGTTGGAAATAGACGCGGCCAGCAATCGCGGAATCGACGAAATTCGCGCGCTTCGCGATGCCGTAAAGTTCGCGCCCTCGGCGATGCGCATGAAAGTCTACATCATCGACGAGGCGCACATGCTCACCAAAGAAGGCGCCAACGCGTTCTTGAAGACCCTCGAGGAGCCACCCGCGCACGCCGTCTTCATCCTGGCTACGACCGAGCCCGAAAAATTGCCCGTCACGATCCTCTCGCGCTGCCAACGGTACGCCTTCCGGCGGATCTCGATCCCGGTGATGATCGAGCGCATGCGCGAAATCGCGAAGGCGGAGGGAATCGCCATCGACGACGCGGCCCTCTCGGCGATCGCATATCGCGCCGACGGTGGCCTGCGCGATGCTCTTACGATGCTCGAGCAAGCTGCGGCGTTTTCGGACGGCGAGATCGGCAGCGCGACCATCGACGTCGCGTTTGGGGCGAGCGGGCGCAATTCCGCGCGCGCCTTGGTCGAACGCACCCTCGCCCGGGATGCCGCCGGCATGCTGGCCGCGATCGACGAGGCGAGCGACGCCGGAACCGACATGCAGGTTCTCACGCGTAGTCTGATTGCTGAATTTCGTAACCTGCTCGTGGGTCGCATCGACCCCGGCTTGCTCGCGCGGGACTTGGCTCCGGAAGACGCGCAGCTCGCAGCGCAGCGCGCGGGAGGCCTCGTGCAGGCGCAACTCATTCGCGCGCTGCGTCTATTGACCGAGGCGCTCGCGACGGGGCGCAGTTCGGGACACCCGCGCCTCGAGTTGGAAACCGCGCTCTTGCGTTTCATATTAGCGGCTGAGGATCCCACGCTCGACGCGCTCTCGGCCCGCATCGCCGCATTGGAAGGGGGCGCGCCCGCCGCGCCGGTTCCGGAACCGCCGGCGGTGATTTCCGAACCCGTCCCCGTAGCGCAGCCGGAACGGGGCGGCGAAGGCGAGGTGAGCATTCAAAAAGTGCGCGCCGCCTGGCAATCGATTCGCACCAAAGTCGAAAGTGAGAAGCAGTCTCTACGCACGCAGTTATCCCGAGCGGTGCCCGACGCGATTGACGGCAACGCGCTCGTCATCAAATTGCCGAACTCGCTGATGGCCGATATCCTTAAAGACAACGCCAAAATCATCGAGGCGGCGATCGCCGAGGTCGTCGGCGCCCCGCTGCGAACCTCATTCCGTGTCGACGGCGCGACCGCACCGGCGACGCGCGGCAAGAGCGGTGCGGCGGTTGCTGCGGTTGCTGCGGTAGCGTCCGCGCAGCCCGATGAAGATCCGGACCAACTATTCTCGTACTTGAATGAAAGAATCAAAGAATGAACCAGGCGCAATTGATGCAGCAGATGCGTAAGATGCAACAAGAAATGTCGGCGGCGCAAGAAGAGCTTGCCGCAACCGTCGTCACCGGCTCGGCCGCCGGCGGTAGCGTGCAGGTGGAGATGACGTGCGACCACCGCGTCAAGAGCCTAAAAATCGCGAAGGAAGCCATCGATCCGGAGGACGCGGAGACGCTCGAAGATCTGGTGGTGGTTGCGCTCAACGATGCGCTGAAAAACGTGGAGGCGACGGCGGCCGGCCGCATGGGCCGGGTTACCGGCGGCGTGCGAATTCCCGGCCTGACGTAAGCCCGGCCGTGCCGAACTCCGGTTCCATCGCCGGCCCCGTCGCGGCGCTGATCAACGAGTTCAGCAAACTTCCGACGGTAGGCCCGAAGACGGCCGCGCGGTTGGTCTTCTATTTGCTCAATCGCCCACGCAACGAGGCGCAGTCGCTCGCCGAAGCGATCCTCGCCGTCAAAGACAAGGTGCGGCTCTGCTCGCGCTGTTTTTCGATTACCGAAGACGATCCGTGCCCGATCTGCACCGACGAGCGTCGCGATGCAAAAGCGTTGTGCGTGGTTGCCGAAGCAAAGGACATCTACGCGCTCGAACGCACGTCGGCATACAAGGGCCGCTATCACGTCTTGGGCGGACTCATCTCGCCGATGGACGGCATCGGCCCCGCGCAATTACGCGTGAAGGAATTGATCGAGCGAATTCACGCCGAGGCCCCGGCCGAGATCATCATCGCGACCAATCCCAATGCCGAGGGCGAGGCGACCGCGCTCTATCTCTCGCGACTCATAACGCCCATCGGCGTGAGCGTGACGCGACTGGCCTACGGTTTGCCGATCGGCGGCGACCTCGATTACGCCGACGAACTAACGCTGGCCAAAGCTCTCGAAGGCCGTCGCACGTTGTAACGTGGACCGTTACAGCGCTTCGAGGGCGCCCGCATAGCGGAAGCCGAGGGCCGCGATCTGGCCGCGCGAAATTGCTTGCACTTCCAGCGGTTCGGTTTCGGGATCGCCGAGTTCGTACGCGATATGCGCTCCCCACGCGAAGGTGCCTTCGTCGAAATAACGCAGCAGCGCGTCGTGCATCGCGAGCGCGGTATGATTGTCGCGCTTGGCTTCGCGCCACTGCGTCAAGAACGCGCGCGCATCCGCCGGCGGCGCGCCCTTGCGGGTTACGCCGATCGTCTTCCAGCGGTCCCAAAACCAATTCGCGGTGGTCTCGTCCATGCGCTCGGTCGCAAAGTCTTCGATAAAGAGTTTGCCGTCGGACCGCAAGAGATCGGCGATGCGCGTCAGCGAGCCGTCGAGATCGTTCAAATGGTGCAGCACGCGCTGCAGCACGACCGCGTCGAAGGTGCGCGCGGGGGGCGAAAAGGCCTCGAAGCTCAAGGTTAATACCCCCGATTCCGCTTCCGCCAGCGGATCGATGCCCAGACAGTCATGACCCGCCCGGGCGAGCGAGCGGGTAAGTTCTCCTGCGCCCGCACCGATCTCCAATATCCTGGAAGGACGGTGCAGACGTTCGAGCACGAAGTCGCTGAAGGTCATTGCTCGTTAGAGCCGGCTGGGGAAGGGGCCGGTTGCATCGCTTGCGGCGCTCAATTACTTTGTGATACAAAGTATGGGAATATGACGGACATCGAACGCGCTTTAGCCGACATCGCGGAGGTTCGCGAACGCCTCGGCCACGCGCAGCGCTTCAAAGGGTACTCGGGTATCGCCGCGGCGATCTCCGGGCTTTTCGCGCTCGCCGCCGGCGTGGTGCAATTCGCGCTGGTTCCTCATCCACACGGCGTGCCCGCAGGCCATCTATATTTTGCTATTTGGTTCGTCTGCTGCGCCGCGGCCGTCGCCGTCAACTATGGGGCGATCGCCCACTGGTACGTCAACGATGCCACCGCTCGAGACCGCTGGCAAACGGCAACGGTCGGATTCTCGATGCTTCCCGCGCTCGTGCTGGGCGCCGCGCTATCTGCGGCGTTCTTGCTTGCGAATTCGTTTACGTACCTGCCCGGCGTGTGGTATGCGTGTTACGGCGTGGGTCTGTTTGCGTCGCGCACGATGCTGCCGCGTGCGGTCGCGCCCATTGCGGCGGCATTCGGATTGCTCGGAACCGCCCTGTTCTTCGTCCCCGCATCGATTTCGCTCGGGTGGTGGGTGCTGCCGTTCGGCTTCGGGATCGGACAGATCGCCATCGGCGTTTTCGTTATGCGCGAACGCAAGGTGCGCGCGTGACGGCGCCGTTCGCATTTTCCGGCCTGGACCGCGTCTTTCACGAGCGCGGAAGGTTGGCGATTTGCAGCGCGCTGGTCGGCAATCCCGACGGCGCCACCTTCACGCACTTACAAGAGGTCTGCGATTTAACCGACGGCAATCTCAACCGGCACTTGCACGCGTTGGGCGAGATGGGCATCGTCGAAACGACGCGCGTCACCGGACGTGGGCGCCCGCAAACGATCGTGCGAATTACCTCCGGCGGACGCGAGCGTTTTCTCGCCTACATCGACGAGCTCGAAGCGATCGTGCGCGACGTTCAGCGCGCGCGCAAAGCTAAGGGATCGCCGACGCGCACCGTTCCGGCCAACTCCACGTCGCAGTAGATCCCCATGACGTTCGCGCGTTGCGTCGCGACGTAGCGCAGCACTTCGTCCTCGCGTTCGCCGGTCCGGACGTCGTACGTCGTGGTGACGCACCGGCCGATGGTCGAACGCACGCGTAAGACCGCGTTTCCGAGTTCGAGGACGGCGCCGATGAGGTCGTCCTCAGGGTGCGCGAAACCGTCGTTCGCGCGCACGTAGAAGTTGGGGCGCCAGCGCAACGGATCGAGCGCGTTTCCCAGGGCGGCGGAGACTTCGTCGATCCAGCGGTCGACCACCAATGAGATCGGGGCGTCGTCGAAGACGTGCTGGCGTTCGGGAGCCGCGCTATACCGTACCGTCACCGCGGCTTCGGCGGCATAGCGCGCAGCCTGGCCGAGGTCGGCGGTGAGGTGCAGGCGATTGTTTTCCTTGCCGCGATACGGTTTGCCCGTGCGCGCGTGCTCCGAGGTGACGTAGAGCGCGCCGGCGCGATCGCCCGGAAGACCGTCGAGCGCGACGTCGGTCTGCGCGAGCGGCTGCGCCGCGAGACTCTTTACCGGATATCGCCAAATGGCCGCGAGGCTCCCCAAGGTCTCCATGGCGCATCACTACCATAGGAAGCCGGCGGAATCCTCAAGAAAGCGCCGCCTCGATGAGCGTCGCCGCCGATCCGATACAGCTTCGGCCATTGGGCCTTGGGGAAATCTTCGATCGTGCAGTAACGCTGTACGTCCGGAACTTCGCCGGATTTTCGATCATCGCGCTCTTTTTGCTGGTTCCGATCAGCATCGCCAATTATTTCGCGCTCAACGACTCGACCTCGATGACCGCGCTCTTGCAGCAGATGCAACATCCGCATCCGGGCGCGACGCCGGCGCTTCCGTTCTCGCCGGCGCTGGTATGGCTCATAGCAATCGGCGTCGTCTTGACTCCATTCGCGAACGTCGCCACGGCCACCGGAGTTGCGCGCTTGTACGCCCGCGATTCCGTCGACTGGCGCCGTTGCTACGGCAGCGCGCTGCGGCGCTGGCCGCAGATTTTACTCGTGTTGCTCGTTCAAATCGCGATCTTCGCGGGGGCGGCCATAGCCGGGGCACTCGGCGTCGGGATATGCGCGGGTTTGAGCGTCGCGCTCTTCGCCGCAGGCGCATTTGCCGGCGTAGTCGGCATCGTCGTGACCGTCGCAGTCTTTTTCGCATGGCTTGCCGTTCTCTTGATGCTGTACCTTGCGGCGATGTTCATGTTCGACGCGGTCGCGATAGAAGCGGCGCCGCTACGCTCGTCGATCGCGTCGGGATTCGATCGCATTTTCAACCGCGTGGAATTCAAGAAAGCATTGCTCGTCGGCATCTCCGTCTTCGCGATCCAGCTGGGCTTTTTTATCATCGCGTCGATCGTCGTCGCCGTGCTCGAGTCGCTTGTTAAATCGCACGCGATCGACACGATCGCGCAAGGGGTGCTTTCGCTCTTGGCCACCACCTTCTTAGCGGTTTTGATTGCCGTGTATTACTACGACGTGCGAGTTCGCCGGGAAGGACTCGATCTTCAGACGAGTGTCGAGCAAATGATCGCCGGTACGCAGCCGCAAGCGTGACTGGGCGGTCGCCCGTCGCAGGTACGCCGCCGCACGATCCACACGCGTTGGCACGGGCGATTCTGCAATCGAAGCGCTACCACCTGAGCGCGCCTCACGTTGCCCAACGCCCTAAAACGTGGCTGCAGATCGCCTTCGATTGGGCGCGCGACGTGTACGACCGGTTGTTGCGCGCACTTACCGCGCACGTTCACGTTTCGCACGCGGCGGGCGTCGTTTTCGGCGGCGTCATCGTCGTCGCATTGCTCGCATTATTGCTCGTCGTCGTCTTGCGACTGACAGGCGTGCTGGTACCTGAAAAGCGCAACGCGATCGCGCGCGCCGCAACTGCGGGCGGCGCAGCCGACGCGCGTGGGCTGTACGACCGGAGCGTTCGCGCGGCCGCGGAGGGTGATTTCGAGCGCGCGGTGGTGCTGTTATTTGCCGCTACGCTTGCCGGGCTAAGCGGCCGCGGCATCGTGCGCGACGACGCGAGTGCGACCGTGGAAGAATTTTCGCGCGCGTTGCGGGCGAACGATCCCGCACGTGCGTCGCAATTCGAATCGATCGCGCAGCCTTTCACGGCGGTAGCCTATGCCGAACGCGCCGTGGGCGCGAGCGAATGGTCGAACGCCCATGCGGCTTTTTCCGAACTGCTCGGGCCGGTGCGCGATGCGGCCTAGGAGCCTACTCGACGCGCTGATGGTGCTCGGCGGCGTTGCGTTGCTCGCGGTGCTGGCCTTGGTACAGAATCAGGATCGCGGCGAGTCGCCGAGCGCGTTCTCGACGTACGATTTTGGCCGCAACGGATATGCGGCGTTGTTCGACATGCTGCATCGCGAGAACGTCGTCGCAGGGCAATTCGAGCGTCCCATCGGACTGCTGGATCGCACGGTGCGCACGCTCGTGGTCTCCGCCTCCGCGCCGTCGGAGGAATCCGCCGGCTTGAGCAGAGGGGATGCCGACGCGCTCCACGCCTGGGTGCAGGCCGGCGGAATACTCGTGATTCTCGGCCGGCCGGCAATCGGCGATGCGAAGCTAAAAGTGCCTTCGACGCGTGCGATGCGCCGAACCGTGCGCTCCGCGAGGGTTGCGAAATCGCTCGCAGCCGCGCGCGCGCGGCGCGTGGCGGGCGCGTTCGACGAGGCATTCGCCACATTGACAAAGCGCCGGATCTCGGCGCAACTCGTCGCCGCCGGTAAAAACGTAGCGATACGCTATTCGTTTGGGCGCGGTACGATCGTCGCGATTACCGATCCCTCGGTTTTCAGCAATAGCAACCTGGCGCGCGCGGATAATGCGCGCTACGCGTATGCGTTATTGGCTTCGGGCCCCGTCGCGTTCGACGAACGCGTGCACGGGTATGCGCGCGATCGCAGTTTTTGGGCGGCGTTGCCACCGCCCGTTCGGATTGCGGTCGCGCTTACCATCGCGATCGTCGCGCTCGCCCTGCTGGGCGCGAACTGGCGCTTCGCCCCGCCGCTGCTCCCCGACGCGCGCGACGAGCGCGACTCGTCGGCGTACATCGAATCTATGGCGCGACTGTTGCAGCGCGGCCGCGCCGCGCCGCGCGCCATACGCGACTGTGCGGAGCCGGTCGCGCGGGCGCTTCGAGCGCGGGCCGGCGCCCGGCCGCAGGCAAGCCTTGAGGCGTTGCGAGAATTGGACGCGCTCGGGCGTTTGGAACGGCCGTCTGATTTCGAACTCGTGCGCGCCGGTCGTCTGAGCGCGCAATTGCGAAAGGATTTGGAATGACTGCTTCGGCACACGATTTGGCGCGCCGGCTGGACGAAGGCATGCGCGAGATCATCGTGGGAGGCGAGCGCATGACCTTCGCGTTGCTCGTCGGGCTCTTCGCGCGCGGTCACGTGCTCGTCGAGGGCGTTCCGGGCACCGGTAAAACGCTCGCCGTGCGCGCGTTCGCGCTCCTGCTCGGCGTCGACTTCAAGCGCATCCAGTTTACGCCGGATTTGATGCCGGCCGACGTTATCGGTACTACGGTGTTCAATCCGCAGAGCGCGCAATTTTCGACCCGCCCGGGACCCATCGTCGCCGGCATCGTGCTCGCCGACGAAATCAATCGGACGCCGCCCAAAACCCAAGCGGCACTCCTGGAGGCGATGGAGGAGGCGCGCGTGACGATCGACGGCGTGGCGATCGCACTTCCGCGCCCGTTCATGGTCTGCGCGACCCAAAATCCGATCGAATACGAGGGCACCTATCCGTTGCCCGAAGCGCAGCTGGATCGCTTTTTGATCAAGGTCGAATCGGAGTATCCGCAAGAAGCGCAGGAACTGGCGTTGCTCGAACGCGCGACGCTCGGCTTCGACGCGCGCGATCTCGAAGGCAGCGGGGTGCGCGCGCTGGCCGGCGCCGCCGAAGCGATCGCGGCGCAAGACGAGATTCGGCGAACGCACGTTTCACCGAGCGTGCAAAAGTATATCTACGACATCGTGGCCGCGACGCGCTCGCACATCCAACTCGCGCTCGGGGCGAGCCCGCGCGCGGCATTATCGTTACTGATAGCGTCGCAGGCCGCCGCCGCCATCGCCGGCCGCGCGTATGCGACGCCCGACGACGTCAAGGACGTGGCGCAGCTAGTGCTCGCGCATCGTTTGCTCGTGCAGCCGCATGCCGAAATCGAGGGCGTGCGCGCCCACGACGTGCTCGCGGACGTGTTGCGTACTGTCCCGGTTCCGCGTGCGAGCTCGACGTAGCCTCGCTCTTCGCGCGTGGCTCTCGCCACGCGCGCTCTGGTTGGCGGGCGGCGTCGCGGCGCTCTTCGCCTGTGCGGGAGCGGTGCATGCTGCGATATGGGTTGCGCGACTCGCGGCCCTGGCGTGGGTCGCGGCGTTTTGCGCCGACGCGATTGTGGGGCCGGCGCGACGCACGATTCGCGTCGAGCGCGGCCAACTGCCGCATCTCGCGCTGCGAGTTCCCGCGAAACTGACGTACGCCGTCGCGAACGCGTCGTCGCAAGCCATCCGGTTCGGAATCGTCGAATCGCCGGTCGAGCGGCTCGATTTTGGCGTGGACGAATTGCTCGGACAAGCCGCTGCGCGCGCGGTCGCGACGGTCGACCGCGACGTGACGCCGCGCACGCGGGGCACGGTAGCGTTCGGCACGATCTACCTGTGGTTCGAAAATCGGATCGGCTTTCTGCGTCGGCGGCTGCGCGTTGCGGCACCTGCGTCCGGCCGCGTCTTTCCCGATCTCGCGGCCGTCGAACGATACGGCAGCCTTCACGCGCGCAACCGGCTGATCGAAGTAGGTTTGAGGCGCATGCGGCTGCGCGGCGTCGGCTCGGAGTTCGAGCATTTGCGCGAGTGGAATCCCGGCGATGCGTTCCGATCGATCGATTGGAAAGCCACGGCTCGCCGCGGCAATCTCATGGTCGCCGAATACGAAGTCGAGCGAAGCCAAAACGTCATGCTCGTGCTCGACGCGGGGCGCTTGATGACTCCGAGGCTCGAAGATCAGCGCAAGTTCGATTACGCGATCACCGCCGCGCTTTCGGTGGCGTCGATTGCGAGCCTCGCCAGCGACAAAATCGGAATGATCGCTTTCGCGCGCGAGATTTTGCTGGCCGAGGCGCCGCGCGCAACGTCGGGATCGCTCGCCCGTTTAGCGGCCTCCGTGCACGATCTCGAGCCGCGCTTCGAAGAATCCGACTACCACGCGGCGTTCAACTATTTACGCGGGCATCTCCACAAGCGCAGCCTCGTCGTATTTTTTACCGACATGGTCGACCCGGTGGCGCAAAGCACGGTGCTCGCAGAGATCGGGACACTCGCGCGCCGGCACCTCGTCTTGCTCGTTTTTATGAACGACGCCGCGATCGATCGCGCGTTGGAGGCGGTGCCGAACGAACCGCTGCAGGTCTACGAAGCCAGCGTAGCACTCGAGCTGCGCCGGGAGCGGCGTACGGCGGCGGCGGTGCTGGAACGGCTCGGCGCGCGCGTGATCGACGTTCCCGCGAAACGGTTGAGCACCGCGCTCATCGACGAATACTTGCGCATCAAGCAGCGTGGCCTGATTTAAGGGGCGGGTTAACGGATTCGAATCTTCCGGCCTGCGAAGCCGTAGTACGCGACCAGCAAGGCGGCGGTGACGATTCCGACCGCCGAGCGTGCATCCGCCGGAAGGCGCAGCGGCGAGAAGAACCCTTCAATGGTTCCCGCCACGATCAGCATCGCGACCACCCCCAAGAAAAGCACTCCCGCGCGGCGGGCGTTTTCGACTAGCGCGTCGCGGCGGCGCCTGCGACCGGGAAGCAACACACCGGCCGCGAGCAGCAACCCGGCGCCGCCGGCGATCTGAATCGCCGTTAGTTCGATGACGCCGTGCGGTGCGATCGTCGCCCAGAAATCGAACCCGAATCCGGCGCGCGTAAACAGCGCGCCCAGCGCGCCGAGCATCAACGCATTGAGGACGATCTCGTAGATCGTACCGATGCCGAGCGTGACTATGCCGGCCGAAAATGCCAGAACGCACACGCGAATGTTGTTTTGAATTATGAAAGCAGCCATATCCGGCGCATGTTGGGGCGAGATCGCAAAGTTCGAATCGTGGAGACTCTTGGATATCTGACCGGGCACGATCTCGCCGGGAAGCAATGCGTAAGCGTCGGCCGGCTGGCTTGCGACGACGGCGTACGCGATTGCCGCCCACAGGACCGTCAAGGCGATGCAAATACCGATGTACGGAAAGGACCGGCGAAACTCGGCCGGCAGCGTGCGGGCGAAAAAGGTACCAATGCGAGCGCGCCCACTGTGGAGCGATCCGCCGTACACGTGCGCATGCGCGCGCGCGGTAAGCCGATTGAGATAGTGTTGCAGGCGCGCCGAAAAGTCCTGACCGTTGGCGTAAGCCAGATCCGAGGTCACCCAGCGATAGAGCCGCCCCAATTCCACGAGTTCGTCCGCCGTCAGCCGGCGAAAGCCGGCGCGCGAAGCGCGGTCGAGCAGTGCTTCGAGCCGCTCCCACGAGGCCTGACGTTTCGCGACGAAACCGGATTCTTGCACGGCGCTTGCATTCGAGCGGGCCTGCGCCCGGCCTGTCGAATGACTCCCGCGTGGATCGCAGCATTAGCGTTCGGACGCCGGAATCGATTCGTTTCTCGTACGATCTCGCGGGGCTGGGAAGCCGCTTTCTGGCCGTCGTTCTCGACCTGGTAATTCAGGTCGCGGTGGTTGCCGGGATTTTTTGGGGATTGGAACTCATCGCAGCGCATGCGCCGCGACCGGATCCACACGCCGATCGCCTAACGACCTCGATCGCGACGGCGATTGTCATCTTGATCGTATTCGCGGTGTTCTTTGGGTATTTCGTGGTCTTCGAGGCGTTTTGGAACGGCCAAACGCCGGGAAAGAAAGCGCTCGGCATACGCGTGGTGCGCGACGGAGGCTATCCGCTCGATCTCGGCAGCTCGCTCATTCGCAATCTCATCCGCGTCGGCGAAGCGACCTTGGGTTTCTACGCGATTAGCGCGATCGCCACGCTCGTATCGCCGGAGAACAAACGCTTGGGTGACTTGGCTGCCGGCACGATCGTCGTACGCGATGGCGATGTGGTGCGCGCGCGCGATTTTGCCGATGCGGATCATCCGGCCGCGGGCTTTTCCATGCTCAGCGCGGAGGAGCGCGCTCTCGTCGCGCGTTTTTGCGCGCGACGAGACGGCATGGCATCGCAGTACCGGGAACGTATGGCTTCGCAAATCGCGAATATGTTGCGACCGCGACTCTCCCGCGATTTACAGGTGCTCGACGACGACGATCTGTTAAGCCGGCTCAGCGCTTCGTAACGCGCGCCACGATGTCGCGCGCGAATTTGAGCGCTTCGTTCTTCGTGTTTTCGTAAATCGTACCGGCTTGTACCGAACTCATGTGCTGGCCGTGTTCGAGAAAGAACGTCACGCCCTCGCCCACGACAATCGTTCCGGCATAGGCGATGGCGCCTTTAATGCCGATGCCGGCCACCGGTATGAAGCCGGAGAGTTCGCGAGCGAGCATGCGCCACCCGAAGCCGCCGCCGACGACCGGTAAGAGTTGCCACATGCGTTGCACGTCGGGGTCGCGCCCGTAGGTCGCTTCGATGTGCAGAAGGAGCATCATTTGGATGCCGGTTATCGCGACCATGTCGCCGGCGGACGCAAACGCACCGAGGACGAAGCCGGCAACGGGGATGTGATCGACGACCGCGCTCGCGAGCGCGACTTTCAACGCGTTGTTCGCGGCATCGCGCGTGAGTTTCGCCGCGACCGTCTCGCGCAGTACCGGTAAGCGCCGTCCCACGGCGATCTCGACGCGTTTACAGCAGTCGATCATGTGCGGAAAGACCCGCCCGCGTAAGGCGTCGCACGAGATTGCCGGCACGATGTATTCGGCATACGACCCCGGTTCCGGCGGCGCGGGCGGTCCGCTCGGCTGGGCGGCCTCGTCTACGGTGATCGCAAGGATCGGCAAGCGCATCGCGCGCAACTCGGAAAGATTCGCGGCGGCTACGTCTCCGCGGCGGCCCAAAAAGAGCACGAGCGTCCCCGAGCGCGCGTCCGTCGCGAGCGTTCGATTCGGAGACAGCGTTTCTAAACAGGCCGCCGCGTCGAATGGGACGGTTTCGTCCTGGCCGTCGAGCAGCAACGCGCGCATGGCTGCAACCTGTGCGGGATCTCCGCACAAATAGAAACGAAATGGCTTGCGTACGTTCGCGCTAACGGCCTTGACGTCGATGCCTTTGCGAACCAATCGCAGAATGTCGCCCGCTGCGGCTGCCATAGATATATTCACCTTCTCCCGTTACGAAGTGGTAGCGTCATGCGTCGCCGTGACCGGTGCCGGGCGTGCCGGCGCGCGATTCGGCCGACGGATCGTCGGCGTAGTCGAGGTAGATCAAACCCAGAAAGATCTCCAGCGCGATCGAGTGCATGCCGCGCGCGTTGGCCACGTCCACGATCGAACGATGCGTCGACTGCGCTTCTTTGATGATGGCCTCCGGCGTCGTGCGCGTATCGGCTGCGGTTATCGTCGCGGCGGCGACTTCGCCGGGCGTGAGATTGAGGTGCAGCATCGTCGCGTAATCCACTCCACCCTCTTCAAAGCGGACGCTCAACGCTTTTTGCAACGTCGCGTAACGCGCCGACGACGTGCCGACGCCGAGCAGCGTGATGCGGGCCGCAAGCTGGTTCGATTTTGCCATGTTGAAGAGCTGATAGGATTGCGATGCGGAAACCGCCGCCTGCTGCAGCGACGCGTTGGCCTTTTGCATCAGCGGAACCAAATCGTTGTAGTCCTGCTGGCTGATATCGCCGAAATAGTTCAGTTGCACTTGCTGCAGGCGTTTGAGGAACATGTCCAGATCGCCCAGACCGGTGTCGGTTTGCATCGCGGCGCCGCGGCCCGCGTCGACCGCCCGCACCATATCGCCGTCGGCCTGTGAGAGTTCCTCGAGCATGCGCGGGTAGGATGGGAAAACCGCGACGGAGTTCGAGGGGACGGGCGAATCCTTGAACGGCGCGTTCATCTCGGTGAGAATATCCGCATTGTCTTGCAGCAGACCGCTGAGATGGTTAGTCTTGGCGTCGGTCGTGCCGACGTTGTTGATCGTACTGCCGGCATCGCCCAGCGCGCTATTGATCGAACGCGCCATCGTCGTCAGATTTTTCACGACAGCATCCAGTCGCGAACCGCGTTTGATGTCTATGCGGCTGAAATCCGGTATCTCGTATGAGATGCTGTCGAGCCGCGTCTGCAACGACTTGAGTTGATCGCGCCCCTGATCGTGACGCGCGCCGATCTCCGAGACCGCCTGAGATTGCGTCTGCCGGGCCGTGGCGAGCTTGGCTTTGAGTGCGGCCAAATTCGGCTGCGTCAGATCGACGCGTTTGACTTCCATCTCGCGGAGCGTGGCGATGCGCGCCCTGGCGATCGCTTGCACGTCGGGAGCGCCTTTCTGCGCGACTTCACCCAACGTCTGTTCGCTCTTGTTAGTTTGGCCGAGAGCCAACTGCGTTTGTCCAAGCGCCAGCATGGCCTGTTGATCGTTCGGATTCGCTTTGACAATATCTTGAAAATCGAGCATCGCTACGTTGTAGCGCGCTTCGTCGAGATCGTGGAGCGCCCGTACCAGCTTCTGTTGCGGCGTCACGACTTTGGGGTCCAGTTCGGGATAGCCCAGCATGTGCGATACGCGGGCCGAGGCGCCGGGGTGATCTTGTAAGTATTTGGTGACCAGATCCGAATGCGCGTTTTCGAGCGCGCCTAAGTGTTGGAGCATGGAGAGATCCGCTTGCGGATCGTACCCGGACCGTGACATCAGCAACAGGCCGTATTGATCGGCCTGCAGTTCGTCCGCGCGCGACATTTTCGCCATGATGCCGGCTTGCGCGAGATTACCGAATCGGTAGATGATCGGCGAAAAAAGCGATGCGATTCCAAAAAGCAGATTGAGGATTTGCGACTTCGCCTGCATCGTCACGACGTGCCGGCGCTCGATGTGACCGGTTTCGTGTCCGAGCACGCCCGCAAGCTCGTCGTCGGATTGCACGAAGTCGAGCAGTCCCGTCTGCACGTAGACGTACCCGCCAAGCGTCGAAAACGCGTTGATGGTCGAGTCGTGGAGAATCTTGATGTTGTACGGAACGTCCTTGCGCGCCGTCTGCTTCCACAACTTGTCGGTGATCCCGTTGACCCATTCGTTGAGCAGTGGGTCGGTTTCGACCACGCTCTGCGCGGTTATCCCTTCGTCGGCTTGCTTTCCGAGTTGGATCTCGGTTTGCGTCGACATGGCGATGCCCGGCACGGGAAAAGCGGTGCTCAGGAGAGCAACGATCAACGCGATGGGAACGATACGGCGGAACATAGGGTCGTCATCCTTTACCCGCGGACGGGGGAGAATGTTGCGAATGGGGCACTCCACTAACGCCCGAGCCGGTTCCTGCGTTACCGGCGGGACCGTGTGTATGGCATGTGGATAATCGTAAGGAACTTGTGAGGTGCGTGTGGATGGCGCAGGGCAGTTGCGTCGCCGGTATGAACCGCTGATGCGATGACGTTGTTGCGCGGGAAAGGGCTCGGTCTCGAAGTAGTCCTAGCCGAGCGCGATCTGGACGAGGCGCTCGGGGAGTTGGAAGGCCGCTTAACCGAGCGGCCCGATTTCTATCGCGGCAGCTCGGCTACCGCAGCGTTCGGAAGCGCGGTTCCCGAACCCGAGCAGTTGGCGCGGTTGCGCGGCGTGCTCGATGCCGGTGGTATCGGCCTGACCTCCATCTGCGGCGGCCCCGCCTTGGAGTCTATCGCCTTGGCACACGGTCTGGCTTACGTTCCCGTCGTTGACGGGGGTGAGGAGCTAGCGCGCCGCCGCGCCCTGCGGCCCAAGCGGGAAATGCACCTCTCGGATGCGGCGCGCTCGTTAGCAGCCGACTTTGCCGGAGCCCGCGCCGACATTGCGGATCGACGCAAACGCGGCGAAACGAGCGTGCGCCGGGTCGTGCTTCCGCAGAAGAACTTGCAGCAAGCCGCGCTGACCGCCGTGGTACCCGCGCAAGTGACGTTGTACCACCGCGGCACGCTTCGCGGCGGCCAGTCGTTGCACAACGTCGGCAACATCGTCGTGCTCGGCGACGTCAATCCCGGGGCCGAGCTAGTGGCGAGCGGCGATATCCTCGTTTTCGGCGCGCTGCGCGGTGTCGCTCACGCCGGTGCGCAGGGCGATGCAACCGCGAAGGTGTACGCACTCGAACTTGCTGCGACGCAGTTGCGCATCGCCACGTTCATCGCTGCCGAAGCCGGCAGGCGCAGAACGTCTGCGGTCCGTCCGGAAGCGGCGTACGTCCGCGACGAGCGGATCGCGGTGGCACCATACGACAAAATCGACGAAATTCTGGGGGCTCCGGCTTCCCGGGGGGATGGCAATTGAGCGCACGTAAGATCGTTCTGACTTCGGGCAAAGGTGGCGTCGGTAAGACGACGACCACGGTAAATCTAGGCGCGGCCCTGGCCAAGCGCGGCCACGACGTCATTCTGGTGGACGCCGACATCGGATTGCGCAACCTCGACCTGGTGCTCGGGTTGGAAAAGCGAATCGTCTTCGATGTAGTGGATGTCGTCGAAGGCCGCTGTCAGCTGCGACAGGCGCTGATCAAAGACAAGCGCTTCGATTCGCTTTCCATCTTGCCGGCCGCGCAAACGCGCGACAAGGACGCCGTGACGCAGGCGCAGATGGCGAAAGTCGTCGAGGATCTCGCCGAGATGGCCGACTACGTATTGATCGATTGCCCGGCCGGTATCGAAGGCGGTTTTCGCAACGCCGTGGCCGGAGCGAGCGAAGCCATCGTCGTTACGACTCCCGAAGTCAGCGCGATTCGAGATGCCGATCGCGTGATCGGCAAGTTGCAAGAGCGCTCCATGCCCGTTCGTCTGATCGTCAACCGAATTCGTCCGGAGATGGTTCGCAGCGGCGACATGCTGTCGGTCGAAGACGTGTGCGAGATTCTCTCGGCGGAGCTGCTTGGTATCGTGCCCGACGACGAAGAAGTCATCGATACGACCAATCGCGGCGAACCGATCGTGCTCAACGATCAGCATCGCCTCAAGAGCATCTACGAAAAAATCGCGCGCCGTCTCGACGGCGAGATCGTTCCGTTTAGCACGTTGGACAATCAAGGGTTCTTGGGTCGCCTCTTCGGCGCGCTGAAAGCAGGATAGGATGCACGTTCTTCGACAAGACGACGCCGGTGGCAACGGCTCGCAACCGCACGAACAGGCGCCCGTGGCGACGCCGGCCAAACTCGGGCGCGCCATCGTCATCACCTCCGGCAAGGGTGGCGTCGGCAAGACGACCACGACGGCCAATCTCGGCACCGCGCTCGCGCGCCGGGGTGCGACCGTAGCGCTCGTGGACGCCGACGTTGGGCTGCGCAATCTCGACATTTTGCTCGGGCTCGAGAGCCGTGTGAAGTATCACGTGCTCGACGTACTCGAGGAAACGGTCGAGCTGGAAGAAGCCCTCATTACCGATAAGAATTCGCCGACGCTACGGCTGCTCGCCGCGGCGCAGACGCGCGAAAAAGACGAAGTCGATACCGAGAAAATGCGGGCGCTCGTACAGCGTTTGCGGGAGACGTTCGATTACGTGCTGATCGATTGCCCCGCAGGTATTGAGACCGGTTTTAGAAATGCCGTCGTCGGCGCGGACGAGGCGATCGTCGTTTGCACTCCCGAAGTTTCGGCCGTGCGCGACGTCGACCGGGTAGTCGGATTGCTCGGCAACAGATTTCGCCCGCAGCTGGTCATCAATCGCGTGCGTCCGCAGCTGGTGAAGAAAGGCAAAATGCTCTCGGTCGAAGACGTCAACGGCATACTACGCCTACCGTTGCTCGGGGTGATCGCCGACGAGCCCGAAGTGATCGTTTCGACCAATAAGGGCGAGCCCATCGCCCTGCGCACCGATACGAAAACCGCCGCAGCCTATCACGCCATCGCCGCGCGAATCGCGGGAGAAGACGTGCCGGCGCCGACGGTCGAGATCAAGGAGTCGTTCATGGGCAAACTCGGCTCGCTCTTCGGAGGGCGTCGCTCGTGATCGAATTCTTCAATAAACTCTTCGGACGCGAGGCGTCGAGCTCGACCGCTAAAGAGCGGCTGCGCCTGGTGCTGATGTCCGACCACCTTTCGCTGGCCCCCGACATGGTCGAGGCAATGAAGCGCGATTTGGTCGACGTTATCTCGAAGTACGTGCAGGTCGATCGAACCAAGATCGAGGTCAGCTTCGAGCAACAAGATAAGGCGCTTGCGATGCTTGCAAACATTCCCATCGTCGGCGTGAACCGCGACGCGGGCGGCCCCCGCGGCGGCTCCGGCAACGGGGCGCCGGCCGCGTCCTCGGCTCCTACGGCCAACCCGTCTGCGCAAGCCTCCGCACCGGAGAATCCCGCACCCCCGCAGCCGGCGGTTCCGACGCCCCGAAGACGCCGGCGCAAGAAAGCCAACCCGGCAGCCGCGACGTAACTCGAAAACGTGGCCAGCATCACCCTCGGGTCCCAAGCGCGGCGGTCCTTGCGCAAGTTCAATTGGGCGCTGGCGATCCCGTGCGTGCTGGTAACGCTGCTCGGCGTCATTGCGATACAGTCCGCGGACTTGCACAGCGCGGGCGCGGCGGGCGAATACAAAAAGCAAATCCTGTACGGGCTGCTCGGCATCGCCGTCATGGTGCTGTTTTCGCGCATCGATTACCGCAACTGGCAGCGGTGGGCGCCCTGGCTCTACGGCATCAATCTGCTGGCGCTAGCTTTTATTCTCATCCACGGCCACAGTGCGTTGGGAGCGCAGCGCTGGATTTCGCTCGGGCCGCTCGGCACGTTCCAACCCTCCGAATTTGCGAAGCTCGTTCTGGCTATCTCGATCGCGTGGATATTGTGTAAAGGCGAGTACGGCCACCTGAAGGACACGTGGCGGCCGTTGCTCATGATCGCGGTGCCGGCGCTGCTGATCCTCAAGCAGCCGGATCTGGGCACCACGCTGGTCTTACTTGCGATTCTTTCGGCGCAACTATTTTTTGGATTGCAAAGCCTCCAAGATTTCTTCATCTACATCGCGTCGATTTTTGCCGTGGCGCTGGTCACGGTCGGTACCAAGTTCGTTCTCAAACCGTTTCAAAAGGCGCGATTGCTCGTCTTCCTCAACCCGAAAGCCGACCCGCAGGGCGCCGGCTACAATCTTAATCAGTCGAAGATTGCCGTCGGCAACGGTGAATGGTTCGGCCGCGGCCTGCACCACGGGACGCAAACCCAGCTCAATTTCGTCCCCGAACATTCGCGCGACTTCATCTTTACGGTCGTGGGCGAAGAGCTTGGGTTCGTCGGCGCCGTCGTGCTGGTCGCTCTCTACGGGCTGGTGCTTTACGGCGGAGTCCGAGCGATGCTGGCTGCCCGCGATCGCTTCGGCTTTTTGCTCGCCACCGGCTTGGTGGCGATGTTGGCTTTTCACGTCGTCGTCAATATCGGAATGACCATAGGGATCATGCCGATTACCGGCATCCCGCTGCCGTTCATGTCCTACGGCGGATCGGCCATCGTGACCGACTACGCCGCCGTCGGCATGCTGCTAAACATCTACGCGCAGCGCGACCGCGACATGCTCGGCAACGCCTAACCCCCCGCTAGAGCATCCCCAACCCTCCCGCTAGAGCATCCCCAACCCTCCCGCCAGAGCATCCCCAACCCTCCCGCTCGCCTCGATTACTCCTTACAGAGGAAGCCGCTCTGTCACCCTGAGCTTGTCGAAGGGTGGGCCCTTGGTTCGATTTTTGGCTGGTCGGGTTGTGAAACCGAGTTGGTTTACCGATATTCTCAGATACCGGCATGCGTGAATTGCGATTGAACCGGAGCCTGAGCGACGTAACCCAGCTCGAAAGGCTCTTTGAGATCACGCGAGATGTGCTGAGCGCTGAGAGTCTTGATGCAGCGCTCTATTCGCTTGCGCGCGGCGTTCACGAACTTTTCGGCTTCCGCTGGGTCAGCATGGTCGCCGCCGACGAACCCGACGGCCAACTGCGCCGCCGGGTGCTCTTCGGATACGAGGAAGCCGTGGCGCGCGAGCGCCTCAACGAGCCTGTCGAGCGGGTCGAGGTCGAGCGCCTGATGGCCAGCGCCACGCGCTTTTTCGAGGATTGCTATTTCTTTCCGGCCGAAACCGAAGTGCATTGGGAGCAGTCGATTTATACCGGCGTGCAGCCCAACGGAGCGCGCCGCCAGTTTCCCAATCAGTGGCTCGAGCGCGACGCGTTGTTGTTGGCTTTACACGATCGTGACGGACGGATGATCGGCTACATGTCGCCCGACGGTCCCGTCAACGGCGAGATTCCCGGCACGCAAACGCTGCGCGCGATGCAAGTCTTCGTCAACTTGATGGGCTTGGCGCTGGCTAACGCGCGCTCGCAAAATCGTTTGCAGTATGAAGCCACGCACGACGCGCTGACGAACCTTCCGAATCGAGCGGTTTTTTCGATGCGTCTCGCGCAAGCGCTGGAAGCGGTTCGTAAGAATCCCGAGGCGTCGTACGCCGTGCTCTTTCTCGACCTCGATGAATTCAAGTCGATCAACGATTCGCTCGGCCACCTTGCCGGCGATCACGTTCTCATCGAAGCTGCGAATCGTTTGCGCCGCGTCGCGGGCGATCAACACTTGGTTGCGCGTTTGGGCGGCGACGAATTCGCGGTTCTGCTCGAGGACGGTAGCCGCGAGTCGATCGATTCGGTTGGCGAAGCGGTCGAAGATGCGTTGCGCCGTCCGCACACGCTCATGGGGCGCACGCTGGACATGACGGCGAGCATCGGCATCGCGCCGGTGCTCGCGCACTACACCACGACCGACGACGTTTTGCGCGATGCGGACACGGCCATGTACCGCGCCAAGGCGATGGGACGCGCGCGTCGCGTGTACTTCAACAAAGAGATGCACGACGACGCAGCGCGCCGGTTAACGCTGCGCTCGAATCTGCGCCGCGCGATCGAAGAGCGCCAGTTCACGCTTGCGTACCAACCCATCGTCTCTCTCAACAACGGCCGCATCGCGGGCGTCGAAGCGCTTTTGCGATGGAACTTGCCCGAAGGCAAACAACTCGGACCGAGCGAGTTTTTACCGCTCGCCGAAGAGCTCGGGCTGATGGTTCCGGTCGGCCGGTTCGTTCTCAACGCGGCGTGCGCTCAACTCGCGCAATGGCAGCGCGCGATGCCCGGCCTGCACCTGGGACTTAACGTCAATCTGTCGGTTCAAGAAGTGCTTCATCCGGGACTGCCGGAGTTCTTGACCAACCTAACGCGGGACTACAAACTCGCGGCGCGCCAGCTGACGCTGGAGATCACGGAAACGTCGATCTTGGAGAGCGAGCGCTACGCCGGCGGCGGCGTGCTGCAGCGTCTCAAAGAGACGGGCATCGAGTTGTGCATCGACGATTTCGGTACGGGCTATTCGTCGCTGCGATACATTCAAGAGTTTCCGGTCGACCGGTTTAAAATCGACCAGTCCTTCATCCGCGATCTACCCGGCGGACGCACGAGCCGCTCGATCGTCGAGATGCTCGTTCGCCTCGGAACGGCCTGCGGATTGAATGTCGTCGCCGAAGGGATCGAGACGCCCGAACAGTTCGACGCGCTGCGACAGCTCGGGTGCGAATACGGGCAAGGATTTCACTTTTCGCATCCGTTGCGACCGGACGAGATGCTCGTGCTTTTGCGCAACGACGTTGCGGTTAAAGCCTAGCCTCGCGTGGCAACGAGGCAGTAGATTCGGCCTGCCTGAATCTCGGTAACTAGCTCGAAGGCGGCGCGTCCTTCAACCGCCGTCCGTTCTTGGGGCGTGTGGTACGCGATATAGACCGCATCCGCGTGTGCGCGGTCGTGCACGAGCCGCTCGAGCGTTCGAGACAGTGTGGCGGCCCCAAACGGATTGTAGAGAAAGACCACGAGATCGCCCGGCGGATAGGCGAACGTCGATGCATCTGCGTTTACCAAACGGATATCGGCGCAACGCAGATCAGGGCGCTTGCGCCACGCGCGCAAATTTTCGCGAGCCACTTCGTGCAGCGCGGGCGAGACCTCGACGCCGATGATTTGCTTGAATCGGTGTAGCGACGCCAGCATGACGCCGCGCCCCATTCCCGATCCGAGATCGACGAACGTGCTCGTTTCGACGTTTGCGGGCACCGCCGCGAGCAAAGCGTTGAAATCGTCGATGGGAACCGGCTCGTAATGCGTTGCGTCGGCCATCGCGGCGCCGATCGCTTCGGGATCGAGTTCTCCGAGAAAAAGCAGCGCTTCGGTGGTGACGCCGTTCTCGGCGTCGAAACGTTGACCGCTGCGCCGTCCGCTCACGTGCCACATCTTCGGTATTCTCGCATGAAACGCCGTTACAGAGAAGGCGACTGGTTCGCCGTACCGCTCCAACCCGGCCGCACGATCG
Organism: Vulcanimicrobiaceae bacterium; assembly: GCA_036559125.1. Lineage (GTDB taxonomy): Bacteria > Vulcanimicrobiota > Vulcanimicrobiia > Vulcanimicrobiales > Vulcanimicrobiaceae > JALYTZ01. The sequence continues at coordinate 127,147 of DATBTT010000053.1, forward strand.
TGGGCGTCATCGCGCGTCAGGATCGCTCGCGGTTATTCGGCTATTTTTTTGCTCCCCCGGCGCTGCGCGAAGAAGAGGCGCTGTGGCGCGGTTGCTTTGCCGGCGACGGAATCGAGGATGCGCGGTGGAGCATTTTTGCGCACGCTCCGGACAGCGAGCCGCGTGAGTTTTCGCGCGCGCCTTCGGCTGCCGAACTGGCCGCGATGCCCTCCGCCCGCTTCGAATCCGCAGCGCTCGTCGAAGCGCGGTTGCGCGGATTGCGTGAAGGGCTGGCGGTCAGAGAACTTCGCTCGCCGCTCGATGCGAGCGAACTCGCGCGCGTGCCCCCCGCCGGCCGCGTGCAGTTCGGTTCTCCGCTTACCGCGCAAGACGTGGGCGCCCTCGCCGCGCTCCTGAGCGCGCGTCCCGATCTCGAACTGCGCGTGCACGGATTCTCGCGCGAGCCGTTCGACGCGACCGTGTTCGCGCAGTTTCGCGGCTTGCGGCGGTTGGTGCTCGACGTGCGCGTGCCGTCGCTCGAGGTTCTCACGCCGCTGACTGCCACTCTCGAGTCGCTCGCGCTCGGCCGGCGCGCAGGCGTGCCTTTCGAGCCGCCGGAGCTTCCTCGCCTGACCTCCCTGGAATTGCACCACGTCGCTATCCCCGCATTCGCTCGATCGCGATTGCCGGCGCTCTGCCGGCTTGCGCTCGTCGACACGGTGCAAGGCGACCTGGAGCCGGTTGCGTCGCTGGCGAATTTGGAGTCCCTCGTGGTTCGCTACGGCGCGTGTTCCGATGCCGCCGCGATACCGGCACTCTCGCGGCTGCAGTTTTTGGAGCTGCGCGGACTGCGAGAACTCGGCTCGCTGCCGCCGCTCGACGGGCTAGCCGCATTGCGATCCATCGTGTTGGCGGCTCTGCCCCGCATTGTGGACCTGCGCGCCCTCGCGACGGCCCCCGCGCTCGAGAGCGTCGAAGTCTTTGCGATGGGCCACCTCGGCGTGAACGATCTCGACGCACTACGCGAGGTCCGTCGACTCTGCCATGTCTCGGTCGACATCGGCGGACGGCGGAAGAATCGCGAGGTCTACCGGAGGCTGGCGGCGCGGGCGTAACACAAAGCGACCTGGCGGCCGGCGCTTCCTTGAAAGCGGCCGGGTCAAAGGTCTTGGACCGGTGACCAGTGAACCCTGGGCGCATATCGGAGTGGGCCTCATACGTTTAGGTCCGCCGATTCGCAACAATTTTTTTGAGAGTGCTGGAGCTCGCTAGAGTACCCGCTCGAGGGCGATCGCAGGAGGTTTCATCGGAATGAAACCGGGCTGCAGAGCGCTTCTCGCGGAGGAGTTCGACGGCCGAAGCCAGTGCCTCGACCTACAAAGGGTTAGGTACACATTTGTCAACGGAGATCCTCATTTCGAGCGATCCGTGGGAAAACCGGGTCGCCATCCTTGAGGACAACGTCCTCTCGGAGATCTACATCGAGCGCGAAGAGAAGGTTATCGGCTCGATCTACAAGGGAAAAGTTCAAAACGTTCTGCCCGGCATGGGCGCAAGTTTCGTCGACATCGGCCTCGGCCGGAACGCATTCCTCTATGTCGACGACATCAATAAGACGCCGCTGAATATCGGCGACGTCGAAATCACCCAAGGCCGCACCGGCTGGACGATCAACGAAAAGGTCAACCGCGGCGACGACGTGCTCGTGCAAATCGTCAAAGAGCCGCGCGGCCTCAAAGGCGCGCGCATCAGCACGAATATCTCGCTTCCCGGGCGCTATCTCATACTGATGCCGACGGGCAAGTATTCGGGCGTTTCGCGTAAGATCGAATCTGCCGACGAGCGCAATCGCCTGAAGTCGGTCATGAAGCGCATTCGCCCCGAAGGTATGGCGACCGTCGTTCGAACCGCGGCCGCGGGCGTGAGCGAAGCGGAATTGATCGCCGACCTCGGCGTGCTGATCCGCATGTGGCACGGCATACTCGAAACGTTCAAACGCGCCGCATCGCCGTGGCTGCTGCACAAGGACATGAATCTCGTCTACAAGGCCGCGCGCGATTTCGTAACGGCCGACGTCGACAAAGTGCTCATCGACAACGAAGATGAGTACAAGCGCGTCCGCGACTTTCTACAGCTGCTTGGACCGCAATATCTCGATCGCCTCGAGCACTATAATTCGGGCCGCTCGCTCTTCAAAGATTATAAGGTGGACGAAGAGCTGCAAAAGCTCATGAAGCCCAAGATCAATCTTCCTTCGGGTGGATCGATCGTGATCGAAACGACCGAGGCGCTCACCGTCATTGACGTAAACTCCGGCAAGTTCACCGGAGGCAAGAATCTCGAAGACACGATCGTCAAGACGAACATCGAGGCTGCCGGGGAGATCGCTCGCCAAGTACGACTGCGCGATATCGGCGGCATCGTCGTGTGCGATTTCATTGATATGTCATCGGAATCGTCGCGCAACAAAGTTATTTCGACGTTGGAAACGGGCCTGCGTAAAGACCGCACCCGCGCGACGATTCAGTCGTTCAGTAATCTCGGGCTGCTCGAGTTTACGCGTAAGCGCGTCGGTAAAGATCTTGGCGCGCAACTGCGCGGTGCGTGTCCGACGTGTAGCGGTCTGGGCTCGGTCATGTCGTCCCAATCGGTCGCCATCGAAACGCTGCGCAAGATTCGCGCCGAAGGCTCGCACGAACACCACCATCCGATTCTGGTCGAATCGTCTCCGAGCGTGGCGGCGCAGTTGGAGTTTTGGTACGAGGACGAGTGCCTCGAATTAGGCAAGGAATTGGACGCACCGATTCACGTGCGCGTCGATCCGGCGTTGCATCCCGAACATACGCGCGTGCGCACGGTTGCGGATTTCAGCGTGAACGGCAAGTTGCGCGTCGGCGACGAGCACGAGGTAGACTTGTTGCCGGGACGCCTGCCCAATGCAAACTCCGCTGCGGCCAGCATCGACGGACGCATCGTCGAGGTCGAGAACGCCTCGAACCTCAGCGGCCAGATGGCGCGCATAAAACTCATCGACGTCGAAGACGATTACGCATTGGCCGAACTCGCCTCGTCGGTTGCAGCCGTCGGCGAAGCCAAGAAAAAGCGCCGGCGTCGCGGACGAGGCGGCCGCAAACCCGAACTTACGGCCGCAGAACAGACCGAGCAGCTGCGCCAATTGGCCGAAGAGGCCGCAAAAGTGGTCCGGCCGCCGATCGGCATAACGACCGTGACCGAAGAGGAAGAGCGCCAGGACAAGGTTCTGCGCCAGGAGGCCAAGGCCGAACAGGAACCCGGGGCCATTCTCATCGGTGAAGCCGAAGGGCAAGAAGGCGCCCACGGCCGCAAGCGCCGCCGTCGTCGTCGTCGCGGACGCGGCGGCGTGGGTGGCGATGCCATGCAGGCCGGGATTCCCGCGCAGAGCGCCGCGGCGCAGATCGCCGCGCCGCACGACGACGAGGACGAAGACGAAGAAGCCGACGGCGACCAGAGGGTCGCGTCCGAAACGGCCGCGCCCGGCACGCCCGAAGGTGAAGGCGTACATCGCCGTCGCCGCCGCCGTCGCCGCCGGCGCGGCCGGGGAACGGCTCCGGGTGCAGAGGGCGCCGCGGTACCGCAACCGGGTTCCGTGCCGGATCGCCACATCTTCCGCGTCGCCGCCGACGGCAGCGCGGAGCCGACCGGCGTAACCGCACCGCGCGAGCCGTCGCGAGCGATCGCGCCGTGGAATCGCAAGGTGCAGCCGCCCGCCGTCGAGGCACCCCCGCCGCATCTGCGCGCTCCTGAAGAAGGTGCGAAGCCGACCAAGCCGGCTCGCGGCCGCCGCGGCAGCGCCGTGGCCAAGCCCATCAGGGGCGGAGAGCTGGAATCGAAGCGGCTTACCGCGTTACCGGCCGCTGCGAAGGAGACCGCACCCGCGGCCAAGCCGTCGCGCGCCCGGACCACGAAAGCCAAACCGGTCGCCGCGGAGCCAAAGCCGAAAACGGCAACCCGCAAGAAGGCCGTCGCTGCAAAACCGGCAGCCGCCAAGGCCACGAAGTCGACGCCTGCCGCCGCGAAACCCAAGCGCACCGTTGCCGCTAAAAAGAGCGCGGCCGATGCGGCGAAGCCGGCCGTGAAAAAGACGGCGGCCAAGAAAAAGACGAGCTCGACCAAGGCGCCCGCGCGCAAGAAAAAGAGCTCGTAACGAAAGCGGCGGTCGCGAGAGCGGCCGCCGCTTCGTCCTCGACCATGATGTACCGTCCACTTCGCGTATTCGTCGACTACGACGGAACGATCACCGATCTCGATACCTTCGACGTGCTCGTGCGCGCGAGCGCCGGCCCGGCTGAATGGGCGCGCCTCGAAGCGTCTTTGCGCGGAGGCAACATGACGCTGCGCGACGTTCTGTCGGCTCAGGCCAAGTTCGTACGATCGTCCATCGACGAAGCCGACGCATTGCTCGCCGGCAGCACGCACTTCGATCCCGCATTCGCGCATTTCGTCGATCGCTGCGAGCGCGAAGGCGTTCCCATAACCATCCTCAGTTCCGGCGTTCAACCCCTGATCGAACGAGCGCTCGCGCGAAACGGTCTGGCGCACGTGCGCGTCTTGGCCAATGCCGTCACGCCAAGTCGCGAAGGCTGGACGATGCGCTACCGCGACGCCTCGGACAATGGCCACGACAAAGCCGCCGCAGTCGTTGCGGCGCGGTCGCGCGGCGTGACGGTTGCGTTTGCCGGCGACGGACATTCCGATTTTGCGGCGGCACTCGCGGCGGACGTGCGCTTCGCCAAGCGCGGTCTCGCGCTGGAACGGTACTTACGCGAAAAGGACGTGGAGTTCACGCCCTTTTCATCGTTTGCCGAAATAGAATCCGCGCTGCTTGCGCGCTAGGCGCTACTGACTGTTGCCGCTGCTGGCGGGCGGCGGGGGCGCGCCCATGTGCGCGAGTTTGTCGTTGAGAAAGTTGATCGCGCGTTGCAGTTGGGTGTCTTTCGCGACGACGCCGAACCGATCGGTCTTGTTCTCCGCCACCTTGATGTCGGGTTGAATGCCGAGGTGATTGATGTCGCGATTGCGCGGAGTGAGATAGCGGGCGGTCGTGATCTTCACGGCCGAGCCGTCGGGTAGCGGGAAGATCGTTTGCACGACGCCTTTACCGAACGTCTTCGTGCCGACGATCGTGCCGACGCCGCTGTCTTGAATCGCACCCGACGTGATTTCGGATGCCGACGCGGTGTGTCCGTTGACGAGCACCGCGAGCGGAAGCGGGCCGATGGCGGTGTTATCCGCTTCCAGCGTCGTGATGTTCGAAGCGCGCGACTCGACCGACACGATGGGTCCGCTTGGAATGAATTTGGAACTCACGGCCACCGCGGCCTCGAGATACCCGCCGCCGTTGTCGCGCAGATCCATGACGATCGCGCGCGCTCCCTCTTTCTGCAGACGATCCAGCGCGGTCGTAAGCTCGCTACCGGTGTCGCGTCCGAAGACGGTCAGCTCGACGTAGCCGATTTTGCCCGGCAACATCTTTTCATAGACGGAAAGCTCGTGAACGGTCGCGCGTGTCACGGAGATCGGCGACGGTAACGCGTGACCGTCACGCAAAATGGAGAGCGAGACCTTCGTTCCGGCATTGCCGCGTAGTTTCGTCGACGCTTGCTGCAACGTCAGGCCGTGCGCGCTTTTTCCGTCGATCGCGGTAATTACGTCGTCTTGCTGCACGCCCGCTTTGTCGGCGGGGCCGTCGGGAACGACGTTGCTCACGTCGATGTATTTGGTTTGATCGTCGGCCTGGATAACGATGCCCGTCCCGGAGAACGAGCCGCCGTCGAGTCCGGAGTTGAGCGCCGCGTACTCCTTGGGATTCAAGAAGACGGTGTAACGGTCGTGCACGGAGCCGAGCATGCCGGCGATGGCGGCATAACTCAACAAATGCGCGTTTACTTTTTTGCCCGCATCGCGCGAAGCGGCCACGACCTCGCGATCGACGGCGCTCACGTTTTGCTTCGCGTTGGTCGAGGCGAACATCGGCGGAAGCGCGGCTTTTACGCCGTTTTGCGAAAGCGCTTTAGAAAGCTCGCTGCGCGCGCCATTGAGAATCAATTGCGCGTCGGTTTTCTTGTAGTATTCGCTGGTCAGTTTTCCATAGCTGATCTGAATTTGCGCTGCGTCGATAGGCGGAAGCCCATTGGTGACGGCGGCGCTTGCAGCCGGTAACTGGGCGACTCCAAGTAACAGGATCGCGGTGAATGCCAGAGATGCCAGACGCTTCATATCCTACCTAACGAGCGGCCTGCGCCAAACGTGCCTTGGCGGCGGCGAGTTGCTTGTCGCGGGGCGTGTCGATCAGCATGGGGTCGAGATCTTGCGCAACGACGACATCGGGAACGATGCCCTTGTGTTGAATGTCGCGTCCGAGCGGAGTGACGTACCGGGCGGTGGTAATTTTCAAGGCTCCGTTGTCGGGCATGGGGTAGATGCTTTGCACGACACCCTTCCCAAAGGTCTTGGTGCCGAGCAGCGTTCCGACCTTATAGTCTTGAATCGCGCCCGAGGTGATTTCGGATGCGGATGCGGTGTACTTGTTGACCAGGACCACCAAAGGGCGCAGCCCGGAGATCGACGTGCCGAGGGCCGCGCTGTCGTCTTTGTCGCCCGCGCGATTGATCGTCGAGACGATCGTGCCTTTGGGAATGAAGAGGCTCGAAATTTTCACCGCGGCGTCGAGCAAGCCGCCGCCGTTGTCCCGCAGATCGAGGATGTACCCCTTGGCATGATGCGCCTTGCCGTCCAGCAGGGCTTTGCGCACCTCAGCGGCCGACGTTTCCCCGAAATCGGAAAGACGAATGTAGTCGTAGCCGCTCTCCATTTTCGCGTGCACGGTAGGAACGCGAATGATCTCCCGGGTGATCGTGAAGCTATGCGGCTGTTTTTTGCGATATGCGTGCGTTTTTAGCGTCACCGGCGAACCTTGCGGGCCGCGAATGAGGCGCTCCACTTTGTCCAGCGAGAGTCCCTTGACCGGCGTTGCGTCGACCGCGTCGATGACTTCGCCGGGCTTCATTCCCGCGTGCGCCGCGGGCAACCCTTCGATCGGTTGCAACACGATTTGACCGTCGCGCAACTGATAGATGTATACGCCGATACCACCGAAGTTGCCGCCGTCCAGAGACTCGTTCAGGCTCTGGATTTCCTTTGGGGAGAGGTACACCGTGTAGGGATCGTTTAGCGAAGATAGCATCCCGCGCATTGCCGCTTGGGTAATTTCGGTGCCGCCGTCTTTACCCAAATGTTTTGCGTACTGGCCCTGCGCATAGGCCAGAACCGTGCCGAGCTTTTGCAGATCCTGCGTTTGATCGGTGCCGCCCTGCACGGAAGGCAGCGACGCATCGTTCACGCGCTTGGCCTTGAGCAATGTAAGAATGCCGGAACGTTCGCCCCGTACGAGGTCTGCGGAATTGACGGGCTTGTAATACACGCGCTCCAGCTGACGGTATGCAAGGGTTACCAGATGGTCGTCCATCATCTGCGGCGTCAAGAAATTGCGAAGATCGACCGATGCGAACTGGTTGCTCGGATCGATGCGTCCGGCAGCTGCGTCGAGGCCGCTGCGATAGCCCAAATAGAGCGCGCCTGCGAGGGCGACCACGGCGACCACGAGCGCTGCGAGAAGAGCGCGAAATCGAGCTGGCACTGGCGGAATGTATTCCTTCCTGCGGGGTTCCGGGTTGCCCGGTACATACCCAGAATCGGCTGTTGGGATAGCCGAGCCCTACCGTACCGCAATTTTCTGGGCTAAGTCTTAACGGCGGTTACCTTGCAGGGCGGGGCGAGAGCGCCTTATTGGCGGCGCTTGTCTTTAACGAAGACCGAGCCTCCGATGGATTTAGCGTAGCGCTTGAGTTCGGCGACGGCTTCACCTACCTGGGCGTAATTCGTCAGCTCGCGTTGCTCGGTCGAAACGATCGCGATCGAGAGCGACATGATTGGGAAGCGATTGAGGGTTCCGCGCCGGTCGCGCGTCTCGATGAAGCCTTGACGGAGGTCCTGTTCTTTATAAAGCTTGCGAATATCGCGGTCGAACCCGTCGATTACTTCGCGCGCGACCTCTTCGGCGCGATCCGGAAGGGTCACCACCAGAAAGTCGTCACCGCCGATGTGCCCGACGAAATCGCGCAGCGTCCCGCGCCGGCGTACGACGTCGACCGTCGTGGCGGCCAAGAGTTGAATGGCCTCGTCGCCGTGCGTAAAGCCGTACACGTCGTTGAACGACTTAAAATTGTCGAGATCTTCGTAGAGCACGGCAAACGGTTCGCGGCCGTCGATGCGCCGGCGCAACTCGGCTTCGATGGCGAGATTTCCCGGCAAACGGGTGAGCGGCGAGAGCGACGCATCGACCTCGACGCGCCGTATTTTCGCACGGACGCGTGCGAGCAATTCCTGTGGTCCGAAAGGCTTGGTCATATAGTCGTCCGCACCGGCATCGAATCCGGTGATTTTGTCGTCGACTTCGGACTTTGCCGTCAGCATGATGATCGGGACGTGCGCGTTGACGGGGTGCCGCCGAATTTGGCGCGCGGTTTCGTAGCCGTCCATCACCGGCATCATGATGTCGAGCAACACGAGGTCGGGCTGCGCGCGATCGAGCGCCGCCAGGGCTTCGGTGCCGTTGGCGGCGCTCAAGACGTCGTAGCCCGCTATCTCCAAATTCGTCGTAATGATCTTGCGCAAATTGCGGTCGTCGTCGACGACGAGAATCTGCTTGCCGGCGTTTTCGGCGTTCATGCGCGCTCCGGGAAGACGAGGGTGAAGTTCGTGCCTCGCTGCAATTCGCTACGAACGTTGATGGTGCCGCCGTGCGCGCGCACGAGGGCGTTCACGATGAAGAGGCCCAAACCGCTCCCGCCGACCGAGGACGTCAGGTCCGAATCGATGCGGTAGAACCGATCGAAGATGTACGGCAAGTGTTCGTCGGCGATGCCGATGCCTTCATCGCGCACTTCGATAGCAGCTTTTTCCGCGTCGGCTACCGCGCTGATGGCCACCGTGCCGCCCGCAGGCGAATACTTTATCGCATTTTCGATCACGTTTCGGAAAATGTCTTGTAGGCGTTCCGGGTCTCCGGATATCGTTATGCCCGCGGTCTGCCGCGCGATGCGATGCTTCTGGGAATCGAACGTGATTTCGCCCAGCACGCGATCGAGGATCGTGTCAAGCGGCACGAGTACGCGGCGGCGCAGCATCTGTTCGGCGCCGACGCGCGTGACGAGAAGCATGTCGTCGATGAGCCGCGAGAGACGATCGGCCTGCTGTTCGATGATCGCGAGAAACTCTTCGCGCTGGCTATCGTAGAGTGCGGGATTTTGCCGCAACGTTGCGGTGTAGGCTTTGATCGCCGCGAGCGGCGTCTTTAGTTCGTGCGATACCGTCGACACCAGCTCGTTTTTGAGCTGCTCGATCTCCTGCACTTTTCGCACCGGCGAGAACGTGACGATCCATCCGTCCGCCTCGCGTTCGCGCGTCAACGGAACGATGCGCCCGCGCGTTTCGATAGGCTTTGCTTGCGTATCGCGAACGGTAAAATTCTGCGCGCGCCTGTCGTTGGCGCGCGCAGATTGTAGAAGGGCCGCGACGTCGCCTTCGAGCAACTCGGAAAAATTGCGACCGACCAGGCTCAATGCGGAGTAGCCCGTGAGCGTTTCGGCAGCATAGTTGAAACGAACTATACGAGCGGCGGCGTCCAGTTCGACGACGCAATCGCTGACGCAACGCGCGAGGTTCTCGTACAGCGACTTGAATGCAAGCAGCTCGTCGAGAAGATCGCGCGCTACGTCCGGAGGTAACGCCCGACCGATATCCACGATGCGATGATGCCTACCGCTCCTCCGACGAGGAGCAATTCGAGAACCAGTGAGGAGGTGTCCACGCGCACGACGTTGAGCGAGATCCAAGGCAGCGCGGCGAGCAGTTTGGGTGCCAGCGACGCTCGCAACGCCGCAAGGACGCCTACCGCGATGCCGGCTCCGAGCAGCCCGTCGAGCAGGCCTTCGCAAATGAAGGGCATGCGTATGTACATGTTCGTCGCGCCGACCAATTGCATGATGCCGATCTCGCGGCGACGCGCGAAGACGGTCAGGCGGATCGTATTCGAGATGATGATGCCGGCCACGAGAACGAAGAGGGCGATTACGCCAATCCCGACTTTACGCGTGACTTCGGCCAGTGCCAGCATGCGGCTGACGATTTGCTGCCCGTAATCGACGTATTGAATTCCCTTGATCTTTTGCATCTTTTTGGCGACGGCGTCTACCAGTTGGGGCGCGCGTACGCGCACGCGCAACTTGTCGGGTAACGGGTTTTCGGTCAGCATCGAGGTGTCGATTTGACCCTTCATCCGGGCGCGCAGCTCCCTTAGTCCTTGTTTCTTGGGCACGTACTGGACGGCCAGCACGCGATCGTCTTTTGCAAGTTCCGTGCGAATTCGTTGCGTTTGGGTAGCGCCGATGGTCGGCGTCAGGTATGCCGAGATTTCGATCTGGCCGAGCACGTCTTTACTCAAATGTCCGAGGCTCGCGCGCACGTACAAAAAAACGCCCAGGAGGACGATCGTTACGGCGACCGTTCCCACGGCGGTCGCCTGCATTCCAGCGTTGCGGGTGAAATTGCGAAAGACCTCACCCAGAAAGAACTTGGTCTTGCCCCAGTCCAAGGAAATAGTACCCTCGCTCTTCGTCCGTGACGATGCGGCCGTTCTCGAGGCGTACGACGCGGCGGCGCATACGATCGACGACGGCTTGATTGTGCGTGGCGACGACGACCGTCGTGCCTTTGAGATTGATGCGCAGCAAGAGCTCCATGATCTCGGTCGTATTGGACGGATCGAGATTGCCGGTCGGCTCGTCGCAGAGCAATAGCTTCGGATTGTTTACGAGCGCGCGTGCGATTGCGGTGCGCTGCTGCTCGCCGCCGGAGAGTTCGCCGGGATACATGCGGCTCTTGTGCGAGAGACCGACCAAGTCAAGCGCACGCGGAACCTGCCGCCTGATATCCCGAGTATGCGCGCCGGTTACTTGTAGAGCGAACGCAACGTTCTCCCAAACCGTCTTGTCGGTAAGCAGTTTAAAATCTTGGAAAACGACGCCCAAGTGGCGGCGTAGGGCCGGGATGCGCCCGCGAGCCAGCCGGTCGACGCGTATACCGTCGACCGAGATGTCGCCCGTCGTGGGTTTCATCTCGCGATAAAGCAAGCGGAGGAGTGAAGACTTTCCGGTGCCGGAGTGGCCGACCAGGAAAACGAAGTCGCCCTTACCGATCTCGAGATCGATTCCGTCGAGGGCGCGCACTCCGTTGCCGTACACGAGGCAGACGCCGCGTAATGAGATCATCGCTGCAAGAGGGTTTTTCCGGCGGCGTACATCTATTCCCCCTGGCTATGAATTTTGATCTGACCGACGAGCAGAAGGCCATCCAGCAGACCGTCCGCGAATTCGCGCGTGAAAAGGTCGCGCCGCGCGCCGAGGAGATGGATCGCGAAGAAGCGTTCCCGTACGACCTCGTCCGGCAAATGGCCGACCTCGGCTTGATGGGCTTGCCGTTTCCCGAGCAGTACGGCGGGGCGGGAGCGGACACGGTAAGTTACGCGCTCGCGGTCATGGAACTGGCGCGCGCCGACGCATCGACGGCAATCACGATGGCCGCCCACTGTTCGCTTGGCGCCAGTCCGTTCTACCTGTTCGGAACCGAGGCGCAGAAGCAGAAATACTTGGTTCCGCTCGCTCAAGGAAAGATGCTCTGGGGATTCGGGCTGACCGAACCAGGCGCAGGCAGCGACGCCGGCAACACGCAGACGAAGGCCGAACTTCGCGACGGCAAATGGATCGTGAACGGGACGAAGGCGTTCATCACCAACTCGGGCACCGACATTAGCGGCGGGACCACGATCACGGCGGCCACCGGCAAGCGGCCCGACGGTAAGTTGGAGATCAGCACGATCATTATGGACCAGAACGCGCCCGGTTTTTCGCGCAGCAAGAAATATAAGAAGATGGGTTGGCGCGCATCGGATACGCGCGAGCTCTCGTTCGTCGACGCGCAGGTACCGGAGGAAAACTTGCTGGGCAAGCGCGGCGACGGCCTCAAGAACTTCTTGACGATCCTTGACGGTGGGCGCATCTCGGTCGCGGCGCTGTCGGTGGGTCTGGCCATGGGCGCGTACGACGAAGCCATGAAGTATGCGAAGGAACGGCATGCCTTCGGCAAGCCGATCAGCAAGTTTCAGGCAATCCAATTCAAGCTCGTCGACATGCTCATGGAGATCGAACACGCGAAAGTCATGACCCTCAAGGCAGCTTGGGAGAAGGACGAAAAACGCGACTTCGCGCAGACCGCCAGCCTCGCGAAGCTCTACGCGGCCGAAGTCTCGCGCCGCGTCGTCAACGAGTCGCTTCAAGTTCACGGCGGCTACGGTTTCATGGACGAGTATCCGATCTCGCGCATGTACCGCGACCAGAAAATAAACGAAATCGGCGAAGGCACCAACGAAGTGCAACGCCTAGTAATCGCCCGAATGATGGGCCTCTAACCACCAGAATCTTATCGCCCCTGTCACGCTACGCTTGTCGCCCCCGTCACCCTGAGCTTGTCGCCCCCGTCACCCTGAGCTTGTCGAAGGGCCGTGCTTCAACAGGCTCGGGATGACGGAGACGAGTTTGGTGCCGACTACTGTGGCTGGACTTCGCAGCGCCAGCCTTCGTACCGGCCGGCGAATTCTTGGGCAAGAGTGGCGATCGCCGTGCGCGCGGTGGTTATCGCGAACGGATCGATGGCGTCGTTCTTGACGACGGTCACGTCGTTCGCATCGAGGTCGAGACGCACCGCGTACCCGTGATCGGCAATCGCGCGCACAAACGCATCGCGGCCCGCGGGTTCGCTAAACCGGACGGCGTGTTCGATGTCGCGCGGCTTGGTGAAGTCGTCGCCGGCATCGCGGAGCGCCTGAAGCACCTTCATGTCTTCGGCGAATTCGAGCTGATACTGGTCGGGATAGAGATATCCGGTGTAGATCGACCAGGTCGGGTCGTCCGCCGCGAGCACCTTATACGTATACGCGCGATTCGATTGCATGGCGCGCGCTACCGCATCGCCGACCGCGTCGTTGTGCGGTCCGTAATAGTGAAAGGTGCGCAGCCTGCGGCCGGTCACGCGTCCGACCTGAAGCACGTCGAGATCGGCCAGCACGTCGTAGAGCGCGTCTTCGATTTCGGAAAGCGGCGCGAACTCCGATTCGTCCGGCATGCCGTTCGCGTCGGGCTCGCGCACGGCTACCGCCACGGTGTAGGCCGTCGGTTTCTCCCCGACCGGCGCGACCGTTTTGAGTTCCAGGTCCACGGCGATGGATACCGGCGCTCCGTCCAAACGCGCGAAGTACGACGACCAATCTGCCATGCGCGTCGCTTCGAGCAGCGCGGGGTTTGCGCCCGCCGTCCCGAAGGCTGGCCTATCAATAAATAGGAGGGGAATCAATGATTCGTCGTAGCGCAATTCTTGCCGGCGTATTGGCCGCTGCTCTGGGCGCCCCAGCGCTTGCTAGCCTTGCGGTCGGGGCAAAGGCACCCGACTTCACGCTGCAAGAAGCGATGGGCGGAAAAGTTTCGACGTTCCATCTCGCCGACGCGCTGAAAAAAGGCCCGGTCGTGCTGTATTTCTATCCGGCCGCGTTCACCAAGGGCTGCACCATCGAAGCCCACGCATTTGCCGATGCCATCGACCAATACAAGCAACTCGGAGCAACGGTGGTCGGTGTGTCGCACGATCCGCTCAAGAAGCTGCAAGACTTCTCCACCTCGGAGTGCCGCAGTAAGTTCGGCGTCGCCGCGGACACCGACGAGGGCGTCATCAAAGCGTACGACGCTGCGCTACCGCAAGCGCCGCAACTCGCCGACCGCACATCCTACGTGATAGCGCCTGACGGCACGATCCTCTACACGTTCACCGACGTGTCGCACCCGCAAGCGCACGTACAAAATACCCTCGACGCATTAAAGAAATACGAAGCCACGCAAAAACATTAAACGTCCTGATTACGCGGCTATTCCGTTTTCGTTTTTTAATCGAACGCTTGAGGATCGCGATGTGCGCATCGTCGCGAACGTAGACACGGGATGTCTCGCCTTTGAACGACGCGGGCCGGCTTCCGGCGTCGCCCCTTCATAGCCTTCGGGGCAGTTATTTTGATCGCGGTCCTTTTCAAACATGCGTTGTCGAACAAACAATTTGCGCGTAACTAACTCGCTTCGTGGTCGGTGAATAGCGGCGTTTGGCGGGTGCGCGAGCGGCGGGGTTGTGCGTCGAGCGCGGTGATTTCGCGGGGCGCGAGTTCGACGACGGCGACTTCGGGGAGATCCGAATCGGGCAACGAAGCCATCTCTTTGATCTTGCGGCCCTGAGGAAGAACGCGGCTTTCCATCGAGCCCACGGCGTTGTTGTACGAGGCAACCGCTTTTTGCAGGTTCGAACCGATAGTCACGAAGTGCGTCGCGAAGGCGCGCACGCGATCGTAGAGCACGCGCGCGGCCTCGGCGATTGCTTTAGCGTTTTCTTCTTGCTGACGTTGCTGCCATCCCAGCGCATACGAGCGAAGCAACGCCATCAACGTTAGAGGGCTTGCGATGTAGATGCCCTTGGCAGCGCCGTACTCGATGAGTTCGGGATTTTCGGTGCACGCCGCGCTCAGGAACGCTTCGCCGGGCACGAACATCACGACGAAGTCAGCCGAGCCTTCTACGCGGTGGTAATTCTTTTTCGCAAGCGCGTCGACGTGCGATTTGAACGCGCCGGCATGCGCGCGAAACTTGTCGCGCCGCGCGCCCTCGTCGGAAGACTCGATCGCGTCGAGATACGCGGCCAACGGCACCTTCGCATCGACGAATATCCGCGAATTGCCGGGCAAGGAGACCGTCATGTCGGGCCGCCCCATTCCATCGCCCGTGTCGAAGGTCTGTTGCTCGTCGTAATCGACGTGCTCTTGCATTCCCGCAAGCTCGACCACGCGCTTGAGCTGGACTTCTCCCCACTTGCCTCGCGTCGTCGGATTGCGAAGCGCGGAAACCAGCACGGAGGTCTGCGAAACTAATTGCGAGGTGGACGTTTCGAGCTTCCCCGAGCGTTCCATCAGGCCCGAAATCTGCTCTCTAAGGCCCTCGTACGCGCCGACGCGCGATTTCTCCATCGTTTGCACCAACGCGTCGAATTCCGTGAGTTTTTGCGATACCGGTAAAACCAATTCCGAGAGCTTTGCGTTGGCGCGTTCTTCCGCGGCGGCGAATCGCTCGCCGGCGAGTGCGAGAAACTGATCGCGCTGCATTTCGGCAACGCGAGCGCTCGCTTCATGCAGTTCGCTCTTGAGCTGCTGTGCGATGCTGTCGACTTGTTCGCGATGCTGCGCGTTTAGATCGAGCAAGCGCGCTTCGGCGATGGCCTTAGCCCGCTCCGCCTGCTCGGCGCGCGCGCGATGGCGCCCGAGTTCGGCCCGCGCGACGTACGACGCCGCGAGCGCGCCCGCTACGATACCGAGCAGCAGCACTGGTAGGAACGAGAGCCAGAGCGAAAATGGAACGATCACCCTGCGGTAATTCGACCTAGGCCTTCAGATACTTCGCGGCAAACGCAAGCGTGCGTCTCCACGCGTCTGCCGCCGCCGCTGGAACGAACGACGAGCGCTGATCGTCGAAGAACGCATGGCCGGCCGTTGGATAAATCGCGATGTCGTTGGGGACGCGCAATGCCGCTTTAAACGCGCGCACGCTGGCCGCCGGAATAGACGTATCGCGTTCGCCGTAACTTCCGCAGACCGGCATGCGAACTTTCGCGGGGTCGATGCCGCGCGGATCGCCGTAGAACGGTGCGTTTAGCGCGAACACGTCGTCGTTGTCGATCGCTTGGCGCAATGCGATCTTTCCGCCCATGCAAAAACCCGTAACGCCCACCTTTGCGCTCGGGTGAGCCATGCGGATCCACAGTGCCGCGGCGCGAATGTCGCCGTCGGCTCGATCGTTCTGCAAGTCTTTGGCGAACGGACGAAAAACCGCGATGTCGGAGATGCCGTCGCCCCGGGGCGCGTTCGAACGCGCGTACAGGTTGGGAGCGATTGCGATGTACCCGGCCTTCGCGTAGCGCCGCACGACGTCGCGAATCGAGGTGTCGACGCCCCAAATGTGCATGACGACGACAAGCCCGGCGGGTTGTGGCGGCAACACCTTAGGGTATGCCGCGTATGCGTCGATCGTGGAATCGGGGCGACGCAATTCCACGTGTTCGATCGCGATTGCGGGATCGTCCTCGGCGACCAGGGGCGGATGTGGCTTGCCGAGTCCGTCGCTTTCGGCCAAGGCTCCGCCGATCGTCCCGGCGGCCGCCATCGCACTTGCGGAGAGGCCGACGAACGCGCGCCGATTCAGATCGGCCGAGGTAGCCGCAGTCGGGTCGACATCGCTCATTGTCCGTAGTTTACGCCTCTTTCAGTATTCGGGCAACCGCGACGAATTGGCGCGAAAGCTGGGAAAGCGCAGTATCGGCGACGTAGCATGGTGGAACGATGAAAAGATTGCGGGCCGCTACGTGCTGCTTCGTCATTGTCGCAGTGATGGCGTTGGCCGCCGCAGGATGCGCCGCGACCGCTTCGAACGACGCCGGGCCGGCCGGGCCGGTCGGGGATTTGGTTGCGTACGGGCGCGCCATCATCGTCGACACGCCGGGAACGATGAAGGCGAACGTAACCGCTGATATGTCGTGCCAAGCCTGTCACGTCAACGCCGGCAGGACGGCACGAGGCGGGAGTTTCGTGGGCGTCTACGGGCAGTTTCCGCAGTGGAACCAACGCGCGCACCGCGTCATCGCGTTGCAAGATCGTGTGGCCGAATGTTTTCTGTATAGCATGAACGGCCGGCCGCCCGCGTATTCCAGCCGCCAGATGGAAGCGCTCGTCGCGTACATAGCGTACCTTTCGCGCGGCACGATCGTTGGAGCCACGCCCGATCCGGCGGTGAGGCTCGCACGTTTGCAAGCGCCGCAAAAACCCGACGCGGCCCACGGTGCGGGACTGTACGCGCAGCGGTGCGCGAGTTGCCACGGCGCCGACGGCGGCGGCGTGCACGGCACGTTTCCACCTTTGTGGGGGCCGAAGTCGTTCAACGACGGCGCGGGCATGCACCGCACCGGCACGATGGCTGCATTCGTGCGATACAACATGCCGAAAAACGCGCCGGGCTCGTTGAGCCCGCAAGACGCTTACGACGTGTCGGCATACGTGCTGAAGCACGCCCGGCCACATTTCGACAAGCGTCGCATCGTGACGTTTCCCTCGCAACGAGCAGAATATTTCTAGCGCATTTCCGACGACGCTCGGACTGCAAGCCGACGTGGTATTAGCGCGGTACGCGGGGAACGTTTCCGACTGCGGCGAGTATGTGCTGATCGCAACGCCGGACAATCCGGGATACTACTTTGGGAATTATCTGATTTTCAAGCAGCCCCCCAAGGCCGGAGACCACGATCGATGGCGGGACCTCTTTCGCGAAAGTTTTGCATGCGATGAGGCCGTTCGGCACGTGGCGTTTTCATGGAGCTGCGAGGCCGGCGAATCCGCAGAGCTCACGATTTTCGCCGCCGATGGGTTCACGCTGGAAGAGCGCGTCGTTTTGAGCGCCCAGTTCGTTCGCGAGCGCGTTGCGCCGATCGGTATCGCGATTCGGGAATTGTGCGGCGCCAGGGATTGGGACGCGTTACTCGACCTAGAAATGCGCATGCGCGAGCCGATCTTCGAGCCGACGGGGTACGAAGCGTTTAAGCGCAGGCAACTGGGCGCGCAACGCCGGTTGTGTCGCGATGGTATTGGCGCTTGGATCGGCGCGTTCGCGGGCGATGGGCTCGTCGGGAGTTGCGGCATTTTTTCTGCAGGGACATTCGCGCGCTATCAAAACGTGGGCGTCGACGAGCCGTGGCGCAATCGCGGCATCGCAAAAGCCCTTTTGTGCGACGCGGCGCACATTGGGTACGACCGGCTTGGCGCGGACCGCTGTATAATCGTCGCCGATGCCGCCTCCAGCGCGCGCACGCTCTACGAACGCGCCGGGTTCGCGCTAATCCAGCGCGAGTGGGCGCTGTGGCGAGCGCCGCAATCATGAAAACGTTGCCGGGCCTGGCGCTCGCGATTGCAATCGCCGTCGTTGCGTTTGCGCTCGGACGTGTGGTGCCGATCGTCGGCGGCCCGGTTTTCGGCATCGTCATCGGCATGCTCGTGACGCTCGTGCGCAAGCCGGCGCCGAGCTTTGCTCCGGGGATAAAGTTCGCGAGCAAGCAGCTGTTGCAGCTTTCGATTATCGTCCTCGGCGCAAATCTTAGCTTGCACGAGATCGTGGGCAGCGGATTGCGTTCCCTTCCCGTCATGCTCGGCACGCTTGCGATCGTGCTGATCGCCGCGTACGTCGTCGGGCGCGCGCTTGGAATCGAACGCGATATGCGGCGATTGCTCGGCGTCGGTACGGCAATATGCGGGGGCTCGGCAATCGCGGCGCTTTCGACCGTCATTGAGGCAAGCGAAGCCGACATCGCGTACGCGATTTCGACGGTTTTCCTATTCAACGTCGTCGCCGTACTGACGTTCCCGCCGCTCGGGCATCTGCTCGCTCTCTCGCAGCAGGCATTCGGTTTGTGGGCAGGTACGGCAATAAACGACACGTCGTCGGTCGTAGCGGCAGCATTCGTATATGGGCACGTTGCCGGCAACGAAGCGGTGATCGTAAAGCTGACGCGCACGACGCTGATCATCCCGATCGTGCTGTTCTATGCGGGTAAGCGGTTGTGGCAGCGGCGTGCAGACCACGGCAGCATCGATTGGAAGAGCATCGTACCCTGGTTTATTCTGTGGTTCGTTGCGGCCGCGCTACTCAATACGTTCGGCGTCATCCCCGCGAGTTGGCATGGCGCGTTGACCACCATCGCGCTCTTCACGATCGTAATCGCCCTCAGCGGCGTCGGACTCTC
Source organism: Vulcanimicrobiaceae bacterium (assembly GCA_036559125.1). Classification (GTDB taxonomy): domain Bacteria; phylum Vulcanimicrobiota; class Vulcanimicrobiia; order Vulcanimicrobiales; family Vulcanimicrobiaceae; genus JALYTZ01. Next base: position 146,146 of record DATBTT010000053.1, read on the forward strand.
CGCCGATTTCGCGCGCATGCGCGCCGCAGGTTTCCGTCCGATCGTGCTCGGATTCGTCTTGTGGGTTCTGATCGCGTTCGCGAGCCTCGGCATAGCCCGCGTGACCGGCCTCGGCGGCAGCTAGGTTTGCGTACTCGTACCCTGTTGCAGCCCGAGGGCTAGACCGACGCGGCGGCGGAGGCTTTCGAGTTGCTCGGAGGTGATTCGCGACGGCGTCACGTGAACGCGCCGTAGCGACACGCTGGTCACATGATGTGCGAGCGCCCATGAAATCGATTGGGCGCCATTCTCGGGTGCCGGATCAATGCGTTCGGCGAAGGCCGGATATGCGAGCGCCTCGTCACGCGTCAACGGCACGACTATCGTGCTCGGATAAGCGTCGGGGAAGAGTTCGTGGTCTTCAACAACAACCGAAGGGCGAATTTTCGTTGGCTCGCGTGGAACGGCGCCTATGCGCCAATCGACCAGCACGATCACGCGATAGTAATCCCATTAGGCGAAGGCGTCGACGTTAGCGCCGATGGCGCGGGAGTCGGCCGCGATGCGGGTGCGGCGCACCGTCCGCACTGCGGACGCAAAGCAGACGCGTTGCGCGGTGGCGGCCGGGACCGCTATCGCGCGGGTCTGGTCGTACCGGATGGCGAGCTGTTGCGCGGGTCGCTTTGTGATGGCGTCCATGATCGGACTAGCGGTTTGCC
>DATBTT010000054.1:0-17815 GCA_036559125.1 Vulcanimicrobiaceae bacterium
CGCGCTCTGGCTGCCGCAAGTACTGCCGACGTGTTGCGTTTGTGGCAGGGTCTCGGCTACAATTCGCGGGCGGTTCGCCTCAAACAAATTGCCGAAGCGGTCATCGAACGATTCGCCGGCGTCATACCCGACGACGCGCAAACGTTGCGCGCCTTGCCGGGCATGGGGCCGTACACGGTGAGCGCATTGCGCGCGTTTGCCTTCGATTGCGACGATGCCGCCACCGACGTCAACGTGCGTCGCGTCTGCCATCGGCTCTCGTACGGCGTCGAATATCCGGCGCGGGTTTCCGCGGCGCAACTCGATGTGGACGCACGCGCGTTGGTACCCGCCGGCCGGGGTCACGATTGGAACTCCGCGATGATGGATCTGGGCGCGACGATTTGCACCGCTCGCGCGCCGAAGTGCCTGCTCTGCCCGCTCCAAACGGCGTGCGCCGCGGCTCCCATCGATCCGGCGCGCCTGGATATGCTGCGCAAGCAGCACGGACGCAAGCCTTCTCCCCAAGAAGCGATGCCGTTCGAGCAGACCACACGCTTCGCTCGCGGCCGGATCGTCGACCGTTTGCGGGGGCTCCCCGCGGGTCAGCGCATCTCGCTGCTCGAGTTGCACCGCGATATGCGCGAGGTGCTGCGCGAGCGTTCGCCCGAAGAGGTCGGCACCATCGTAGCGGCCTTGATGCGCGACGGATTGATAGAGGAACGTAACGGCCTCCTCGCGCTGGTAGATTGAGTCGAAGGCGCCGCGCGCCCGTGAACGAATCGAACCGCACTAGGCTCGATCGATGGTGGAGGTACCATGCGTTCTGCTTTTCTGTTAGTCGTCGCGCTAGCCGCGTCGACGATCGCACCGGCGGTCGCGCGCTCGATCGATTTTTCCGATTTACGGCATTTGGTCTCGGTCAACGATCCGCAGCTTTCGCCCGACGGCAAGATGCTGGTCTACGTGCGTTCGACCGCCAACTACGACAAAGACCGGTCGCAGGCGGATCTCATGCTGATGGACGTGCGAACGCGCCGGGCTCGACATCTGACATGGGATCGACGCGGTACGAGCCAGCCGCGATGGTCGCCGCAGGGCGATCGCATCGCGTTCACGGCGCTCGCGCCGGCCGTAAAGGGCGACGAACCAGAAGAACAACTTTTCGTCATGCCGATGAACGGCGGCGACGCCCACCAGATAACGTCGATAGCAACCGGAGTCGACGATTTTGCCTGGAGCCCGGATGGGACGCGCTTTGCGTTGGTCGTGCCGAACGAGAATCCGAATCAGAAGAAGATCGAAGCGCACGAAGATGCGTTCGAGGTCGGGAACAACGATTATCTGCACACTGCGACGGCGATGCCGTCGCACCTATGGACCGTCTCGGCCGGCGGCGGCGCTCCGCATCGTCTAACGAACGGCTCGTGGAGCTTGGAAACCGTCGACCCGGGAGGCGGCTCGACGCCGTCGTGGTCGCGCGACGGCAAGACCATCGCGATCGTGCGTTTTCCGACGCCGCTGGTAGGCGACGCGCTGGGCACGCGAGTGGAATTAGTCGACGCCAAGACCGGCGCGATGCGGCAACTGACGCATAATAGCGGGCTCGAAAACGATCCGCTCTTCGCGCCGGTCGGCGATGCGATCGCGTACAACCGCAATACCAACGGCGACTACGCCAACGGCACGGCGGTCTACCTAACGCACCCAGGCGCGGCAGCTAGCGTCGACGTGCGGAGCAGCATCGATCGCGACATCGAGGCGAAGCTCTGGAGCGCGAACGGCAAGGCGCTATGGCTGGTCGGTCCCAACGGTCCTCGCACGTCGCTTTGGTACCGGCCCGTGGACGCGACGGCGCGTGCCGTGGACCTGGGTGGCTTGACGGTGAGCCGGCCCGGGAACGTCGCGCTCACCGGCGCGCTGGTCTTCACCGCGACGCGATCCGATCGTCCGGGCGAGATATACATGCTTGCGTCGCCGGACGCCAAGCCGGTCGAGTTGACCGATGAAAATGCCGCGATCGCGAAGTTGCAACTCGCTCGCGTCACGAGCGTCACGTGGAAGAACGACGGCTTTACCGAAGACGGCGTGCTAACCTACCCCCCATCTTTCAAGGCGGGGAAATACCCGCTCGTACTGCTCATCCACGGTGGCCCGCAATCTGCATCGCTGGAAGGTTGGAGCAGCCAGCGACAGCTTTTCGCGGCGCACGGCTACCTCGTTTTCGAGCCAAACTATCGTGGAAGCACGAATCTCGGCGATCGGTATCAGCATGCGATCGCGCGCGATGCAGGCGACGGGCCGGGCCGCGACGCGATGGCGGGCGTGGCCGCTGTCGAGAAACTGGGCATCGTCGACACGAGCCGCATCGGCATCTCGGGCTGGTCGTACGGTGGATACATGACGTCGTGGCTCATCGGACACTATCACATCTGGAAGGCGGCGGTTTCAGGGGCCGCGCTCAACGATTGGTTCGACGATTACAACGTTGCGTTCTACGTGAACCTGGACGTGCCGTTCTTCGGCGGGTCGCCGTGGAATCCAAAATACACGGCGATGTGGCGCGAGCAATCGCCGATCACGTACGCGCCGCAGATTACGACGCCGACGCTCATTATGGGGGATATCGGCGACAACAACGTGACGATCACCAACTCGTTCAAGATGTATCACGCGCTCAAAGACAACGGCGTGCCGGTGCAGTTCGTCGCGTATCCCGTTCACGGCCATTTCCCAACCGACCCGGTCCGATCCGAAGACGTTACACGCCACTGGATCGGCTGGCTCGACAAGTACTTGAAGTAACGAGGACGCGCAGATGAAGTCGATAACGAACTTGCTTTTCGGGACGCTCGCCCTAACGATCGCTCTTGCCGCGTCTGCGGGGGTCTCGGCCGGCGCGCGCACGATCGGCCTCGACGATCTCAAGGGGATCGTAGGGGTTTCGGACGCCCGGATATCGCCCGACGGAAAGACGATCGCCTTCGTCGTCTCGCGCGACGATTACAAGGCAGACCGTTCGGCGCGCGCGCTGATGCTCTACGACCTCGCCACAGGCTCGCAGCGCAGCCTCACCTACGATCGCCGCGGCCTCGGAAATCCCGCCTGGTCTTCCGACGGCACGCGCATCGCTTTTCTGGCGCTCGCCGGCGCCGGCAAGGAACAGCGCGAGCAAGTTTTCGTTCTCGACCTGCGTGGCGGCGACGCCGTTGCGATCACCACCGCGCCTCTGGGTGTCGAGCAGTTCGCGTGGCGTCCCGACGGGAGCGCGATCGCGTACGTGACACCGGACGAGCCGAAGGATAAGAAGGCCATCGCACACCATCTCGATGCGTTCGTCGTCGGCGATCAAGCGTACGACGAAAAGTCCGCGCCGACGCCCAATCATATTTGGCTGGCTCTTAGCGCCGCGGGCGCAACGACGTGGACCACGCAACGATTGACCCAAGGAACGTGGAGCCTGCCATCGGCTCAGCCACCCGGACCGCCGGCTTCGCCGCTCTCGTGGTCGCCCGACGGGCGGTACGTCGCATTCGAGAAGATGCCCGATGCGCACGATGCGGACGCGTGGATGGGCGTCGCCGCAATACTCGACACGCAAACCAAAAACGTACGCGCACTGACGGCACACGGCAAGTACGAAAGCGTGCCGCAGTTTTCGCCCGACGGCGAGCAGATTTCGTATTGGTATCCGTTCGATGGCGATCCGGCTGCGGAAAACGACATCTCAATTGCGCCCGCGAGCGGCGGCGACGGAACCGACGTTACGGCAAAGGACGTCGACCGCAACGTGGTTCGTGCGGTGTGGATGCCGGATTCCAAATCGCTGTTGCTGGCCGGACACAACGGCACCGACGCGGCCCTTTGGCTCAAACCACTCGATGGGACGGCGAAGGCTTTGGATCTCGGCGGCGTTCAACCGTCGGAGCCGTTTTGGTTTGACGGAAGCGTCGCAACCACCGGTGCGATCGCGTTTGCCGGCAGCCAGTCCAACCGGCCGTCGGAACTGTACTATCTATCATCACCTGCGGCGAAGCCGAGGCGGTTGACGTCGTATAACGATACGGTCGCGAGCCTCGATCTTGGGAAAGTCGTGCCGATTTCGTGGAACTCCGAAGGTTTCGCGGAGGATGGCACTCTGACGTATCCCCCGGACTATTCGCCGGCGTCGGGAAAATCGTATCCGCTCGTTCTGGTCGTTCACGGCGGACCGGCGTCGGCGTCGATCCGCTCGTTCGACGCATTCAATCAGGTGCTGGCGGCGCGCGGGTGGATCGTCTTCAGCCCGAACTATCGCGGGAGCGATAATCTGGGAGAAAAATACTGGTACGGGATCGTGAAAGACGCGGGCGCGGGACCCGGTCGCGACGTGATGGCCGGCATCGCCGCGGTCGAGGCGCAAAGCAAAATCGACGCATCCCGCATAGCCGTTTCAGGATGGTCGTACGGCGGTTACATGACCTCGTGGCTGATCGGTCATTATCACATTTGGAAAGCTGCGGTTTCCGGCGCTGCGGTCAACAATCTCGTAGACGAATACAACCTCGGGGACGGTTCCGGCGCCGGCGAGGGGTTCCAGCTCGGAGGATCGCCGTGGGTCGGAAACGGGATGCAACTCTATAGGGACCAATCGCCCATCACCTATGCGTGGCAAATCGACACGCCGACGCTGATCATGAGCGACACCGGCGACGCGCGCGTGCCGATAACGCAGTCGTACGAAATGTATCACGCGCTGAGGGATCATCACGTCCCCGTGCGATTTTTCGCATATCCCGTTGCGGGACATCATCCCGGCGATCCCGTGCGCCGGCTCGACGTCGATCGGCGCTGGGTCGACTGGCTGGCACACTATCTGAAATAGCATCGGCCGCGCAGAGCGTACCGTAGGACTCCCGGCTCTTGCGAAGACGACGGTGACGCTTCTATGCTGACCTCACACGAGGAGACGCGGATGACGTTAACCAAGGCACAGCAGCGCCAAGAGTTCCTATTTACTTCGAGCGCTTTGCCCGCTGCGTATCACGCGTGTCTAGGTCCGCGTTTATTCCGTCCGTGGGCGCACATGCTGTTGGAATCGTTGCGGCCGCTTAAGAACATGGCGCTGCTGGACGTGGCGTGCGGTCCGGGAACGGTCGCGGGGCTCGCGCACGCACGCATAGGACCACACGGCCGCGTTGTTGGCACAGACTCCAGCGTCGCGATGCTCGAGTTCGCGCGAACCAGCAATCCGGAAATTGAATACATCGAGGCCGATGCGGAGCATCTCCCGTTTGGGGATCGCGCTTTCGACATCGTAACCTGTCAGCAAGGTTTGCAATTCTTCGTCGATTCAAGTGCCGCCGTCGCCGAGATGTATCGAGTGCTTCGGCCGGGCGGCCACGTTGGCATCGCGGTGTGGTCGTCGATCGACGAGTGCGAGGCTTTCGAAATACTGTGTTACGCCCTACGCGCCGGTGCTTGCGAAGACGCCGCCGAACTGATGTCGGCGCCGTTCGCGTACGGGGAGAGCGAACGGCTGGCCGACGACGTACGGCGCGCCGGGTTCGTCGCGGCCGACGTATCTATCGCCCGGCTTCCACTGGTGTTCGAAGGCGGCGTCGCTCAGGCGGTTGGGAGTATCTACTCGACGCCGGCGTGCGTGACGTTCGAGGGGTGCACGGCGGCGCAGCGAAAAGCCTACGAACTGACCGCGACCACTCGTTTCAAAGAACACCTCATAGGACAGGTCGTTCATACGATGATGACGTCGCGCATCGTATCCGCCGCTCGCCCGAACTAGGAGCGCAAAAGACCCTTCGTGCAGATCCCTTTCCCGCACAAAAAAGTAACCAAAAAGGTCGCTTTCGACGAACTCGCCATTCTCGAGGGTCGTTATCCCAACGCCGTTACGGCCTTGCAGTATCGCAATCCGTACGAACTGCTCGTTGCGGTCATTTTGTCGGCGCAGTGCACGGACGCGCGCGTGAACCTGACTACGCCGATTTTATTCGCGAAATACCCGACCGCGGCCAAACTTGGAGCGGCCAAACAAGAAGACGTCGAAAAAATCATCAAATCGTGCGGTTTCTTTCGTATGAAGGCGAAGAACATCATCAGCGCCTCGCGCGATCTAGCGCAGCAGCACGACGGCGAAGTACCGCGCGAACGCGAGTTGCTCGAAGCGCTCCCGGGCGTGGGGCGCAAGACCGCCGCCGTCGTGATGTCCGTCGTCTTCGAGGAAGCGGCATTTGCCGTCGATACGCACGTGTTTCGAGTCACGCACCGATTGGGCCTGACGCTTGCCACCACGCCGCGAGGCGTAGAAGAAGACGTTACGAAACTCGTGCCGCGCGAGAAATGGCGCCACGCGCATCACTGGTTGATCTTGCACGGCCGCGAGATTTGTAAGGCGCCGACACCGCTATGCGGAAACTGTCCCGTCAACCAGCTTTGCCCGACGCCGAAAATAATCGAGAAGCTTAGAACTGCAAAGGCCCGGAGCCGCTGAGATGCGGGGGCCGCGGCAGTTCCGCGTCTTGTGCGATGCGCTTGAGTAACGCCGAAGGCGTGAGCCGTTCCCCGTATCCGGCTTCGGTCGATATTTTGGATAGATTGATCAACGACGGGATGGTCGCGTCGGGATCGAACTGATACTCGCCGTCGAAGTCGAGCCCCTCGATGCGCACCAGCTGTTGTACTTCGTCCAGATCGAGCCCGACGCGTTTTTCGCCAAATCGCAAACGGATTCGAAGTGGTCGCTTGAGCCGGATGAACTTCACGCCCGTTCGCTCGCCTAGAATGGAATTCAAGCGCTTCACCGAGACTTGCAGTGCAGTCGCGAAAGCTTCGAGCGAGGTCTCGGTGTCCTCGAATGCATTGGGGACCAGCGGCGTTGCCGAGTCCACGGCCGCTTCGATGTCGCGGCGAGCGCGGATACGGGTGGCCGCTGCAACGATCGGGTTCTGGTTGGTGAATTTCTCGTCAAACGGGTCGGGCATCGCCTACAGTATTCGCTCCCGGCTTCGGTGAAGTCCGCTTGCTATGATACGTCGTCCGTTGACAGCATGGATGCTGCTGGTCTTTGCCTGTCTATGCCCGGCATCGGCCGCTCCCTTCGAGCTAACGTTGGACACGGTTTTCGGCGTGCAACCGCCCTGGGGCTTGCAACCCTCAAAAATCGTTTGGGCTCCCGACGGCCGTTCGTTTCTTTACGAACTGCCCACGCAAGACCCATTCGCCGCGCTGGCCGTGCATCAGTACGACGTCGCGACACATGCCGATCGCATTTTGATCGACCCGGCCAAGTATGGAAAGCGCCCTGCGACTCCGACAGGTATGGCATTTTCGCCCGACGGCAAGCAACTCGCGTTCTCGGCCGGCGGCACGCTGTACACGCGCGATCTTGCCACCGATATCGATCGCAAGATCGCGGCCGGCGCCGGCGACGCGCAATGGTCGCCGAAAAGTGACGCCATTGCGTACGTCCGCGATTCCGACATCCACGTTGCATTTCTGGCGCCGGCGTTGCGACTGGCGCGCATTACGACCGGCGGCCGCGCGAATGCGATTCTCAACGGCGAACTCGATTGGGTTTATCCGGAAGAATTGGGCACGGAGCACGGCTTCGCGTGGGCGCCCGACGAAAAATCGATCGCCTACATGCGCATGGACGAGCGCCCGGTCACGGCGTTCCCGATCGTCGATTTTCTGCCCAACGATCAACGCGTGCGTTTCGAGCGTTATCCACTCGCGGGCGAAAAGAATCCGAAGGTATCGCTGCGCGTCGTAGACGTGCGCTCGCTACGCGACCGCCTGGTGTACGACGCCGCACCGAAGGACGAATATCTGCCGTTTTTCGGCTGGCGCCCTAACAGCAACGATCTGGTTGCCGAATTGCTCGATCGGCGTCAACAACGGCTGCGCGTGATGGATTGGCAAGATGCCGCGGGAGACGCGCGCGCTTTGTACGCGCAGAGCGATACCAAGTGGGTCGACGACGTTCCGCTACCGGCATGGCTGCCGGACGGAAGCTCCGTATGGCTGCTCGATAAAGGCGGCATGACGGGAGTTTTCGCGCGCGCGAAGCACGGCGGCATGCGTCGCCTTTCGGGCAATTATCACGTCAGCGGCATAGCCGGCGTCAACGCGAAAACCCGCACGGCCTATTTCGCGGCTGCATATCCAACCCGGCGCGACCGTTCTTTGCTCGCCGTCGCGCTCGACGGAGGCACGCCGAAGAATCTGACTCCGCTCGCCGGGTCGCACGCGGTTTCGCTCGCCCCCGATTTTGCCACGTTTGCCGACACGTCGTCCGCGCTCGATTCGCCACCGCTCGAAACGCTCGTCGACGTGAAGAGCGGGAAATTGGATGCGACGCTCGCACCCGCAAACGCGGAACTCGCCCAGGCGCTCTTACCGACCGGCTTGCTCGAAGTTCCCTCGAAATATGGCCCGTTGGACGCCTATATATTGAAGCCGCCGAATTTCGATCCGCACAAGCGCTATCCGGTAATCGTGTACGTGTACGGCGGACCGGCCGCCCCAACCACGGGCAACGCTTTCGGGTATCAGACCGAACTCTATCATCAGCTACTTGCGCGCAGGGGCTTCATCGTGTTCAGCCTCGACGGGCCCGCATCGCAACTCGACAGCGATGCGAACGTGCGCCTTCTGTATCATAATCTCGGTTCCGGTTCGCTGCTAGGCCAGAAATTGGGCGTCGGTTATTTGAAATCGCTGCCGTACGTGGACGGCAACCGCATCGGTATTTGGGGCTGGAGCTTTGGCGGATACGAGACCATCTACGCGCTCACCCACAGCGATTTGTTCAAGGCCGGCGCGGCGGTGGCGCCCGTCACGGATTGGCATCTCTACGACAGCATCTATACGGAGCGATACATGGGCCTGCCGGCGGACGATCCGAAGGCCTACGACGCCAGTTCCAACCTGACGGCGGCCGCCGATTTGCACGGCGACCTGGTGATAAGTCACGGGACCAGCGACGACAACGTCCACATGGCCAACACCGTATCGCTTTTGCAAGGCTTCATCGACGCGGACAAGACCAACGTCGACTTCTACGTATATCCGCGCCGCACGCACTCGATCGCGGGCGTGCCGCAACGCCGTTACCTCTTCGAACGCATGCTCGATTGGTGGACCACGCACTTATAGGTTGAGGCATACCTAAGTAGCGAGTTCGGCAGGGCTGTGGCTGTCGGAGTCACCAAGCACGTTTGGGTGAGCGAATCGCAAGTTCCCGGCATCGACCCGAAGCCGATTCCGGACTTCCCGGTGGTGGTCGATACGCCCGGCTGGCGGACGGTCAAACCGCGCATACCGGATACTCCACAGCGGCGCACGCTCGAGAAGCAACGCAGCGTTCGCGAGATCGTCTTCGGCGCGAAGGACGGAATCCTAACGACGATGGGCGTGGTTACCGGTGTCGGCGTCGCGAGTGACCGTTTCACCGTCGCGATGACGGGGCTGCTCGCATTACTCGCCGGTGCGCTTTCCATGGGCGTGGGAGAGTATCAAGGATCCAAATCCGAGCGCGAGGTCGTTCAGGCCTCGATCGATATGGAGCGCGCGGAGATGGAGGCGAATCCGCAGGACGAGTTCGCCGAACAAGTCGCCTACTACAAGCTCAAAGGTTTTAGTGCGGAAGAAGCCCACACGATCGTCACGCGGCTGTCGAAAAATCCGGAAATTTATTTGTACGAAATGATGCGCGACGAGTTCGGGATCGACCCGCGCGTGGCGGAATCGTCGGATTTGCTACCGTCGATCGCGATGGCCGTATCGTATGCGATCGGGTCGGTGCTGCCGATCTTTCCGTATTTGTTACCGCTGCCTCCTCGCGCCACCGTCGCCACGAGCTTGATTCTAGCGCTCGTCGGACTTTTCGCAATCGGCGTCTTTGCGGCGCGCAACAGCAGCCGCAATCCCTGGCTGCGCGGCCTCGAAATCGTTATGTACGGGTCGGCCGTGTTCGCGATCTCGTTTGCGGCAGGGCATTTCATCCCGCCGCTGTTCGGCCATCACCCGATCGGAATCGGCGGCTAGACCGCAGCTAGCACGACTCGGTCTTGCGGGCGGCGCGTTCGCGGGGCGCGGGTGCATGCACGTCGGAGTCCCAGCCTAGGACTTTTGCAAGCATATCGGCGCGGTTCTTCGCGCCGGTTTTCGTTAACAGGTGTTTGAAGTAGTCGGAGACGGTGGACTCGGAGATATTCAACTCCTCGGCTATGTCCGCTCCGCTCGCGCCGCCGAGAATTAGCGTCAATACTTGGCGTTCGCGCCGGGTCAACGAATAGCGGTGCGCCGTTTGCGCGAGATCCTCGCGCGATTTGTGATGCTCGATATAGACGGCAATGTAGCACCCGCCTTGCCCGTCGAGCCGGCCGACGCGAAGCACGACGTCGGGCAAGGGCGTGACGACTTGCTCGACGGCTTCGCCGGATTTCCACGACTGAACGATGGAGCGGACCGCCGCCTCGATCGGAAGCGGAAGACGCGAGATGCGCTGCTGCGGAAAATTCATCAAACCGGCGATTACGGAGGTTGCATCCGGCTCCGCGAATGCGATTCCGTAACTCTCGTCGAGCAGGATGAGGCGTGGCTTCGCCCGCTTCTTGATAAGCTCCAAGAGCGAATCGCTTACGTTCTGGCGTCCTTGCCAGCTCTGCATGTTGCCTCCTACACGAACACCCGATGGCATGAATCCAGGGCCCCTTTTGAAGTGCCTCAGCGTTCTTATCGGCAAAAACAACTGAAACCGCACGTTTGGTTGGTTAGTAGACTAGGACCCGTTCGGTTATGGCTTTATACCCCACTCTCCTCGGCATAAAATGGGCCAAATTCCTCAATCTTGATGCTCCATAGGGTGAACGACTCTATCAATCTTCCCTATTTGGCCCAATTTACGTGCCACGACGCGGGACCAGCCTGCGTGCGCGTAGCCTCCTATGAGGCCGCCCACAAAGCCCATCATGGTATCGGCCAGGTTCCAGCGGAGGCCTTCGTGGGATCCGACGATAGCTTGGCCTACTTCTATAGCCGCGCTGTACAGCGCAATCGTCCAGCCGATCCGGAAGGCCGCTGCCGCCGTGACGGCGTTTTGGAGCCGGGCGAGGAGGAACGCGACGACGGCGAACGCGCCGATGCTATACGCCTTGCGCAGGAGCACGTGCCACGATAACAGATGGGGCGAGGTCAACTCTTCGAAGCTTCCGCTCAGTGAGAGCGCGAAAAGGACCGTGGCGACGGCCAGCAGCCAAAGCAACTTGGCTCGATCACCGCGGGAGTGTTTCATCCCGGCGATTATAACGCAGGCACGTTTATGCCGATATGAGTACTTTGCCAATCCGCTCATGGTTCGAATGGGCCTCATAAAACGGTCTACGTAGGCCGCATCGTTATCCTCACGCGCGAAATGCTTGCTAGCCGTATACTTTAGAGCACCGTGAACGAGAACAGATGCCGGTCCTAGCAACCACTGAATTCCCGCCTCCGGGTTACGGCGGAATCGAGCGGTACATGGTGCGCCTTGCCGGCGAGATCGCCGCGGCGGGGCATCCGTTGACGGTCGTCGCTCCGAAAATGCCGGGATGGCAACAATTCGACGCGTCGCTCCCGTATCGCGTCATCCGCTTCGCCTTTCCGGGCCACGCCAAGCCCGAACCGCTCGCGGTGTGGGCCTATCGTGTCCGCCAGGGCGTGGTCGCGGCGCACCGCGATATGCCGGATACGTGCACCATCGCGTCGTCGTGGCTGCGCAGCGGTCTTGCGTGCGCAACCCTTCCGAAATCGATTCGCGGACCGTTGGCGATCGTCGCGCACGGTTCGGAGATACTCTCGCAGCAATCCTTCGTGCGTAAGCGCATGATGCGGGCGGTATTTGCGCGAGCCGACGTCGCCGCGGCGAACAGTGGATACACCGCCAGGCTCCTGGCGCAAGCGCAAATCCCCGCCCGCGTCGTGCTCGCGCGCTGCGGCATCGATCCAGCTCCGATGGTCCGCGCTGCGGCTGCAAACCCGACCGTGCTCTCCGTGGGCCGCTTGGTGCGGCGCAAGGGCTTCGACATGATGATCGAAGCGCTTCCGCTACTGTTGCGCAGATTCCCAACCCTGCGATACGAAATCGTCGGCGTCGGACCGGACGTAGCCGCGTTCCAAAATCGCGTGCGCGAGTTGGACTTGCAGCGGAACGTTGCGTTTTTGGGCGATATCACCGACGAAGAGTTGCAGCAAGCATACTCCCGCGCATGGTGCTTCGCGCTGCCCACTCGCCGAGTCGGTGCGGGCGATGTCGAGGGATTCGGTATCGTCTATTTGGAGGCGGCGATGGCGGGGCTCGCGGCGGTGGGCGGCCTAGATTCGGGTGCCGAGGACGCGATCGCCGACGGCAAATCCGGCCTGCTCGTAGACGGCAAGGACGCTAACGCTATCGCATCGGCGGTTGGCTACCTGCTCGCCGATCCGGATCGTTCGCGCGCCATGGGTGACTTCGGGCGCAATCGCGCTCTCGACGAATTCGCATGGCGCATCGGGGCGGAAAACGTCATGCGCGCGTTAGGGCGCGCACCGCGCGCGGCAGCATGCTCCGCGTAGCGTTTATCGATCAGACCGGCGCGCAGGCCGGCGGCGCCCAAGAGAGCTTCGCGCTGTTGCTCGCGCACTTGCCGTCGTTCATCGAACCGCGCGTGGTCGTTTTCCAAGATGGCGACTATGCCGCGCGGCTACGCGCACTAGGTATCGACCTCACCGTGTTCCCGGTATCGGAATCGTTTCGCGATTCGAAACGCGAGGCCGCCGCAATAGGCGGAATGCTGTCGATGCCGGCGGCCATCGTGCGTTTGGCTTCGTGGTTGCGCCGCGAGCGCATGGACGCCGTCTACACGCACACGATAAAGGCGCATTTCCTCGGCGCTCCGGCGGCTCGTCTGGCGGGCAAGCCGTGCGTGATGCACCTGCGCGACATACTGGAGGGGCGTGCCAAGAGCGCGCTGCGACTGGTGGCGCTCGCGTGCGCGCCGGAACGCATCGCGATATCTAAAGCGGTCGCGCAGGCGTATGCGCTGCGGTCGACGAGCGTGGTGGTCAACCCGCTCGATCTGCGCGATTATCTCCAATTGCCGTCGCGCCATGCGGCCCGAGAATTGCTGGGCATTCCCGACGACGGGCTTCCGGTCGTCGGTATCGTCGGGCGTATCAATCGCTGGAAGGGCCACGATCGCTACTTACGCATCGCGGCGCACGTTCGCGAACGGGTCGATGCGCGCTTCGCGATAGTCGGTGCGCCGATCTTCCGCGATGCCGATTTCGTCGCCGAGTTAGAAGAATCGTGCGATAGTTTGGGCTTGCGCGATCGCGTAACGTTCGTTCCGTGGACGCGCGACATGAAAGCCGTATACGCCGCGCTCGACGTTCATTGCAATTGCTCCACGCGTGAACCGTTCGGACGCACGATCGTCGAGGCGGCCGTTGCCGGCGTGCCGACGGTCTGCTTTAGCGACGCAGGGGCGACCGACGTCTTGACCGACGGACGCGACGCGTGCATCGTCGCAGCCGGCGACGAAAATGCTTTTGCGATCGCATTGACCGGCTTGCTGGAAGACTCGCGGCTGATGGCGACCGTGAGCGAAGGCGCGCGCGGGCTTGCCGCGGTTTTCGAACCGGCGGGTCATGCATTGCAAGTCGCCGAGATCCTCAGAAAGGCTGCCGCATGACCGCGAAAAAACCCCGGGTCGCTATCGTCTCGGATCCGCTCGTGCAGCGCGGCGGGGCCGAACGCGTCGTCGAAACGATCGCCGAGATCTACCCGGACGCGCCCATCTTCGCGATTCTCTACAGCGAAAAAACCGGGCCGGCGTCGCTCAAGGATCGCATCGTCGAATCACCGCTTGGGCGTATCCCCGGCGCCGCCTCCAAACATCGTTGGTTCCTGCCGTTTTACGCCGCAGCCGTGGAGAGTTTCGATCTCTCCGAGTACGACGTCATCATTTCATCGCACCACACGGCGGCGAAGGGTTTGTTGCGGCATTCCAACCAGCGGCATATCTGTTACTGCCACACGCCGATGCGCGCGCTGTGGGAACGTCCGCACGAGGAGTTGCGCACGATCCCGGCGCCCTTGCGCGGCATGGGTGCCGCGCTGATGCGTAATCTGCGCGTGTGGGATCTAGCCGCTGCCTCGCACGTGGATCAGTTCGTGGCGAACAGCGAAGTGACGCGCACGCGCATCACCAAGCACTACGGGCGCTTCAGTACGCTGCTCTACCCGCCTATCGACGTCGATCGCTTTACGCCGGCCGCCGTGCCGGTTGGCGATTACTACCTGGTCGCATCGCGCAACGTTCCGTACAAACGTATCGATATCGCGGTAGCGGCGGCCGCGCAGGCGCATCGCAAGCTCGTCATCGTGGGCTGCAAAGGAGACGCCCCCGAGTTGAACGGGCCGCACGTGCAGCACTACGGTCACGTGAGCGACGACCGGCTTCTGGAACTGATGCGCGGCGCGCGAGCGCTGCTCTTTCCGGGTTTCGAAGATTTCGGAATGACGCCCGTGGAGATGATGGCATGCGGCCGGCCCGTCATCGCCTACGGAAAAGGCGGCGCTCTGGAGACGGTTGTTGACGGCGTGACGGGGGTATTGGTTGCGGAGCAATCGGCGAGAGCGTTCGCCGACGGGATGCACCGGTTCGAACGGCTGCGTTTCGAAAGCGATACGATTCGCCGCCACGCAGAACGGTTCTCCAAGCAGCGCTTTATGCAAGCGTTCAAAGAGATCGTGGACGGCGACCCGATGGAGCAACAAGCATCGGCGCTCGACCCCGTTTTGACTGGATTGTTGCGTTAGCGTGCAAGAATCCACGCAAGAGGTTACGGACGGGGCTTCTTCGCCCGTGGCCGGGTTCACAAATCGGCTCGAATTTTTGCTCCAGGATGCAGTCGCGGCGCTCGACATGGAGCACGCGATAATCGGACGGATCGCCGATGGGACGTTCATCGTCCATGCGGTAGCGGGAAATGTCGAAATCGCGACTAGCGATTGGAGCGACTACGAGGTCGCGCTCGCGACCCTCTCGATCAGACTGGGTTCCATTCTCGACGTTCCCGACGCGGCGGCCGATGCACGGTACGCACCGCTGGGAATGACCGCTGCGTCCGGCCTGCGCTCGTTCATCGCGATGCCGTTGGAAGTGGAGGAAGAAGGTTGGGCCATCGCTTTGACCTCGCGAGAGCAACGACCGCGGCTGCTCTCTGCCGATCAGTACATGTATTTGCGGCTCATCGAGTCGATGCTGCGCCGCAGCGTTGAACGGGCGCCGACGAGCGCGGACTTTTCGCGATTGGCCTTCTTCGATGCGCTGACCGATTTGCCGAACCGCACGACGACGCTACGGCGGCTCGCCGAAGCGGTCGCCAACGCGCGGCGAACGAAGGAACGCGTCGGCGTCCTATACGTCGATATCGACGGATTCAAGCAAATCAACGACACGCACGGACACGCAATCGGCGATCACGTCCTGACGTCGCTCGCGCATCGAATGCGGGACACCCTTCGGCTAGGGGAGTTCATCGGTCGAATCGGCGGCGACGAATTTGCCGTCCTCTTTCCAAGCGTTCGCAACGAATCCGAACTCATCGAGGTGGCAACTCGTCTCGCCGAAGTAGCCGCCCTTCCGATCGAGTACCGCGACGTGCGCACGCAAGTCGGCGCGAGTATCGGCATCGCCGTTTTCCCCGACGACGCGAAGTCGTCCGAAGAGCTACTCACGCACGCCGACGCGGCGATGTATACGGCCAAGGCGCAACGGGACTCGCGCTATTGTTATTACAATCGCGAACTGGGCGCGGCGTTGCAGCGGCGCCACGACCTCTCGAGTAAACTTCAAAGCGCGGATTCAAATCGTGAATTTCTACTGTGCTACCAGCCGATCATCGATGCTAAAAATCAGACCGTGACGGGCGTGGAGGCACTGTTACGCTGGATGCACCCGTCGATGGGATTGCTGCCCCCGCGCGCGTTCATGGATCTGGCTCGCGAAAATCACCTGATGGCGTTAATCGATGCCTGGGTGGTCGACGCGGTTCTCGAGCAGAGCCGCCGCTGGAAAGCCAACGGCTTCGAGCCGGCGCTGTATATAAATGTTTCGTCCCCGAATCGCGCCATCATCGACGCCATCCGAGAAGCGCGCCGCGAACACGGCATGGACTCGAGTCACATCTTCGTCGAACTCGACGAAGCGCAAGCGTCGGCAGATTTCGAAGCGACGCTCGACTTTATGGAGGCCGCCAAGTCGAACGGAATCGGCGTCGGCCTCGATCGATTCGGAGCCGGAGGCATGCCGATTCTGACCGTAGGCCAACTTCCGTTAAGCTTCGTTAAACTCGACCGCCGGCTGCTGGAAGGCGTGAGGTTTGGCGGTGAAAACGGAGCGGCGCTGGAAGCCGCGATCGGCGTGGCCAGGCAATTTCGTTGGAAAATAATCGCAGAAGGCATCGAGAACGACGAGCAGCTGAGATGGCTCGAAGCCCAGCGCATTTCGGCCGTGCAGGGGTACGCGATCGCGCATCCCATGACAGCCGTCGACTTATTGACCTGGAGCGCCGCCCGCTCGTCCGGAGAGGCTCTTAAGGCATAGCGGTCACAATCTTTACATAACCTTTATTGATTTCATAAGCAGAACCACTCCATTACAACCCGATAACAGGATGTACGGAGGCGGCTCGGTGGGCGCGCGCTTCCATTGTTGTCTGTGAGGGGCAAACTTGATGGAACGGACCGGGCGCGCGGCGATTGCGACTATCGCATTGCTATCACTTTTGGCGGGCTGCGGCGGCGGCGGCGGTGGCGCCGCAACGATACCCCAAGCAAACCTAGTGGGCGGCTCGGGGACCGGCGGCGGTCCGGGCACGGCTCCAGGCGGAGGCGTCGATCCATCCTCGCCCACGCCGCCCCCAGCCGGTGGCGTCAGCCTCCCGGCAACGCCGCCGCCCAGCACTCCGGATCCCGGGCTCGGCTCGACTCCACCGCCTCCGCCGGGTACGCCCGCCCCACCATCCCCGAGCACGCCGACGCCAAGCCCGTTGCCCGGCAGTACGCTCACTTTTACCGGTTTGGGCGGGTATCAGGGCGATGCGTACGTGCAACATCAGGACGGCGATAGCTATGAATACAGCGAGTCGGTCGTCTTAAATTTTGACCGGGCAATAGATCTCAATTCATTCGTCGCCAACTACAGCATAACGCCGGCCACCGCAGTTAGTGCAAGTTACAAGATTTACAAGACCGGTGTCATCCTAACGATGCGCAAGACCCCTGGCGTGACGTACACGATCTCGGTCCCCGGAAACGTCCAGGCCGCGGACGGATCGACGCTCGGCCAACCAGTCTCCGTAACCGTAACATCGCCTGCCGCCGTAACCATCCCCATTCCTATCGCCTCACGTCGAAACCAACCGTATTTTTACGGCATTTTGGGCCATCCTTGGACGCTGGGAGGAGCGAATGGCGCCCAATATATATCCGCCATTGCAAACTCGGGCGCGAGAAACGTCAGAATCGATTACGCGGCTACTAATATCGAGGCGTCGAAGGGCACGTTCAACTTCGCCGCGGAGGATGCGATCATGGATAAGCTCGCAGCCCAAGGCATTACGGAGTTACCGATCATTTTGCAGTATTCGGCGCCCGGGTGGGCTACGGGAGGACATGGCTATCCGTCGATATTTGCCGATCCGACCGATTATGCAGCATTTGCCGGGGCCGTCGCTGCGCACGTTTCGCAGCGATATCCGCAAATTACGCGGATCGAACTCTTCAACGAACCCAATCTACATGGCTGGT